>NZ_JBFULP010000007.1:0-215050 GCF_054049835.1 Lysobacter sp. P5_B9
CAATACCTCAGCAAGCACCCGTTGAAGGACGGGCAAGACATCACGGAGCTTGCCCGCAATGGCAAGGAGAAAGCCATCGCCGCAGCCTTGAAAGCACGCTTCGGCAAGCATCCATGATCACGGGTGAATCAATAGCGCGCTAGGAACAAGCGCTCACAGCCATCCGCCCGGTTTTCTCGACCAATGCACACGGCGTTGTTAACGGCGCAACAGTTTGTAACGCCCATTGGACTAGTGCTCCGGCTTGGCAACGCAAACTTTGACGCACCGTCGACGGCGAACTTGCAGCGAAGGCCGTCCGTTCCGCCATGTCGATGGTGTGGAGTTCCACCCTCAACCTGTGGGCTGGTCCTGGTGGACGCAGCCTGATCAACCCCTGAGATTATTCGTCATGAAGATTCAAGAACTACTGAAGTCCAAGTCGGGCGCCGTGGTCACTATCGATGTCGGCGACACAATCGGCGCGGCAGCCCAGAAGATGACGACCCACAAGATTGCCGCGCTGGTCGTTACCCGCGGTTCGCATCCAGTGGGCGTGATATCCGAGCAGGACATCGTGGCCGCTGTGGCTGAAGATGGCACGCAGGCGGGCAGACGCCCCTTGAGCCAGATCATCAAGAGTGCCATCGAAAGCATCGCGCCGGACACCAGCCTCAAACAGGCAATGTCGATGATGACGCACGCACGCCTGCGTCATCTGCCCGTGATCAGCAACGATGTGCTCGTGGGCATCGTCAGCCTGGGCGACATCGTCAAGAACCGGCTCGACGAACTCGCGCTCGAGCGAGATGTGTTGCGTGACATCTACATCGCTGCGCATTGATCCGTTTCGCGTAACTCCACATAGGAAGCAGGTTAGTGCCTCTGTCCCAATCGTGTCCGCCGGGTACGTTCGATAGTCGACTCCAGAAAGCTGCCTTTCTTTATTGAATAAAGAGGAATGGTCGAGAACGAGGAAAAGAGCAGGACCTCTGTAGCGCGCCGCTGACGCCAAATTTTCTGGCGTGCTCCACCTGAGCCGTTCAGTTTCCGGCCGCTGCATCTGTTGAATGTCCGCGGACAGCGCAGTACAGATGCATTCCCTGCAGAGGCAATGAGTCATGGCGTACATGTCAACGCACCGAGATGAAGTCCTTTTGAATGCCGTTCTTCGTGTCGCACATGAAGAGTGTTCGCGCGGCGACTGGGACCAGGTCGAACCGGCCCTGGCGGCAACCTGGGAACGATTGCGCAGCCCCACCTGCCCGCATTGGGAAGCGGTGGCGGAGCGTGTCCGATATTGGTGTGACAACGACGGATTGCTGCATTAGCTGAATCCGGCGGCGCATGCCGTTGGCTCCATGCTCGATCGGGTTACGCGTCGGCACATTGGGGCTGGGCGGCGGTGGTCTGGTCCATGACATCCCGGCGCCGTTCCTGATGGATGCGTCCTGATGGATGCGGCTGCGCAGTGATCGCTTCTCGGCCATACTCCGGCGTAGCTACCCCCCGGATTGCCGTCATGGACATCGCCGCCACCACCCCTGTCTCCGAGCTCGCGCCGACACTGCACCGCCTGCGTCAGGCGTGGTTGAAGCAGCGCCCGGACTACCAGCAGCGTCGCGATGACCTGCAACGCCTGCGCAAGGCATTCCACGCGCGCCTCGACGAAATGGCGGCTGCGGTCAGCGCCGATTTTGGCCATCGCTCCACGCATGAAAGCCTGCTGGCCGATGGCATGACGGTGCTGGCCGAACTCGACCACATGATCGCGAACCTGCGCCGCTGGATGCGCCCGCAACGCCGCGGCGTCGGTTGGCGCCTGTGGCCCGCGCGCGCGCAGGTACGGCATGTGCCGCTGGGCGTCGTCGCCGTGATCGGGCCGTGGAATTACCCCGTCAACATCTCACTGGTGCCACTGGCGACCGCCATCGCGGCTGGCAACCATGTCTACCTGAAGCCTTCCGAGTACAACCCCCGCACCAACCAGTTCCTGGGCGAACTGCTGGCCGAAGTGTTCCCCCCCGACCGCGTCGCCGTGGCCCTGGGCGGCGCCGACGTGGCCGCGGCGTTCGCGGCGCTGCCGTTCGACCACATCATGTTCACCGGCTCGACGTCGGTGGGGCGCAAGATCATGGCCGCGGCCGCGCCGAACCTGACGCCGGTGACGCTGGAACTGGGTGGCAAGTCGCCTGCGGTGATCGGTTCGGATGCGCCGATGGATACGACCGCCGCGCGCATCACCACCGGCAAGCTCTTCAATGGTGGACAGACCTGCATCGCGCCCGACTACGTGCTCGTGCCGCACGCGCGCCGCGACGAGTTCGTGCAGGCCTTGCGCCGGGAAGTGGCGTCGCGCTATCCGGACCTGGAAAGCACGTCCGACTACACGACGATCATCAACGAGCCCAACTACCGTCGCTTGCGTGGCTACCTGGATGACGCCCGCGAACGCGGCCTGGAAGTAATGCCGCTGGTGGAGTTGAAGGACGCCCAGCGCGCCGAGGCAAGGCGGCTACTTCCGCCCACCCTGGTGATCGAACCGGGCGACGACGCCAAGGTCATGCAGGACGAGATCTTCGGGCCGATCCTGCCGATCCGCACCTATCGCCACTTCGATGAAGTGATCGACTACATCAACGCCCACGATCGCCCGCTCGCCCTCTACCATTTCGGCCACGACAGCGCCGAGATCGAGCGGCTGCTCGGCAACACCGTCGCCGGCGGTGTCTGCGTCAACGAGACGCTGCTGCAATACGCCTGCAGCAACCTGCCGTTCGGCGGTGTGGGTGCCAGTGGCATGGGCCATTACCACGGCCATGATGGCTTCATCACGTTCAGCAAGGCCATGCCGATCCTGCGGCAGGCGCGCTGGACGCTGTCGGACAAATTGAAGCCGCCCTATGTCGGCTTCCCGGCGAAGATGCTCAAGCTGCTGCTGCGCTGAGCCGCCCTATTGCGAGGTGGCGGGCGCGACCGTGGCGTCCGCATCCCAGCGGCGCAGGGCGGCTTCCACCGCGTCGACGCCGTGCGCCGCTGCATTGGCGTCCACTTGTGCCAGCGTGTCGCCATCGGTGTGGATGACCTGCATCACCTTCGGCACGGACGTCAGCTTCTTGCCGTCATAGGCGGCCAGTATTGCCGTGATCTCGTCGCCGCCGACGAGTGAGTAGGAAACCGCCGGCCAGCCTGACTTGAGGAAGGCGAGGTGATCGGTGGGCGGGTAGTGCTCGCCCGCGGCGAGCTTCAATCCGTTCGCACTTGCAGCCTGGCGGCTTGCGTTGGCCAGGCTGTCGTCGGTGTCGGGCGTCATCATCCATACCGTGTCGCCCCAGGCGAAGACATCGAAGTTGACGTATAGCGCGGGTTTGACGCTGCCGTCGGCGACAAAGGCCTTGGAGCCGAGCAGCCCTTTTTCTTCGAGATCCCAGAATGCGATCGCAACGCGATGGTGGGCGAGCGGCCTGGCCTTGAGGCGCTCTGCCAGCGCAAGCACGGTCGCGCTGCCGGAAGCGTTGTCGGTAGCGCCTTCGCCCTTGCTCACCTGGTCCGAATGCGCGCCCAGCAGGAGCAGCGGCGCTGCGCTGTCGCCGGCGACGTCGGCGAGGATGTTGGTGCCGTGCTGGCCCTCGATCTCGAACGGGCTGTTACGCCATTTGATGCCGAGCGTGTCCAGGCGCCTTGCAATCGCGTTGCGCCGTCCGGCGGTAGCGTCGGCATCCGCGATGGCGCCGACATCGGCCAGCCAGCTTTTGGCCGCGGGGGAGTTGGGCGCCGCGGCTTCCTGGGCGGGATGCGCGCAGGCGGGCAGGGCAAGGATGCAGGCAACGACGACAGGGAGGAGGTGAGGGCGCATGGCGGGCGGAATGTTGGACGAGCCTGCAGTTTGCAACAAAAAGTCACGGAATCCGTGTCTTCCACGCGCCCATGGCGACCGGTCGCGGTGGTTGCACGGGCGTGTCGTGCCCGCTAGCCTCGGCCGCAAGGAGTTTCAACCAAGGAAGGACAAGGATGGGTATTCGGGTCTTCATCGTGGACGACCACGCGCTGGTACGCGCGGGCATGCGCCTGATGCTGTCGGCGCAGACCGACATCGAAGTGATCGGGGAAGTCGATACCGGCGAGGCGGCCTTGCCGCTGATCAGGCGACTCAGGCCGGACATTGTCTTGTGCGACCTGCACCTGCCGGGACTGAGCGGCCTGGAGGTCACCGAGCGCCTGACGCGTGGCGGGCATGGTCCCCGCGTGATCATCGTGTCGGTGCTCGAGGACGGGCCGATGCCGCGAAGGCTGCTCGAAGCGGGTGCGTCGGGCTACGTGGGCAAGGCCGGGGATGCGCACGAACTGCTGGATGCCATTCGCGAAGTCGCACGCGGCAAGCGCTATCTCGCCCATGCCGTCGCGCGGGGCATCGCACTGTCCGGAGTCGTCGGCAGTGCGACGCCGATCGACAGCCTCACTGCGCGCGAGCTCGAAATCGGCCTGCTGCTGGCGCAGGGCATCCGCCAGAACGAAATCGCACAGCGATTGAGCCTGAGTCCCAAGACCGTGAACACCCACAAATCGCGGCTGTTCGACAAGCTCGGGATCGGCGACACGGTGGCGCTGGTGCGCATGTTGAAGCAGCACGGTCTGCTTGATCCAGCCCTGCCGTTCTAGGACGCGCCGTGATCCATAAAAAGAAACGGCCGCGATGAGCGGCCGTTTCTGTTGAACCTGGCGGCAGCGCTCAGATGCGCTGTTCGCCACCTTCCTGCTCGATCGCCCTGGCCGCGGCGTCAGCCGGAGGCAGTGCGATCGGCTGCGGCACGTCGTCGAACAGGCCCGCCGTGCGTGGCAGTTCTTCCACCGGCAATTGCGAGGCGGCACCGGCGGACTCGTCCTCGTCGATGCCAAGTGCCGGCGTCGAGGCGGGTTCGACTTCGGCGCTGACGTTGGCAACCACATGGCCGCTGTCGCCAGGAAGCGTGTTGGTGACGGCGCTCGCGTCATCCGTCGATTCGACGACGTCGACAACGGTGTCGGTGACGATTTCGGGTTCAACCGACTCGGGCGTCGGGACGACCACGGGTTCGACGACCTCGTCGCGGACGACGACCGCGGGTTGCCCGGCGCCGGCCGGTACTTCGCCCGTCCCGCCGGTACCGCTGGCCTGCAGTGTCGGCGGCGCCTCGCTGATGGCCTCGGCGGCGGAGTCGGCCGGGGTCTTTTGCGCTGGTGTTGTGGGCAATGCGTCGATGGCATGGGCAACCGCGACAGCGAGAGGCGCCACGGCCAGGGCCGCCTGCGTCTGAGCGGTCTGAGCCGGCTTGGCGGGCTTGGCAGGCGCGATGTCGTCGAACTCGAACTCGGGCTGGGCACGGTCCACCGAAGTGACCGGGGTCGGTTCGTCGCCGTCGGCGGCGATGTCGTCGCCATCGTCGGCGTCGAAGTCGTCGCCTGCCATCATTTCATCCTGCAGCGCGTCGCCTGCGGAACTCGCACCGGCTTCAGCGGCGCCACCACCGCGACGACGGCGGCGACCACCACGACGGCCACGACGACGGCGGCCCGCGCCTTCGGCGGCGGCTTCGCTACCGGCAGCAGTCGTGCCCGCTTCGATTGGGGCAGGTGCACCCGTCTCCACCGGAGCGGTGGTCACGGTGTCGGCAGCGATCGTCGCGGCACTGGCGACCGCGATCACGGGCGCGACATTCACCAGTTCAGGCGTTGCGGCACCGGTAGCGGTTTCAGGCTGGACGGCCTCCTGCCTGGGCTGCTGCGGCTTGGGCTGCTGCTGTTCGCGGGGCGGACGCGGGGCCTGCGTCTGCGCGCGCTCCTCGGTCTGCTGACGCGGCGCGTTCTGCTTCGGCTGCTGTTGCGGTTGCTGCTTCTGCTGCTGGGGCTGCTGTTGCTTCTGCTGCTTGGGCTGCTGTTGCTGCTGCTGCGGCTGGGCACGGCGCTCTTCGCGACGCTGCTCGTCGCGACGGCCGTCGCGTCCCTGCTTGGCATTGCGGCCATCGCGACCCTGGCCATCGCGGCGTTCATCGCGACGTTGGCTACCGCGATCGCCGCGACCCTCCTGCGGACGGCCCTGTGCGGCGCGCTCGGCCCGCGTCGGTTCAACCGTGATCGGCTTGCTGCCGCGGAAGAAGCCGAGGATGCGTTCGACGATGCCGACCGACTGCACCGGTGCGGCCACCGGCGCTGGAGCTGCAACCACTGCCGCAACCGGCGCCTCGCGCGGTTCACGCGGTTCGCGCAGCGGCGCGGGCGAGGCCGGCCTGACGTTGGTGACGACCGGCAGGTCGGGGATGTTGAGGTGGGCCTTGGTCAGCGCATGCGTCGGCAGCTTGCGTGGGGTGCCGCGGTGGTAGCTGGGCTTGCTCGACTCTTCGCCGAGTTCGTTTTCGCGGATGCGGGTGACTTCGTAGTGCGGCGTGTGCAGCTGCTCGTCGGCGACGATCACGATCGGCGAGTCGTGGCGCTTTTCGATCTCGCTCAGTGCGCGGCGTTTTTCGTTGAGCAGGTAATTGGCGATCTCGGTCGGAGCCTGCACCAGCACCTGGCCGGTGTTCTCCTTCATCGCGTGTTCTTCTGCCAGGCGCAGGATCGACAGCGACAGTGATTCCACGCTGCGCATGCGGCCATGGCCCTCGCAGCGCGGGCACACGATCTGGCTGGATTCGCCCAGCGACGGACGCAGGCGCTGGCGCGACATCTCCATCAGGCCGAAGCGCGAGATGCGGCCGAGCTGGACGCGGGCGCGGTCCTGCTTGAGGGCGTTCTGCAGGCGGTTCTCGACCTCGCGCTGGTGCTTGTTCGAGGCCATGTCGATGAAGTCGATCACCACCAGGCCGCCGAGGTCGCGCAGGCGCAGCTGGCGGGCGGCTTCTTCGGCCGCTTCCAGGTTGGTGTGGAACGCCGTTTCCTCGATGTCGCCGCCCTTGGTGGCGCGCGCCGAGTTGACGTCGATCGCGGTCAGGGCTTCGGTCTGGTCGATCACGAGCGCGCCGCCGGAGGGCAGGCGTACTTCGCGTTCGTACGCGTTCTCGATCTGGGATTCGATCTGGAAGCGGTTGAACAGCGGCGTGTCGTCGGTGTAGTGCTTCAGCTTGCGCTGGTTGTGCGGCATCACCTGTTCGACGAACTCGCGGGCCTCGGCGTACATCTCGGGCGTATCGACGAGGATCTCGCCGATGTCCGGGCGCATGTAGTCGCGCAGGGCGCGGATGATCAGGCGCGATTCGGCGTAGATCAGGAACGGCGACGGCTTGGTCAGCGCGGCTTCGGCGACCGCTTTCCATACCTGCAGCAGGTAATCGAGGTCCCACTGCAGCTCTTCGGCATCGCGGCCGACGCCGGCGGTGCGGATGATCACCCCCATGTCGTCGGGGATGGTGAGCTTGTCCATCGCTTCCTTGAGCGCGGCGCGATCGTCACCCTCGATGCGGCGCGAGACGCCGCCGGCGGTGGGCGAGTTGGGCATCAGCACCATGTAGCGGCCGGCCAGCGAGATGAACGTGGTCAGGGCCGCGCCCTTGTTGCCGCGTTCTTCCTTGTCGACCTGGACGACGATTTCCTGGCCTTCGCGCAGCAGTTCCTTCAGGCCGGCCTTATTGTGGTCGACGCCCGGCTGGAAATAGTCGCGGGAGATTTCCTTCAGCGGCAGGAAGCCGTGGCGTTCCGCGCCGTAATCGACGAAGGCGGCTTCGAGGGAGGGCTCGAGTCGGGTGATCTTGCCCTTGTAGATGTTGGACTTCTTCTGTTCCTTCGACGGCTGTTCGATATCGATGTCGTACAGGGTCTGGCCATCGACGATGGCGACGCGCAGTTCTTCCGCCTGCGTCGCGTTGATGAGCATTCGCTTCATTGTTGCGTCCTCGCGCGCTACACCCTGCCCGAAAGCAGGCCGCGCGGAACGCCGTGGGCGTTTCGCCTCTGGATACCGCAAGCCGACTGGCGCGGGGCTGCATCTCATCGATGTGCCCGACTGCCGAACTGCTTGACCGCGCGTGGCACGCGCAGTCGGCTTCAATTTCCAGCGCTACGACACCACGGCAAACCGCGGGAGCGCTTCTTGTTGCTGTTCCTTAAGGCCGGCGACTATGAAGCGGGAACCGATCGTACGGAGGCGAGCCAGGCATTGCGCTGTTGCTCGTCCCTCGGTGCGTCGCTACCAACTCCCGTCGCACGGGTCGTTGTTCATCTCACGGCGGTTTGACCCGCCGGGCGGGAGCCGGTTCCGCCGGGCCGTCGCTGCTAACATGGCTGCCCCCAGGGCAGTGGTCAGGCGCGGACCGGATCGCAGGAGCGGGGCTTTCGGCCCCAAGCCTTCAAAAGCATGGCTTTTGGAAGCGTGCCTCCGGATCGACCGGGGGTTGTGGCAACTCCAGCGAAATCAAAACCTTATCTCGCGCGCTCAGTGTAGCAGATCAACCAATCCTATGACCCGTTCAGACCCCCCCGCCTCGTCCGGCCCGGGCGCGCGCACCGTTCGCGTGCCCGACGACCGTGATGGCCAGCGCCTCGACAACTTCCTGCTGGGCCAGCTCAAGGGGGCCCCGCGCTCGCTGGTCTACAAACTGGTGCGCTCGGGCCAGGTCCGGGTCAATGGTGGCCGGGCCAAGGCGGAGCGCAAGCTGGCCGCGGGCGATGAAGTGCGTATTCCGCCGGTCCGTCTCGGCGAGCCCAGCGACAAGGGGACGCCACCGACCGGCTTCCTGAAAGCGATGGAAGCGGCGATCGTGTTCGAGGACGCGCGCCTGCTGGCCCTGAACAAGCCCTCCGGCGTCGCCAGCCATGGCGGCAGCGGCATCTCTTTTGGCGCGATCGAGACCATGCGCGCACTGCGCCCCGAGCAGTCGCTGGAGCTGGTGCACCGGCTCGATCGCGACACATCCGGCCTGTTGATCATGGCCAAGAAGCGTTCGGCCCTCACCGAGATGCAGGCCCTGATGCGCGAGGAGGGCGGGATCGCCAAGCGCTATCTCGCGCTGCTGACCGGCCGCATGCCCGACGGCGTGATGAGCGTGGACGCGCCGCTGCACGTCGGCCTGCGCCAGGGCGGCGAGCGCCACGTGCAGGTCAATGCCGCCGGCAAGGCCTCATTGAGCCATTTCAGGGTGCTGGAACGCCGCGGCGGGCAGTCCTATTGCGAAGTGCGCATCGAAACCGGCCGCACCCATCAGATCCGTGTGCATTCGCAGCACATCGGCCATCCGATCGCGGGCGACGACAAATACGGCGATGCCGAAGCCAACAAACGCCTGCGCGAGCAGGTCGGCCTGAAACGGATGTTCCTGCATGCCTCGACGCTCGAATTCGCGCTCGATGGCGGCAAGGCCCCTTATCTGTTGAATGCGCCGCTGGTGCCGGAATTGCTCGACGTGCTCGACCGCTTGGCCTGAAGGCCGCGGGCCTGGCCAGGGACCGCTACAGGTACTGGTTGCACTCGTCCGGCGGCGGATTCGGCGGCGAAAAGGTAACGGGCACCTGCACCTTGCTCGGCGCGGGCTTGCCGCGAACGGTGGCAGGCCGGAACTTCCAGCCGTGCACGGCCGTCACCGCCAGGTCGTCCAGTGCCTTGGTGCCGCTGCTCTTGGAGACGTCGATCTTCACCGGATAACCGTTTGCCGCCAGCGCCACGTCGAGCACCACCGTGCCGCCGATCCGCTTGCAGGCATATTCCGGAGGGTAGTCGGGTGGCGGCGTGTCCTGAGCCATCGGTGGGGTGGGTGCCGGCGGCGCAGGTTCCTGTGTCTGCGGGCTTTGCTGGCAGGCAGCCAGCAGGACGAGCAGGGACAACATCCACCAGGCGCCCGGTCCGCGGAGGACCCTGCCGCCATCGGTTTTCGGTGAGCAGTGCCGGCTGGACATGGTTCCTCGCTTAGCCCTTCAGGGCTTCGGCTTTGGCCGCGCAGATGAAATCGTTCTCGCTCAGCCCGCCCACGTCGTGCGTGGAGAAGCGCACCACACAGCGGTTGTAGTGCACGCCGAGATCGGGGTGGTGGTCTTCGCGGTGGGCCATGTAGGCCAGCGCGTTCACGAAGGCCATGGTTTCGTAGTAATTCTTGAAACCGAAGGTCTTGTTGATCGCGTGGCCATCCTCCACCAGCTCCCAGCCGGGGACCTCCGGAAGCAGCTCGCGCACCCGCGCCGCGCTGAGGCGGTGTTCGCTGCCGCGGCGGGGCAGGCAATGGGCCTGGGAGAGGGGAACGAGGTCGCTCATGGGAGTCTTCCTGGAATGCAGGTACGTCCGCTTCAAAACGAAGGTTCTGAACGAAAACGCATCGGCCGGTGTCGTAGGGTAGGCACGGGGCGGCTTAAGGCCACGTGGACCCCGGTAGAATAGCCCGATGATCAATATTTCCGAATCCGCCCAGACTCACTTCCGCAAGCTGATCGAGCGCGAAGCGCTGCCCGGCCTTGGGGTGAGGCTGTCGGCAATGAATCCGGGTACCGCGCGTGCGGACGTGCGCCTGGAATTTGCCGAGCCCACGGACCTGCAGGGCGACGAATGGGCGGTGGATTGCGAGGGCTTCACCCTCTGGCTCGATGCCGGCAGCGTGAGTTATCTCGACGGGGCGGAAATCGACTATGAAACCCGCGACACCGGCGGCCAGCTGCAGATCCGCGCTCCGAAGATCAAAGGCGTGGTGCCGGGCGATTCGGCATCCCTGATCGAACGCGTGCAATGGCTGGTGGAGAACGAGATCAACCCGCAGCTCGCGCAGCATCGCGGCCATGTGTCGGTGCAGGAAGTGACTTCGGACGGCGTGGTGGTGTTGCGTTTTGGCGGTGGCTGCCACGGTTGCGGCATGGCCGACGTGACGCTCAAGCAGGGCATCGAGAAGACCCTGCTGGAAAAGGTCCCCGGTGTGATCGCGGTGCGTGACGCGACCGATCACGACACCGGCGCCGCACCTTACATCCCACGCGACGCGGCCTGAGGGGACCGCGGCGCTTGTTCACCGCCGCCGACCTGATCTTCGTTCTGCAGCGGCGGCTGCAGTTACTGCCCTCCCACCTTCGTCGCCCACCCGGTGAATTTCCCCCGGGGTGGAAGCAGTGGTTCGAATCCATGCCGGCGCGTGTCGGCGCGGTCACCGGTGCCACCGCGCAGGCCCTGGTCGACATCTTCCTGCAGCGTCCACTCGCCGAGCGCCCGCGCCGAATGGGCGAGCTCACGCGCTGGCAGGCATTCAATACGCTGTGGCGGCAGGACTGGCATGCGCCCGAGCCGGAAGACCGCAAGGTGCGATGGTTCGCCGGCGCAATCACCGCGGTATGGCACGTGGTGCTGTGCATCCTGCTGTTGTGGTTCTGGTACACGCAGCTGCAATTCATCGAAGAGGCGAGCAAGCGACGCGGCGAGGAAGTGGTGCAGGTCGAATTCATCGGCCGTGGCACGCCGGCAGAAGTCGGCGGCGGCCAGAGCCAGGAACCCCCGCAGGAGACCCCGGAGGCTGCGGCCGTTCCGGAGCAAGCAGCTCCCGCGCCGGCAGCACGAGCCGTCGCGACACAGGTTCCGACCCCGCCGGCGCCTGCGATCGAAGCACGCATCCCGGAAGTCCCGCAGCGTGATGTCCCCGAACCGCAGCTCCCACCGACGCCCCCGGTGCAGCAGAACGTCGCGGTGAGTGCGCCTGTTCCCGAAGCCAGCGAGTTCGTGCTGACCGCGCCGACGCCGCACGTCGCGCAAGCGCAGATCGCCGTGCCCGAAGTCGCGATGCCGACCGCGCCGGTACGCGCCATTGAAGTGCCCGAACCCGTGCAGCCGATCCATCGCGAAGTGGCGCAGCGACCGATCACCGCGCCACAGATCGAAGCGCGCATTCCCGAGGTGGCGCAGCGCGAAGTCGCTGCGCCAGTCGCGCGCCGGGAGTTGCCGAAGGTCGCAACACCCGCGATCGCACAACCGACCGTGCGTGCGCCCGAAGCCAGCGTGCGCATGCGCGAAGTGCCCGCGCCCGCTGCGCCAGCCGCAGCGTCGACGTCCGCTGCAACGTCGGCGGCTCCGCATCCCGCCGCATCCGGCACTGCGCCGGCATCCACCGCAAGTAGTGCGCCGGCATCCAGCGCAAGTAGTGCGCCGAAACCGGCTGCAAGCGGCACCGCACCCACGCCGGCGCAACCAGGCGGCACGTCGCCCTCCACGGCTGGCGCGGGGCGGGGACCCAAGCCGGTAGCGGCGCCCGGCGGTTTCCCCACGCCCGCCAAAGCCGACGACTGGGGCGCCTCCACACGCAACGTGCCGGGCGGGCAGCGCGGCGAGCCGCTCGGGCTGTACAACGCCGAGGGCGGGCCTCGGCTGACCGAGGAACCGGTGAACACCGGCCAGCCACCAGGCACGTTGGACGACCGCATCGTGGACCTGGACCGCTCGGGTACCTGGCTCAAGCGCAAGCCGACGGGCTACGAGCCGACCACGTTCGACAAGTACTGGATTCCCAGCGAAACGCTGCTCGCGGAGTGGGTGCGCAAGGGCATAAAGAAGATGGCGATCCCGATCCCGGGCACCAACAAGAAGATCGACTGCGTGGTGTCGATCCTGCAGCTGGGCGGTGGTTGCGGCATCTCCGACCCCAACCTCAACGACCAGCCCGCGGAGGGGCGTCCGCCGCCCGATATTCCGTTCAAACCGCAGCTGCAGGAAGACAACGGCAGCGTGAAGCCGAAGCAGGGCGGGTGACCCGTGTGTGATGTCGACCGAAAAAGAAAAGGCCCGCGATGCGGGCCTTTTGCTTGGCTTCAACCGGACGCTTACTGCACGCCGTGCAGGTCGCGCAGGTTGCCGGTACGCGAACTGAAGTAGGCGCCCAGGTCCGAGATCTGCTGGTCGGTCAGGCCGGCGGCCTGGCTCGACATCAGCGCGTGTTCGCGCTTGCCATCGCGGTAGCCCTGCAGCGAGTGGGCGATGTAGTCGCCGTACTGGCCGGCCAGCTTCGGATAGGACGCATCGATGGGCGCATTGCCTTCGGCACCGTGGCAATCGACGCAGGCCTGGCCGGTCTTGGCGTTCTTGGTGCTGGCGAGCGTTTCGCCGGCAGCAATGTTACCGGCGGGCAGGCCAGCGGACGACGACCTGGCTTCATGCTCGCCCGCTTCAGCGGCGCCTTCGGCGGCTTCTTCGGACTTGCTGCAGCCAGCCAGGGCGACGGCCGCGGTGAGCAGGGCGATGGCGAGAATCTTCTTCGTCATGGGGTGTCTGCTCACTTGATGGTCGAGAGGTAGGCGGCGATGTTGGCGATGTCCTGGTCAGAGAAGCTCTGCGCCTGGGCCTGCATCGTCGGGTGCTTGCGCGTTCCCTTCTTGTATTCGCCCAGCGCATTGAGCAGGTACTGCTCGGACTGACCGCCGAGACGGGGCACGTGATAGCTCGGGTAGGCGTTCTTGTATCCGGTGATGCCGTGGCAGCCCTGGCAGGTGTAGGTGAGCTGCTTGCCGGCGGCGGAATCGCCCTTGATGGCTGGGGTAGCCGGGGCGGCCGTGGCGGCGGGTGCGGGCGTTGCCGCGGTGGTGGTGGCGGCCGGCTCCTGCTTCGGTTCGTCGGCAAAAGCGACGGCCGTAGTCAGGGCGAGGCAGGCGGCGATCATCAGCGGTCGCATCATGTAATCCGCACTCTCGAAGGGCTGAGTTGTTGAAGGGCTGCGTTGTGAAGCAGGTATTGCGGCCGATCCGTTGTCCCGGGGGCGCGCACAAGTCGGAAAGTATAGCGGGCCGTCCCCTCCCGAAGAAACGTACATACCAATCGGGCGCCGGAATCCGCATCGAATCAGTGCAACCCGCGTGCACCATCCTGCATCCATGTAGCAGCCGCCACGCCGAAGTGGAGGCCAAGTTACGGCCGACCAGCGGCCGCGCGAAAGCCGTGGCGGCAGTCACCATGACCTTCGGCGGATGGCTGGCGTTAAGGTAGGTGATATACCTATGTACAACACCGGCATACAGCCAGCAAAACAGCCGGAAACCCGCAATTAACCGCTTGCCCCCAGGGACCGATTCCATGCGCCAGACCCCACTCAGCCGCGTACCCACCGTGTTTGCCAGCCTTCTCGTGACCGGGATGCTGGCCCTGTCCGCCTGCAAGGGAGGTGGTGCTGGAGAAGCGGCCGCCGATGGCAAGGATCCGAAGAAGAAGGGCCCGGAAGCGGTCCCGGTCGAAGTCGCGCAGGCCTCGCGCCGCGCCGTGGCGGCCAGCTACACCGGCACCGCGCCCCTGGAAGCCCGCGCCGAGGCCCAGGTCATCGCCAAGGTCTCGGGCGTCGCCCTGCAGGTGCTGGTCGAGGAAGGCCAGTACGTCCACGCCGGCCAGACCCTGGTCCGCCTGGATTCGGCCCGCACCGCCCTGATCGCCGCCCAGAGCGCCGCCCAGCTGCGCAAGCTCGAAGCCAACTACGCCCGTTCCAAGCAGTTGGGCGACCAGAAGCTGATGAGCGCCAACGACATCGACCTGCTGCGCTACGACCTCGAGAACGCCAGCGCCGCCAACAAGGCCGCGAACCTCGAACTTGCCTACGCCAACGTCACGGCGCCGATCTCCGGCGTGATCGCTTCGCGTTCGATCAAGTCCGGCAATTTCGTGCAGATCAACACCCCGATCTTGCGCATCGTCGATGTGTCGCGCCTGGAGGCCGTGCTCAACGTGCCCGAGCGCGAACTGGCCACGCTGAAGGCCGGGCTGCCGGTGCAGCTCGCGGTCGACGCCCTGCCGGGCAAGGGCTTTGCCGGCACCGTCGACCGCGTGGCGCCGGTGGTGGATTCGGGCAGCGGCACGTTCCGTGTCGTCTGCACTTTCGCTGACGGCAACCAGCTGCGTCCGGGCATGTTCGGCCGCATCAAGATCGACTACGACCAGCGCGCCGATGCCCTCGTGGTCCCGCGCGCCGCGCTGCTCGAGGACGAAAGCGATCCGGCCGTGTTCGTGGTGCGCAACAAGAAGAGCGCTCGCGTCCCGGTCAAGCTCGGCTACATGGATGGCGAATGGGCCGAAGTGCGCAGCGGCATCAAGCAGGGCGACCAGGTCGTGATCGCAGGCAAGAGCGCGCTGCGTGACGGCACCGAAGTGCAGGTGATCGGCCAGCCGGGCGCGAAGAACCAGACCGCCGCGCCCGCCACCGCTACAGCGCAGCGCTGAGCCGGAGGCTTCACGTGAGCCACACATCCCAAGCCTCATCCGGCCTGATCGAGTTCGCCACCCGTCGCCGCGTCACCGTGGCGATGGTGACGCTCACCTTCGTGCTGTTCGGCGTGATCGCGCTGTTCGGCCTCAAGGTCAACCTGCTGCCTGACCTCAGCTATCCCACGCTGACGGTGCGCACCGAGTACACCGGCGCGGCGCCGACTGAAATCGAAACCCTGATCAGCGAGCCGGTGGAGGAAGCCGTCGGCGTGGTGAAGGGCCTGCGCAAGCTCAAGTCCGTATCGCGCACCGGCCAGAGCGACGTGGTGCTCGAGTTCGCCTGGGGCACCGACATGGACCAGGCCAGCCTGGAGGTGCGCGACAAGATGGAAGTCGTGCAACTGCCGCTGGAAGCCAAGAAGCCGGTGCTGCTGCGCTTCAATCCGTCGACCGAGCCGGTACTCCGCCTCGCGCTTACCTCCAAGCAGGATGGCGACTCGATCCGGGCGCTGACCTCGCTGCGCCGCTATGCCGACGAAGACCTCAAGAAGAAGCTCGAGCCCGTCGATGGCGTCGCCGCCGTCAAGATCGGTGGTGGCCTGGAAGACGAAATCCAGGTCGACATCGACCAGCAGAAGCTCGCCCAGCTCAACCTGCCCATCGACACCGTGATCCAGCGGTTGCAGCAGGAAAACATCAACATCTCCGGCGGCCGCCTGGAAGAAGGTACGCAGCGTTACCTCGTGCGTACCGTCAACCAGTTCGCCACCATCGACGAAATCCGCGAGATGCTGGTGACGACGCAGGCCGCCGGCGCCGGTGCCGCGGCCAATGCGGCCGCGGAGATGGCGCGCGTTGCCGCAGCTACCGGCAATGCGGCGGCCATGGCGGCCGCGCAGTCGGTGCAGAGCGCGAACTCGTCGAGTTCCTCTTCCGTGGCCGGTGGCATGCCGGTCCGGCTCAAGGACATCGCCGACATCCGCCAGGGCTACAAGGAACGCGAAGCGATCATCCGCCTCGGTGGCAAGGAAACGGTCGAACTCGCTATCTACAAGGAAGGTGATGCGAATACCGTAGCCACGGCCGACGCCATCGAGGCCAAGCTGAAGGAAATCAAGGACCAGATTCCGGCCGACGTCGAACTGACCACCATCGACGACCAATCGCAGTTCATCCGCCACGCCATCAGCGACGTCAAGTGGGATGCCGTGATCGGCGGCTTCCTCGCGATCCTGATCATCTTTCTGTTCCTGCGCGATGGCTGGAGCACTTTCGTCATCGGCCTGTCGCTGCCTGTTTCGATCATCGCGACGTTCTTCTTCATGGGACAGCTCGACCTGAGCCTCAACGTGATGTCGCTGGGCGGCCTCGCGCTAGCTACGGGCCTGGTCGTCGACGACTCGATCGTGGTGCTTGAATCCATCGCCAAGGCGCGCGAACGCGGACTGGGCATCCTCGATGCCGCCATCGCGGGAACCCGCGAAGTGAGCATGGCCGTGGTCGCTTCGACGCTGACCACGATCGCGGTGTTCCTGCCGCTGGTGTTCGTCGAAGGCATCGCAGGCCAGTTGTTCCGCGACCAGGCATTGACCGTGGCACTCGCCATCGCGATCTCGCTGGTCGTGGCGATGACGCTGATCCCGATGCTGAGCGCGCTCAAGGGACGTGCGCCGATGTCCTTCCCGGAAGAGGCGCCGCATCCGAAGTGGACGCCCGCGTCGCGCGTGCTCAAGCCGGTAGCGGCAGTGGAGCACGGCATCGGGGCCGCCTCGCGTGGTGGCTTCTTCGGCATCGCATGGCTCGTCGTGCGGGCCTGGCGCGGCCTCAGTGCCGTCGTCGGTCCGATCATGCGCAAGGCCAGCGACCTGTCGATGGCGCCGTACCATCGCGCCGAAAGCGGTTACCTCAAGCTGCTGCCGGCGGCGCTGCGCCGTCCCTGGCTGGTGCTGGGTTCGGCCGCCATCGTGTTTGCGCTCACGCTGCTGGTGGTGCCGATGCTCGGCGCCGACCTGATTCCGCAGCTGGCGCAGGACCGCTTCGAAATGACCGTCAAGCTGCCGCCCGGCACGCCGTTGCGCGACACCGATGCACTGGTGCGCGAACTGCAGCGCCAGCACGCCAAGGACGACGGCATCTCGGTGCTGTACGGCGTGAGCGGTAGCGGCACGCGACTGGATGCCAATCCCACCGAGAGCGGCGAGAACATCGGCAAGCTGACGATCGTGATGCGGCCCGACGGCGTCGCCACCAAATTGCTGCGAATGGTTGGAGCAGGCGGTCCGAAAACCGAAGTGGTCGAAACCGAGCGCCTGCGGGAAACCATGTCCGGGCATCCAAACGCCCAGGTCAACTTCGCCCGTCCCGAGCTTTTCAGCTTCTCCACACCGCTCGAAATCGAGTTGCGCGGTGCCGACCAGGCAACGATCGCGCGGGCCGGCCAGCAGATGGCGGCGATGCTGCGCAAGAACCCGCACTATGCCGACGTGAAGTCGACGGTGGAGCAGGGCTTCCCTGAAATCCAGATCCGTTTCGACCAGGACCGCGCGGCCTCGCTGGGCCTGACCACGCGCCAGATCGCCGACGTGGTGGTGAAGAAGGTGCGCGGCGACGTCGCCACGCGCTACAGCTTCCGCGACCGCAAGATCGACGTGCTGGTGCGCGCCCGGGAAGCGGATCGTGAATCGGTCGAGAGCATCCGCCACCTGATCGTCAATCCAGGCAGCGCGCGCCAGGTTACGCTCGATTCCGTCGCCGATGTCATCGCCACCACCGGTCCGAGCGAGATCCATCGTGCCGACCAGGAGCGCGTGGCGATCGTCTCCTCCAACCTGCGCGACATCGACTTGGGCGGCGCCGTCCAGGAAGTGCAGGACATGGTCGAGAAGCAACCGCTGGGTGCCGACGTGCGCATGCATATCGGTGGCCAGGGCGAAGAGCTGGACCAGTCGGTCAAGTCGCTGATGTTCGCGTTCGGCCTCGCGATCTTCCTGGTCTACCTGGTGATGGCATCGCAGTTCGAATCGCTGCTGCATCCGTTCGTCATCCTGTTCACCATCCCCCTGGCCCTGGTCGGTGCGGTGCTGGCGCTGCTGTTGACCCGCTCGCCGGTGTCGGTGGTGGTGTTCATCGGCCTGATCCTGCTGGTGGGCTTGGTGGTGAAGAACGCGATCATCCTGATCGACAAGGTCAACCAGCTGCGCGAGGAAGGCGTGGCCAAGCGCGATGCGCTGGTCGAGGGCGCGCGTTCGCGCCTGCGTCCGATCGTGATGACCACGACCTGCACCCTGTTCGGCTTCCTGCCGCTGGCGCTGGCCCTTGGCGAGGGCGCGGAAGTGCGCTCGCCGATGGCGATCACGGTGATCGGCGGCCTGCTGGTCTCGACGATGTTGACGCTGGTGGTGATCCCGGTGGTGTACGACCTGCTGGATCGCCGCGCCGATGAGTATTACCGCGAACGCGGCCTGCGCGCGCGGCGCGAGAAGGCCGAAGTGACCGCCGCCATCGATGCCGATCCGGAGGCTGCAGGATGATTTCCTTCGCCATTGCCGATCGAACCATCGTCCGCCTGGCGCAGGGGAGCACATCCGCATGAGTATCGCCGAGCTCAGCATCAAGCGGCCCGTTACGGCGATCATGTTCTTCATATCGCTGTTCGTGGTGGGCCTCATAGCGGCGGTGCGCCTGCCGCTCGAGGCCTTCCCCGAGGTCTCGCCGCCTTTCATCTTCGTCCAGATTCCCTATGCCGGCTCCACGCCGGAGGAAGTCGAACGCAACGTGCTGCGTCCGGTCGAGGAAGCGATGTCGACCATGAGCGGCATCAAGCGCATCGAGTCAGAAGCCAAGGCCGACGGCGCCACCGTGTTCATGCAGTTCACCGACTGGGAACGCGATGTCGCCATCGCTGCCTCCGAGGCGCGCGAGCGAATCGATGCGATCCGCGACGACCTGCCGGACGACCTGCAGCGCTATTTCGTGCTGAAGTTCTCCACTACCGACCAGCCCGTACTGCGCGTACGCCTGGCCAGCGAGTCGCAGAACCTCGTCGGCGCCTACGACCTGATCGAGCGCGAGTTCAAGCGGCCGCTGGAGCGCATCGCGGGCGTGGCGCGGGTGGAGATTTCCGGTGCGCCGGCCAACGAGGTCGAGATCGCGATCGAGCCGGATCGCCTGACCGCGCACAACATCGGCCTCAACGACCTCACCAAGAGCCTGCAGGCGCTGAACTTCTCGGTCTCCGCGGGCGAGATCGAAGACGGTGGGCGCCGGTTGCGGGTGCAGCCGGTCGGTGAGCTGACCGACCTGCAGCAGCTGCGCGACGTGGTGGTCACCAGCGGCGTGCGCCTGGGCGACATCGCACAGGTGCGGCTGAAGCCGGCGCGCATGGACATGGGCCGGCGCCTGGACGGACACCCTGCCGTGGGCCTGGACATCTTCAAGGAGCGCAACGCCAACCTGGTCGATGTGTCGAAGAACGCGCTGGCCGAAGTGAACCGGATCCGCAAGGAACCGGTGATGGCCGGCATCCAGGTCAAGATCATCGAGGACCAGGGCGACAACGTCACCACGTCGCTGCTGGAGCTCGCCGAAGCGGGCGGCATCGGCCTGATCCTGTCGATCGCGGTGCTGTTCTTCTTCCTGCGCCACTGGCCGTCGACGCTGATGGTGACCCTGGCGATCCCGATCTGCTTCGTGATGACGCTGGGCTTCATGTACTTCGCCGGCGTCACACTGAACATCCTGTCGATGATGGGCCTGCTGCTGGCGGTCGGCATGCTGGTCGACAACGCCGTGGTCGTGGTGGAGAGCATTTACCAGGAACGCGAGCGCATGCCCGGCCAGCCGCGCCTGGCTTCGATCCTGGGCACGCGCCACGTCGCAATCGCGCTGTCGGCGGGCACCTTGTGCCACTGCATCGTGTTCGTGCCCAACCTCTTCGGCGAGCGCAACTTCCTCAGCATCTACATGGCGCAGATCGCGATCACCATCTCGGTGTCGCTGTTGTCCTCGTGGCTGGTGGCGGTGAGCCTCATCCCGATGATCTCCGCGCGGCTGAAGACGCCGCCGGCGGTTAAGGGCGACGGCGGCCTGATCCCGCGCATGCAGCGCAAGTACGCCGGACTGCTGCGCTGGACGCTGGAACATCGTGGCAAGAGCATCCTGGGCATCCTGCTGATCATCGCGGTGAGTTTCGTGCCGATGAAGTTGACCAAGGTCAACATGTTCGGCGGCGAGGAAGGCAAGGAAACCGAGTTCTACTACCAGTGGAACGGCAGCTACACCAAGGAACAGATGTCGGACGAAGTGCTGCGGGTCGAGAACTTCTTCGACGCCAACCGCAAGCGCTTCCACATCGAGCAGATCTATTCCTGGTACAGCGAGCAGGGCTTTGCGGGAACGCGCGTCACGTTCGCCGACGACGCCGGTTCGATCAAGCCGCTGGTGGACGCCATCAGCAAGGAACTGCCCAAGTCGGCGCGCGCCACCATCGGCGCGGGCGACCAGGGAGGTCCGGGTGGAGGTGGCGGGCCGGGCCAGAAGGCGCAGGTATACCTGGTCGGCGACTCGACCGAGACACTGTCGGAACTCGGCCGCGACCTGGTGCCCATCCTGTCCAAGCGCAAGGAGCTGCGTGATGTCCGCGTCGATATCGGCGATACCAACAGCGAACTGAACGTGCGCGTCGACCGCGAGCGTGCGGCGGCCTTCGGCTTCAGCGCGCAGCAGGTGTCGCAGTTCGTGGGCCTGGCCCTGCGTGGCGCGCCGCTGCGCGAGTTCCGCCGTGGCGAGAACGAGGTGCCGGTGTGGGTGCGCTTTGCCGGTGCGGACAATTACGGCGTCGAGGACATCGCCTCGTTCACCGTGCGTGCGCCGGACGGCCGCAACGTGCCGTTGCTGGCCATGGTGGATGTCAAGGTCACGCCGGCCGCGACTTCGATCAAGCGCGCCAACCGCCAGACCACGCTGACCATCACGGCAGGCTTGCCGGACAAGGTGACCATGCCCGAGGCGCGCAAGGCCATCGAGGACACGCTGAAGTCGATATCGTTCCCGGCCGGCTACAGCTACACCTTCGAGGGCGGCGGTTTCGGTGACGACGATGAGGCAATGGGCCAGATGCTGTTCAACCTCGGCATCGCCCTGGTCCTGATCTACATCGTGATGGCGGCGGTGTTCGAGTCGCTGCTGTTCCCATCGGCGATCATGAGCGGCGTGCTGTTCTCGGTGTTCGGCGTGTTCTGGTTGTTCTGGATCACCAATACCGAATTCAACATCATGGCCTTCATCGGCATCCTGGTGCTGATGGGCGTGGTGGTGAACAACGGCATCGTGATGATCGAGCACATCAACAACCTGCGCCGGCGTGGCATGTCGCGCACGGAGGCGTTGGTGGAGGGCAGCAAGGAGCGCCTGCGCCCGATCCTGATGACGATGGGCACCGCAATCCTCGCGATGGTGCCGATCGCGATCGGCGGCACGCAGATGGGCGGCAATGGCCCGGCCTACTTCCCGATGGCGCGTGCCATAGCCGGCGGACTGGCGTTCTCGACGATCGTCAGCCTGCTGTTCCTGCCGACCATCTACGCGATCCTCGACGACCTGCGCGCCGGTACGACCCGCGTCATCCAGCGTGCCCGCGGCAAGTCGGATGTTTCGGTGCCGGGCGCTTCGGTCGCCGCGATCAACGTCGACTAGGCGTGCATCACGGGGCGGTTCCGCTGATGCGGTTCCGCCCCGTTCGCATCAGGCGGTCGTAATTCCCGCAGTCACCCGATCGAGGTGACAGATGGCTGTGCTCATCACAGGCCAGGTTACGAAGACATGCAGACGCGCTGGCCGATGCGCTGCGCCTCAGCCGGGCTTCGTGCTGCGCACCGCGCGCCCCGTCGATGGAGGCGCATTGATAGGGGGAGCAAGGACGCTGCGGACAACGCCCAGCTGCAGAACTGCAGGGGCTGGTCTTGCCTTGGGTGCCCGAAGGAACGGCGGATTCGTCCGCCGTCCTGGCTTCATCCAACGAATCTGCCCAGGATGCGCGCGAGGCCGATCCACTCGCCCGCGATCGTGCCGAAGCAGGTCAGCATGAAGTTGAGCAGCACCCGCGAGACGCGATTGCGGTACCAGCCGCGCAGCGTCTGGGCATCCTCACGCAACGCGAGGAAGTCGGCGTAAGTCGGCTTGCGCAGTCGGGCTTCGACCAGGGCGCTGAAGGCGCCAGACGGCATCGCGGGCCGGAACGGCTTGAACGGGGCCGCGGCGGCGCCGGCGAGGATGCTCAGCGGGTGGCCGCCGGCAAGCGCACAGCCTACGGCGGTGAGGCTCGCGGTGATCGCGATCCACTGCAACAGCACGTCGGTGCCTACCTTCAGGCCGCCGTGGCTGAAGCCCCAGACCAGACCGGCCAGCAGGATCGCTGACAACACCAGCGTGAACCACGGCACCTTGCTCTTGCGGTGCACGACTTCCAGTTCCTCGCGGATGGCCGCCGGGTCGCGTGTTTCCTCGCGCAGGTGCCGTGCCAGGCCTTGCAGGTGACCGGCGCCGACGACGGCAAGCACTTCACGCGCATCGCCATGCGTTTCGCGCAGGCGCGCGGCCATGTAGCGGTCGCGCTCGGCGATCACGCCCTCGTACAGCTCGGGACTGCTGCTGGCGAATTCACTGAAGCTCGCCTCGAGCATGTCGCCTTGTTTGAGCTTCTCGATTTCCTCCGCGCCAACCTCTTCATTGGCGAACAGGCCGGTCACCAGGCCGCTGCCCAGCTTCATGCGTCCCCAGAACCCCAGCTTCGCCGCGGCGCGCTTGAAGGTAAGGCCGACTTCGCGGTCGATCAGGTGTACCGGCAGGTTGCGCTCGCGTGCTTCCAGCACCGCCTGCTTGAGTTCGGCGCCGGGCTCGATGCCGAGCTGCTCGGCGAGGCGGCGCTGGTAGGCGGACAATGCCAGGTTGGCGGCGAACATCGCCACGCGCCCGGTGCGGATCACCTGGATTAGGTCGAGCTTGGCCAGCGCTTCGGGATCGGTCAGCGCCTGCAGGCGCGGCGGATCGAGTTCGACCGCGACGGCATCGAAGCGTCCGCTGCCGACGGCTTCCTTCACCGCGTCGACACTGGCGCGTGAGACATGCGCGGTGCCGAGGAGGGTGTAGCGCACGCCGTCGCGTTCGACGATGGCATGCGGCTGCGTGGCGAGGAAATTTTCGGTCGTTGAGAGGGTTTCAGCGGTCATCGATGGGTCGGCTTGCTGCGGAACGCCGGGATTCTCCCGGTGGTCGCGCAGCATAGTCGTTCCGGCGCAGCGGTGCCCGGTGCCGCGCCGGCATTCCGTGCCGAACGGTTCAGGCAAACCCGTAGGGCAGGTTGGGGCTGGAAACGACGCGGTCGCCAACCGCTTCTCCCCGCAGGAAGCGCAGCGTGGCGGCGATGACGCCGGCGTCGTCGACGACGCGGTTGTGGCCCAGGCCACGGGTGCTCAACAGGCGTGAATCGCGCCAGAACCGCGCGTAGCGCTCGCCTTCCGACCACGGGACTTCGCGGTCCTCCACGTCGTGCACGATCAGCGCCGGCCGCGCGATTTTCGGTGCGTTGTTGTGCGCCTGCAGCTCGCCGGCGTCGAACTGCATGGCCTGCTCGAAACCCGCAAACATGCGTCGCCCGACGGAACCCGCGAGCCAGACGAAACGGGAAAAGCGTTCTACGGCCGCAAGCGGGTCCGCTGCCGGTGCGATCAGCACGGCGCGTTGCGCCTCAAGTCCGCGTGCCAGCGCAAGCGCGGTCGCCGCGCCGCCAAGCGAATGCCCGATGACGGCGGCCGCCGGGCCAAAGTGGTGGCCCACCGCGAGCAGATGGGAGGTGAAATCGGGCAGGGTGGTGTGCGTGCCGCCGCTGCGGCCGTGCGCGGCCTGGTCGAAGGCGACCACGGCGTAGCCGGCGTCCCGGAGCGGTTTAAGCCAGGAGGCGACCCGCGTGCCGTAGCTCGACCAGCCATGGGCGAACAGGACATAGGGCTGCCTGCTGGGATCACCCCACACATAGGCATGGATCGGCGTGCCATCGACGTTGAGTTCGAGTTCGGCCGCGCCGAGGGTCGGTGCAACCAATGCCCGCTCGCGTGCGGAGCGGAACGGGCGCGTGAATAGTTCGCCGGCCCTGCGGGCCATGGCCTCGGGGGCAATCGGGCCGCCCAGGAGAAACTCGAGCCGCAACGCGTAAAGCGGAACGGCGGTGCGAACGGTCGTGCTAATTTTGGACAAGGAAGCAGGCATGGGGCACCTCATCAGCGATCAGGCAGTGGGGGAGTGATTGGCGATCCAGCGCTCGACGGCGGTGTCGCCATGGCGACGGGCCTGTTCGTAGCCGAACAGCCCGGATTCGTGGTGAACGGCGAGGGGGATGGCATAGAGCTCGAACGCGTACTGGTCGGTGTCGCCATCGCGCAGGTGACCGCAGTCGATGGCGAGCTGGATGGCGCGGCGCAGTTCGGTACGCCAGCGCTGTTCGTTGAGCAGCACGTGGTCGCGCAGCACGCCCGGACGGTCGTCGTACTCGGTCACCGAGCCCAGCAGTACGCATCCGCCGGAATTGCCGCGCACCCATTCGAACCAGTGGTGCATTACCGCGCGCAGGCGCGGCAAACCGCGCGGCTGCGATAGGGCTGGGAGCAGGACCGCCCCGGCGAAGCGGGTGGCCGCCGATTCGATCACGGCAAGCTGAAGGTCCTCACGCGAGCCGAAATGGGCGAAAACGCCACTCTTCGACATCCCGACCGCCTGCGCCAGGGGGCCGATCGAAAGCCCTTCCACGCCCGAAAAACGGGCGATCTCGTAGGCCCGCTCGATGATCGCGTCGCGGGTGGCGGCGCCCTTGCTGGTGGCGGTCAGGCTGGTCATGCCGGGAAAATAGCACGACCGATCGTTTTATGTCTGCCGTTCGTCGGACGAAGGAAGGCCGCCCGCTGGCGGGTCACGCTGGCGGGGTCTAGTCCCGGTACCGCTTGAGCAGGTCGCCGTATGCGTCGATACGGCGGTCGCGCAGGAAGGGCCAGATGCGGCGGACGTGCTCGCTGCGCTCCATGTCGACTTCGCACATGAGGATTTCCGGCTCGTTCTGGTTGGCTTCGGCGAGGAATTCGCCCTGCGGTCCCAGCACATGGCTGGATCCCCAGAACTGGATTCCCGACGTCCCCAACGGCGAGGCTTCATGCCCGATGCGGTTGCACGACAGAACCGGCAGGCCATTGGCGACGGAATGGCCCCGATGGCTGAGGATCCAGGCGTTGCGCTGGCGATCCTTCTCGGCCTGCTCGTCTTCGGGATCCCAACCGATCGCGGTCGGGTATAGCAGCAACTCCGCGCCAGCCAGCGCCATCAGGCGCGCGCCTTCGGGATACCACTGATCCCAGCACACCATGACGCCAAGTCGGCCCACCGAGGTATTTATCGGCTCGAAGCCGATGTCGCCCGGCGTGAAATAGAACTTCTCGTAAAAACCCGGATCGTCCGGAATATGCATCTTGCGGTACTTGCCAACGGTCGAGCCGTCCTTCTCGAAGACCACGGCGGTGTTGTGGTACAGGCCGGTGGCGCGCTTCTCGAACAGCGAACTGACCAGCACAACGCCATGCTGCTTCGCCAGCTTGCCCAGACGTTCGGTGCTGGGGCCCGGAATGGTTTCGGCCAGGTCGAATTCGCTCACCGACTCGTGCTGGCAGAAGTACGGACCGTTATGCAGTTCCTGCAGCAGGACCAGGCGTGCGCCGCGCTTGGCCGCCTCGGCGACGCGGGCCTCGATCACCGACAGGTTGGCATCCGCATCGCCATGGTTGCGTTCCTGGATCAGGGCAACGGGCAGGGTGGTTTTTTTCATCGGTCTGCAAGTCCAGGAGGGCGCGGACATATTGTAAGTAAGCCCCTTGGTAAGGGGCGATTCGTGCCGAAGGCACGAATGGGGATTGGAGGAAATGGAGCGGGGCCCAAAGTTGCTCAGCAAACTTTGGGGGATTGCTGGGCGTTAGCCCAGCAGTCCACTCGGCAACTGCATGGTGATGCAATGCAGGCTGCCGTTCTGCCAGATCAGTGGACGGCACGGCACCGGGACGATCTCGCGGTCGGGGAAGGCTTCGGCCAGCACCGCCTGCGCGCGGGTATCGGCTTCATCGCCATATGCGGGCATCAGTACTGCGCCGTTGATGATGAGGAAGTTGGCATAGCTGGCGGCCAGTCGTCGATCCTGGTCGATGATGGGTTTGGCCCAGGGCAACGGAAACGGGCGGTAGGGTTTGCCGTCGCGGGTACGCAGCGCCGCGATTTCCCTGGCCATCGCGTCGAGCCCGGCGTAGTGCGAATCCGCCGGGTCGTCGCAGGCCTGGAACACGATGGCATCCGCGGCGGCGAAGCGGGCGAGGGTGTCGATGTGGGCGTCGGTGTCGTCGCCCTCGAGGTACCCGTGATCCAGCCACAGGACTCGGTCCTGTCGCAGCCAGCCCGCCAGCTTGCGGGTGATGTCGTCGCGGCTGGCCGCCGGATGGCGCTCCTGCAAGCACCGCCACGTGCTCAGCAGCGTGCCGTCACCATCGGTTTCGATGGCACCGCCTTCCAAAGCAAAATCAATAGGTTGCCGTGAACTGTTGAGAAATATTCCAGTCTGGTCGAGGTGCTCGACCAACTGGTCGTCGCGGCTGGCTTCGAACTTCCCGCCCCAACCGGTGAAACGGAAATCGAGGAGCTGGAAGCCGTTGCCGTCTTTCAACGAGATCGGCCCGGAATCGCGCAGCCAGGTGTCGTCGTACTCGGCCGGCACGAAGCGCACGCGAGACAGGTCGATCCGTGCCGACCGCAGGCGGGCTTCCGCGTACGTCTGCAGGTCGTCGTCCGCGACGCAGATAAGCACTGGCTGGAAGCGGGTGATGGCCGCAACCAGCGCGATGTAGGTTTCCTCGACATCACCCAGGCGTTCGGCCCAGTCGGTATCGGCATGGGGCCAGGCGATCAGGATGGCGGACTGGGGTTCCCATTCCGCGGGGAAACGCGCTGTGGAAGCTGGGTTCATGGGTGCCTGCAAACGCAAAGCGGGCCATGACGGCCCGCGGAGAAACAATGCCGTCCCGGCGCCGGACGAAGCCGGCGCGCGGGTGGGGAATGTTAAATCATCGGGCCGAGGGCCCGGTTACTTGATCGGCGGCTTCGGGCCGATTTCCTCTGCGTCGGCCTTGTTGGCGACGACGTCGATCACGCGGCTCTTCTCGAAGTACACGGTGAAGCTGGGGTACATCCAGCGATTGATCGTCGGCCACTGGCGCTTCTGGCCGCCGCGCGGATCGAGCTTTTCAGTGGGGGCGCCGTACTTGGCCTCGACCTCGGCCATGGTCTGGCCACGGACCGGCATCGCTGCCTTGTTTTCCTCCTGCACTCGCTCGATCAGCAGCGTGCTGCCGGTGGTATCGGTGCTGGTGGTGGTTTCGGCGCTGGTGGTGGTGTCGACTTGAGGCGCTTCGGTCTCGGTCTGGGCCGAGGCGGCGCCGGCAATGGCCAGCAGGGCGAACATCGGGACGGCAGCAATACGAGCTTTCATGGCGTGGCACTCCCCAGTGGACGGGCGATTGTACGCATAAGCCTGCGCGGGTCGGCAGCAAGACGCCGTCACGGTTCGGCATGCCGGTGCTTCGCCGGCGTCTCCGTGGAGCCGCGTGTTGAAACGCGAAAGGCCGCCTTGCGGCGGCCCTTCTGTCGAATTCGCTACCCGACGACTGTCGGGCAGGCGAAGCGTCGGATCAGCGCTGACGCGCCTTGAAACGCGGGTTCGACTTGCAGATCACGAAGACCTTGCCACGGCGGCGAACGACCTTGCAGTCGCGGTGACGGGCCTTCGCCGACTTGAGGGAGGACAGGACCTTCATGACAGACCTCGGACGAATACGTAAGGGTGGAAAAACGGAGTGGTGCGAAACGAAGCCCGCAATTCTAGCGGACAAATCGCCGGAGGATCAAGTGGTTGCGTGCTCGCCTCACATCAGGGGCGCCGGGAGCACCGTCTTTCAAGGCGCTGCCAGCATAATGGCTGGATGAACGAACCCATTCCCGTCCTCACCATCGATGGTCCCTCCGGTTCCGGCAAGGGCACCATCAGCCGCCTCGTCGCCCAGCGCCTGGGCTGGCACTACCTCGATTCCGGGGCGCTGTACCGGGCCGTCGGCGTCGCTGCGGGCTGGGCCGCGATCGACCTGGATGACCATTCCGCCCTGGTTCGCTGCACCTTCGATACCCAGGTCGAATTCCGCGAAACCGGCACCGAGTTGCGGGTGCTGGTAAACGGCCAGGACGCCACCGATGAGTTGCGCACCGAAACCGCCGGCGCCGCCGCCTCGGCCATCGCCGCGATCCCCGAGGTCCGGGCTGCACTCAAGGATGCCCAGCGTGCCTTCCGCCAGCCGCCCGGCCTGGTGGCCGACGGTCGGGACATGGGGACGGTCATCTTCCCCGATGCCGCCCACAAGGTCTTCCTGACCGCCAGTGCCGAGGAAAGGGCAGAAAGACGCTATAAGCAGTTGATGGAAAAAGGGGTTTCGGTTACATTGAGCGGTCTGCTGCGGGAGATCCTCGCCCGTGATGCCCGTGACGCCCAGCGTGCCGTAGCGCCGCTGCGGCCGGCCGATGACGCCGTCCGCATCGACACCACGGGGCTGGGAATCGAAGCGGTCGTCGAGCAGGTGCTGGGCTTGTTGCCACGGCACTGAGCGCTTCGCGCGGCAGACAAGAATGCCCGTCGCAATCCCGCGGCGGGTCCATCCACAGGTGCGAATCCTTCGCGCCGCACAACGGGTGGGTCGCCGGATCCTGGTGGACTGTGAAGTCCCCGTCCCCCGTCTGCGACCCGTGTGTTCAACCGAGTATTTTTCAATGACCGAATCATTTGCCGAACTGTTTGAACAGAGCCAGACCAATCTGGCCAAGCTGAAGCCGGGCTCCATCGTCATCGGTACCGTCGTCGAAGTTCGCGGCGATGTCGTGGTGATCAACGCCGGCCTCAAGTCCGAAGGCATCGTGCCGATCGAACAGTTCCGTAACGACGCCGGCGAAATCGACGTCGCTGAAGGCGACGAAGTAAAGGTTGCCCTCGACTCCATCGAGAATGGTTTTGGCGAAACCGTGCTGTCGCGCGAGAAGGCCAAGCGTTCGATGGTGTGGGACGAGCTCGAAGAGGCCCTGCAGGCCAACGCCACCATCACCGGCCGCATCAGCGGCAAGGTCAAGGGCGGCTTCACCGTCGACATCAAGGACGTCCGTGGCTTCCTGCCCGGTTCGCTGGTCGACGTGCGCCCGGTGCGCGACTCGTCCTACCTGGAAGGCAAGGAACTCGAGTTCAAGCTCATCAAGCTGGACCGCAAGCGCAACAACATCGTCGTCTCCCGCCGCGCGGTGGTCGAGAGCGAGCATTCGGAAGAGCGCGAGCAGCTGCTTGAGAAGCTGGTCGAGGGCGCCGTGCTGAAGGGTGTGGTCAAGAACCTCACCGACTACGGCGCGTTCGTCGACCTCGGCGGCATCGACGGCCTGCTGCACATCACCGACATGGCGTGGAAGCGCGTGCGTCATCCGTCCGAAGTCGTGGAAGTCGGCGCCGAGCTCGACGTCCGCGTGCTCAAGTACGACCGCGAGCGCAACCGTGTTTCGCTGGGCCTCAAGCAGCTGGGCGAGGATCCGTGGGACAACATCGCGCGCCGCTACCCGGCCAACACCCGCGTGTTCGGCAAGGTCTCCAACGTCACCGATTACGGCGCGTTCGTCGAGATCGAGCCGGGCGTCGAAGGCCTGGTGCACGTCTCCGAAATGGATTGGACCAACAAGAACGTCAACCCGGGCAAGATCGTCCAGGTCGGCGATGAAGTGCAGGTCATGGTCCTCGACGTGGATGAAGAGCGCCGCCGCATCTCGCTGGGCATGAAGCAGGTCACCTCGAATCCGTGGGAAACCTTCTCCGTGCTGCACAAGAAGGGCGACAAGGTGTCGGGCCAGATCAAGTCGATCACCGACTTCGGCATCTTCATCGGCCTGGATGGCGGCATCGATGGCCTGGTCCACCTGTCCGACATCAGCTGGAACACCACCGGCGAAGACATCGTGCGCAACTTCAAGAAGGGCGACACGCTGGAAGCCGTGGTGCTGGCCGTCGATCCGGAACGCGAGCGCATCTCGCTCGGCGTGAAGCAGCTGGAACAGGACCCGATGGGTACGTTCGTGGCGACCAACGCCAAGGGCTCGATCGTCAAGGGCATCGTGAAGGAAGTCGACGCCAAGGGCGCCACCATCGAACTCGATGGCGGCATCGAAGGCTACATCGCCGCGCGCGACATCTCCCACGACCGCGTGGACGATGCCAGCAAGGTGCTGAAGGTCGGCGACGAAGTCGAAGCGAAGATCGTGGGCACCGATCGCAAGGGTCGCAGCATGCAGCTGTCGATCAAGGCGAAGGACCAGGCCGAGCAGGCCGAAGCCCTGGCCGATTACAACCGTGCGGCCGCCGATGCTTCCAGTGGTACCACCAAGCTGGGCGCGCTGCTGCGCGAACAGCTGGGCAACAAGGGCGAGTAATCGCTGCTTCGTTGAGGTAGTTGAAACAACGAAGGCGGCCCGGCAGTCCGGGTCGCCTTCGGGCTGTAAGCCGGTCCTGCATTGAGCGCGCAGCGTGTCATTGCAGGGTCGTCAAGGAGGCGCAAAGGGGTGCGTCCTCCGGCAAGTCAGGGGAGTAAGGCCACGTCATGACCAAGTCCGAACTGATCGAGATCCTGTCGCAGCGTCAGGCGCACCTGAAGGGTGACGACGTGGATCTGGCGGTGAAGGCCCTGCTCGAAATGATGGGCGGCTCACTGTCCAGCGGAGAGCGGATCGAAATCCGCGGCTTCGGCAGTTTCTCCCTGCATTTCCGCCCGCCGCGCCTGGGCCGCAACCCGAAGACGGGTGAATCGGTCGCCCTTCCGGGCAAGCATGTCCCGCATTTCAAGCCAGGCAAGGAATTGCGCGAACGCGTCAGCGGCGTGATTCCGGTCGAAGAGAACGACTGAGCCGGCAGGGGCACATCACGCGCCCGTGAGTCCATCCATCGCTGTAGTGCCGGGTGCATGCAAGGCCCCGGGCTTCGATTTCGCCTGATTGCGCGTCGCTTCGTCGCAACGCGTCCGTTAAGCTACGTCAATGACGACATGGCCGTTGGAGGCCGTCATGCGCGTGCTACGCCTGCTGATTGCGTTTGCCTGCATCGCACTGGGTGCGATCGTGGGCGCATTGAACCGCCAGGCGGCGACCATCGATCTCGGCGCTGCGCGTATTCCGACGATGCTTGGCGTGGCCCTGCTGGTTGCGTTGCTGCTGGGCGTGGTTCTCGGAGGGGCGGCGATTGCAACCAGCGTCGTCCTGCCATTACGGCGTCGGCTGGCTCGCTGCGAGCGCCAGGCCATAGCACCTTCCACTACCAGGGCATGATCGATGGAATTCATCAACGAATGGTTCTGGTTCTTCCTCCTGCTCCCCATCGCCGCCGTCAGTGGCTGGGTGATCGGTCGTCGCGGTGGTGAGCGCCACAGCGACAGCCAGGTAAGCAAGCTGTCGACCACGTACTTCCGTGGACTGAATTACCTGCTCAACGAACAGCCCGACAAGGCGATCGAACTGTTCCTGCATATCGCCGAACTCGACAAGGACACCTTTGAAACCCAGGTGGCCCTGGGGCATCTGTTCCGTCGCCGTGGCGAGGTCGACCGCGCCATCCGCCTGCATCAGGCGCTGGTGCAGCGTCCCGGCCTGAGCGACCAGCAGAAAGTGCAGGCGCTGCTGGCGCTTGGCGAGGACTACATGAGATCCGGCCTGCTGGATCGTGCTGAAACGGTCTTCAGTGACCTGGTCGCGCTGGATATGGCGCCGCTGGCGCTCAAGCATCTCATTGGCATCTACCAGTCGGAACGCGACTGGGACAAGGCGATCGAGAATGCGCGCCGTTACGAAGCCGCCACGGGCGAGCCGATGGGCAAGCTGATCGCGCAATTCGAGTGCGAGGTCGCTGAGCGCCAGCGCGCAGCGGGCGATACCGGAGCCGCAAGTGCGGCGGCCGCGCGCGCATACGAAGCCGACGCGAATTCGGTGCGCGCGGGCATGATCGAAGGGCGCATCGAACTCGATGCCGGCAATGACCCCGGCGCGATCCGCGCCTTCGAGCGGGTCGCACGCGCCGATCCCGACTACTTGCCGGAAATCCTGCCGCCGCTGCTTTCCGCCTATGAGCGCGTTGGTGACAACCCGGGCGCGCGAGCCTTCCTGGCGGAGATGTGCGAACACTATCGCGGCATCGCACCCGTGCTGGCCCTGACCCAGATGGTTGAAGCGGATGAAGGCGTGTCCGCAGCCCGCGCCTATCTGGCGCGTCAACTCAAGGATCGTCCTTCGGTGCGCGGCGAGGCGGCGCTGATTGACCTCACGCTGGCGGAGCGGGCTGACCCGTTGGCGACCTTGAATGACCTGAAGCACATCACCGACCAATTGCTCGTGCGCAATCCGAGTTACCGCTGCACGCGTTGCGGCTTCGGCGCGCGCAGCCACCATTGGCAGTGCCCGAGTTGCAAGGAATGGGGCACGGTCAAGCCGCTGTTGAACTACGCGGTGGTCTGAGCAACATGCTGTTCTGGCTTTCCCTGCACTTCATCATCGGCTTGACGGGCACGTGGATGGCGCGCGGCTATGCACTACGGCGCGACCTTCTCGACCACCCAGGCGAGCGTCGCAGCCACGATGTCCCCACGCCGCGCGGCGGCGGCGTGGCCATCGTCATCGCATTGCTGGTCGCCGCATGCGTGCTTGGCTGGCGCAATCCACACCAGTTCATCCTGATCGCTGGATTCACCATGGGGCTGCTGCTGGTTGCCGGGGTGGGGATGATCGACGATCACCGGCCGTTGTCGCCGTGGCTGCGGTTGGGCGTGCAGGCGATGGCGGCCGGCATATTTGCCCTGGCCGTCGCCGGTACATGGGGGGACCTGTCGATGGCGGTGATTGCGTTCGTTGCTGTCATGGTCCTGACCAACATCTGGAACTTCATGGATGGCATCAACGGCATCGCCGCCAGCCAGGCCACCCTGGTGGCGGTCGGGCTGGCTTTCGTACTCGGCGGTAGCTGGTTTTGGCTGACCCTGGCGCTGGCCGCTGCCTGCCTGGGATTCCTGCCGTTCAATTTCCCCAAGGCGCGGATTTTCCTCGGCGACGTCGGGAGCGGGGCACTGGGGTTCGCGCTCGCCGCCTTGCTGGTGACCGCCCTGGCAGGGCTGGGCCAACCGTCGCGCGGCATCCTGCTGCTGCTGCCCTTGTCTGCCTTCCTGGTCGATAGTGGGCTGACCCTGCTGCGACGCCTGCTCATCGGAGAGCGCTGGTGGACGCCGCACGCCCAGCACGCTTACCAGCGCTGGGCTGCCGGTGCCGGTACTCACGCGCTCGTGACATTGATGTACGCAGGCTGGACCGCCGCCGCGTGGATGCTCGCCTGGTGGCTCGCGACCAAAACGGAGGGGCAAATGACGTTTTGGTGCGCTCTCTGGTTCACAATGACGGCCGCCCTTTGGGGCTGGTTGCAGCATTCGTATTCGGATCGCAAGGAGCCGCAGGCTGCGGCGATAGGGAAGGGCAGGAAATGAGTTCCTGGTTTGAGCAATGGAAGAACCTCCTGCCGCGCCAAGCCGTGGTGGTACACGACCTTTTCATGGTGTGGGTGGTGTGGCAGGGTCTGCACCGCCTGCGCTGGGGCATGGCCCTCAACCCCCCGGAAATCGCGCTGTGGAATACGGAAATCGCGCTGGTGCTCGCGGCGCAGGGGCTCGTGTTCTGGCAGATCGGTCTGTACCGGGGGCTCTGGCGCTTCGCCAGCGTGCCTGACCTCTGGAACATCGTTAAGGCCTGCGTGCTCGGGCTGTTCGCGATCCTGCTGGGCCTATTCCTCTACAACCGGCTCGACATGGTGCCGCGCACCGTTCTGGTGATGTATCCGCTTGCGCTGATGGCGCTGCTGGGTGCGCCGCGGCTCCTGTATCGCGCGTGGAAGGACAACCGCATCGAAGGCAGGAGCAGGGAGGGGAGCGTTCGCACGCTGATTCTCGGCGCCGGCCGCGCCGGTGAGGCGCTGGTGCGCGATCTGCGCCGGGTCGGAACCTACCAGCCCGTCGGTTTCCTCGATGATGCCTCGGCCCTGCGCGGCAGCAAGGTGCAGGGTGTCCCTGTCCTTGGAACCGTGCAGGACGTAGCGGAAATCGCGCGCGAGACAGCGGCCAAGCTGCTCGTCATCGCGATGCCGTCCGCGGATGCGCGCGCAATGCAGCGCGTGTTGACCGCCTGTGAACGCACCGGACTGCCATTCCGGATGGTTCCGCGCCTGCAGGACGTACTCGAGGGACGCTCCCTGCCGGGCGAACTGAAGGAAGTGGCGATCGAGGACCTGCTGGGCCGCAAGCCCGTATTGCCCGACTGGAAATCCATCCGTGGCTGGCTCGGCGCCCGCACGGTTCTGGTGACGGGCGCGGGTGGTTCGATCGGCTCTGAACTGTGTCGTCAGTGCGCGCGCCATGGTGCGCGGCGCATCGCGTTGATCGAGATGGACGAGATCGCGCTGACCACGACGGTGGCGAAACTGAGGCGCGACTTCCCCGACATCGAATACGTACCGCTGCTGGGCGATTGCGGCGATCCCGCCCTGATCAACCATGCGCTTTCGCGGACCGAGCCTGATGCGGTTTTCCATGCCGCCGCCTATAAGCAGGTTCCGTTGCTCGAAGAGCAGTTGCGGGAAGCGATCCGCAACAACGTGCTCGCGACCAGCACGGTGGCCCATGCCTGCCGCGAGCATGGGGTGGGTACATTCGTGTTGATCTCCACCGACAAGGCCGTGGATCCGGTCAACGTGCTGGGTGCCACCAAGCGCCTGGCGGAAATGACCTGTCAGTCCCTGGCCGACCATCGCTCCACGCGTTTCGTCACCGTCCGCTTCGGCAATGTGCTCGACTCGGCGGGCAGCGTGGTGCCCTTGTTCCGCGATCAGATCCGCAACGGGGGGCCCGTCACCGTCACCGATCCTGAGGTCACGCGTTTCTTCATGACGATCCCCGAGGCCTGCCAGCTGATCCTGCAGGCTTCGGCGATCGGGACGCACGAGGCGATCTATACGCTCGACATGGGAGAACCGGTCCCGATCCGCCTGCTCGCTGAGCAGATGATACGGCTGGCCGGCAAGCAACCCGGTCGCGACATTGCCGTCGTCTACACAGGCCTGCGGCCGGGCGAAAAGCTGCACGAAACGCTATTCCACGCGGACGAGCGCTATCGGCCTACCGTGCATCCCAAGATCCTGCAGGCCGAACCGCGCCAGGTCTCGGCGCAGGTCATCGATCACGCGATTTCGCAGCTGCGTGACGCCAGCGCGCGTTACGACGTCGAAGCGCTGAAACTCCAGTTGCGCGCAGCGGTACCGGAATTCGAGCCGGTGGGTTCGCACGGCGTGCATTACGAAGCCTCCACGGTAGTGGCATTCCCAACTCGTAACGTCAGGAAAGTTTGATGTCTCCCGTGTCAAAGCAGACCCGTATTCGCACTGCTGTTTTTCCAGTAGCCGGCCTCGGCACGCGCTTCCTCCCCGCCACCAAGACGGTGCCCAAGGAGATGCTGCCGATCATCGACAAGCCGCTCATCCAATACGCTGTCGACGAGGCGGTGGAAGCAGGTTGCGACACGCTGGTGTTCGTCACCAACCGCTACAAGCATGCCGTTGCCGACTACTTCGACAAAGCCTACGAGCTCGAACAGAAACTGGAGCGCGCCGGCAAGTCCGAGCAGCTCGACCTCATCCGCAACGTGCTGCCGCCGCACGTGCGCGCAGTGTTCGTGACCCAGGCCGAAGCGCTTGGACTTGGCCACGCTGTCCTGTGCGCCAAGCCCATCGTGGGCGACCGGCCCTTTGCCGTGCTGCTGCCGGACGACCTGATCTGGAACCGCGGTCCCGGTGCCTTGAAGCAGATGGCGGACGTCGCCGAAACGACCGGCACCAGCGTCATCGCCGTCCAGGACGTGCCGCGCGAACAGACCGGCAGCTACGGCATCGTCGCCACCGACTCCTTCGAGAATCGCCGCGGACGAATCAACGCCATCGTCGAGAAGCCCCAGCCCGATGTCGCCCCGAGCACGCTGGCGGTCGTGGGCCGTTATGTACTGACGCCGCGCATCTTCGAGCTCCTGGAGTCCACGAAGCCCGGCGCCGGGGGCGAAATCCAGCTGACCGATGCCATCGCTGCATTACTGGCCGAAGAGTCGGTCAATGCGTACAGGTTCCAGGGCACGCGTTTCGACTGCGGCACGCACATCGGCTTGATCGAAGCCACGATCCGCTACGCGCTGGATCACGAAAAACTCAGTGATTCAGCACGCCGGCTGATGCAGAACGCCTTGGATGAGCTCGGCGTCGAAGACCTGTAGAACCGGGTATCGGGGCAGGGCGGCGCGGCCGCCCACGCCTTCCGCTCAGGCGCCAAAACGCCACCAGGCCCAGATCGACCAGCCGATCAGCAAGCCGGCCAGCGCCAGTGCGGCGACGCCCGCAACTTCGATCCTTTTAGCCCACGCCAGCCCGGCGGCATCGCGCAACACCCGCACGTCGCGCAACGTCTTCCATTGTGCAGGCGGAAACCGTCCCTCCAGTCGTGCCAGGTAGCCCATCTGCCGGAGCGTCAGGCCCAGGCCGATTGCCGGTATCGCCAGTGCGACTCCAAGCACGCACAGCAGCAACCGCACCCACGTGCGCACGGTGTCCGGGTCGCGGCCTCCCAATTGCACGGTCAACTGGTCCAGCCATGTGTGCAGCTGCCACAGCAGCACACCGCACATGAGCACGATTCCGGCAAGCAGCCACAGCGCCCGCTTGCGATAGGTTTTGTCCGCGTGATGGATTTCCATTGAGCATCTCCCCAAGCGCTGCAATCAACCGTCACAGAACGGGACGGGTGCCACCGGCCTCGGTCGGCAGGCGGACGACTGCACCTTGGGTGGTGGGTTCACCAGCGATGGACGGACGGCCGGTGAATGGCGCACGCATGGCGTGAAGGCGCACCAAGCGCAACCGATGCATGGATGAAACGGATTTAATCTTCATGTAATCGTCGCGAAAGTCAGGCGCGCCTAGCCTCGAAGCTCCACCAGACGAGGGTCCGCCGATGCGCCGTTTTCTGATCCCAGCCGCCGCCGTACTGGCGTTTGCCAGCCTGAATGTGATGGCGGCCACGCCCGCGGCCAGCGCGGCCGCACCTGCAACCAAGGCTGTTCCCACGGCCAGTGCTGCCGCACCCGCGGCGAAGACCGCGGCATCGGTCCGATGCCGGGACACGAAGGGCCACTTCGTCGCTTGTGCGAAGACGGCCGCGCCGCAGCACTGTCGCGATGCCAAGGGCAAGTTCGTGGCTTGCCCGAAGTAAACATCGGGCGTCGATAACGACGAAGGGCAGCCACTGGCTGCCCTTCGTGCATTACGGCGATTCGATCGCTTGTCGCTGCGCTCGCCCCTCATCCGCCCTTCGGGCACCTTCTCCCCGCGGTGCGGGGAGAAGGGAAATGACAAGCCGCTTACAAGGCTTCGAAGATGCCCGCAGCGCCCATGCCCGTGCCGATGCACATCGTCACCATGCCGTACTTCTGCTGCCGGCGGCGCATGCCGTGGACGATGGTCGCGGTACGGACCGCGCCGGTCGCGCCGAGCGGATGGCCAAGTGCAATCGCACCGCCAAGCGGATTCACCTTGGACGGATCCAGTTGCGAATCACGGATCACCGCCAATGCCTGTGCGGCGAAAGCTTCGTTGAGTTCGATCCAGTCCAGCTGGTCTTTCGTGAGGCCCGCCTGCCTGAGCGCCTTCGGGATCGCGGCGATCGGGCCGATGCCCATTACTTCCGGGCGCACGCCAGCCACGGAGAAGCTCACGAAGCGCGCGAGCGGGGTCAGGCCGTAGTCCTTGATCGCCTGCTCCGAGGCCAGCATCACGGCGGCGGCGCCGTCGCTCATCTGCGACGAATTGCCTGCGGTCACGGTGCCGCCGAACTGGGCACTGCGGAATACCGGTTTCAGCTTGGCCAGGCCTTCCAGCGAGGAATCGGCGCGCGGGCCCTCATCGATTTCGATCAGCGCTTTCTTCAGGCGGATCGCGTTGCCGGCAAGATCGGGCAGGTGCGACACGACTTCGTACGGCGAAATCTCGGACTTGAACTCGCCCGCGTGGATCGCGGCGATGGCCTTCTGGTGCGAGGCGAGGGCGAATGCGTCCTGGTCCTCGCGCGAGACCTTCCATTCCTCGGCGACTTTCTCGGCGGTGATGCCCATGCCGTATGCGATGGCGACGTTCTCGTTGTTGGCGAAGACGCTCGGTGACAGCGCTACCTTGTTACCCATCATGGGCACCATCGACATCGATTCGGTGCCGCCGGCCAGCATCAGGTCGGCATTGCCCAGGCGGATCTGGTCCGCAGCCAGCGCCACGGCCTGCAGGCCCGACGAACAGAAGCGGTTGATGGTCTGCGCGGCAATGGTATTGGGCAGGCCGGCGAGCAGCGCGCCGATGCGCGCCACGTTCATGCCCTGCTCGCCTTCGGGCATGGCGCAGCCGATGATCGCGTCGTCGATGCGGTTGACGTCGATGCCCGGTGCCTGCGCGACCACGCTGCGCAGCACGTGCGCGAGCATGTCGTCGGGACGGGTGTTGCGGAACACGCCGCGCGGGGCCTTGCCGACCGGAGTGCGGGTGGCGGCGACGATGTAGGCTTCTTGAACTTGCTTGGTCATTGTCTTGATTCCTGTGTCGTCGTCGCTTAGTTGCGCAGCGGCTTGCCGGTCTTGAGCATGTGTCCGATGCGTTCCTGCGTCTTGGGCATCTGCGCCAGGGCGACGAAGTGTTCGCGTTCCAGGCGGATGAGCCATTCCTCGTCCACCAGCGTGCCGCGATCGACTTCACCGCCGCAGAGGACTGTGGCGATGCGGGAGGCGATCTCGTAGTCGTGCTTTGATATGAAGCGGCCTTCCAGCATGTTCACCAGCATCATCTTGAAGGTGGCGATGCCGACGTCGCCGGCCACCTGGATGCGGCGGGCGGGCAGGGGCGGGCGGTAGCCGGATTCGCTCAGTGCACGTGCCTGCTGCCGGGCGACGTGGAGCAATTCGAACGCGTTGAACACCACGACGTCGCTCTCCCGCGCCAGCTTGAGCGAACGGGCTTCGAAGGCCGAAGTCGACACCTTGCCCATCGCCACGCTCTCGAATGCGGTCTTGAGCTGCGCGAACACGTCGCCGCCCGGACCGGCCGCTTCGGAAGCACGCACTGCGAGCTCCTTCAAACCTCCACCGGCCGGCAGCAGGCCCACGCCCGCTTCGACCAGGCCGATATAGCTTTCCAATGCCAATACGGTCTTCGCCGCCTGCATCTGGAATTCGCAACCACCGCCCAGTGCCAGGCCGCGCACCGCGGCCACGACCGGGACCTGCGCGTACTTGATGCGCTGGCTGGTGTTCTGGAAGTTGGCGACCATCGCCTCGAAGCCTTTCACGTCACCGGCTTGCAGCAGGCCCAGTGCGCCCGACAGGTCGGCGCCCGCGGAGAAGGGTTCCTTCGGCTGCCAGATCACGAGCCCACGGAAATCGCGCTCGGCGATCGCGATGGCTTCCTGGAGTCCGTTGAGCACATGGTCGTTGACCGTGTGCAGCTTGGTCTTGAAGCTGACTACGGCGATATCGTCGCCCTCGTCGACCCACATGCGCACGCCATCGTTCTCGTACACGGTGCGGCCCTGCGAGAACTTCTCGCCGACCAGCGCATCGGGGAAACGCTGGCGCGCATACACCGGATTGCCAGAGCGCGGCACCATCGCGTTGCGGCCCGGGCTGTAGCTGCCGGCGGTGCCGTGCACGCCGTCGCGGCCATCGAACACCCAGTCCGGCAGTGGCGCATTGCTCATCGCCAGGCCCTTGACGATGTCGTCGGCGATCCATTCGGCCACCTGCTTCCAGCCCGCGGCCTGCCAGGTTTCGAACGGGCCCAACGACCAGCCGTAACCCCAGCGGATGGCGAAGTCGACATCGCGTGCGGTGTCGGCGATGGCTTCCAGGTGGTAGGCGCTGTAGTGGAAGGTGTCGCGGAAACAGGCCCACAGGAACTTCGCCTGCGGATTCTCGCTGGCGCGCAATGCGGCGAACTTCTGCGCCGGATCTTTTTCCTTGAGCAGGGTGGCAACGTCGGCATCGAGCTCGCCGGCCGAGACACGGAAGTCCTGCGCCTTCAGGTCGAGGACGAGGATGTCCTTGCCTTTCTTGGTGTAGAAGCCGGCGCCCGTCTTCTGGCCCAGCGCGCCTTTTTCGATCAGGGCGGTCAACCACTTCGGCGCCTGGAAGTACTGGTGCCAGGGATCTTCCGGCAGCGTATCGGCCATGGTCTTGATGACATGGGCCATGGTGTCCAGGCCGACCACGTCCGCCGTGCGATAGGTCGCCGATTTCGGGCGGCCGACGGCCGGGCCGGTCAGCGCGTCGACGGTGTCGAAGCCGAGCCCGAACTGCTCGGTGTGGTGCATGGCGGCCAGCATCGAGAAGACGCCGATGCGGTTGCCGATGAAGTTCGGCGTGTCCTTGGCGTAGACCACGCCCTTGCCGAGCGTGGTGGTCAGGAAGGCTTCGAGACTCTCGAGCACCGCGGCGTCCGTGGTGCGCGCGGGGATCAGTTCGGCCAGGTGCATGTAGCGCGGCGGGTTGAAGAAGTGCACGCCACAGAAGCGGTGGCGCATTTCTTCCGGCAGCACCTCGGCCAGCTTGTTGATGCCCAGGCCGGAGGTGTTGGAGGCCAGCACCGTATGCGCGGGCACGAAGGGGGCGATCTTCTTGTACAGGTCCTGCTTCCAGTCCATCCGCTCGGCGATCGCCTCGATGATCAGGTCGCAGTCCTTCAGCAATTCCAGCCCAGTTTCGTAATTGGCCGCGACGATGCGTTCGGCCAGCGCCTTGTCGGCGAGCGGGGCGGGGCTGAGTTTGGCCAGGTTGGCGATGGCTTTGGTCACCACGCCGTTGGGGTCGCCTTCCTTCGCAGGCAAGTCGAACAGCACCGTGTCGACACCGGCGTTGGTCAGGTGGGCGGCGATCTGCGCACCCATCACGCCTGCGCCCAGTACGGCCGCGCGGCGCAAAAGTAGTTTATTAGACATGATTCATAAGTCCTTGTATTAACAACAAAGTCGTTTGAGCGATACGGTTCGAAGCCGAAGTCGGGGGGGCTTCTCTGTCGCCTCTATGAATTGCGGAAGCCGGCAGCCGCGAACTCGATCAGCTCGCGTGCGGCACGGTCACGGTGCGCCGCCTCGGTGACACCGGCAGGACGCTTGATCAGGCCGAAATCGGCCATGGCGTAGGTCAGGGCCCCGACCACGATGTCGAGGCGCCAGTACAGGGATTCCTTGCTCAGGCCGGGCAGGCAGGTGCTGATTGCCTTGGCGAACTCCCGCAGTACATGGCCGTAGTGTTCGGACAGGAATCTCCGGAGAACGTCGTTCTTCTCGGCGTAGGCGCGCGCGACCATGCGGGCGAAGGCGCCGTTGTGGCGGTCCTGGGCCATCGCCAAGGCTGGTTCAACGAAGGCGGCCAGGATCGGCTCCAGTTCACCCGGATGTTCTTTGACTGCGCTTTTGAGCGCTGCCAGCCGTCGCTGGCTCATTTCGTCCATGCGGCGCCGGAATACCTCGTTGACCAGGTTTTCCTTGCTGCCGAAGTGGTAATTCACTGCCGCTATGTTCACGTCGGCGCGGCTGGTGACCTGTCGTAGCGAGGTTCCGGCGAAACCGAACTGGGCAAAGAGCTCCTCGGCGGCGCCGAGGATGCGGTCCTTGGTGGAGAAGGGATGCGGTGTGGCCATGGGGTCGAAGCGTCGTTCCAAAGGTCGATTAAAACAATCGTTTCAGGCTAGAACCATACCGCACCGCACGTCAACTGCCGTTGGCGAAAAAATCTCCAAAACAGACCGTACTTCCGCTAGAATTTCCCCCAGCCATATTGGCTAAACCCGCGATTCGACGCGGGTTTTTCTGTTATTCTCGGGCGCGAACAAGGACTGTCCCCGCGGCCCGCCTATCCGGAGAAATTCCCATGGCGCTGGAGCGCACCCTTTCGATCATCAAGCCCGATGCCGTCGCCAAGAACGTCATCGGCGAAATCTATTCGCGTTTCGAGAAGTCCGGCCTGAAGGTCGTCGCCTCGAAGATGACGCAGCTCTCGCGCGCCGAAGCCGAAGGCTTCTACGCCGTGCACCGCGAGCGTCCCTTCTTCAATGCGCTGGTTGAATTCATGATCAGCGGCCCGGTGATGATCCAGGTCCTGCAGGGCGAAGGCGCCGTGCTCAAGAACCGCGACCTGATGGGCGCCACCAATCCGAAGGACGCTGCGCCGGGCACCATCCGCGCCGACTTCGCCGACAGCATCGACGCCAATGCGGTGCACGGTTCGGACTCGCTGGAGAACGCGGCGGTCGAAGTCGCCTACTTCTTCCCGGCGACCGACGTCTTCGCACGTTGATTTGAAGTAGAGCAATGAACCAGACCCGCGACATCGCCATCGACATCGTTCCCATCGGCGCAGCCGCCGACGAGGCGACGCAGGCGGCGCTGCGCGAGCCTGCCGGCAAGACCGCGTCGGAGTCGAAGACCAACATCTTCGACTTCGACCGCGCTTCGCTGGAGCATTTCTTCGAGCATGAGCTGGGCGAGAAGAAGTTTCGTGCGCACCAGGTGATGAAGTGGATCCATCACCGCTACGTCACCGACTTTGCCGACATGACCGACCTCGGCAAGGCGCTGCGCGCCAAGCTCGAGGAGCGGGCCGTGGTGCACGCCCCGCAGCTCATCTTCGACAAGGAATCCACCGACGGCACGCACAAGTGGCTGCTCGGCATGGATCCCAAGAACGCGATCGAGACGGTTTACATCCCCGACAAGGGACGCGGCACGCTGTGCGTGTCCTCGCAGGTCGGCTGCGCGCTGAACTGCCAGTTCTGTTCGACCGCCACCCAGGGGTTCAACCGCAACCTGTCGACCGCCGAGATCATCGGCCAGGTCTGGATCGCGGCGCGCCACCTGGGCAATGTTCCGCACCAGCAGCGCAAGCTCACCAACGTGGTGATGATGGGCATGGGCGAGCCCCTGGCGAACTTCGACAACGTCGTGCGCGCGATGAGCATCATGCGCGACGACCTCGGCTACGGGCTGGCCAACAAGCGGGTCACGCTCTCCACGGCCGGCATGGTGCCGATGATCGACAAGCTGGGCGAGGTGAGCGACGTCTCCCTGGCCGTGTCGCTGCATGCGCCCAACGACGAGCTGCGAAGCGAGCTTGTACCGCTCAACAAGAAGTATCCGATCGAAGCGCTGATGGAAGCCTGCGTGCGTTATGCGCTGCGCAAGCGCGGCACCTCCGTTACCTTCGAATACACCCTGATGAAGGGCGTAAACGACCAGCCGCAGCATGCGCGCGAACTCATCCGCCTGCTGCGGGCATTCGACAATGCCGTGCAGATGAAGGACGCGGCAAAGGTCAACCTGATTCCGTTCAATCCGTTCCCGGGGACGCGTTTCGCGCGCCCGGACGAAGAGGCGATCCGCGGCTTCCAGAAGCTGCTGAACAACGCGGGGATGATCGCGCCCGTGCGTCGTACGCGCGGCGACGATATCGATGCGGCCTGCGGCCAGCTGAAGGGCCAGGTCATGGACCGCACCCGCCGCCAGGCCGAATTCCGCAAGCGACTGGATGCACAGGAGGCGGGCGATGCTGCTGCGTGACGTCCGCGCCGTTGTTCTTGCCGTAGCCATGGTCGCCATCAGCGGCTGTGGCAGTGGTGGCAGCTATGTGAGCACCAGCCTCGGCAAGGAGCATCACATCGAGCCGGCGGTCAATCGCATCAGCGAGGACAAGCACGCAAACAGCGATGCAGGCATGCAGCGCGACCTTGCGGAGATCGGCAGGGCACTGGCCATCGGCGACTTCGACGCCGCCAAGCGCCAGGCCACCGGTCTGCTCAAGCGGCAACCCAACTCCTTCGAAGCCCACACCTATCTGGCGGTGGCGCTGGACAAGTCCGGCGACGGTGCAGGTGCGGGCAAGCATTACCTGCGCGCGACCGAGCTCGCTCCGAAGAACGGAGGCGTGCTCGGCAACTACGGCATCTGGCTGTGTGAGCAGGGGCGGGCGGGCGAATCGCTGGACTGGTTCGATCGCGCGCTGGCGCTTCCCGGCTATGCGGATTCCCCCGTGATCCTGGCTAATTCCGGTGCCTGCGCCAGCACGGTCGGACAGCAGGAGCGGGCCGAACGTGACCTGCATCGCGCTGTCGAGCTGGATCCGACCAACCCTGTGGCGCTGGGGTCGCTCGCCGAACGCAAGTTCCGCGCAGGAGACGCTTTCGAGGCCAGGGCATTTTCGGAACGGCGTCTCGCTGCTGCACCAGCGGACCCCAAGGCGTTGTTGCTTGCGTCACAGATTGAACAAAAACTCGGAGACAGTGCTTCAGCCGCGCGCTACGTTTCGCGCCTGAAAACGGAGTTCCCCGATGCACCGGAAGCACGGAACTCCGTAATGGGGGATGGTGGCAGGCAATGATGGATTCCGACCAGGCGGTACCGGGCGTGAGTGCTGGCTGCGGCGCAGTCCTTATGCAGGCACGTGAAGCAGCGGGCATGTCCATCGAGCAGGTGGCATCGCAGCTGCGCATGACCGTGCGCAGCGTTGCCAACCTCGAGTCCGACGACTGGACCTCCCTGGGCGCCCCGGTTTTCGTGCGTGGCCAGCTGCGCAGCTATGCGCGACTGCTCGGCGTCGACATCGAACCCTATATCGAGCAGACCCCGGTTGCGGCGGTTGCGCCGTCCACCCTCGTCAGCCATGCCCATACACCGGGCTACCAGCGCATCGCCGAGCAGATCGGCCGGCGTGCCATCTACGTCGCCATCACCGCGGCGATCGCCGTGCCGGTGTGGCTGGGTACCCGTTCGCACTTCGGCAATGGCGACCTGGCCGTGCAATCGCTCGATGTTCCCGCCACGATCGAGCAGACGGAAAACGCCTCGCCCGCACAGGCGGCTTCCAGGCGCACGCCGCTGGTGGCCTCGATCGCCTCGCTGCCGGCTGCCCCGCAAGCGGCCGGTGCATTGACGATCACGTTCAACGGCGACAGCTGGGTCGAGATCCTCGCGGCCGACAACCAGCGCGTGCTGGAGCGTGGCCTGCTGACCGCCGGACAGCAGCGCAGCTACGCACCTGGCGAAGTCGGGCGCATCAAGCTCGGCAACGTCAATGCGGTCGAAGTGAAGCGCGGGGGCGCGATTGTCGACCTGGAACCGTTCAGCCGCGCGAATGTGGCGCGCTTTACGCTATCCTCTGACGGTTCCCTCGCGCCGGTCGCCAACTGACCCGCGACGCGGGTCGACCCTCCCACCGGCGCAAAACCGGTTCCTGATGAACCCTGCCTTCCGGGCGGGGTGAGATTCCATGGCGATCGACGAACTACTAGACGAACACGAACAGAGCGAGCGCGTCCGCGAATGGCTGCGCCGCAACGGCAGCGCTCTTGTCTTTGGCATTGCGCTCGGCCTCGCCGCGATTGGCGGCTGGCAGTGGTGGCAGCGCCACCAGGCTGACAAGCAGTCGAAGGCTGCCAGCGACTACCAGGCCGCCGTCGATGCCATCCAGGCCAACGACAAGGCGGCCGGTGCCAAGGTCCAGGCCGTGCCGGAAGGCATCTTCCGCGCGCTGGCGCAGCTGGAATTGGCCAAGTCCCAGCTCCAGGCCAACCAGAACGACGCCGCCATCGCGACCTTGCGTTCGGTCAGGACGAGCGATCCTGCGCTGACGGCAATCGTCAACCAGCGCCTGGCGCGCGTGCTGATCGATGCGAAGCAGGCCGATGCCGCGCTCAAGCTGGTCGCCGGCGGAGACTCGCTGGTCGTGCTGGAGATCCGCGGCGACGCGCAACTGGCCTTGGGCCAGCGCGACCAGGCCCGCGACAGCTACAGCAAGGCCCTGCTCAAGGCCGAAGTCGGCACGCCGCAGCGACGCCTGATCGAACTGAAGCTGATCCAAGCCGGCGGTACTCCCCCCAAGACCGAGAGCCAGTCCTGATGACGTCGATCAAGCGCCCGACCTCCCGCACGCCGGCCGTCGCGGCCACGTTGCGTACTTCCGCCGTGCTGATGTGCGTTCTCGCACTGGGCGGCTGCTCGACCGTCAAGGGTTGGTTCGGTGGCAAGAGCGAGGCCAAGCCGAACGAGCCGGCGGCGCTCACCGACTTCACCCCGACCGTGACGGTGTCCAAGATCTGGTCGGCGAATGCAGGCAAGGGCGAAGGGCGCGTCGGGGTCCGACAGGGACCGGCCGTGGCCGATGGCCGCGTCTATGCCGCGGCCGTGGAGGGTGGCGTGCGCGCCTTCGACCTGCAGACCGGCAAGCCCGTCTGGCATTACGAAAGCAAGCTGCTCCTGTCCGGCGGTCCCGGTGCGGGCGACGGCCTGGTGGTGGTTGGTGGCCTCGATGGCCAGGTAATCGCGCTCGATGCCGCTACCGGAGCCGAGAAGTGGCAGGCCAAGGTGCCGGCCGAAGTCATCGCGTCCCCGACGATCGGCCTCGGCAGCGTCTTCGTCCGCTCCAACGATGGCCATGTCACTGCTTTCGACGCCGCCAGCGGCGAACGCAAGTGGTTCTGGGTCTATGAAGTGCCGACCCTCAGCCTGCGCGGTAACGACGCCGTGGTGCTGGGACCTGGCTACGTGTTTTCCGGTAACGACGATGGTTCGGTCAGCGCGCTGTCGGCCACCGATGGTCATTCGCTCTGGAACGTGGCTGTTGCACAGCCGGAAGGCCGCAGCGAGCTGGATCGCCTTGCCGACGTCGACGGTACGCCGGTGCTGGAGGGCAGCACGCTGTTCGCGACCAGCTTCAAGAAACAGACAGTAGCCATCGATGCGCCGAGCGGCCGGGCCATGTGGGCTAGCCAGTTCGGTGGCGCCGGTCGCCTGGGTGTCGCCAGCGATCGCCTGGTGGTGGCCGACGCCTCCGGCAGCGTCTACGCACTGGACAAGAGCAGCGGCGCCTCGTTGTGGCAGCAACCTGCGCTGGCTCGTCGCCTGCTGACCTCGGCAGTGGTCCAGGGTGATTACGCGGTGGTCGGTGACTATGACGGCTACCTGCACTGGATGAAGCTGGACACCGGCGAACTGGCCGCCCGCGCCCGGATGGGTGGCGATGCGCTGCGTGGCTCGCCCGTGGTCGCCGACGGCATCCTGGTGGCCCAGAACATCGACGGTGAACTGGCAGCGTTCCGCCTCGGCCAGTAATCGACGTTTTCGCTTACCGATGACCCCGGCCCGTGGCCGGGGTTATTGTTTCCGGGTACCACTCTGTGCCCCCGTCCGGTTCGTCCCTCGATCCGGACCCTTGATTGGCAGGTTTCCATGCTTCCCCTCGTCGCCCTGGTGGGCCGCCCCAATGTCGGCAAGTCGACGCTGTTCAATGCGCTGACGCGTACCCGTGACGCGCTGGTGCACGACCAGCCGGGCGTGACCCGCGACCGCAACTACGGCGTATGCCGGCCGGAAGGCCAGCGCCACTTCGCCGTGGTCGATACCGGCGGCATCGCCGGCGTGGATGAAGGCCTTGCCGGCGCCACCGCGCGCCAGGCCCGGGCGGCAGCGGAAGAAGCCGATCTCGTCCTGTTCGTGGTCGATGGCCGCGAAGGCGCGTCATCGCTGGACGACGACATCCTGCAATGGCTGCGCAAGGCCGCACGCCCGACGGTCCTCGTGGTCAACAAGACCGATGGCCTCGATGCGCGCGCCGCGATGGCCGAATTCGCCCGCTACGGCTTCAGCGATGTCATCGCGATCTCGTCCGCGCACCGCGTCGGCCTGGATGAGTTGCTCGTCGACATCCAGAAGCACCTGCCGGAAGCGGGCAGCTCGGTCGAACTCGACAGTGACCCCAACCGGATCCGCGTCGCCTTCATCGGCCGCCCCAATGTCGGCAAGTCGACGCTGGTGAACCGCCTGCTCGGCGAGGAACGCATGATCGCGTCCGAGGTGCCGGGCACGACGCGCGATTCGGTCTCGATCGACATGGAGCGCGACGGCCGCCTGTACCGCCTGATCGACACCGCCGGCCTGCGCCGCAAGTCGAAGGTGGAGGAGGCGGTCGAGAAATTCTCGATCGTGAAGACGCTCGCCGCGATCGAGGAATGCCAGGTCGCCGTGGTCATGCTCGATGCGGGCGAGGGCGTGACCGACCAGGATGCCAGCGTGCTCGGCTACGCGCTCGATGCGGGCCGTGCGCTGGTCGTTGCGGTCAACAAGTGGGATGGCCAGACCGAATACCAGCGCCAGCAGACCGAAAACCTGCTGGTACGCAAGCTCGCGTTCGTCGAATGGGCCGAAGCGGTGCGCATCAGCGCCAAGCACGGTTCGGGCCTGCGTGAGCTGTTCAACGCCATCCATCGCGCGCACAAGTCCGCGACCACCGAGCTGGGTACCAGCGAGGTGACCAAGGCGATGGAAATCGCCTACGAAACCAACCCGCCGCCGGTCGTTCGCGGCCACGTGGCGAAGATGCGCTTCGCCCACCCGGGTGGCGTCAACCCGCCGACCTTCATCATCCACGGCACGCGCCTGCGCACGCTGGCGGACAGCTACAAGCGCTATCTCGAGAACTTCTTCCGAAAACGCTTCAAGCTCGTGGGCACGCCGGTGCGCTTCATTTTCAAGGAAGGCACCAATCCGTACGAAGGCAAGAAGAACGTGCTGACCGAGCGGCAGGTGGCGAAAAAGCGCCGCCTCATCCGCCACGTCAAACGCGGGAAGTGATGCGAGCGTGCCTGCGCCTGTCGGACGCGACGACGAATCCATAACGGCTGCAATCCGCGCCGTGGACATCACGCTGGGCATCCTCGCCGGCGGCCGTGCGACGCGATTGGGCGGCATCGACAAGGCCTGGATGGAGCGCGACGGCATCCCACAGGTGTTGCGCTGGCAGCGCCGCTTCGCACATGAAACGGGAGCGCTGCTGGTCAGCGCCAATCGCGACCTGCCGCGTTACGCGCAAGCAGGCCTGCACGCGGTCGCGGACCGCATCGAAGGCGACCGTGGCCCCATCGCCGGGCTGGACGCCTTGCTGGCAGCGTGCCGCACACCGTGGCTGTTGACCCTTCCCGTGGACCTGGTCGGCGTCAACGATTGCCTGTTGCCCAGTCTGTGCTCCGCGCGCGGCGAGAACGGTGCGTTCGCCATCGATGATGACGGTCCGCAGCCGCTGGTCGCGCTTTGGCGTGTCGAAGCCGCAACGCTGGCACTCTCCCAGGCCGTCGAACGCAACGAAGTCGCGATCCACTCCTTGCATGGACACCTCCGCATGACGGGCGTGCGTCTTGAAGGCGTACGCTTCGGCAACCTCAATACTCCCGATGATCTGCGCGCTGCCGGCGTGACGCCAGAATCCCCTCATGACTGATTTCCCGACTGGCCTGTTGTTCGATGAAGCCATGGCCGTGCTGCGTGATACGGCCGCGCGACACCGGCTCGAAACCGAATCGTTGGCGTTGGCCCGCTGCCATGGCCGCGTGCTGGCCCAGGACCTCGTCGCGCCGATGGCGCTGCCGCCGTTCGACAACAGCRCGATGGACGGCTTCGCATTCCGTCATGGCGACCTGGACGGCGAAGAGACCGCCCTGCGCCTGGTTGGTGAGCAGTTCGCAGGCATCGCCAACAACCTGCCGCTGCAAGCCGGCGAATGCATCCGCATCACCACCGGCGCGCCGATGCCGCCCGGTAGCGACAGCGTCGCCATCAAGGAGAACTGCCGCATCGCAGGTGCGACGGTGGTCGTCCCGGGCGCCACGCCCATGGGAGCGAACGTGCGTCGTGCAGGCGAGGACGTGCGCGAAGGCGATGGCGTCCTGCGCGCAGGCGACCTGCTCACCCCCGCGCGCGTGTCGCTCGCCGCCTCGCTGGGCGTTGCGTCGCTGCGGGTTTCGCGCAAGCCCACCGTGGCTGTATTCACCACCGGCGACGAACTGGTCGAAGCCGGCCTGCCGCTCGCCCCGGGCCAGATCTACGACAGCAATCGTGACCTGTTGATGGGGCTGCTGCGCGCCGACGGACTGGAACCCACCGCCTGGCCGCGCCTACCCGACGATCCGAAGCAGGTCGAGATCGCGCTGCGCGATGCGGGTTGCGCTTTCGACCTGATCGTCACCGCCGGCGGTGTGTCCGCGGGCGAGAAGGACCACCTGCCGGGCGTGCTTGCCCAGTTCGGCGAGACGCATTTCTGGAAGGTGAAGATGAAGCCGGGCATGCCGCTGTTGTTCGGCAGCCTCGACCAGGCACGCGTGCTGGGACTGCCGGGCAACCCCGTCTCCGTGCTGGCGACGTGGCTCACTTTCGGCCGCGCCCTGATCGACGCCCTGCAGGGGCGCCGGGAGCCGCGGCCGACATGGCAGGCGCAACTGGTGGCGCCGCTGGACAAGCTCCATCCGCGCCGCGAGTTCATCCGCGGCCATCTGTTCAGCGGCAGCAACGGCGCGCTGCACGTGGAGGCCAGCGCAGCGACGGGTTCGCACCGGCTGCGTGCCGCCGCGGACGCGAATGCACTGATCGTGGTGCCCGAGGGACCGCAACGCTATGCCGCGGGCGCCGTGGTCGAGGTGATGCCGCTGTAACGCCGCGTTGGCGCCGGATGGCACGGGCGCCGATAATCCCCGCATGGCCATTGCAACGATTTCCCCCGCAGAAGCGCTGCGCCGATTGCAGGCGGGCGCCGTGCTGGTCGATGTGCGCGAATCGCATGAACGCGCCACCGGTTTCGCCACCGGCGCCCTCGGCATCGCGCGGGTCGAGCTCGAGGCGGATCCCGGGTCCGCGATTCCCGGGCTCGGCAGCGAAGTGCTGCTGATCTGTCAGTCGGGCGGTCGCTCGATGAAGGCGGCCCAGGCATTGGAAGCCGCGGGCTACACCAATCTCGCCTCCGTGGAGGGCGGAACGACGCGCTGGCTCGCCGAAGGCCTGCCGGTCACCCGGCCCGACATCGATGCCGATTTCTACGACCGCTATTCGCGCCATCTGCGCCTGCCGGAAGTCGGTGAGGCGGGGCAGCGCAAGCTCGAGGCCGCGCGCGTGGCCATGGTGGGTGCAGGCGGACTCGGTTCGCCCGCCGCGTATTACCTCGCCGCCGCGGGCATCGGCACGATTGTCCTGGCCGACGACGACGTGGTCGACCGCAGCAACTTGCAACGGCAGATCCTGCACACCGACGCGCGCATCGGGATGGCGAAGGTCGAGTCCGCGCGCGCCGCGTTGTCCGCGTTGAATCCGCGCCTGACGATCGAAGGCTTCGCCGAGCGCATCACCGCCGACAACGTCGAACGGCTCATCGCCGGTGCCGACGTGGTCATCGACGGCGCGGACAACTTCCCCGTGCGTTACCTGCTCAACGACGCGTGCGTGAAGCTGCGCAAGCCGCTGGTATATGGCGCTGTGCATCGCTTCGAGGGGCAGGTGAGCGTGTACGACGCGGGCCGGCACCGTGGCCAGGCGCCGTGCTACCGCTGCCTGTTTCCCGAGCCGCCCCCGCCGGAAGCGGCGCCTAATTGCGTTGAAGCAGGTGTGCTCGGTGTCCTTCCAGGGGTCATCGGCCTGTTGCAGGCGACCGAAGCGATCAAGCTGATCCTCGGAATAGGTGAACCGTTGCGCGGGCGGTTGCTGAATTTCGATGCATTGGCGATGCGTTTCCGGGAGACCAGGCTGCGGCCGGACCAGGATTGCGTCGTGTGCGCTCCGGGGCGTGAATTCCCCGGCTACATCGACTATGCGAGGTTCTGCTCGGGAACCTGACGGAGGTCACCGATGGGCAGTCCAGGCGGTCGGAAGGGAAGTCGGATCGTTCGCCGCCTGGTGCTGTCTGCCTCGCTCATCCTGCTGGCCTGCAGCGCGCTGATTCCAGCGCGCGCGTCGGCGACCCAGATATGCAGCCAGATCCCGCAATCGCCGCCGTCGTACGCCACGCGCATTGCCCTGCTGGCCTGCACCGAGAACGCGCTCTGGTACGCACCGTTCATCGATGTACAGGGGCGACTGGCAAGCCTCACGGTCTCTGAAACCGAGCGCGTGCGTTTGCACGACGGCACCACGCCTGCGTGGCAGCGCGTCGCCGAGTACTGGAAGGGCAGCGGCCTGCTGCCGCAGATGTCCAATTTCGCCGGCGCGACCGATTGCAGCTATGGCGGCTACGGAGTCCTGCAATCGGCTTCGTGCCGGGCCTTCCTGAGCGACACCCCATGGTCCGCGGTGTTCGTGTCGTACGTGATGAACCGGGCCGGTTTGCCCGGTTTCAGGAGTTCGGCGAGCCACATCGATTTCATCCGGGACGCCTATCGGACTCCTGCCTTGTCGCCCTATGTATTCGACGACCCCGATACCACCGCGCCGGCGGCCGGCGACCTGCTGTGTTTCGCGCGTGGCCGCAACACGATTGGGCCGCAGGGATTGCGTGATTTCCTTGGCAACGGATCGGGCGAAGGCCTGAACATGCATTGCGACATCGTCGTCGCAGCCAATCCCGGTGGCGACGGCAAGGTCTACCTCGTGGGCGGCAACGTGCTCCAGGGCGTGACCATGCGCGTCCTGCCTTTGAACCGGAATGGCGCCATCTTCAATTTGCCGCGGCGCCTGGGTGTTCCCGGCGACTGCCAGCCCGGCAATGAGGGGTTTTGCAGTTTCAACCGCCAGGATTGGGTGGCGCTGCTCAAGCTCAAGCCATTGCCCGCACCGCAGGGAATGCTGCCGCTGCCCGGAGTCCGGCCCCAGCAGTGCTGCACCCTGTGCCCCTTGCCCATGCCGGAAAACATGAAGCGTTGCCCGGTGCTGCAGCGGCCGGTGGATGCGCCGCCCGCGCCAGCGGACCATCCGCGCTGATCGCAAGCGCGCAGGTCGTTGAGGGACGTTTTCGGAGCGTGCGGGCGGATCAGGTTACGCGTTCGACGCCTGCGGCTGCGGTCCTGCGCCGCGGCTTCGCTCGTGGGTCCAACTGGATGTTGAGCACGACGTTGCAGTGGATGCAGCTGTAGCTCAGGCAGCGGATGTCATCACTGTCGTTGTTCTGGCCGAGAACGCTCTCGATGCGGACGTGGAACAGTCGCTTGCCGCACTTCGGGCAGTCGCCTTGGTTGATCATGTGATTTCTCTCCGGGGGTGATGCGGACTTGTGCGGTGGTGTTCGAGAAGGCAGGGGCTTGAACCTGCCGACCCGGACCGCGCAATTTGGGCCGGGGCTTGCTGGCACTCGGATCGACGGGCGCGAAGAACGTCTTGAGCGTTCGCGCCAGCGCCGGCGAAGAGGCGATGTTGCTGTGATCGGCGGATCGCAACTCCAGCACCTGCGGCGGACGGGGAAGGGAATCGATCAGGCGCTGGGTGTTGGCGGCGGGGATGACCTTGTCCAGTCCGGCACGGACCACCAGCAAACGACCGGTATAGCCGGACAGATGGGAAATCGAGTCGTAACGGTCACGGGCGAGCAGACGTATGGGCAGCCAGCGGTAATACGCCTGTCCCAGGTCGGCGAGGGTGTCGTAGGGGGTGACCAGGGCCAGGCGGCGCACGGGCCGTTTGGCCGCGACGTGGGCGGCGACCCCGGAGCCGAGACTGCGCCCGATCACATCGATGTGCATGCCCGGATGCCGCTGTTCCACATGGTCGTACAGGGCGAGCGCATCGCCGGTGATTCCCGCTTCCGTCGGCGCGCCTTCACTCGCCCCGAAGCCGCGATAGGCCACGAGATAGACCGTATGGCGTGGGAACCAGCGGGCGAAGCGCTCGCGGTTGACCTGCACGGGTTCGGAATTTCCGCCGAAATAGACCAGCGCCTGCGCCTGTCCCGGGTTGACGACCCAGCCGCGCAGCGTGACGCCCTCGCGCACCAGCGAAAAATCCGTCTGGGAGGCTTCCACCCGTGTGTCCTGCGGGCAATACACCAGCTCACGCTGGCGGACATACATCAGGCCGCAAGCCCCCAGGTACACCAATGACAGCGGTAGCGCGATCCAGAACATCGCAGCACCTGTTTTATCGACGCGGCCCTGGGAGAAGCCTGCCCCCGGCCACGTGATGCGGATGCATAGCGGATGCGTCCGCTGCGTCGCCGAAGGAGGCTAGCTCTTGTGCAAACGCTGTGCCGTCTCGAACGCGGCCAGTTGTTCCGGGGTGGCCTCGCGCTGGTGCTTCGCCTTCCATTGCGCGAAGGGTTCGCCATACACCGACTCGCGCGCCTCGTCCCGGGTCATGGTGATGCCGCGATGCTCGGCGGCTTCGCGGTACCAGTCCGCCAGGCAGTTGCGGCAGAACCCGGCCAGGATCATCAGGTCGATGTTCTGCACCTCGGGCCGTTCTTGCAGCAGGTGGTCGCGGAGCCGGCGGAAGACGGCGGCTTCGATCTGGGTGGTTTCGAAATCGGTATCGGACATGGGGGGCGCCGGCGAGGTCGGATCGATGGAGTGTTGGGCGATAATGTGCGCCTTCATCGTCTGGATTCCCATTGGCCACCGCATGACCGCCCGCATCCTTGACGGCAAACGCATCGCCGAAGACCTGCTCGACAACCTCAAGGCGCAGGTCGACGCCCGTATTGCCGCCGGCAAGCAGGCGCCCGGACTGGCCGTCGTGCTGGTGGGCAACGACCCGGCCTCGGCCGTGTACGTCAAGAACAAGCGCCGGGCCGCGCAGAAGGTGGGCATCCGCGCCATCGACCACGACCTGCCAGCCGACACCAGCGACGAGCAGTTGCTGGCCCTGATCGACCGGCTCAATGCCGACCCGGAGGTCCACGGCATCCTGGTCCAGTTGCCCTTGCCGGGACATCGCGACGCGACCCGGCTGATCCACCGCATCGACCCGCGCAAGGACGTCGACGGCTTCCATCCCGAGAACGTCGGCCACCTGGCCCTGCGCCAGTTCGGCCTGCGCCCGTGCACGCCGCGCGGCATCACCACGCTGCTGGCCTACACCGACCGCCCGGTGCGCGGGCAGAGCGCGACGATCGTCGGGGTCTCCAACCACGTGGGCCGGCCGATGGCGCTGGAACTCCTGATCGCGGGCTGCACGGTGACCAGTTGCCACAAATTCACCCCGCCCGAGGTGCTGGAGCAGTCTGTCCGCAACGCCGACATCCTCGTGGTAGCCGTAGGCAGGCCCCAGCTGATCCCGGGTGAATGGGTGAAGCCGGGCGCCGTGGTGATCGACGTGGGTATCAACCGGCTCGATGACGGCCGCCTGGTGGGCGATGTGGGCTTCGACGCCGCATCCCGGCGCGCCAGCTGGATCACCCCGGTGCCGGGTGGGGTGGGGCCGATGACGGTGGCCACTCTCATGCAGAACACCCTGGAAGCCGCCGAGGCCGGCGTCGCCTGAGCGGTTCCGCAACACCTCGTCCTGCCGGGACGAGCGCCGGGACATCGAAACACGATAGAATGACGCGCTTCATCCATCCGGGACCGCCCATGCTGCGAATCCAGGCTGAAGCGCTGACCTACGACGACGTCTCGCTCGTCCCCGCGCATTCTTCCGTCCTGCCCAAGGACGTCTCGCTTGCCACGCGCCTTACCCGCAACCTGACCCTGCGTCTGCCGATCGTCTCGGCGGCAATGGACACGGTCAGCGAAGCCCGCCTCGCCATCGCGATGGCCCAGCTCGGCGGCATCAGCATCATCCACAAGAACATGAGCCTTGAGGCGCAGGCGGCGCAGGTCGCCCACGTCAAGAAGTTCGAGGCGGGCGTGATCAAGGAGCCGTTCACCGTCGGCCCCGACACGACGATCGCCGAGGTGCTCAAGCTCACCCGCGCCCGCAACATCTCCGGCGTGCCGGTGGTGGAGCACGGCACGCTGGTCGGCATCGTCACCAGCCGCGACATGCGCTTCGAGAAGAAGCTCGACGATCCGGTCCGCCACATCATGACCAAGAAGGATCGCCTCATTACCGTGCGCGAAGGCGCGTCGGACGATGAGGTCGTGCAACTGCTGCACAAGCACCGGATCGAGAAGGTATTGGTGGTCAACGACGGCTTCGAGCTGCGCGGCCTGATCACCGTCAAGGACATCCAGAAGAAGTCCGACAATCCCAATGCCGCCTACGACAGCAGCGAACGCCTGCTGGTCGGCGCCGCCGTCGGCGTGGGTGGTGATACCGAAGCCCGCATCGAGGCACTGGCCGCCGCGGGCGTCGACGTCGTGGTGGTCGACACCGCGCATGGCCACTCGCAGGGCGTGCTCGATCGCGTGAAGTGGGTGAAGAAGAACTTCCCGCAGCTCCAGGTCATCGGCGGCAACATCGTCACTGGCGATGCGGCGCTCGCGCTGATGGACCACGGCGCGGATGCGGTCAAGGTCGGCGTCGGTCCGGGCTCGATCTGCACCACGCGCATTGTTGCTGGCGTCGGCGTGCCGCAGGTCACCGCCGTCGACATGGTCGCCGAGGCGCTGCAGGACCGCATCCCGCTGATCGCCGATGGCGGCATCCGCTACTCGGGCGACATCGGCAAGGCAATCGTCGCGGGTGCATCGACGGTGATGATCGGCGGCCTGTTCGCCGGTACCGAAGAAGCACCGGGCGAAGTCGAACTGTTCCAGGGTCGCAGCTACAAGAGCTACCGTGGCATGGGCTCGCTGGGAGCGATGGAGCAGGGGTCCAAGGACCGCTATTTCCAGGATGCCTCCGACGCCGACAAGCTGGTGCCGGAAGGCATCGAAGGCCGTGTTCCTTACCGCGGCCCGTTGCGCGGTGTCGTGCACCAGCTCGCCGGTGGCCTGCGCGCCACGATGGGTTACGTCGGCTGCGCCACCATCGAAGAAATGCGCAAGAAGCCATCCTTCGTGAAGATCACCAGTGCCGGCGCGCGCGAGAGCCACGTGCACGACGTGCAGATCACCAAGGAACCGCCGAACTATCGTGCTGGATGAGTTTGATCGCAGAAGGGAGACGGCAGTTTCCCTTCTTCGTTTTTGAGTCCGGTTTTTTCAATTCGTACTTCGCACCGCCGCCCCCATGACGACGAATATCCACAGCGACAAGATCCTCATCCTCGACTTCGGCGCGCAGTACACGCAGCTGATCGCCCGCCGCATCCGCGAGATCGGCGTCTATTGCGAAGTCTGGGCGTGGGATCACGACCCGGCGGAGATCGCCAGGTACGGCGCCAGGGGCATCATCCTGTCGGGCGGCCCGGAGTCCACCACTGAATTCGGCGCCCCGGCGGCGCCGCAGGAAGTCTTCGACAGCGGCTTGCCGATCCTGGGCATTTGTTACGGCATGCAGACGTTGGCCGCGCAGCTCGGTGGTGCCACCGAAGCGGCCGATGCCCGCGAATTCGGCCACGCCGAAGTCGAACTGGTCGCGCACGACGCGCTGCTCGGCGGCCTGAGCGACCACGACGGCGAACCGCGCATCGACGTGTGGATGAGCCATGGCGACCATGTCGCCAAGGCACCGCCGGGCTGGACGATCACCGCAACCACCGATCGCATTCCCGTTGCCGCGATGGCGAACGAGGAAAAGCGCTGGTATGGCGTGCAGTTCCATCCCGAGGTCACCCACACCAAGCAGGGCCAGGCGCTGTTGCGCCGTTTCGTCGTCGACATCTGCGGCTGCCAGACGCTGTGGACCGCGGCCAACATCATCGAAGACCAGGTTGCCCGCGTGCGCGAGCAGGTCGACTCGGACGAAGTGATCCTCGGCTTGTCCGGTGGCGTCGACTCGTCCGTCGTGGCCGCACTGTTGCACAAGGCCATCGGCAAGCAACTGACCTGCGTATTCGTCGATACCGGCCTGCTGCGCTGGAACGAAGGCGACCAGGTCATGGCGATGTTCGCCGAGCACATGGGCGTCAAGGTCATCCGCGTCAACGCGGCCGACCGCTATTTCGACAGGCTCAAGGGCGTCAACGATCCGGAAGCCAAGCGCAAGATCATCGGCAATCTCTTCATCGAGATCTTCGATGAGGAATCGGCCAGGCTCGCCAATGCGAAGTGGCTGGCGCAGGGCACGATCTACCCGGACGTGATCGAGTCGGCCGGCAGCAAGACCGGCAAGGCGCACGTCATCAAGAGCCACCACAACGTCGGCGGCCTGCCCGAGGACATGAAGCTCAAGCTGGTCGAGCCGCTGCGCGAACTGTTCAAGGACGAAGTGCGACGCCTGGGCGTCGAACTCGGCCTGCCGCGCGAGATGGTGTACCGCCATCCGTTCCCGGGTCCGGGCCTGGGCGTGCGCATCCTTGGTGAAGTGAAGCGCGAGCACGCCGAACTCCTGGCCAGGGCCGACCACATTTTCATCGACGAGCTGCGCAAGGCCGGCTGGTACGACAAGACCAGCCAGGCGTTCGCGGTGTTCCTGCCGGTGAAGTCGGTCGGCGTGGTTGGCGACGCGCGTGCCTACGAATGGGTGATCGCACTGCGGGCGGTCGAAACCATCGACTTCATGACGGCGCATTGGGCGCACCTGCCTTACGAACTGCTCGGCACGGTGTCCAATCGCATCATCAATGAACTGCGCGGTGTCTCGCGCGTCGTCTACGACATCAGTGGCAAGCCGCCAGCGACGATCGAGTGGGAGTAATGTTGGATGTGTGGCTGGTCCTATTGACAGCCAACCATCCCGTTGACAGCCAACCATCCCGCTCATCCTGAACCTGTCGAAGGATGCCCCGAGAGCTAGCCGTGACATTCTGGACCTACATTCTCAAGTGTGCGGACGGCTCCTATTACACGGGCCACACGGACGATCTCGAGTTTCGATTGGCGCAGCACGATCAAGGCGCGATGCCGACGTGCCACACGTTTTCGCGTAGACCGGTCGAGCTGGTTTATTCGCAGGCCTTTGATGAGCGGGAGGATGCCTTCCGCGCGGAGCGCCAGATCAAGGGATGGCGGCGGGAAAAGAAGGAGGCGTTGATAACGGGGCGTTTCGACCTGTTGCCATCACTTGCCAGAACAGCGCGGCGCGGCGTCCTTCGACAGGCTCAGGATGAGCGGGTCCTTCGACAGGCTCAGGATGAGCGGGGTGTCCTTCGACAGGCTCAGGATGAGCGGGTCCTTCGACAGGCTCAGGATGAGCGGGTCCTTCGACAGGCTCAGGAAGTGCGGGTGAGTCAGCCGGATGCGCGCTGGATGCGCCACGCACTCGACCTGGCGCTGCGCGGCCAGCACGAGGACGACGAAATCCCGGTCGGTGCGGTCGTGGTGTCCGCCGAAGGCGAGCTGCTTGGCGAGGGTTGGAACCGCAACATCACCCAAAGCGACCCTACGGCGCACGCGGAAGTCGTGGCGATGCGCGCGGCAGGTGCGAAGGTGGGCAACTACCGCCTGCTCGGCGCAACGCTGTACGTCACCCTCGAACCCTGCGCGATGTGCGCGATGGCGATGGTGCACGCGCGCGTCAGTCGCGTGGTCTACGGCGCGACCGACCCCAAGACGGGCGCCGCCGGCAGCGTCTTCGACCTGCTCACCGACCCGCGCCACAACCATCGCGTGGAAGTACAGGGCGGGGTGCTGGCGGAAGAAGCCAGCCAGCGCCTCACGAACTATTTCCGCGCCAAGCGCGGCCGCCCGTTGATCTGAGCGGAAGCTCAGCTGCGCTTGCGCGCCAGCTCCTGGTCGAGCTCGTCGTCGAAGCTGCGCACCGCCAGGCTGACCTCACGCCACAGTGAAAAGCTCGCGGCGAGCAGGAACAGAACGCCGACGACCGCCAATAAGGTAGGCACTACGCCCAGGCGGAAACCCAGGAATGCGTCCATTGCGAGCGTCAGGCTCGTGCCCACGAAGCTGGCTAATGCCGCGTAGAGCATCTGGCACGCCCGCAGCACCAGGTGCGCGCGCAGCCGGTGCCGGGTGATCTGCTCATCGCGTTCGGAGCGATCCGGTGCCTCCTCCTCCCAAGCCACGATCAAGGCCCTTAGCCGGTCGACCACGCGTGCCAGCCGCGTGTTGGCCGACGCCAGCAATCCGGCTGTCGCGGTCAGGAAGAACGCTGGCGCCAGCATCGAAGTGAGGATGGCGTAGTGGACGTAGGTCGGATTCGAAAGCATGGCGCCGGGACGGGACGGAGGCTGGGCTATGATGCGACGTCCTGACGAGCAGCGCGAGCGCATGGCAGCCAACCCGCAAAAGGAACAACGCCTGATCTGGATCGACCTCGAGATGACGGGGCTCGATACCGACAATGACTCCATCCTGGAGATCGCCACGATCGTGACCGATGCGCAACTCGAGATCCTCGCCGAGGGTCCCGAACTGGCCATCGCGCACCCGGTGGAGCGCCTCCAGGCGATGGACGAATGGAATCGCAACCAGCACGGCAAGTCCGGTCTATGGCAGCGCGTGCTGGAGCAGGGCGTGACGATGGCGGACGCCGAAAAGCGGACACTCGATTTCCTGGCGCAATGGGTTCCAGCCAACGCCTCGCCCATCTGCGGCAATTCGATCTGCCAGGACCGTCGTTTCCTGCACCGTTGCATGCCGCAGCTGGAGAGGCATTTCCACTATCGCAACCTGGATGTCAGCACGATCAAGGAGCTGGCACGCCGGTGGGCGCCGGACGTCCTCAATGGCGTGCGCAAGGATGCCAAGCACACCGCGCTCAGCGACATCCATGATTCGATCGCCGAGCTGCGGCATTACCGCACGGCGATGGGCAAGCTCGGCGGACTGGGCTGACGATCAGCCCGCGGGGGTATTGGCGCCGGGATTTCCGATGACCTGGCCGCCCAGCGCTTCATCCAGCGCACGGCCGTCGGCACCATGGTGGTAGACGCGCACGTCGCGCACCGTTGCCGGCAAACCCAAGCCCAGTTCGACCATGCCGTTGCGCACGGCTTCGGTGAGATCGCTGCGGAGCTGTTGCACATCGCCGGTGCGTACCCAGGCCCGTAGCTCGATGTTGATGCGGTTGTCGGCGGTGAGGCCGGTTGCAAGAACCACGGGGGCGGGCTCATGCAGGATGCGCGACTCCGTGCGGGCGATATCAAGCAGGCGCGAACGCGCCGCCGCGAGATCGTCGCCATGGGCCAGCGAGGTGGCGATGTCGATGCGCCGCTTCATCGTCGCGGTGAAGTTGGTGATCGCCGCCGCGGTGACCAGGCTGTTGGGCAGGATCACCACGCGGTTGTCGGGGGTACGCAGGCGGGTCTGGAAGACGCGCACCTGTTCAACGGTGCCCTCGACATTCGCAGCCTGCACATAATCGCCAGCCCGGAAAGGGCTCTGGGCGATCAGCTGGAAACCGGCAACGAGATTCGACAGCGAATCCTTCAGCGCCAGGCCGATGCCGAGGCCCGCCGCGCCGAGCACCGCGAACAGCGAAGCTGTCGGGAAACCCAGGACCTGCAGGGCGGCGACAACCACCACGGCCACCATCGCGCCATAGGCGATATTGCGCAGGAAACCACGCAGGGTGGTCTCCGTATGCGTGCGCTCGAGGACCCGGTCTAGCGCGCGCGAGACACGCTTGGCCAGCCACAAACCGATCAGCAGGATCAGCACCGCGCCCACCAGCTTCAGGCCGTAGGTCTCGCCCAGGGCGCGCCAGTGATCCAGCGAGTGCAGTTCCTTCAGCGTGGTGGTAGTGACGGCCTGTTCCATGGCGCTGCGATCAGCCCGCCTTGACCTTGGCCAGGCGCAGCCAGGTATCCACGACCGTGTCCGGATTGAGCGACACAGACTCGATACCCTGCTGCATCAGCCACTCGGCCAGGTCCGGATGATCGCTCGGGCCCTGGCCGCAGATGCCGATGTACTTGCCCTTGGCGCGCGCGGCCTGGATGGCCATGGACAGCAGCTTCTTCACGGCCGGATCGCGTTCGTCGAACAGGTTGGCAACGATCGCCGAGTCGCGGTCCAGGCCCAGCGTCAGCTGGGTAAGGTCGTTCGAACCGATCGAGAATCCATCGAAGATGTCGAGGAACTCGTCGGCCAGCAACGCATTCGACGGCACCTCGCACATCATGATGATCTTGAGGCCGCCTTCGCCCTTCTTGAGGCCGTTGGCTGCCAGCACCTCGATGACCTTGCGGCCTTCGTCCAGCGTGCGCACGAACGGGATCATGACCCAGCAGTTGGTCAGGCCCATCGTCTCGCGCACCTTCTTCACCGCGCGGCATTCCAGCGCAAAGGCCTCGGCGAAGCTGGGATCGACGTAACGGCTGGCGCCGCGGAAGCCGATCATCGGGTTTTCTTCATGCGGCTCGTAGCGCGCGCCGCCGAGCAGGTTGGCGTATTCGTTCGACTTGAAGTCGGACAGGCGCACGATCACCGGGTTCGGCGCGACCGAAGCGGTGATGGTGGCGATGCCCTCGGCGAGGCGGTCGACGTAGAAGTCGACCGGACTGCCGTAACCGGCGATCTTCGCGTCGATCTTCTTCTTGGTTTCGGCATCCTGCGATGCGTATTCGAGCAGCGCCTTGGGGTGGATGCCGATGTGGCTGGCGATGATCATTTCCAGGCGCGCCAGGCCGATGCCGGCGTTGGGCAGCATGGCGAAGTCGAACGCGCGTTCCGGATTGGCGACGTTCATCATCACCTTGAGCGGCGCCGGCGGCATCTTGTCGAGGTCGGCGACGTGCCGCTCGAAGGGCAGGGCACCGGCGTAGATGAAGCCGGTGTCGCCTTCGGCGCAGGAGATGGTGACTTCCTGTCCGTCCTTGATCGTGTCCAGCGCGTTGCCGGTGCCGACGACGGCAGGCACGCCGAGTTCGCGCGCGATGATCGCGGCGTGGCAGGTGCGGCCGCCACGGTTGGTGACGATCGCAGCCGAGCGCTTCATCACCGGTTCCCAGTCCGRGTCGGTCATGTCCGCGACCAGCACGTCACCGGGCTGCACGCGGCTCATGTCATCCAGCGAACGCACGACGCGGGCAATGCCGCTGCCGATCTTGTGGCCGATGGCGCGGCCTTCGGCGATCACGTCGCCGCGCTTGCCCAGTGCATACCGCTCGATCTGCGTGGCGTGCGCGCGCGACTTCACCGTTTCCGGGCGCGCCTGCACGATGAAGAGCTTGCCGGTAACGCCGTCCTTCGCCCATTCGATGTCCATCGGGCGGCCGTAGTGCTTTTCGATGACCAGCGCCTGCTTGGCGAGTTCGTGCACGTCGGCGTCGTTGATCGAGAAGGTGTTGCGCAGCTCGGCCGGGGTCTCCTCGGTCCGTACGCGCTCGCCGGGCTGGTCCGAATAGACCATGCGCAGCTGCTTGGCGCCGATCGAACGGCGCAGGATCGCCGGCTTGCCCTGCTGCAACGTCGGCTTGTAGACGTAGAACTCGTCCGGATTCACCGCGCCCTGCACGACCATCTCGCCGAGGCCGAAGCTCGACGTGATGAAAACGACGTCGCGGAAACCCGATTCGGTGTCCAGCGTGAACAACACGCCGGACGAACCGACGTTCGAGCGGACCATCAACTGCACGCCGGCGGAGAGGAACACGTCCTCGTGCTTGAAGCCGTGGTGCACGCGGTAGGCGATGGCGCGGTCGTTGTAGAGCGAGGCGAAGACTTCCTTGACCTTGTGCACGACATCGTCGGCACCGGTCACGTTGAGGAAGGTTTCCTGCTGGCCGGCGAAGCTCGCATCGGGCAGGTCTTCAGCGGTCGCGGAGGAACGCACGGCGACGGCGACGTCCGAGCCGCCGTTCTCGTCGCACAACTGCTTGTAGGCCGTGCGGATGTCCGCATCCAGGTCGGCCTGCAGGGGGGCGCCGATGACCCAGCCGCGGATCTCGGCGCCGGCCGCGGTGAGGGCGGGCACGTCCTCGACGTCCAGCGTAGCCAGCTTGTCGTAGATGCGCTGGTGCAGGCTGTTGTGGGCGATGAAGGCCTTGAAGGCTTCCGCCGTGGTCGCGAAACCGCCGGGAACGGAGACGCCGAGGTTCGCAAGGTTGCCGATCATCTCGCCGAGCGAGGAATTCTTGCCGCCCACGCGGGCCAGGTCGGACAGGCGAAGCGCGTGCAGCCAGAGGATGTTCTCGTTCAAGACGGGGGCTCCGTGGGGGTAGGGCCGGAGGGCCTAACGTGGCGAAACCGTTATTATCGCCGCTGCATCGGGCCCAGACAAACGTAGCCCGGTGGCTTTCTGGCGATGGCGAACCCTTGACGAGGTGTGTGATGCCCGGAGTGCGGCCGGTTTTCTATGTGTCCGACGGCACGGGCATCACCGCCGAGACCATCGGCCACAGTCTGCTGACGCAGTTCACCCAGACTCGGTTCGTCACCGAGCGCTATTCCTTCGTCGACAGCGTCGAGCGTGCAGCCGAGATCGCCCCCAAGATCCGGGCCGCCGCCCAGGAGTACGGGGTCCGTGCCGTGGTGATCAATTCCTGCGTCGACAGCGTCGTGAGCAGTGCGCTGGCCGAGAGCGGGGCACTCATGCTCGACGTGTTCGCGCCCTTCATCGAACCGCTGGAACGCGAATTGGGCGAGGCGCGCGAGCGTCGCATCGGCCAGGCGCACGGGCTGGTCAATTTCGAGACCTACCACCGCCGCATCAACGCGATGAACTTCGCTTTGACCCACGATGACGGCGCAGCCACCGATTACGCCGGGGCGGACGTCATCCTCGTGGCCGTCTCGCGCGCGGGCAAAACGCCGACCTGCGTGTATCTCGCCCTGCATTACGGCATCCGCGCGGCCAATTATCCGTTGACCGAGGAAGACCTCGAGCACGATCGCCTGCCCCCGCGCCTGCGGCCATGGCGCAACAAGCTGTTCGGGTTGACCATCGACCCTGTCCGCCTGCAGCAGATCCGCCAGGAACGTCGGCCGAACTCGCGCTACGCGCAATTCGATACCTGCAAGCGGGAAGTGGCGGCGGCGGAAATGATGTTCCGTGGCGAGGGCATTCCGACCCTCAGCACCACGCATACCTCGATCGAGGAAATCGCCAGCAAGGTGCTTACGACCCTGGGGATCCACCGCGAAATGTTCTGAGCGGCGCCTGAACTGCAAGCGTCGTCTGGCGCGGGAGAACTGTGACGATAGGCGCGTTCATCGTGCCCGTCAACGCTGCGCATTGCGCACCGCGCGTGTAGCATCGGGTCCATGCAGCAGCTCGTTTCCCGCGCCACGCATGCCGACGCGCTGGGCCGTCTCCGGCTCGGCAAGTTCGGCTGGCTGATGGCGTTGTATGCGGAAAACCATGGCCGCCTGCAGCGGCTGTTCGAGCCTGCGGATCTCGCCCCTGGCCGCTATGCATCCGATATCGGGGATGGCTTGGCCCTGCAGCTGGACGTGCTCGGGCAGCATCGTTACACCACCGAATTGCGCCTGACCTACAACATGCTCGATCCGGTGACCGGAGAGCCGGACCCTTCGGCGTACCTGCGTGTCTACCACGATGCCCGCCAGGTCGAAGCCACGCATTGCTACGTCGGCCGCCGCTGGCAGGACGTGATCGGCATGTATCCGCCACCCGCTGAAGTGATCGGCCATCGACTGCGGATGAACACGTTCCTTGGGAAATGGTTGCAATACCTGGCCGAGAGCGGCCACGGCGTTGCGACCTTGCGCCTGCGTGCAGCGGCGGATGTGAAAAAAATCGAAAAGGTGGCTTGACGGTCCTGTATCAGCCCCCTAAACTTGCCGTCTTTCCAGCGCCGTGGGGCCATAGCTCAGCTGGGAGAGCGCCTGCATGGCATGCAGGAGGTCGGCGGTTCGATCCCGCCTGGCTCCACCAACTTCTGGACACGTTTTCAGAAGGCGCATCGGAAACAAGTTTCAAAACAGGCCGGCTTTTCAACGAAGTCCATCTCGGTGAAAGCAAAGTTCTACAGCGTCCCCATCGTCTAGAGGCCTAGGACATTACCCTTTCACGGTAGCGACCGGGGTTCGAATCCCCGTGGGGACGCCAATTGATACAGCAACAAGGGCTCGGGAAACCGGGCCCTTGTTGTTTTTGTGGCTTTCGTGCGGGCTGCCTGTCGGATCAGCAAAAACTATTTGAGCTGCATTGGAATGCGTCCGGCGGCGCTTGGCAATGATCATCATGAGCAGGCAAGTGGCAACGTGAACGTTCGCCGCGTCGATTCATCCGCATGCAGTGCCTCGTGATTACTGCGGGTAGTACCGGACAGTGATTGGAGCCCAGCCCGCGCATGCTGCATCGACGAATCCACGAATCGTCAGTGCGTCAACCCGAGCAGGCGCGCGCGGTCGACCGCATGTTTGCGATTGCCGGCCGAGAGCTTGAGGAACAGGTTCTTGAGGTGCCACTTCACGGTCTCGCCGCTGATGTCCAGGGTGCGGGCGATTTCCTTGTTCGACATGCCCTTGTCGATCAGGGACAGGATCTGTGCTTCCTTCGAGGTGAGCAGGCCATGCCGTGGTGGCGCCGCGCGGATGGGCGTCGGGGCCGGGGGCGGCGTCTGGCCGCTGGACGGTGGGTGCAGTTCGGCTGCCATCTCCACCGCCAGCGGGTGGGTGTCGATCAGCAGGCGCGCGTAGCCGGAAATCTCGGCCAGCTCGAGGACTTCCTGCAACAACGGCAACGCATCGGCGCTGCCGCGCTGGCGTGCGATGACCGCGCGTAGCACTTTGACCGTGAGCGCGTCGCGGCCACGGTTCAATTGCGCGGCGAGCCGACCGACTACCGCGACCTCCGACTCCGCTACATCCAGTTCCCGCTTCGCCAGTGCGGCATGCGCGCGCGCGAGCGATGCGATGAGCCGGTATTCCAATGCGAGAGGGTGCAGTTGTTCGTGCTCGAACGTGGGCGCCAGCCGCTCAAGGGCGACGAGCAGCATGGCGACGGTTTCGTTGCGGCCACGCAGTGCATGGATACGGATCTGGTCGGCCAACGCATATCCGCGCAGGCGTGGCAGCTGCCGGCGTTCGGCGACGGCTTCGAGGTTGCCGAGCACATTGAGGGCACGACGCTCGTCATGCTGGCTGAGCGCCACGTTGGCGAGCGTGCGATAGGCCAACAGGACGTTGTCGGGAAAGCCACTGCGTTCGATGACGTCGAGCCGGTTCGCGAGCACGGCCTGCGCGGCCGCGGGCTGGTCGCGCCCGAAGAGTGCGGCGGCGAGTACCGACGCCAGGAGCGCGGCTGCCATGCCGCGGCGCTGGCCCTCGCGTTCGGCCTGGGCGAGTGCCGGCTGGATCACCGCCTCGGCCTGGCAGGCGTCGCCCTCCCAGAGATGGCTCAATCCCACCAGCATGTGTCCGACTTGCGCCGATAGCCGCAGCGAGCCGCTGTTGCCGAACCGGGCAGCCTGCGCGACCAGCGCGCGGGCGTCGCCGGTCGCGCCCTCGTGCAGCGCGACGAGCGCACGGAAATTGAGGTGCGTCGCGGCATAGAGGGGCTCACCGCCGCACTCGTGCAGGCCGGGCCAGCGCGCAACGAACTCCGGCAGGAGGCCCAGCTGGTCCGCATAGGCCGCTGCGCCGGCGGCGACGCGCAGCGCGACCGCCAAGGTTGCCGGCGGGGTCGCCGGGTTGTCGATGACCTCTCGCGAGATCTCCAGCGCGGCTGCGTTGCGGTTGCCCAGCGCAAGGATCGATGCCGCGGCCAAGCGGAGATCGAGGTCGCCGCTCAGCACCTCTTGCGGAATATGGTGGTCGAGCCATTCGCGTGCTTCGGCGTACTTGCCCGAAATGCCGAGTGTCCAGAGCGAGCGCGCCGCATGGGATTGCGCGAGTGCGTGGTTGCCTGCCGCAAGCGCGTGACCGGCCGCCTCATGGAAACGTTCCTTGCCGGCGAACCATGATGCGGCGCGCGAATGCAGCGTCGCCTGCTCGGCCATCGGTAACCGCTCGAAGCGCGCCAGCAGGAAATCCCGCGCCAACGGGTGCAGGCGGATCCAGTCGGTGCGTTCGCCCTGGATCATGATCGGCGTTTCCGCGGCCAACTGCGCCAACAGCTCGGCCGCATCGTCGGCGCCCGTTACCGCGGCGCATAACTCGGAGTTCATTCGATCGAGGATGGCGATGCGGGGCAGGAATTCCGTCAGCGCCGGCGACAGTTGCGCGAGCAGGGATTCGACGAAGTAATCCTGGATGGTGCCGTGGCGCGCCGACAGCGACTCGAGCGCGGCCACCGGATCCGGTGCGTGCTCGATCGCCGCGATCGCCAGCTGCAATCCGAGCGGCCAGCCCTCGGTGGTCTCGTGCAGGTGGGCGCGCGCATCTACGCTCAGTTGCGGCAGGCGCTTCTCGAGCAGTTCGATCGACTCCTCCATCCGCAAGCGCAACGCGTCGGTCGCCAGGGTTGCGTAATTGCCCTTGGCGGCCAGTTCCGCCACCTGCAGCGACAGCGGCACGCGCGAGCCGAACACGAGATGCAGGTTCGCCGGAGCGTTGAACAGCAGGTACTGGACTGCGCCACGCAGCGTGGGCAGCGGCAGGCGCTCCGCGTCGTCGAGCATCAGCACCGTTTGCACGCCCTGTTGGGCGACTTCGGAGAGCAATGCGGTCAGGGCTTCCATCCCGGTCTTGCCGGCCCGCTGCGCGACGGACTGGGTGGGGCGTCGGTTCGCCTCGCGTATCGCCTGGCACACGGCTTCGGCGAAACGCACCGGATCGTCCTGCGTGCCGGCCGTCAGCCACGCGACGCGCGCGCCCTGTTCGAGCCAACGGCGTCGCCATTGCAGCAGCAGGGTCGTCTTGCCGAAGCCGGCCGGTGCGACCACCGCGATCGCGGTGCGGTCGTGGACATCGACCCAGAACCGCTGCAGCCGCTCGCGTTCGAGCGCCGTGCGCGGCATGCGCGGCGGCGTGGCCTTGAGGGCGAGCTCGGACTCGGACATGGGCCAGGGCTGGCCGGGGGACGGATCCGCGCTCGCCACAAGTGCAAGCGCGGGCCCGTCGCGGCGTGCCGGTTCCGCGCCGGTCTCGAGGGCAGGGGTAGTCCCATCGTGCGCGGGATTCACGGGCACGGCGTGCCCCGAAGGCATGGCAAAAGAGCGCATGGCGCTGACCTCAGATGGTCTTCGAAGCCGATGCCGCAGGAGGCGCCGCCAGTACGGGCAGCGGAGCGGCGAGGGAAAGCGCGGCAGCGCCCGCGCGCAGGAATCGGGTGGTCATGGGGGGGCGTTCTCGAGGGGGAGGGCAGCCCGTGTATTTGGGGGGCGGCAGACCCCCGCAGCGCCCCCCCATGGCGGGGGGGACGCCGTGACGGCCGTAGCGGTTACGGCTCCATCCGGTCTGGTCTGGACGCCGCTGCGTGACGCCCTGCGAGAGTCGCCCGCCCACCTGTGTCGACGACCCAAAAAAAGAACCCGCCGAGCGGCGGGTTCTCAATTCGGTTATACATCGCGCCGCCCCCACGGGGACGACGCGACGTATGCCGGGTTTCTCAGGGCATGTAGACGGCCGCCCAGGTGTCGGCCACGGCCTGCTGCTGCGCCGAGCCTGCACCGTACAGGTCGGCGGCGGCGTTGAGGGTGGCGACGCGCGCACCGGCATAGTCGGTGTTCGAGGTCATGTACACCGTCAGGGCGCGGTACCAGATCTGCTGGGCGGCGTCGCGGCCGATGCCGGCGAGCGCGGTGTTGCCGTTGCAGACCAGGCTGCTCGGGGTCAGGTTGGCCGGGGTGCCCGCGCCGTAGCCGGCCGGCACCACCGCGCCTTCGGCGAGCAGGTAGAAGAAGTGGTTGGCCACGCCCGAGGAGTAGTGCACGTTCATGGCCTTGAAATTGGCCAAAGTGATTCCGTTCGACGGGGTGGTGGCGCTCGGGTAGCAGTCCGGCGAGATGCCGTCCAGATTCGGCTTGAACATCCAGCGGATCGCATTGTTCCAGGCCTGCGTCGCGAAGATCTGTTCGCCGATCACGTAGTTCGGCGGCTGGTTCGCATTGTTGGCGTAGTACTCGATCATCGTGCCGAAGATGTCCGAGTTGGCCTCGTTCAGGCCGCCCGACTCGCTGTTGTAGATCAGCTTGGCGGTGGCAGCGGTCACGCCATGGCTCACTTCGTGGCCGACGATGTCGATCGCCACCAGCGGACGCACGGTGGTGCCGTTGCCGTCGCCGAAGGACATGCAGAAGCAATCGTCGCTCCAGAACGCGTTGACGTAGTTCAGCGAGTAGTGGACCGCGCCGTACGCGCCGACGCCGTCGCCACGGATGCCCACGCGGCCGAAGGTGTTCTTGTAGAAGTCCCAGGTCTTGGCGAAGCCGTAGGCCGCGTCGACGCCGGTGCTGACGCGGTCGCTGAGGGCGGCGTTGCCCCACTTGTTGTCGGCATCGACCATCAGCGTGCCGGCGCCGCGGTAGCCGTTGCCCATGTCGGTGATGTGGGTGTCGCCGCGGGTCGAGTCCTTCAACTCGTAGATGCGGCGGGTCGCGTTCCACTGCGTATTCAGCGGAACCGTGCCCGCGAACAGCGAATAGCCCGGGCCGGTCGCCGGCGTGAGGACCGGCGGCGTCGACGGCGTGCCGGTCTGTGCGCCGGTGCCGGGCAGGATGCCGGTCTTGACGGCGTCTTCCTTGGCCAGGATCGCGCCGTCGAGGGCGTCGACGTAGTAGTGCATGCGCTGCGGCGTGCCGTCCTTCGCGGTACCGGTGTACAGCACGTCATAGGCGAGCTTCGGCGTGGCGCGTCCGGCGAAAACCACCAGGCTGGCGCTCGGCACGGCCTCGAAACGGGTGCCGAACTGCACGCCCGCGGCGGTGATGGCGGAATCGACCGACAGGGCCGGGGTGACGCCAACGTTGATCGGCGCGGCCAGGGTCACGCTGGTGCTCTGCACGATGCCGGCGCGGGAGTGCACGACCATGTCGCCGCCGATCACGGGCAGGCCGCGGTAGGTGCGGTCCATGCGCACGTGTTCGGTTCCGTTGGCGTCGACAATCACGCTGCGCGCGGTGAAGGCGTCGGCAGCGGACAGGCGGGTCGCCGTCGGGTTCAGGCGGACGGCGGTCAGGGCGCGGTCGACCGCGGCCCCGTTGATGGCCGCGGCCGCATGGCCGGCGGTACCCATGAGAATGGCCACGGAAATGGCCTTGGCAAGCGATGACATGTATTCCCCTCGAATATGTTGGATGACGCGAGCAACGCGACACGCGCAGACTCGCGCTTGCCGAGGCCCGCCCGTCCCCCCCAGCGCGGGGGGGTGAACGGCCGTCGGTGGGGTGGTCCACTGTCCGTGCGGTCCTCCCCCCCGCGATCCGGCATCCGTCATGCAGCAATCCGATCCCCAGGCCCTGTGGCAGCAGGCCGTCGACCATTTCCAGCAGCAGCGCTACGCCGAGGCGGAAGCGCTGTGCTTCCAGCTGATCCAGCATGCGCCCGGCAATCCCATGGCCTACGCCATGCTGGCGAGGACCTGCCACGCGGCAGGACTGACCCGTGAAGCCACCTCCAATGCCTTCCTGGCCGGCCAGCGCGTCGCCAACGCCGCCGCCCCCGAGATCCTCGAGGTCGCTTCCGTCCTGACCGAGCTCGGCGAGAACCAGCTGGCCCATGCCGTGCTGGGGTTCGTGAACCCCGAGGACCCGGTCAACGCCGGCGTCCTGCTTGCGCTCGCCAAGCTGTACAGCACGCTCGAAGACCAGCCGCTCGCCCTGCGCTGCATCGAGCTGGCCCGCGCCCGCGGCGATGACAGCGCGTTCGCGGCGCATATCCACGGCATCGTGCAGAGCTTCCTGGGCCCGATCGAGGCCGCGATCGCGGCCAGCGAGGAAAGCGTCGCCAAGGACCCGCACCATGGCCACGCCCACTGGTTCGCCGCCCAGGTCGGACGCAAGGACAGCGCACGCGATCGCGTGACGCGCATGCGCGAGGCACTGCGGCACCCCGGCCTCGACAACGACGACATCACCTACCTGCATTACGGGTTGTTCAAGGAGTTGGACAGCCTCGGCGAGACCGATGAGGCATGGACATCACTTATGGCCGGCGCGCAGGCGCGTCGCAGCGTCACCAAGCACGATGCTGCGCGGGAGACCGCGGCCTACGACGCCCTGATCGCGGCCACGCCGGAGGGCTTCCTCGACGCCTGTGGCGACGTCCCCCGCGATGCCACGCCGATCTTCGTCGTCGGCATGCCGCGCACCGGCACGACGTTGTTGGAGCGCATTCTGGGCAACCATCCGCAGATCAAGACCTGTGGCGAGCTCAACGACTTCCGGCAGCAGATGCAGTGGGTCAACAACCAGCGGCTGTCGCTGACCCTGGACCCGGGCATCGGCGACTACGTCGCCCGCCTGGACCCGACGCTGCTCGGCAACCGTTACCTGGCCAAGACCGCGTGGGTCGCCGACGGCAATGCGTTCTACGTCGACAAGCATCCGATGAACCACCAGTGGTGCGGCGCGATCCTCAAGGCCCTGCCGCACGCGAAGATCATCCACCTGCGCCGCCATCCGCTGGACAGCTGCTTCTCCAACCTGAAGGAGCTGTTCGCGCACCACTACTACCCGTACAGCTACGCGCTGGACGAGCTGGCCGCGCACTACCGCAATTACGCGCGACTCATGCGCCACTGGCATGCCATCGCGCCGGGGCGGATCCTGGACGTGCGCTATGAGGACCTCGCGTCGCAACCGGACGTCGAAGCGCGGCGCGTGCAGGCGTACCTGGGGCTGCCGGAGGTCGAGGGCGTCACCGACATCCTCGCCAACAAGACCGTCACGACCACGGCCAGCACGCTGCAGCTGCGCCAGCCGATCCACACCCGCAACATCGGTGGCTGGCGCCGCTATGAGGCGGGGATGGCGCCGGTGCAGGCGTTGCTGGCCGACCTCATCGAGGCTTACGAAGCCGAAGACGCATCGGTGCAGCCGGCTGGCGCGGCCGCCGCCTAGGCGCCGGCCAGGCGGTCCCGCCTGCGCGCAAAAAAATCAGGCTGGGCCGTGAAGCGGCTTCGGCTTGAATGATCGTGGGGTGCCTAGTGCGTCGCAGCTGCCAGACGCGCTGCCACTTTGGCTCGGGCAATGGCAAGGACCTTCTTGATGTCATCGAAGGTTGTTTCCGGAAGGTTGTTGAAATCCATCAGGCGATGCTCGAACTCGCGGCCACCTGATACATCCTCGATGGCAAAACGCACCTCTTGCAGGGCTACCCGTCTGTGATCATAGGAACCAAGCGCTTCGATGCTTGCCTCCTGGAGAGCGCAGAAGAGGCTTAGCGTCTGCGCGTCAGGTGGGCACTCTCTCGTGTCTTTTCGATTCCAGTCGGATTCATCGGCCAGCAGTGCATCCGCTTTATCCAGGATCTCGACATCCTTGAGGGATACCGGCTGATCGCGATCCTCATACGCCGGGGTCGGCGCAGTTGCGCAGCCAACCAGCGCCGCGAACACCAGGCCAAGCGCAAGATTCTTCCTTTGCCTGAAGAGACTCATGGTTACTCACCTGGCGCCTGACGCCTGAATGAAGTCGCGAAGCGGGTTCGGTTCGAACGAGTTGTTGTATGGCACAAGCCGTGCTCATTCCTCAATTGCCTCGACACCACGCTGCCTGAGGTTCTCGAGGTGGTCGTGCATTTCCCTGAGCTGGTCGGGGGAGTGACCCTGCCAATCCGTGACCTCGCCGATGATGCGAAACGGATTCCGGGAACGGTATGACTTCGTGGGATTTCCGGGAAACCGCTTGTTCGTCAGGTTGGGGTCATCTTCAATGGACCCTGCCGGTTCCACGATGTAGATCCTTCCGTGTCCTGCGCCAACGGCCAACTCGGCGCCCCAGGTGGCCGCATCCAGCGTGGCGCTCAGGTAAACGAAAGCCGCCTGCTTCCTTTGGCCGTAGTTGGAGGCATACCCCGGCTCGATCAGGTCACCCACCTTCAGGTCGGCCTTCGTGCCGTGGTAGTACGTCTGCGAATCGGTCATCGCGTCGCTCCGGTTTCCTGCCATTCCGACAGGCCGGCGATGCTGCATGACGACCGGGGGCTGGCCGCAAGCCCCCCTGCGTTGTATAAATTGATTGTGGGGAGGCGCGCAGCGCCTCCCTTTTGTTTTGGGCGTCCCGGTGCTTTTGGGCGTCCCGGCTTCCTACGCCGACGGGTGCATAAAAAAGCCGTGCCGGTCCAGATCGGACCGGCACGGCAACTCTCCGGATTACATCGAGCGCGGCGCCTCAGGAGGCGCCGCGCCGGCCTCGATCAGAGGTCGATGCCGAAGCCGGCGCCAACCGACTGGTCATCGCTGCTGAAGGCGCCGCCCAGGCTGAACGACGCACGCTCGCCGATCTGCTTGGAGTAGCCGACCGACAACGCGCTCTCGCCGTTCTGCCAGCCGGCACCGACGCCGATGCGGCCGCGCGGGCTACGGCTGTTGGCCGTGTTGATCGCCATGTTCATCATCGCCGCGCTCATCGCACCTTCGCGGTCGATGCGCTGGTCCTGCTTGTTCAGGCGCGAACCGATCTCGGTGAACTGGTCGTTCATCAACTGCAGCTGGGTGTCGGTGTAGCTGTTGGCGCGGGTCAGCGTCTGCGTGGCGGTGGTGTCGGTGTAGGTCCGGGCCGAAGCCAGCGTTGCAGCGTCACCGGCCTGCATCTGGCCGACGTTGGCGGCATCGGTTGCGGCAGTGCCGGCGGCGACGTTGGTCACACGACGCTGCTGCGTGGCGCTGCCCATCGACACGGTGTTGGCCTGGTCGGCCACCGAGCCCTGGCCGATCGCCACGGCACCCGCGGCGCTGACCGTGGCACCCTGGCCGAGGGCGGTGCCGCTGGCGGCGCTGACGTGGGTGTCGGCACCGATGGCAACGCCATTGGTGGCCGTCGCGTCGATCACCGCATTGCTGCCGACCGCGGTGCTGCCGTCGGCCATGACCGAAGCGCCACTGCCGTAGGCCGTGTCGCGGCTGTCCTGGGCATGGCTGCCATCGCCCAGCGCCAGACCACTACCGGTGCCGACCGGCAGGCCAAGGCCCGGGGTCGTCTCGAGCGAGAACACTCGGCTGCTGAGCGTGGAGAGCGCACCGTCGAGCGCGCCGAACGCGTCGCCGACGTTGAAGTAGCTGCTGCCCTGGATGGTGTAGTTGGGCATCCCGAGCAGGCCATTCATGTCGATCGTGGCGCCACCGCCGAATGCGGCGGCCACGGTGTTGAGCTGTGCCACGTTGCTGGCACCGATCGCGACCAGCGTGTTGTTGAGCTGGCCCACGTTGACCGCGTCGGTGTCCTGGGTACCGGCGGCGACGTTGGTGATCTGGCGCTCGGCACCGGCGGCGCCGACGGAGATCGTGTTGTCGCGATCGGCCACCGAGTACGAACCCAGTGCGACGCTGTTGGTCCCCAACGCCGTGCTGTACGCACCGAGCGCGGTGCTGTAGTCGCCGACGGCAGACGAGGTGTCGCCGAGCGCGGCGCTGGAGACACCACCCGCGGTCGCCAGCGAGCCGACGGCCGTGCTGAAGTCACCGACGGCGAGGCTGTAGGAACCGGTGGCGACGCTGTTGTGGCCGCGCGCCTGCGCATACGCGCCGTCGGCGGTGCTCATCGTGCCCAGCGCCGTGCTGTACGCGCCGGTGGCGCTGGCGAAATCGCCGGCGGTCCAGGCATACGCACCCGTGGCGTTGCTGAAGGCGCCGAAGGCATTGGAGTAGGTGCCGATCGCGGTGCTGGCGAAGCTGTAGGCGTTGGCGAACGCGCCGACGCCGGTGGTGTAATCAGAGGCCCCCGTCGACATCTGGCCGATCGCGATGCTGTTCTTCGCCATACCCCAGGCATTGCTGCCGATGGCGATGGAGGCTTCGCCGATGCCGCCCGCGTAGGAGCCGAGGGCGATCGCGTCGAAGCCGTTGGCGAACGACTCGTTGCCGAGCGACATCGACCAGGCGCCGGTGGCGTAGGCGCCGGTGCCCATGGCGATGGCGTAGTTCTGCAGCGCGCGGGCATACGAACCCACGGCGAGGGTGTTCTGCTTCGTGGCATGCGAATCGATGCCGAGCGCAATGGCGAACTGGCCCGACGCCTCGGTCGCGGCGCCGACGGCCGTGGACATGTTGGGGCCCGTCGCCCTCGCCAGGGTGCCGATGGCCGTGCCGTACGCGCCGGCCTTGGACATCGCGCCGAACGAGGCGCCGTATTTGTCGGTCACCTGGGCGGACTGGCCGACGGCCGTGCCGCTGGTACCCAGGACCAGGACCTTGGCGCCGTCGCCGACGGCCGTGGCGCTGTTGGCGGCGGCATTGGCCGAGCGGCCCAGTGCGGTGGCGTTGAGGCCGCCGGCGTTGGCGCCGGTGCCGAACGCGGAGGTGCTGGTGTTGCTGGCGATGGCGTTGACGCCGACCGCGGTGGACGAACTGCCGCTGGCGTTGGCGCCGGTGCCGAAGGCCGAGGAATTGTTGCCGGTGGCGCTGGAGGCATTGCCTACCGCGGTGGCGTTGGTGGCGGTGGCGCTGCCGGCGGTCGCATTGTTGCCGATGGCGGTGGAGTTGGCGCCGAGGCCGCGGGCGTTGTTGCCGAAGGCGGCGCTGTTGGCGCCGGTGGCGTTGGCCAGGTTGCCGACGGCGGTGGCGAACGCGCCGGTCGCGGTCGCGCCGGTGCACTGGGTCTGGCCTGGCGTGGCGGTGTCGCAATCAGTTGCCAGCGCGATCGACGGCGCGAGGCCCATGGCCACGAGCAAGGAAGCGGTGAGGTTTGCGCGGTGGAGGGCCTTGGAGCGCGCGTTACGAGCGGTTTTCACGAAAAGATTCCCCTGAAAGGATGGATCGGCGACGGCCGGACATTGCGTTGGGCCTGACGCGCCAACGGTCGGACTTTGCTGCCGGCGGGGCCGCACTGCGCCCCCCCGCGGTGGGGGGGCGTGCGGGGGGCGGTGTCGGTGCCCAATGGCGCCACCCCCACTGTCCGGTAGATGCCCCGTGCGCCGCCTTCTTCCCGCTGCTTTCCTCGCCCTTGTCGCCATTGCTCCCGCGTCTGTGTTCGCGCGCTCGTCCGCGCCCGTACCCAGCGTGCCCGTAGCCAGCGTGCCTGCCCCCAGCGCACCTGCAGTGGGCGCGAACGCGAGCGAATCGCCCGCCGCCAGGGAAGCCGCGCAGGTCGTCGACGCCTTCATGGCCGCGCTGGTCAGCGGGCAGCTCGACAGCGCGCGGCAGTTGATGGCGCCCCATGCCGTCGTCATCGCCAACGGCCATGTGCTGGGCGAACGCGACGCCTACATCGACGGCGCCGCGAAACAAGACGCCGCCGCGCTGCGCACCGTCTCGCGCGAACTCCTGCGCCGCGACGCCCGCGCCGGCAGCGATGTCGCCTGGGTCCTGAGCGAGAAGCGCGTGCACACGGGTGCGGCGCAGGGACCGAGCGAAGTGGTCGTCGAATCCATGGTGCTCGCCAGGACGACGTCGGGCTGGAAGATCACCCACATCCACTGGTCGGGCCGGCACGGCTGATACCGCGGAAACGACTTGGCCGGCAGCCATCTGTGATGGCTGCCGGCCTCAACGCTGGGAAGGGGTTGCCGGTATCTCGGGGGAGTTCCGGCAGCCTCTGGCACGTGCCGGCGCGTCGACTCATTCGGCGCGCCGGCGCGTCCCCCTTCGGGATGCGGCGGCCTTCGTGCCGCAAACGAGGAATAGGGCGGAGCGATGACGCTCCGCCCCGAGTCGCGGTTACTTCTTGCCGTGCGCCGCCTGCTCGATGAGCTTGGCTACGGCTTCCGGCTTCGACACATAGATCGCGTGGCTGCCGGCAACTTCGACCACAGTCGCGCCTGCACGCTTGGCCATCATCTGCTGCGCCGGCGGCGGGATCATGTGGTCTTGGGTGGCGACCAGATACCAGCTCGACTTCGACTTCCAGGCCGGCTCGGTGACGGCACCGCCCAGCGCCTCGACACCCCACGGCACCTGCGAGTTCGCCATGAAGTCGGCTTCGTCGGCGGAGACGTCGCCGGCGAACGAGGCCGCGAACTTCGCGCGATCGAGGAACAGGAAACCATCCTGCGGCGGCAGGATCGGCGGCTGCGGCGCACCCGGGGGCGGGTTGGCGATCAGCGACTGCACCGACTCGCCCTTGTCGGGCGCGAACGCGGCGATGTAGACCAGGCGTTCGACCTTGGGATCGGTGCCGGCTTCCGATACCACCACACCACCGTAGGAATGGCCGACCAGTACGACCGGGCCGTCCTGCTGCGCGATGGCACGCTTGGTGAACGCAACGTCGTCCGCGAGCGTCGTGGTCGGGTTCTGCACGATGGTGACGTTGTAGCCATCCTTCTTCAGGATGTTGTAGACCTTGGCCCAGCCGGAGCCGTCGACGAATCCGCCGTGCACCAGCACGACGTTCTTGATGGCTTCAGGGGCCTTGGCGGGCGCGGCATTCGAGTTGGAGGCAAGGGTCATGGCGGTAGCGGCGGCGAGGCCGAGCATCTTGATGTTCACGGAGTGAGCTCCAGAGGTTAGGTGGCGAGGCGAGGCTGGGACATACATCAACCGGGGGAGAGCGGACATCGCGATCACCCTCGAGGCACAGATTGCGCTCCGCCCCCTGTGCGCACCATCGGTTGAATGACCGAGGTCGCTGCGGAGGGGAGGGCACTAGACTTCCCGGCCCCGGTACAGGTACTTGATCCGCCGTGAACGTTTCCACCGTTCCCCTGCTGGATGTGATCCGTTCGCTCGCGTTCGTGGGCGACCTGGCGATGGGGCAGCCCACCGATCACTCGCCGCGCGCTGCCTGGCTGGCCGGGCAACTGGCCAGGGCCGCCGGCGCGATAACATCAATTGCCGGGAAGCCACTACCGTCGCCCTGTTGCGCTGGTCGGGTTGCACCGCCAACGCGCCCGAATTCGCGCAGTTGTTCGGCGACGATGTGAGCGGACGCAAGGCCCTGCTCGCCATCCAGTCGTCCGGCAGCGGGTTTCGTTCCGGCACGCGCCACAAGGGATCGGCATTCCTCTCGCTGTCGCGCATCCACTGTGAAGTGGCGGGCGACATAGCGGTGCAGTTGGGACTGGACGAAGCGACGCAGTTCGCGCTGCGCCACCTGTTCGAAAGCCACGACGGCAGCGGCGCGCCTGACGGCCTGCGCGGCGAGCAGGTGCCCGCTTCGGTCTACACGGCCTCGCTCGCCGGCGATCTGGATATCTTCAATCGGCTGTATGGCCTCGAGCAGGCATGCAAGCTCATCGAACAGCGTGCGGACGCTCTGTATCCGCAAGCGCTCGCCCGCCTGGTCGTCGCCCATGCCTCGCGCTGGCTGATGGCGCTCGACGACGATCCGACGTTGTCCGGCCCGTGTTCGCTCGACGCCGCATTCGCCGATCGCACGACGTCATTGGAAATCCTGGCCCACGTCATCGACCTGAAGCTGCCGTGGATGACCGGCTATTCGCGCGCGGTGGCGCAATTGGCCAGCAATGCAGCGATCGAGCTCGGTCTGGGTGCGCTCGGCCAGCAGAAGGTGTATCGCGCCGCGCTGATCCATGGCATGGGCCGCGCCGCAGTGCCCAACATGATCTGGGAAACCCCGGGCAAGCTCGCGGAATCGGCATGGGAGCGCGTACGGCTGGTTCCCTACTGGACCGGGCGCGCCGCGCGCCAGATCGGTTCCCTCGCGGGCGAGGCGGAAATCGCGTCGTATGCCTATGAACGACCCGATGGGTCCGGCTATTTCCGTGAGGCCAGGGCGGCGGGCATTCCCATCGAAGGACGCATCCTTGCCGCCGCCGCAGCGCTGGCTGCCCTGCGTGTCGCACGTCCCTGGCGCGATGCACTTGCAGAAGACGCCGCCGGTTCGCTGCTGATGGCCGAAGCCACCGCCGGGCGTTACGACGTCGATGTCGTCCGTGCCCTTTTGCGCAAGCCGCGACCGGCCAAGGGCAGGGTGTCCACCGCGCCGTTGACCAGTCTCCTTTCGGAACGCGAGCGGGATGTGCTGCGCTGGATCAGTCTTGGAGCGAGCAACAAGGTTGTCGCGCAGAAGCTGTCGATCAGCCCAAGCACCGTGCGCACCCATGTCGAAAGCGTGTTTCGCAAGCTCGAGTGCGCCACACGTGCCGCGGCTACGTTGAAAGCCACGCAACTGGGCTTGCTGTAAACGTCGACGTCCGCTTCTGGCCAAAGCGGACATGGCCAGGAAGTCTGCTGCGGTGAACTGGCGAGTGGCCGCTAACGGCCCAAAACGGACAGTTGGCACGTCCCGCTTGCTCCGGCTATACGCCAGCTTGTTAGCCGGATGTCGCGTCGCTAATCTGCCACTTGATCAAGGGGTTGCGCGGGTCGGTCATTGCACTGCCACAGATGTATAACCGGACCTAGCAGTTAGGTCTATGGGGAAACAGCCATGCGGTTTGTAGCAGCAGTTCTTATGCTTTCTCTGGCATTCGCTTTACCCAGTTTCGCTTGCGAAAAGCCAGCTAGCTCTGGCGGCGAGTCATCTGAGTCCGTTCCGGCCAGGACAGTCTTCAACCGCATCACACCTGAGAGCCTCGAGATTGATGCCGCCGCAAAGAAGGCCTACGGCTGCCGCTACATATTTGCTGATGTGTTTGGCGGCATGGAGCGCGCCAGACCCACAGCCGGTGGACTACCTAAGGCACCAATCGGAGCTGACGGGCAGCCCAAGGCGGGCAAGGTCCTTGTTGCGTACATCATCACTGTCGAGGGGGTCGCCGCAGATCCGGTGGTGATCGAAAGTACTGACAGTCAACTGGCGGACGCTGCCCTGGAGGCCATGCAGGCTTGGCGATTTCAGCCTGCTTCCTTCAATGGCCGGGCTGTCGCATCCCTGGCAGCTCAAGAGTTTCCCTTTGCGGCAACCGGGCCCTAGGCCTAACAATTCATTCAAGCCGAAGCTGCTTCGCAGCTCGGCATAGCTCAGGCGTTAGGCACCCATGAGATACCTCGTCAAACCCGTACTCGCTCTTTCAGCCATCGGCCTTTTCCTCAGCGTCATTGTGCACATCATCGCGCTGCTGGGCTTTGATCCGCAGCTAGGCGAGTCTGTTTTCGCGCTCCACGTCGGCATCTTCGTTGTCTGGTTCCCGGCCGTGTTCCTGTCGATGAGGATGGGTCGTGGCAAGAAGGCATCAGCCTGGGGCTTTGGTGGCTTCATGTCATGGAAACAAGTCCTGTCGGGCTGCCCAAGGTGGATGACATATCTGCTCTACGGCTTGTTCGCCTACACTTTCTTGAACTTCTTCTTGTTCATGGGAAGTGCCGCAAGCGGTGCGTCTCAAGTCGATTCGGCATCTTCGCCGCAAGTGATTCGGGGATTCTCTGGTCACTGGATGGTCTTCTACTACGCAGCCTTCGCAATTGCTTATTCGGCGCTCATGAAGCCGGAGTTGCTGGGGGATGCGGTGTGCAAGATGGGCCACAAGGCACTACCTATCGACAAATTCTGCTCAGAATGCGGCAACCCTGTCGTCGTCAAAAAGGGTTCCTGACACTTCATTCAAGCCGACGTCACTTCGCGGGCATCGCGTGCTGCCGACCGTCGCTACGCGCGCGCATAAGGGCGCAGGACGTATGCAGGCTTGCGATCGAGTTTCAGGGCACCTAATCTCGTCCTCGCACCGGCGGTGCAATCATTCTGCGGGGGCAGAATGTGACCAAGGGGATCCCGGGCGTGTGCCAAGCATGGCGACGGGGTGTTGTGTAAACCAATCCAGGGGACGATGTACGTGTACAGATTTGTATTGCTGCTCGGCTTGATTCTTGCGCCGCTCCAGGCACTGGCTGCTGATGACAACGTTGCCAGCGTTCCGAAGGACGCCGTCGATGCACCGGCTGAAACGATGGGCACGGTCATCGGCACGATCGGCTACCGCGTCGACAAGACACCAAAGGTCGGTGACGCGGCCTTCTTTTTTCGAAGGGCGGGATCACAGGAGTACGGGTACGCTCATGTCTCGCGTGGGTGGTTGGGCATTGACAAGAACGCCGGGGCACTGAAGGACGGCAAGTTCCGTTATGCAGCCTTCAAGATGCAGTTGCCCGAGGGCCGCTACGAAATCGCTCGAGTCGCCGGGTCGTATGACCTCCCCGGTTGCGTGGGCGGAAACAGCCCAACCATGTTCGCCAGTGAGAAGGATTTCTCCGTCCCGTTCGAAGTCAAGCGAGGCAAAACCCTTTACCTGGGCTCCTTCCTGGCTCACGGCACGCTGGAAAAGGGAAAGGTTTGCCTCATCCCCATGCCCGTCCCCAGTACCGTCTACCTCTCGTACGCGGACAAGTGGCAACGTGATGCACAAGTTTTTTCGCAAGGCCAATGGGCGGTCGATCTCGACCTGGTTGACCACGTCGATCTGGCTGTAAACGAGCACACGGACTACTACATCATCGCGGAGGACCACGTCCCCGAAAAGGCCGGAATGCGCGACTACTTCGCCGGCAAGCTGTCGCACGCTGGCAAGATCGCGGAGTACAAGGCTGCCCATGGCGATACTTCAGCCGCGGAGTCTACGGGGTCAGCGGAGTCCGCCGGGACTGCAGTGCAAGGCGCGCCAGAGAGCGTCGAATGAGCGAGGCCGGGGTGGCGCGACCTGCCGCCCTCGAGGCTCAACCCGTTGATCGAACCCAGAAGACAAAGGCCCGCTTGCGCGGGCCTTTGCTCCGGAAGTAGGCCGCAGGTGGGTATGGGCCGACCAAGCAACGGGGCGTTGGTCAAGCCGAAGCCGCTTCGCGGCTCGGCTTAGTTATTTCGTACAGGGGGAGTCTGTAATGCGAAGTGTGTTGTTTGCGTTTGGCCTGCTGCTGGCGTTGCCGGTGGCCGCCAAGGAAAAGCCGCAGGTGCCCGCCGTGTTGGCGCCAACACACGGCTATGTCTATCTGGCATTTCCGAAGGGTGGCGGTGATGCGATCACGGTCGCTCCGGTGGCGGGCGGCAGGGATCTGAAAGTCAACACACCGGCCACCGCCGTGTCGTTGCCTGCCGCACAGGCGTTTGGCCAGTGGCTGCCCGCGGGGCGCTACCGGATCAAGCAGTGGGGCGTGTGGCAGTGGCCCGACGGGCCGGAGTTCGACGTGCAGGCCGGGCGCGTGACGGATCTCGGCGACCTGATGCCGGTGAACGTTGGCGGATATCAGTTCGTCGTGGTACCTGTCACGCACCCGGAACACGCGGGATCACTGGCTGAAGCCATCAAGCCCATGGCGTCGGTGCTGAAGGAATCCACGCCTATTCCAGCTACGATGACCGCGATATCTCCGCCCATCACTATCGGCCAGAAGCCGAGTGGAATGGGGTTGATCTGGGATCTGCTGGTGGCGCACGACCGCAAGGTCAACAAGCCCTCCACGCTGGATGCGCTGATCGCCGCCAAGGACCCCAACGAGTTCCTGCGCCTGCTGCGAGGAATCACGCCGCCGCTGCAGGATGAGCCCGGGCGACTTCCCGATGGCACGCTTTTCTTTCCCGCGGATCTGGGCCAGTTGCGCAAGCGCACTCCCGACGGCCAGTGGAGCAGCCTGGGCATGGACACGATGCGCCAGATTCTCGCAGTGGAGCATGCGGACGGCCGCCTGATCGCTGGCAGCGACGACGGCCATCTGCGCGCCAGTCGCGACGGCGGAGCGACGTGGACGGACCTGAAGGCGCTCGGGCGCCTGGAGTCCATCCTCGACATCGACCACACCCGCGACGCGTGGGTCGTAACCACGACCGAGAGGTTCGACGATCCCGATGCAGAGCGTGGTAGCGGCTTCGTGGTCGCGGCGAGGGGCACGCTGTCGGTCCGCCTGCGCGTGTATGTCGGACACCGCGAAGACCTCAACGACCTCGCGCTCTCTAAGGAGTTCACGCTGGCCCCCAAGGACCAGGCCGGTTGGCTTGGTGCGCGCGGACAGTTGGTAGGCAGTCACTACTATGTGATGGCAGGTACGGCGTTGCAGCGCCTGGACCTCGCCAGCGGCGATTGGAAGACCATCACGCCGGGCCCGCGCATCTCCTCCCACCGCGTTGATCCGACCACGGAGGTGGTAACCGCGCTCTGGAGCCAGGGCGGCTTCTCGAAGGTCTACATCTCATCCGATCACGGCGACACCTGGACCCAGATCGGTCGCCCGCCGTACATCATAAGTGACGTGCAGATGGACGGCACCGACCGCGGCTGGGCGAGCCGCTGGAACATGAATGCCTTTGGCGGTGCCTGGGAGACGTACACCTTCGTTCCCGCCAAGAACGACTGGGACAAATCGGGCGAAGCGCCGTTCAACTGCCGCCTGATGCGCATCGCGCCGGACCTGCCCGTGCTATGCATGGCGCCGGACGCGAGCATCCTCGGTCTGCACGATGGCAAGTGGGACGCGGAGTTTTCCGCACAGTGATGGAGGCGAGGGGCTTCGCCTCGGTGCAGCCATCAAGGATTACGCGGCCGTGGCTCAACACGCGGTCGAGCAGGGGCTGGACATTTAATGCTGTCAGGTCTCCGACGGCACCAACGATAAGGGCGGCCCAGTGGCCGCCCTCGTCGTTTCATCCAATTCGTTGCGGCTCAGGGCGCCGCGGACGCAGGGCCTGGCGCCCGTTCGTGAAGCCACTTGCCCTCGTTGCCCCACACGTTCCAAGTCGCGCCTTCGTCCGCGCTCCGGTGCACCTGCTGGTTCCAGAACGCCTGCTCAACAACGTCAATACCGGTGCCAAAAATGAAAGGGTGTGTCGCGCGCGACCGTACACGAATGGATGGATGAGGCCCGCACAGCAGGGCGCAATGATCTTTGCAGCGCCTGACGCCTTTGCTAAGGTCACGCACTCCACGTCGCTTGGGGGCCGCTGTCCGGCGGCAGCGACGTGTGCATGAGTCAGGGGAAAACAGAATGAACTTCAGGCCGGTACTTTTTCTTCTTATTGCTGGCTTCCTGTCCGGCTGCATGGGGACGACCGGGCAGGTCTACGTGCCGAACAAGGCAGTGGGTTCGCGCTACTGGTACGAAATCGTCAACTCAGCAGAAATGTCCGAGGCGGGTGTGCAGGAATTGCGCAAGGAGCTGGATATCGAGCTTCGCAGCAGAAATCTCCTGGCGGTGGAGACCGATCCGGAAGCCCGGAAGGTAAAAATCACTATCACCAACTACTACATGCGCGCCGCTGCAGCTAGATTCCTGGTCGGAATCATGGCCGGTCGCGACAACATCCATAGTGTCGTAACGATTACGGATGTGAAGAGCGGCGAGGAACTTGGCCGCATCGAAGTGGACTCCCATAACCCGACTGCCATGGGCACGGCGGGCGGCTTGATCGAAAGTCACGCGACGGAAATCGCGGACTTTATGTCGGGCGTCAGGGGCTAAGCGGCTATGTCACAGTTCAAACATCTTGTCTGCACCTTTGCGCTGCTTCTTGTTGTCACGGGTTGCAAAATGGGCACCCTGAGAGACGAAGTCCGCCTTGATCAGGACATAGTCCTTGGTGGTACGGCAGGGCGCTGTTGAAGACGGATTCCGAGAACGATCACTCCGTGGCCGTGCTCTTGGACAGGAAGGTGTTCATCACTCAACTGGATGGAAAGAGCCTGTATCGGATGGGGTGGACAACTGAATATCCAGAAGCGATGCGGATATGGCCGGGAACGCACTCGATAGGTGTTCGATACCTGCATAGCAGCATGGGCGGACCTGTCGTCAACTATGCCAATGCATTGCTCACTCTCGATGCGAAAGCGGAAAGCAAGTACATCGTCCGGAAGCTGATCGTGGGCGGCTCAATCCGCTTCTGGATAGAAGATATGGACACTGGCGAAGTCGTGGGAAGTGAGCTTCCGGTGCAAGCCAGCGCAGGACCGTAGGCTGGGTCGGCTCGGACCGGCCGAGGGCCAACGAACATCCGATAAGCCGATGGCCCTGGCATGGTCGAACTCCCAGGGTGGGAGTTCGACCACGCGCCCAGAGGGGCGGAGCGAGCGCCGACTCGGCCTCATACTGCGAAGCATCCCTGGCATCGGTCCGGAGTCTTCATGCGTCGTCGCGACTTCCTCACTGCGGCTGTAGCTGCCACCGGCACTGCGTCCAGTGCGCTCATGCTGGCCGGCAGGTCGGCTCAGGCTGCGCCTGCCGCAAGGGCCGGATTGGCCTCCATGACCGCCGGCGCCAAGCCGATTCCGGTTGAGGAGCGCCTGGCGCGGATCGCCAAGCTGCAACGGCTGATGGTCGACCAGAAGATCGGCGCCTTGATCCTGGAGTCGGGCTCGAGCCTGGATTACTTCACCGGCGTCCAGTGGCATCGTTCGGAGCGCACGACGGCCGCCGTGATCCCGGCCCGGGGTGACGTCGTGGTCGTGACCCCGGCCTTCGAAGAACCCTCTGTCCGCGAGACCCTGGCGGTGGGCGGCGACGTGCGGCCCTGGAATGAGCATGAAAGCCCGTTCGCGCTCCTCGTTGGCGCGCTTGCCGCCCGCGGTGTTTCCTCCGGCCCGATCGCCTTCGAATCCACCACGCGTCTGTTCATCGTCGATGGAGTGCGCGAGGCAAGCGCGGGGGCCTACCGTGTGGTTTCCGGCGACGCCTTGGTGAAAACCGTCCGGCTGATCAAGTCCCCGGCCGAACTCGCGCTGCTGCAAACCGCCAATGACGTCACCCTGGCAGCGCTGCGCCACGTCCATGGCAACGTCCGCCCCGGCATGCGCCCCGACGAGATCGCCGCCATGACGAACGCCGCCACCGTGGCCCTGGGTGGCGTGCCGGAATTCGCCCTCGTGTTGCTCAACGAGGCCAGCGCCTATCCGCACGGCTCGAACCAGCCGCAGACCGTGCGCGAGGGCTCGGTCATCCTGGTGGACGTGGGCTGCAACGTGCATGGCTATCAGTCGGATATCTCGCGCACCTGGGTGATGGGCGAGCCAACCGCGAAGCAGCGAAAGGTCTGGAATACCGTCAAGCGGGGCCAGGAGCTTGCGTTGGCGACCGCCAAGCTGGGTACCCCGGTGGGCACCATCGACGACGCCGTGCGTGCCTACTACGAAAAAGAAGGCTGGGGCCCGGGCTACCACCTGCCTGGTCTTCCTCACCGCACCGGCCACGGCATCGGCATGGACGGCCACGAGCCGCCCTATCTTGTACATGGCGACGCCACACCTTTGGCACCCGGCATGTGTTTTTCCGACGAGCCGGGAATCTACATTCCCGGCGAATTCGGAATCCGGCTGGAGGACTGCTGGTACATGACCGAGACCGGTCCGAAACTTTTCACCAAGCTGGCCAGGTCGCTCGAAGATCCGATTTGATGGTTTCGCGGCAAGGCATGGAGTGGAAGCCATTGAGCGTCCGCTTCCGACCCATAGCGGACATTGCAACTCTCCCACATCTTCACAATCCATCTACGTATTCCAACGTAAGCTGAATGCGGGCCAGACTCCGGCGCGGCATCACAGGCGGAACGGAGGCCCGCCGCTATATTTCCGATACCGCAGACTAAGGAGATTGGAATGTTTCTGACCAAGAAAAATCTGTCGATGGCGCGTACGCTCGGCGTGGCGATCGTCGCCGCCGTAGGCCTTGGCGGCTGCGCCACCTATAAAGAGGAGTTTGCAACGATCAACTCGCGCCTCGATTCACTCGACGCGAAGGTCCAGACCGCAGCCCAGAGCGCCGAATCCGCCAATCAGTCCGCGCAACAGGCCAATCAGTCCGCGCAGCAGGCCAACCAGCGGCTGGATCAATTGGAAGGCCGCGTCCAGCAGCTCGAAACGTCGCCGCGCCGCAAGCCGCGCGGTTAGTCGCTCTCAATCTTTTACGAACGGTTTAAACTCGAGACCGGTGGCGTTTTCTGGCCACCGGTCTTTTTTCTTTCCCCAGTCTTCGTTCCAAGGAACTGTCCCATCAATACCTACATACACCCTGCGATCCGGGCCGCCTGTGGCGCGCTGGCGCTCGCGCTGGCGTTCGCGAGCTTCGACGTGGCCAGCGCAGAGGAAACCGCCGTGCAACCGGTGGCCGCCGTCGACCAGCTTCCGCCAGGCCAAGAAGTGTCCGAGACGGTGATTGAGCTCGCGGGCTGGGTTGTCGCAACCAGGGACAGCCAAGGCTATCCGTTCGCGATCATCGACAAGGCCGCTGCACAGGTCTTGGTGTTCGGCGGTGACGGCCGGCTTCGCGGCGCCGCGCCTGGGCTCTTTGGCTCGGCGATCGGCGATCATTCGGCCCCCGGCATCGCCGGTCTCGCGCTTCGCGAAATTCCGGGCCGGGATCGCACGACGCCTGCGGGTCGCTTTGTGGGCGGTTTCGGCCCATCAACCGACGCTGGGCGCGTGCTGTGGGTGGACTACGATTCCGCGATCTCCATGCACCCCACGGCTACTGGCATCCCGGTCGAGAGACGCGCCGAACGCCTTGCATCGCCTTCGCCGGACGACAACCGAATCACTCATGGCTGCATCAACGTTCCGCCCGAATTTTACGAGCAGATCATCCGTCCGACGTTCGAGCGGGGCGGGGTGTTCTATATCTTGCCGGACACGGCGCCGCTAGCGGAGACCTTTCCGGAGTTCGCGCAAAGTCGCGCGACTGCGCAACACAACGACGGCGGAAGCGCACGGCCCGCCCCCAAGTGAAGGGCGCGTCGGCGTGCTGCCTTTGATGTGCGAGGCAGCGCAGCGGCTGGCGCTGCTCATGCTCCGGCCCCTTCTACTAGCGTGCAGCACAAGCCGTGCCTTCCATGCGGTGGGGATCCGGTCAGGCGTTACGTCTGATCTTGGCAGCTCCTCGACCCACCAAGGTCCAGGAGCATGCGTCCTTAACTCAGACATGTGTCTCCTCGACATTGCTCCGTCCAGTTTGCTCAGTGAACAGGTCTGACAATTTATTCAAGCCGAAGCGGCTTCGCGGCTCAGCTTAATTCTGGCGTTGGTCTATGTCCGCTTGTGGCCGATAGCGGCCATGGGATCGGGCACTCGCTAGCGCTCGACGCTATCAGCCAAACGCTGTGCGAAGCCATTGATCGCTTCGATGATGGGAGCCGTCTCGCCCAGCCACCACCAATGCGCGGTCCCGGGCAATTCGAGCCACTGGGCGCCAGGAATAGCGGTCGCGACCTGGCGGCCGGCGTCGACGCGCACGGCGCGGTCGCCCGTTCGATGCATGACAAGCGTCGGCACGCGCACCTGCGGCAGCAAGGCGCGTACATCGCTCAGCGCGAGCGTGCGCAGGACGGCTTGCATGCAGCGCGGGCTGGAGCCGAGGCGCAGCATGCGCGCCCACCAGCGCTGCAGCAGCGGATCGCTCGCGTGGTCGGGCGCGAAGGTGTCGATTGCCGCCGGCCGCCCCCATTGCGCGACGAGCGCATCGAGCCAACGCTCGAACTGCTCGGCGGTCAGTGCCCACGGATAGTCGTGCGCGGCGGTACCTCGCGCAAGCGTTGCCCAAAGGGCCAGCCCTGCAACGCGTTCTGGATGTTCGACCGCGAGCCGGATCGCGATCGGCCCGCCTTCGGACACCGCGAACACGAGCGCGCGTCGGCTGCCGACGGCGTCGAGTACCGATAGCGCGTCGGCTCTACTCACCGACGTATCGGCGGGATCGACGGTGCGATCCGAGAGCCCGACACCGCGCCGGTCGTAGAGGATGAGCCGGAAGTCGCGCGCGAGTTCGAGGAAGAAGGCCGCGGGACCGCCAGGCTCCCAGGCCTGCTCCAGGTTCGAGACGAAGCCGCTGATAAGAAGCACATCGAGTGGACCGGAACCTAGCACTTGATAAGCGAGATGAACGTCGCCACTGCGCGTGTACCGCACCGCTACCGGCGTGGGTGGGTTGTCGGCAAGCGTCGTCGTGGCGGCGTCGCGCGCGCGGATTTCATCGGCGCGGATCTCATGGGTACGGACCTCATAGGCGCGTACTTCACCGGCACGTACCTCATCGGCGACCCAGCGCGTAGCGGCTTCCGGCTCGACGCCGAGCTCGTCGTGCAGGAGCTGCCGGCATCGCTCGAACTGTTGCAACGCTGCGTGGGGCTGTCCGACGGCGGCATACAGCCGGATGAGCTGGCGCTGCGCAGCTTCGTTCAGCGAGTCGATTGCCACCAGGTCTAGCGCATGGTGGAGCGCGCGCTCGTGCTGCCGTGCGCCCTCGAGCCGCGTGACAAGCTGCGCCAGCGCCTGCGCGCGTGCCTGACGCAGTGATTCGCGCTGTCGTTCGAGCCACGCCGACAGCTCGTCGCATTCGTCGAGCACCAACCCTTCCGCGAACTCGGCGGCAGCCAGGCGTGCCGCGTGCTCGAGGGGGGCGAGGCTCTCCTCGCTCGCGTCATCGCTCGCGTCATCGGTCGAGCGATAGAGTCCTTGCGCGAGGGAGCGGCGTAGCGAAGCGAGATCGGTGGCGGCACACACATCGTTCGCGAGCATGACAGTGTGACGATCGGTGATGAGCGCGTCGTGCCCAACGCGGCTCGACAGCTCGTGCAACAACCGGCGCATGCGCCCGCGCGCGTCAACGTCGCCGGCATCGGGCCAGAGCATGGCAGCGAGGCGGGCGCGACTCATCGGACGCGCCTCGGCGGCGAGCAGGGCGAGGAGTGCCTGCTCGCGCCGTGCGCCCGGCTCGAACGCCCCCGATTCGTGCTCGAGCCGCACCGGCCCGAGCACGCGAAGCACGAGACGTCCAGTCACTTCAGGGCTCATGCAACGGCCCGCTCGAGAACTTCGACGTTGGCTCGGCACAATGGTGCGCGCACCCAGGCGATGATTTCTGCGACCACCTCGTCCGGACTCCGCGCCCAGGAAAAGTGACGCCGCCACGGCGCGTCGGCCGCGACGCCATCGATCTGCCGGCGCTCGATCGCGCAGGATGCGAGCTTCGCGAGCAGCTCGGTCGTCGCGCCCGTCGGTGCGACGGGATCGGCACGGATTTCGATCGACAGGACGGGCAACACGAGGTCATCCAGTGCCTCCTCGTAGTCGATTCTACTGCCCGCACAGCGATACCGGCCGGTGCTGGCGTTGTAACTCCAATCGGCCATCAATCGACGCGGCTGATCGCCGCCGAAGCCCAGCAGCCGGCCCGGGTACCAGGGCAGCAATGCAGCCACGACGCGGACGGCCTGCACCGCGATGCCCGCGCGCCACCGCAACGCTTTTGGCCACACGCGATAGTGCGCGGTGCCGCTCGCCACCAGGATCAAACCCGCGAGTCCGGGCGCCGCGTGCACTGCCGCGAGACTGCCGAGCTGGCCGCCCAGGCTATGGCCGACGAGATACATGGGCCGGCCGGGGAACTGCGCGGCGATCGCGGCGATCAACGACGGAATGTCCTGCGCGACGATTTCCTGGTAGCCGAATCGCGCGCCGCGTCGTGCAAGCGCCGCGCTGTCGCCCTGGCCGCGCAGATCGGCGAGCACCGCCGCGCCCGCGGCGGCTTGCGCAAGCGCTTCCGCGAACGGTGTATAGAAGCTCGCGGCGACACCCATCGCCGGCAGGCAGACGAACACCGGCGCGCGCGAGTGCGGCCGGGAATGATTGAAGATGACGACGGTCGCCTGATCGTCTTCGGCGAACAACGTTCGGTTGGTATCGAAGATCGCCATGAGCGGCTCCAGGTTCGATAAGGAGCCGTGAGCGTAGTGAGCGAGCGTCCGCTGATCGTCCGCTGGCACGGCTCGCTACGTGGAGCCGGTCGAATCGGCTCTGGGGAAGGCAGCGTGGAACACAGTGGCGAATGACCGCCAGCGACCCTTAGCGGACATTCGATCCGTCAACCAAGCTATGCGTCGGCTTGTGAGCCGCAGGTCGTCGACACCGGAACGACACCATGGATCACTGCCGTGACCCTGGGAATCTCTTCATCGAGGTTCGAATCGAGCTCGAAACTCACCGTAACGTGTCCACCGTCGATCGGAAGGATGAGCGCGACGAACATTCCGTATCGCACGACGACATGCTGCACACCGCCGCAATCGATGTTGCCGCGTTGCGTGACAAGCTTCAGTAGCGTCGGGTTGACGATTATTTCTTCATACTGGTCCGATTCGTTTGAGCCCAGCAATTGGACGTCTTCCCGCGAACGCAAGCTAACTTTCCCGTCGAGGTAGACGGCGACATAGCGCACGTTGGGCGAGGCGGCGAAGCAGGTATCGATGATCTGCGCATGGGGTTGCATGGTGACCATTGCTCATGTGGACGGTCGTTTAGCGCTACGCATGCTAGGTGCGTCCCCGATCGCCCTCAAGCAGGTTTTTTGGGCCCTGCCGATTAGATTTTCTTGCCTGTCGCCCGACGGGGCAAGCCATGGCGCCCATGGGCGTATCCTCATTGACCGCTCTCGGGTCAGTGATTGGCAGGAGATGCACTTTCAGCGTAGTTCGCGGGGCTAGGCGATTGGCCGCGTCTGGCCGGAAGCGGACCCAAGGGTGAGGCGAGTCCGTCGCTAGACGAGGTCATCAACGGCTGCTAACGACCCGAAGCGGACATCGAGTTGTCCACGCACTACGCGCATCACACAGCCACTCCGGCATCGCCTTCCAGGATTGTCTGCTGCATCCGTGGCCGTTCGCCTGGCCGCCAGAGCGGCACCTCGTGGCGGACGCGATACCGCAGGGGCCCGCCGTCCACGCCGGGGCTGCGTTCGATGGGCCGCGGGATGCAGACGAAGTCGGTCACCATCGTGCTGGCGTCGACCCGTACCGTGGCGTAGCCGTGTCCGCCCATGTCGACGAAGGACAGGTGCGGGGCCAGGTCGGGATTGCTCACCGCGTGCGCCTTCTGAAGGTCGCCGCTGCTTGCGAACTCCAGCGCCGAACGCACGCCGTGGTGCAACAGCAGGTTGACGGTAGCCTGCGGTGATCCGCCACCCGGGTTGGCGACGTACAGCGGGCGCAACGGATTTTCTTTTTTCTGGTTGTGCTCGTTGGCTTCGGCCATGCCCGGGGCAGAGATCGAGCCGGTCACGAAGGTGACGCCCACGGGTTCGAACGCCGTAGGCGGCAAGGCTTTGGCCGCGTAGCCCGCCCAGAAGCTGTGGCGATCGCCGGACACGATGGCGAAACCGGTGATGCCGGCATCGCGCACGGCATCGAAGATCTCGGCGCGTTCGTGGTAGGTGCAACCCCAGTCGCCGGTGGCCATGATGGCAAAGCCTGCGCCCTCGGGATATTTGCCGAGCGCGGTCGGGAGATTCTGCGGATCCACGCGCCAGTCGGGGGTTCCCAGGGAATTGCCCCAGATCTTCCAGGTGGCCTTCGCACCACGCAGGCGCTCGAGAAACCAGGCTTTCTGCTTCGCTCCCAGCATCGTCTGCGCCGCTTCGCCTGCGCGGTAATTGGCCACGCTCTTCGCGCCGAAGGACAGCTTCGCCGGTGGATTGCCGTTGGCATAGTCGCGGCCGCCGTCGAGTTGCCGCATCAATTCCTCGGGTACGAAGCCCAGCGTGTCGTCTTCGAACAGCGGGTTGATTTCGTCGTGATTACCGGGGTCGCGCGAGCGGAAGCTGCGCTGGTCGGTGATGATCAGGTCGATGTGCCGGCCCCAGCGCAAGGCGCGATACGCGATCAGGCTGTTGATCGCGGCGAGGTTGTTGGCTTCGGTTCCCAGTCCATCGTCGTCGAAATCCTTGACCAGCGTGTCGACGACGTTCGGCGCGTTGAAGGTGTCCCGCGCGGAGCCTGGCGGTAAAACGCGTGCCGGCTGGTATTCGAACCAGGCCTGGTTCGCCGCGACCTTGAGCGTCTGCGCAGGCACCCAGCCCTCGTCGCCAGGGAACTCCTGGATCGACTGCCAGCCCTGCCAGGAGAATTCGTGGTTGTCCCACATCGCCACGAACGGCCAGCGCGCACGCGCATCCTGGATGTCGGGGTCCTGCAGGTAGGCGTGGTAGAGAGCGCGATAGTCCTCCAACGAGTCCGGCGCCCAGAAGCGGTTCTTGGCGACCGCCTTGCCCTTCGGAAACTTGATCGGAAACTTGATGAGGCGGTCGTAGCGATGGCCGTTCTTGACCTGGTCCGGGTACTGCACGACTTCGTAGACGAAATCCCCCAGGTGCAGCACGAAGCCGAGCCTTTCCTCGGGCGCGGCGCGCTCGTCTTCCCAGATCATCCGCCGATATGCGTTCTGGGCACCCTCGCAAATGGTCTGGCAACTGACGAAGGCGAAGCGCGCCGGGCGCGCATCGTCGGGCGAGGGTGCCGTCAGCGTCCGGCCGATCCGGCTGCCATTGCCCTCCTCGTCGACAAAGCGGTACCAGTATTCGCCGGCCGGCGGCAGGTCGCCGACCAGCACGCGACAGGTCCAGTCGGCCTGGGCCAGCACCGGCGCCGCCGTGGTCGCGATGACGCGCATGAATGCCGGATCTTGCGCCACTTCAACCAGCAGCGTGGCGCGCTCGCGGCCATCGGCATAGGGGCGTCGCGTCCAGAGCAGGACGCTCTGGTCATCGGGATCGCCCGAAGCGACGCCTTGCGGAAACAGGTCACGACGCTCGCGCCAGCCACTGGAGGAAGGACGCACCGTCGCGCAGCCCCATGCCAGGGTCGCGCCCAGCGCGGCGGCGAGCTTCAGAAAATGGCGGCGGCTGAGCGTCGGCATGTCGGACCACCTGCGGTTGTCGGTGCGTTGCGGTTGTCGATGCGCCGCAACGCTAGACCTCGAACATGGGCCGGTGAACGTGCCGGAAGTACCGCGGTGAAGCCTCAGCACACCGAGCGTCTCTGAGCCAGCCTTCAACAAGGCGGGGTACGCCACTACGGTGCTTCAGAGGTAGCCCGGCTTCAGTTCATTCGCCGTGCTGTCAGTGGAAGTCGCGTGAGTTAGTAACCAGGCCCGACAGCAGCGGCGTCAGGTTTTCCAGGCGCGTGGCGATCAGGTGTTGCACGCCGTCGGCACGTTCGATCCGTCCTTCAATGGCCATCAGCCTGGATTCGAGGAATTCGCGCCGTTGCCGCTCGGCCACGTGTTGCCAGACGACCGCGTTGACCAGGCCGTCCTCGTCTTCGAGGGTGATGAAAGTGACGCCGCTGGCGGTCTGCGGCCGCTGCCGCATGGTGACCAGGCCGGCGAAGCTGACACGTTGGCCATGCGGCAGGTCGCGCAATTCCGAGGAGCGTTTGAAGCGGCGTGCGCGCAGTTGCTTGCGCAGCAGGCTCAACGGATGCCGGCCCAGGCTGAGTCCGGTCGTTGCGTAATCGGCATGCACATCCTCGGCCGTGCTCGGCAGCGGCAGGGCCACCGCGGCTTCGGCCGTGGCACCGATGGCATCGAACAAGGGGCGCTGCGCTTCCACGCCTGCCACGGCCCAGCTCGCCTTGTGGCGATGGCCTGCCAGCCCGCGCAAGGCCGCGGCATCGGCCAGGATGCCGCGCAGGCGTTGGTCCAGGTCCGCGCGCTGGCACAGATCGGTGACATCGTGGAAGGCCTGCCGTGCGCGGGCCTGCTCGATGCGCGATGCCGCGTCTTCCCGGAAGCCGTTGACCAGGCGCAATCCAAGGCGCAGGGCAGGCTGCGTTGCCGGATCGATGGAAACCGGTTCCAGCGTGCAGTTCCAATTGCTGTATCGCACATCGACCGGACGCACCTCGATGCCGTGGCGCCGCGCGTCCTGCACGATCTGGCCGGGTGAGTAGAAGCCCATCGGTTGCGAATTGATCAACGCCGCGGCAAAGGCTGTCGGCTCGTGCCGCTTGAGCCAGCTGCTGGCGTAGGCGAGCAGGGCGAAACTGGCGGCGTGGGATTCCGGGAAGCCGTAGCTGCCGAAGCCCTTGATCTGCTCGAACAGGCGCGTGGCGAATTCGAGCGTGTAGCCGCGCTTGAGCATGCCGTCGAACAGGCGCTCGCGATGCGATTCGAGTCCGCCGTGGCGCTTCCACGCCGCCATCGAGCGACGCAACGCATCGGCTTCGCCGGGCGTGTACCCGGCCGCGACGATGGCGACCTGCATCACCTGTTCCTGGAACAACGGCACGCCGAGCGTGCGCCTGAACACTTCCTCCAGTTGCGGCGATGGATAGTCGACGGGCTCCTCGCCATTGCGACGCCGCAGGTAGGGATGGACCATGTCGCCCTGGATCGGCCCCGGGCGCACGATCGCGACCTGGATCACCAGGTCGTAGAACGTCTTCGGCTTCAAGCGCGGCAGCATCGCCATCTGCGCGCGCGATTCGATCTGGAACACGCCGACGGTATCGGCGGTCTGGATCATTGTGTAGGTCGCCGTGTCCTCGCGTGGGATGTCGTCCATGCTCATGTCGCGGCGCCCGCTGTCGCGCAGCAGGTCGAAGGTCTTGCGGATGCAGGTCAGCATGCCCAGCGCCAGGCAGTCGACCTTGAGCAGCTTCAGCACGTCCAGGTCGTCCTTGTCCCACTGCAGGACCGTGCGCTCGTCCATCGCCGCGTTCTCGATCGGCCCGATCGTCGACAGCGGCCGTTCGGAAATCACGAATCCGCCCGGATGCTGGGACAGATGCCGCGGAAAACCGAGCAACTGCGCGGTCAAGGCGATCACGCGCCGCATCACCGGCGACTCCGGATCGAAGCCATGCTCGCGCAGGTATTCGGCGGGAGGCACGTCTTCGCCCCAGCGGTCCATGGTCTTGGCGAGCTCCTCGACCTGGTCCGATGGCAGCCCCAGGGCCTTGGCCACGTCGCGCACCGCGCTGCGTCCGCGATAGCGGATGGCGACGGCGGTCAGCGCGGCGCGCTCGCGGCCATAGCGGTTGAAGACGTACTGCAGGACTTCCTCGCGACGTTCGTGCTCGAAGTCCACGTCGATGTCGGGCGGCTCGTCGCGCTCTTCCGAAACGAAGCGTTCGAACAGCAGCTCGGTCTCGCCGGGTTGCAGCTCGGTGATTCCCAACGCATAGCAGACTGCGGAGTTGGCGGCGGAGCCGCGGCCCTGGCAGAGGATGTCCCGGCTGCGTGCATGACGCACGATGTCGTGCACGGTGAGGAAGTAGGACTCGTAGCGCTTCTTCGCGATGATCGCGAGCTCCTTGCGGATCAGCTCGATGGCTTTCGCTTTTTCCTTCCTGCCGGATCCGGCTTTTTTCCAGCGCTTGCGAATGCCCATCCGCACCAGGCGGCGTAGCCAGCGGGTGGCGTCATAGCCGGAAGGCACCAGCTCATGCGGATACTGGTATTCGAGTTGCCGCAGGCTGAAGGCGCAGCGCCCTGCGATGACAACCGATTCGGCCAGCAAGGCTTGCGGATGGATCGCCGCCAGCGCCTGGCGCGTGCGCAGGTGGCGCTCGCCATTCGGGAACAGGGCATGGCCGGCCTCTGCCAGCGTGGTGCGGAGGCGGATGGCCGTCATCGTGTCCTGCAAGGCCCGGCGGCCGCGGACGTGCATGTGGACGTCACCGCAGGCGACGGCGGGAATGTCCAGTTGTCTCGACAGTTGTTGCAGCGACTGCAGGCGTCCGGCGTCGTCGGGGCCGCGATGCAGTTCGATGGCCAGCCAGGTGCGATGCGGGAATTTCGCTTTCATCCAATGGGCTTCATCCGGCTGTGGCTCATCGCCAGGAATCCACAGTGCCAGCAGGCCGTCGTTGGCGCCTTCGAAATCCTCGCGCAGGGCGCGGTACGTCCCCTTCCCGGCGCGGCGTCGCGCGAGGGTGATCAGCTGGCATAGCCGTTGATAGCCGGCCAGGGTTTCGGCCAGAAGCACCAGCTTCGGGCCGTCCTCGATGCGGAATTCGCTGCCGACGATCAGTTTGAGGTCGGTGGCTTCCGCGGCCTCCAGCGCGCGCACGATGCCGGCCATGCTGCATTCGTCGGTGATGGCCAGGGCGGCATAACCCTGTTGCCTGGCGCGTTCGAACAGTTCCCGGGCATTCGAAGCGCCGCGCTGGAAACTGAAGTTCGAAAGGCAATGGAGCTCGGCATAGGCGGGCAGGGAGTTCATGCGAACCACCCGTGCAGCATGAACGGCCCGGCCTGCTCGCCGGCGATGCGGAATGCCCATGCCCGTTGCCCCTGCGCGGTTTCGACAAGGTAGTAATCGCGGCGGATGTCCTCGTCGTCCCACCAGCCCGACTCGATGCGCTCGGGGCCGGCAAGAACGTGCTGAACGCGATCGCGAAGCGGCATGGGTTGCGGCAGCAGCCAGCCGGGGCGAAGCAGGGCAGGCCCGTCCGGTGTCCTGCGCAGTGGCGCTTCGCTGGCCACGCGTTCGGGCCGATGGTCGGGCAGCCAGCCGACGTTCTGCACGGCGTCATCGCCGAGCCGTGCACGCAGGCGTTCGCGCAGCTGCGTCCATGGCACGGCCTGCTGCGGGCGCGGATCGAACAGGTCGCGCTCGGCGGGAACGAACGCAGGCAATTCGCGCGCGACCAGGTGCATGCCGCGCACGGGTGCAGGTACCTGTGCCTGCTCGATGCGGCCGCGCGCGAGTTCGAACAGCATCGTCGGCTCGCGCTCGGCCGCCAGCAGGCCGATCTCGACTTCGCTGTGCGCGACGAGTTCGTGTTCCAGCACCACGGTGAAGCGCTGCACGCCGCCATCGCGGCCGGCGAGGAAAGCCGCGAGATCCGCGGTGAGCCGGCGCAGCGGGAACAGCAAGGCCTGGCTGGATTCGACCTCGTGGTCGAATTCGATGCGGCCTTCGAACACATCCGGCGGCTGGTACCAGGCCAGCGGTGCCTCCGCGCCACGCAGGCGATCGAGATGCTGCAGCACCTCGCGCGGGAAGCGCCGATTCAGCGCATCGCGCGGCAGGGCGAATACCTGCCGCAATTTGCGCAGGCCCATGTGCGACAACGAACGCGCCACGTCCGGCGCGAAACCGGCACGCTCCACCGGCAACTGGCCCAGCGCATTGAGGAACGTGCTGTCGCCCACGGCCAGCCCGTCATGGACGTTGGCCAGCACGCGTGCCGCATACGGGTTTGGCGCCGCGACGAGGTGGTGGCGGAAACCGAGTGCGCGCAGTTCCTCGCGCATCTGCGCTTCCAGGCGCGGCCAGGGCCCGAACAACTGCAGGCTGTGGCCGACTTCGAGCACGAGGGCATGCGGAAGGTCGGTACTTACCTGCGAACTGAAGCGATAGGCCCATGCGGCCAGCAGTTGGCGCCAGCGCTCGGCATCGAGTGGATCGTGCTCGACGGTGGCGAAGCCATTACCCAGGGCTTGCGCGGCGGCGAGCGGCATGCCCGGCCGCAGGCCCAGTGCACGCGCCGCGGGATTGACGGCATGCAGCACGCGGCGTTGCGCCGGGCCGCTGATCAAGACCATCGGCGCTTCCGGGGCGGGATGACGCCGGAGGACGCCGTCGATCGCCAGTTGCGGCAGGAGCAGGCAGGCCCAGTGCATCGATCAGGCCTCAGGGGCGCCGATCCTGGCCGGCGCGTTGCGCGCGGATGCGAGCGGGACGAACTCAGCGATCTCAGCGATGCGCGGAAAATGCCGGGCATCGGAAACCGTTCTTTCCCGCGCAACGGGGAATTGCTGCGCGGCCGCGGGGAAGACAGCGCCTTCCCGGCGTTCGGGCTGACGCGAAGGCAACTCCGGATGCCCAACTTGCGGAAAAGGAATCGGCCGCGCCGGCGGCATACCGCCGCGGCACTTGAGCACGCGCAGCTGCCGCGGCGATGCATCGAGGGCGATGCGCAGCGCCGCCGGTGACGGATTCACCGCGGCTTTCATCGGCCGGAAGGCAAAGCCCAGCGCTTGGCCGGTTTCCGCGGCGACCTGCAGGCGCCGCAGGGCGCGATCATCCGCCTGCTGCGGCCAGCACAGCACGGCATTGCATGCGCCGGAGCGCAGGCACTGCTCGGCGGCCCACAACGCATCGCGTGGCGTCTTCGTCCGGATCACCTGCAAGGCGCCTAGGCGCACGCCCGCGGCATGCCATGCCGGCGGATACGGATGGTAGGGCGGAGCGATCAGTGCAATGACGCCATCCCTGGGTTGGCTCAAGCGCGCGAGCGCGGGCCACAGCAGCTGCATCTCGCCAATGCCATCGGCTGGCAGCAGCAGTTCGCTCAATGCGGCATCGGGCCAGCCGTGCATGGGCAGCACCGCATCGAGTGCGGGCCATCCCGTCGGGTGTTCGAAGGCCGGCGTGACCGCGGACGACTGCCCGCGCCACACCCGGCGTTGTGAGATCAGGCCGTCGAGGGAAGGCGTATTCGCGCCTTCCGCTGCGATTCCGCCGAGTGCCGTCACCGAGCCCATGACGGCAGGTCTCGTGATGTCGGGCGAGGGTAGGAGAGATGCATGTTAGTAATAATACTAACAATGCGGTCTCACATATTAAGACTAGCTATTTCAGCTGGTTACGATCACTAATTCCAGTTGAAGACGAAATTATTCGTGGCGGCAGCGGAGCCTGGCGCGGCGTTGCTTGCCGGACAGGCAGTGGGCGCCCTGCGTCCTTCCGCCACGCGCGGCCAGCATCCGAGGCGTCCGTTCTGCCAGCGGCAAGGCGTTTGTTTCAGGTACGGCGCCGATGCGGCGTTGACGGCAGGATCCATGCTGCAACTGAAAGCCAGCCCTGGCTTCGCGGACACGCGGTGGTCATGCAAAACGTTGCGCGAGGCGTTCGAAAGCGCATTGAAGGAGTCGGGCTGGAGCGCGACGGCGGACGCCTGTGTGCTCGTGGGGCTGTTCGATCTCGATGACTGGCTGCCGTGGCTGGCGGGCGCCTACGCGATGCTGGATGCGCAGGAACAGCGGCGCGTGCAGCGCCGGCGCGCCGTCGTGGATCGGGACCAGCTGGCACTCTGTTACGCGCTGCATCGCCTGCTGCTGGGCAAGGTGCTGGACTGCGATCCCGCCGAGGTACCGATCGGGCGGGATGCGGCGGGTTGTCCCTGCCTGCCGGGTGGGATCCTGTGCACCAGCCTCAGCCATGCGGACCGTCGCGTCCTGGCACTGGCGATTACCGCAACCGGGCGCGTAGGCGTGGATATCGAGTCCTCGAATCGCGCATCGGTCATGCCGGAGCTGGCCGAACGCGTGTGCCATCCCCACGAAATGGCTGAATTGAGGCTACTGGCGGAGCCCGCGCGAAGCGAAGCCCTGCTCGCGCTTTGGGTGCGCAAGGAGGCTTACCTCAAGGCGGCGGGCATCGGCCTGCAGCGTGAGATGGGGACCTTCGCGGCGCCACGGGATGCGCTGCTCGAATTGCCCGGTGGCGAGCTGACACGGGTGCGAATGCTCGAGGCAGGGCCGCACTGGGTCGCCGCGGTGGCGGGAGCGCCGGAGGTCCCGATTGCAAGCCGCTGGCTGCGGATTTGCACCACTGGAACTGAATAGCACCGGCGATCGCTTGTTGGCCCGTCCAGGTCAATCATCGCACCGCCTGCGCAAGCGGCCGGGAAACGGCGTTTCTGTCGTTTCACTAATCGAGCCGACCCGTTTGGATCGCAACATCGGCCTGCTCAGGCACCACAACTTTGGGGGCGAAATGCGTCGGCAGGAAAAGCGTCTGGGGTCACAAGCCCTTTCGTCTCCCGTTGCAATGTGCGAGCAGTCCTGCGCCATGGTGCATTGCCATCGTGAACGAGTGGCCGTCGCTGCTTTCCGCGCGCAATGGGTGACGCCATGAGCATCGCCCTGGCAAGCCGGAAGAGTCGTGCACTGGTGCTGCTATGGCTGGCAGAGATGGGGCTGCTGATGCTTGCCGTCATAAGCGCGGCCGGGTTGCGCTTCCTGCGCGATTCGGAAGGCTATGGGGTCTTCTTCGAATCCGCGCCGGAACGGGCTTTCCTGTTCGCTGCTTTCATCACCGTATCGATGGTGGCGTTCGGCTTGTACCAGGTGCATGTACGCCACAACCGCATGGAGTTCTTCATTCGGCTGTTGCTGTCGTTCGCATTCGGCGGCGTCTCGTTGCTGGTCCTGTATTACCTGGTCCCGCCTGCCTACATTGGCCGCGGCGTGCTGGCGCTGGCGCTGGCAATCGGCCTTGTCGCGGTGGCGGCGCTGCGCATGGCCGTCGGGCGCCTGGTCAAGACGGACATATTCAGGCGCCGGGTGCTGGTGCTGGGCGCGGGCCAGAATGCCGATCTCATCAACAKCCGCCTTCGCCGGCGCTCCGACAGGCAATCCTTCGTGGTGGTGGGATTCCTGGCAGTGCCGGACCAGCCCGTGCTCGTGCCGGAAAAACTCCTGCTCAATACGGATTTTTCCCTGTCCGAAATAGCGGAATGGTTGCAGGTCTACGAAATCGTCGTCGCGCCCGACGAACGACGCGGCGCACTTCCGATGGAAGAGATGCTGAAATGCGCGCAGCGGGGGATCACCGTTACCGATCTCTCGACGTTCTTCGAGCGCGAAGCGGGAATGGTCAAGCTCAGCGTGGCAGACCCGTCCTGGCTCGCATTCGGCGGCGGCTTCGACCATTCGATTCCACGTCGCCTCAACAAGCGCTTCTTCGATCTGGTGGCGGCCGGCGCACTGTTGCTGGTCGCTTGGCCCGTCATGCTGGTAGTGGCGGCATGCGTCGCGCTGGAATCGCGCGGCCCGATCCTGTATCGGCAGACACGCATCGGCGAGAACGGACGACGATTCGAACTGATCAAGTTCCGCAGCATGCGCGTGGATGCCGAAGCAGATGGCGTCGCCCGCTGGGCCAGCGAGGGCGACGATCGCACTACCCGCGTTGGACGGATCATCCGCCTGGTGCGCCTCGACGAACTTCCCCAGCTGTTCAACGTCATCCGTGGCGACATGAGCTTCGTCGGCCCGCGACCCGAGCGCCCGCAATTCGTCGACATGCTCAGCCAGGAAGTGCGTTATTACAACGTCCGCCACTGCGTCAAACCCGGCCTGACCGGCTGGGCGCAGCTGCGTTATCCCTATGGCGCATCCGTGCAGGACGCCGAGGAAAAACTGACGTTCGATCTCTTCTACGTCAAGAACCACGGCCTGGTGTTCGACCTGCTGATCCTGCTGCAGACGGTGGAAGTGGTGCTATTTCACCGCGGCTCGCGTTGATGCATGCGCCGGCTCGATGACAGCCGCGGCCCGGACGCCATCAAAATTCAATCCCACTTCACCGTAGCGTCCGGCGACGTGACGCATCAGCGCGTTGATGAAGAAGATGACACCGGCCATTTCCATGGCCTCCTCGAGGGTGACGAACGCGTGATAGACCACGTTGCGGTGCCCATATGCTTCCTTCCACGCGCCTTCGAACAGTTCCACGCCCAGGGCGCCGCCGAGGTAGATCGCTGCGGATAGCGCGAATGCGATTGCGGTCCGGCGAGGGAGGCGGAGCATGAAGGGAAGAAAGAACATTCCAAGGACGGCGACGAGGGCAATGCCCGGAATGACCCAGGCAAAGTAGAGAAGACCGAGGTGTTCGCCGCCGAGCAGGTGGCGCATCGGATCGATCAGGTGCTCGTGCAGCGAAACGGCTTCGTCCAGGCTCATGAATACAAAGCCCGCGGCCAGGATGGCCCATTTCGGCGCGTCGAATTCACGGCGTTTTCGTTCGAGCGTCGCAATGAGGGCAAGGAGCGCTGCCGCGATCAACAGCAATATCGTCGAGAAATGCGCGGGGATGTTGTGCTCGCGGTCCAGGCTCATCATCGCCAGGCCAAAGACGTACTCGCGATGGATCGCGAGCCGGTACAGCTGCATTCCAAAGCTGACGACCACCAGCAGGGCCGCCGCCAGGGTCAGCAGCCAGGTGATGGCCCAGGGATCGATCGAGACCTTGCTGGTCCGTCGGGAAATCGGGCGTGCAGCCATTCACGTGATCCCCTGTCGTCCTATTTCGACAAACGGGGCTGCCACATATCTGCGGTCAAACCGTGGCGTGCCCGAAGGCACATTCACATGATGGACGGAGCAGTGCCGGGTCCCGTCACCCCGGGATCACCTCAGCCACTCACCCGAGGCCATGGCGAGCAGGACAAACAGCAAGACAAGGAGCATGACGGCCAGGGCCAACGCGACCCGGGGCTGCGATGACGCGCGATTGCCGGAAGGAGGAGGGCTGTCGTCCTCCGCGTACCTTCGCCGGGCACCTACTACGCCGGAACTCCACACGCCTGATTGATGTGGCGCTGCGCCCGGAAGACGCCCGTATCGTCGGTAGAAGCGGTTTGCGGTGGTGTACAGACCGATCAGTTCACGCAGGACAGCAGTGGACTCGGGCGATTGTGCGCCGCCGGTGCGATTGGGCTGCAGTTCGGAGATCCGTCGACGGTACGCGAGCTGGAGCTCCGCCAGGCTGCAGTTCGGCTTCAGCCCCAGCTCGGAGTAGAGCATGGTGAGGTCGGGTTTCATGGCGTGCCATCCATCGACCTATCGTAACGCGGGCCAGCCTTGGAAACGCCCCCAGGAGAGGTTCGCCGCGGTCACTGCGTGGCCGCATGGGGTGTCCCAGGACGTTTGCCCGGACATCAGCGCGATCTCTTCATGACCGCCCGGCCGGCGCGAACCGGGGACGACTTGAGTGGGGCATCACGAATGACAGGTTATCCCTGGTGGTGCAGCGCGGGCATTGGAAGGTGGGCATGAACAGGCAATCCGACGGTCCTTCACCGCGTATTTTTCCAACCAACTTGGCTTCGTGCATACCGCAACAGATCGAGCAGCAGGCCGCGAAACAGCCGGATGCGACAGCGGTCACCTGTGAAGGCGCCAGCCTGAGCTACAGGGAACTCAACAGCCGGGCCAATCAGCTGGCCCATCGGCTGCGCGCGTTGGGTGTCGGCCCGGAAACCCTGGTCGCAATCGGCCTGGAACGCACGCTGGAAATGGTGGTCGGGCTTCTTGCCATCCTCAAGGCGGGCGGGGCGTACCTGCCGATCGATGCCGCATATCCACGCGAGCGAGTGCAGTTCATGTTCGAGGATGCGCGTCCGGCGGTGTTGCTGACATCGTCCGGGCAGCGCGACTCCATGCCTGCCAGCGATGTGCCGACCTTGCTGCTGGACCAGGGCTGGGAGCAGTTCGCAACGGAGTCTTCACACGATCCGGTGCCGCTGGCGCAGCCGGACAATCTCGCCTATGTGATTTACACCTCCGGTTCGACCGGAAAGCCGAAGGGCTGCCAGGTCACGCACGCCAACGTCGCGCGCCTGTTCACCGCGACCCGCGACTGGTTCCAGTTCGGGCCAGCGGACGTGTGGACGTTCTTCCATTCCCACGCCTTCGATTTTTCGGTGTGGGAGATATGGGGTGCACTGATCCATGGTGGCCGCGTCGTCGTGGTCCCGTACCTGCACACCCGCTCGCCAGAGATGTTCCACGCTCTGCTTGTGCGCGAACGCGTCACCGTGCTGAACCAGACGCCATCGGCGTTCCGCAACCTGATCCATGCCGATCTGGCTTCCGGCGTCGCACCTTCCGCGCTTTCTTTGCGATACGTGATCTTTGGCGGTGAAGCGCTCGAACTGCAGATGCTGCATCCCTGGTTCGAGCGCCATGGCGACCAGCATCCGCAACTGATCAACATGTATGGGATCACCGAAACCACCGTCCACGTCACCTACCGCCCGATCAGCGTCGATGACCTCCAGCGCAACGCCGGCAGCGTCATCGGAGAACCCATCCCGGACCTGCGCCTGTTCGTACTCGACCCTGGCCTCGTGCCCGTCCCGGTTGGGGAAGTCGGCGAAATCCACGTGGCCGGCGCCGGTGTGTCGCGTGGCTATCTCAATCGTCCGGAATTGACGGCCGAACGATTCCTGCAATGGCAGTCTCCCGCCGGCGAATCCCTGCGTCTCTACAAGACCGGCGACCTCGCACGCCAACTTCCGGATGGCGATCTCGAATACCTGGGGCGCAGCGACCACCAGGTGAAGATCCGCGGTTTCCGCATCGAGACGGGTGAGATCGAGAGCGTCCTTGCCCGCCACCCATCCGTGCGCGCATGCGCAGTGATCGCGCGCAACGACGGCGCTGGCGGCGAAGCAAGACTGGTGGCCTACGTCGTGCCCCGGGGAGCAGCGGCATCGCACGCATCGCTGCGCGCGTACCTCGCGCCGTCGTTGCCGGATTACATGATTCCCAGCGCCTTCGTCGAACTCGAGGCGCTGCCCCTGACGGAGAACGGCAAGCTCGATCGTCGCGCGCTTCCGGCACCCACGCGGCAGCGCCCCGAGCTGGCCTATGCCTACGAGCCGCCGATAGGGCCGATGGAAACCTACCTGTGCGCTTCGTTCGGCGACCTGCTTGCGATGGACAATGTCGGCCGGCACGACAACTTCTTCGAACTGGGCGGCGACTCGCTGCTCGCGGCGCGCCTGTTGCAGCAGATCAGCAAGGCACGTCCGCGCGAATCCGGCGGCGTGATTCCGACATCGCTCCTGTTCCGCAATCCCACTCCGGCGACGCTTGCCGCGTCGCTGGAAGGGCGTGAAGGCACCGGGATAGAGCCCAAGCGGTTCGCGGCGGCACACCGCACCAACAGCCAGATGGCAGGCGAGCCCATCGCCATCGTTGCGATGGCCGGTCGTTTTCCAGGGGCCCAGGACGTTGAGGCGTTCTGGCGCAATCTGTGCGAGGGCCGCGATTCGATCACGATGTTCGGCCCCGATGACCTCGATCCCGCCGTCAGCGCGCAGGAGCGCAACGATCCGGCCTATGTGAAGGCGCGCGGTGTGATCGACGGTGTCGAGCAGTTCGACGCGGCGTTCTTCGGCATCGGCTCGAAGGAAGCCGAACTGATGGACCCGCAGCAGCGGATCTTCCTTGAGCTGGCGTGGGAATGCCTGGAACGGGGCGGCCATGTTCCCGATGCGACATCTGGCCCGGTCGGCGTATTTGCCGGGATGTTCAATGCCAGCTACTTCCAGCGTCACGTCTCCGGGCGTCCGGACCTGATCGACAAGGTCGGCGCCTTCCAGGTGATGCTGGACAACGAGAAGGATTTCATCGCCACGCGCGTCGCGCACAAACTCAACCTTACCGGTCCCGCGGTCAGCGTGCACACGGCCTGCTCGACATCGCTGGTGGCGATCTGCCAGGCGATGGACAGCCTGCGCCTCGGTCATTGCGACATGGCGTTGGCCGGTGGAATCACCGTGACCTGTCCGCCGCGCAGTGGTTATTTCCACCAGGAAGGCGCAATGCTGTCGCCCGACGGCCATACGCGGCCGTTCGCTGCCAATGCGCAGGGCACGGTCTTCAGCGATGGCGCCGCGATCGTGCTGCTCAAGCGTCTGTCCGATGCGGTGGCCGACGGCAACCAGGTCTTCGCCGTTATCCGCGGCGGCGCCGTCAACAACGACGGCGCCGGCAAGGCCAGCTTCACCGCACCCAGTGGCGAAGGGCAGGCGGCAGTGATCGCAATGGCCCATGATCGCGCCCAGATCGATCCGCGCACCATCAGTTATGTCGAAGCCCACGGCACCGCCACGCCAGTGGGAGATCCGATCGAGATCGAAGGATTGACACGGGCCTTCCGTCGCGCGACCGATGACAGCGGGTTCTGCAGGATCGGATCGGTGAAGAGCAACGTCGGCCACCTGGTGATCGCCGCCGGTGCCGCCGGCGTCATCAAGACCGCTTTCTCGCTGGCCGAGCAGCGCATTCCGGCCAGCCTGCATTTCGACGCGCCCAACCCGTCCATCGACTTCGCCACGTCGCCATTCGTGGTCAACGCCACACAGAGCGAGTGGCCCTTGACGGAGGTGCCGCGCCGGGCCGGCGTGAGTTCGTTCGGCGTGGGCGGAACCAACGCCCATGTGGTGATGGAAGAAGCGCCGCAATTGCCGGCATCGGAACCGGCGAGCGGTCCGAATCTGCTGGTGCTGTCGGCGCGCACCTCCACGGCGCTCGCCAACGCCGCCACGCAACTGGCCGACCACCTCGAAGCGCAGCCGGATGCCAACCTCGCCGATGTGGCCTGGACGCTCGCCGTCGGCCGCAAGGCTTTCGCCCAGCGCATCGCCGTGGTCGCCGCCGACATCAACGACGCGATCGCACAACTCCGCAGCTCCGAGGTCGCCTCGGCTGCCGCGCGCGGGGTCCCGGCGCGACAAGGCGATGTGGTGTTCCTGTTCCCGGGGCAGGGCGCGACCTATCCGGGCATGGGGCGCAACCTGTATGAATCGGAGCCCGCCTTCCGGGTGGCGTTCGATGACTGCGCCGACGCCTTGCGCGCGGAACTCGGATTCGACCTGCGCGAACGTGTTTTCGCCGACGATCCGGAAGCGTTGCTGCCCACTGCGATCATGCAACCGGCGACGTTCGCGATCGAATATTCCCTGGCCCAGTGGTGGATGAGCCACGGCGTCATGCCGGCGGCGATGATCGGCCACAGCATCGGTGAATTCGTGGCTGCGACGCTCGCCGGGGTTTTCACCCTGCCGGATGCACTGCGGCTGGTCGCGCGCCGCGGCGCGCTGATGCAGGCACAGCCTGCCGGCGGCATGTTGTCCGTGCGGCTGCCGCTGGACGAGCTGCTTGCGCGGCTCCCCGCGGACTTGTCGCTGGCGGCGGAAAATGCGTCCGGCAATTGCGTCGTGTCGGGCCCGCTGGAGGCGATCGCGCGATTCCAGGCGCTGCTCGAAGCCGATTGCATCGCCTGCCGGGCGTTGCGGACGTCGCACGCCTTCCACTCGCAGATGATGGCCCCCGTGGTTGCGCCGTTCCGTGCGGAAGTGGCGTCGCTCGAGTTGTCCGCTCCGCGCATCCCCATCGTTTCGACGGCGACCGGCGACTGGCTCGATGCAGCGCGGGCGACTTCGCCTGATTACTGGGCTTCCCACCTGCGTGAGCCCGTGCGGTTTGCGACGGCACTGGGCCAGGTGCTTGGCACGCCCTCGCGCGTCCTGCTGGAAGTGGGACCACGCGCCACCCTGTGCACGCTGTCGCGCCAGCATCCCGGCGTCCAGAAAGACCACGTACCCAGCGTGGCAACGCTCGCTGACAACCCGGAAGGAGAGCTGGCAAGCGTCCGGCTGGCCGCGGGCCAGTTGTGGACGCAGGGCATCACGCTGGATCCAGGCATGTTCGATCGTCGCCACGTGCGCCGGCGTGTGCGGTTGCCGACGTATCCGTTCGAGCGCCAGCGTTTCTGGGTCGATGCCGTCCCCGCAACGGACAACGTCGTGTCGCTGTCGGGCGTCGTTGCCGCGGAGCCGGAGCTGCACGTGGCCCCACCACCCACCGTCGAGCCACTTGCCATGCAGCAACAAACGGGCGACCGGCGTTCGCGCCTGATCGCGCAGCTCAGAGACCTGTTCGAGGACGTGGCGGGTTTCGACCTGGCCGACGCCGATCCCGATGCGAACTTCATGGAACTCGGGTTGGACAGCCTGATGCTGACCCAGGTCTCCCTGCAGTTGCAGAAGAGCTTCCCGGTCAAGATAAGTTTCCGGCAATTGATGGGCGAACTTGCGAGCCTGGATCGACTGGCCGCGTTCGTCGATGCGCAATTGCCCGCAGAAGTCGTGACGGCCCCGGAGCCGACTCCGTTGGCGACGCAAGCGGCGGCGACTCCCGCGTCCGGCCCGTCAGGATTCCAGGCGGCGCCGATCACGGGTGGCGACATTGCCATGCAGATGCTCCAGCAGCAGATGCAATTGCTGACCCAACAGCTGGCCCTGTTGACCGGTGGCGCGGCACCCGTCGCGGCGCCGGCGAAGGTGGTGGCTCCGGTGGCCGCGGCGGCGCCGCCGCCCGCCGATGACGAAGCCGAACTTGCCCACACCAAATACGATGTCAAGAAAGCCTTTGGCGCGATCGCCAGGATCACGACGACCGACAAGCAGGAACTGAGTGCAGTCCAGCACGAAAAGCTCGACGCATTCATCCAGCGCTACGTCGCCCGTACCCGGAAATCCAAGGAATACAACCAGGCCAACCGGTCGCACATGGCCGACCCGCGAGTGGTCAACGGCTTCCGTCCTTTGCTGAAGGAGATCATCTACCAGATCGTGATCGAACGCTCGAAGGGCGCGCACCTGTGGGACATCGACGGTAACGAATACGTCGACGCCACCAACGGCTTCGGCATGAGCCTGTTCGGATGGCAGCCCGACTTCGTGCTCGAGGCGGTGCGACGCCAGCTGGATCTGGGCTACGAGATCGGGCCACAGCATCCGCTGGCGGGCGACGTGACCAGGCTGGTATGCGAGCTGACCGGGCACGACCGTGCCGCGCTGTGCAATACGGGATCGGAGGCCGTGCTGGGAACGATGCGGATCGCGCGCACTGTCACCGGGCGCGAGACCATCGTGTTGTTCAACGGCTCGTATCACGGCATCAACGATGAAGTGCTCGTGCGTGGCACGCGGAAGCTGCGTGCCGTGCCCGCCGCACCGGGCATCCTCAGGAACACCTCCGAGCATGTGCTGGTGCTCGACTACGGCACGCCCGAGTCTCTGCAGATCATCCGCGAACGCGCGCATGAGCTGGCCGGCGTGCTGGTCGAACCCGTGCAAAGCCGCCACACCGACTTGCGTCCTGTGGAGTTCCTCAAGGAAGTGCGTGAGATCACCCGCGCCGCGGGTGCCGTCCTGATTTTCGACGAGGTGGTGACCGGCTTCCGCTCGCATCCCGGCGGTACCCAGGCCCTGTTTGGCATCAAGGCCGATATCGCCGCATACGGCAAGGTGATCGGCGGCGGCAATCCGATCGGGGTCATTGCGGGCAAGCGCGAATACATGGATGCGCTCGATGGCGGCGCATGGCAGTTCGGCGACGAATCCGTGCCCACGGTGGGCGTCACCTATTTCGCAGGCACGTTCGTGCGGCACCCACTGGTGTTGGCATCCGCAAAGGCGGTGCTGGAAACGTTGAAGCGCGAGGGGCCCGCGTTGCAGGAGCGCTTGAACGCGCGCACGACGGCGATGGTCGAGGAGATCAATGCCTTCTGCGCGGAGATGGGTGCTCCGGTAGTGGTGAACCACTTCGCGTCCGTGTGGAAAACGGCGTTCCTCGAGGAGCATCCGTTCCAGGACCTTCTGTTCGCGATGATGCGCAGCCGCGGCGTCCACATGCTCGACAATTTCCCCTGCTTCCTGACCACCGCGCATGGGGACGCGGAGTGCCGCCACATCGTCGAGGCGTTCCGCAGCTCGATACTGGAATTGCAGGATGCGGGATTCCTGCCGCGTCGCGCCATGCGCAGAGTGATGAACGCTGCGCAGCCGGTGATGCCCGGCGCACGCCTCGGGCATGAACCCGATGGTCGTCCAGCGTGGTTCATCGCTGATCCGGACCAGCCCGGAAAGATTCTCAAGCAGGTTGCTCAAGGTGGGGACATGAACACTGCAGCACTCATGACGTCGCGCGCGTTCGAGCCCGTGAACTACGACCCCTTCGCCCGGGGTGAACTGGCCATGGTCGTGCCATCGACAGAACCGCAGCGCGAAATCTGGCTCGCGGACCAGTTGGGCCGTGAGGCTTCGCTGGCGTACAACCTGTCGATTTCATTGCGACTGAAGGGCGCGTTGGATGTGGGCGCGTTGCACGGCGCGCTCCAGGAGCTGGTCGACCGGCACGACGCGTTGCGCGCCAATATCAGCCCAGACGGCCAGAGCCTGACCGTGCTGAAGCGCCTGGATATCCCGCTTCCGAGTGTTGACCTTGCACACCTGGACGATTCCGCGCGCGATGAGGCCGTCGCGGCGCATGTGCGCGCGAAGGTGGAAACCCAGTTCTCGCTCAGTACCGATCCCTTGCTGCGGGCCGAGCTGCTGCGTCTGGGCGATCAGGATCACCTGCTGCTGCTCACCACCCACCACGTCATCTGTGACGGATGGTCCTGGTGGGTGCTCGTGCAGGAACTGGGAGTGCTGTATGGGAAACACCGTGGGCTGGACACCGAACCCCTGGATGCGCCGGCCAGCTTTGCCGAGTACGCCCTGAACGAGTCCGAACAGGCGTCGGACGCGACGCATGTCGCGGACGAGGCGTACTGGCTGTCGCGCTTCGAAGGCGCACCACCGGTGCTTGAATTGCCTACTGATCGGCAGCGACCAGCGGTGCGCAGTTTCACTTCCGCCCGCGAAGACCACGTGCTCGATGCCGCCCTCCTGACGGCCCTGCGCAAGCTGGGCGCCCGCCGCGGGGTAAGCATGTTTGCCACCCTGCTGGCCGGCTTTTCTGGATTGCTGGCGCGCCTGAGCGGGCAATCGGACATCGTGGTCGCCATCCCCTCTGCCGGGCAGCCGGCCGCGAGCAGCGATTCGCTGGTGGGACATTGCGTCAATGCGCTGCCGCTGCGCTTCGATATCGATACGTCCGCGCCCTTCACCAGGCTGATCGAGGGTGCGCAGGCGGCCCTGATCGATGCGATCGAACACCAGGGATACACCTTCGGCACGCTGCTCAAGAAGCTGCGAGTCCCGCGCGATCCCGCGCGGATGCCGCTGGTGAGCGTGATGTTCAATGTCGACACGGGGTTCGACCAGGAAAGCACGGGCTATCCCGGCCTGAAGATGGACTATGAGAGCAATCCGCGCACCTGCGAGGCGTTCGAATTGTTCGTAAATGCCGTGCATACGCAGGGCAAGCTGGTGCTCGAGTGCCAGTACAACACCGATCTGTTCGACGCCGCCACCGTGCGGCGCTGGTTGCGTGCCTACGAGACCTTGCTGCGTGCGGCAGTCGAGGGCGAAGCCACACAATTTGCAAGCCTGCCGCTGGTCGATGCGGTAGCGCGCGCGGAACTGGATGCGCTGCAACCGACACCGGTTGYCTATGCACGCGCCCATCGCATGCACCAGTACTTCGAGTCGCAATGCGATCGGACGCCGACACGCATTGCACTCAGTGCGGGCAGCATCGTCCTGCGCTACGCCGACCTGGAGGCGCGGGCGAACCGGGTAGCGCACGTACTGCGCGGTCATGGCGTGCGGCGCGGCGCGTTGGTCGGGTTGGCGCTCGATCGGAGTGCGGACATGCTCGCGGCGCTGTTGGGCATCCTGAAAGCAGGCGCCGGTTACGTGCCCCTGGATCCGCAGTTCCCGACCGAGCGTCTTGCGTATATGGCCGCCGATGCCGGGCTCGCGATGTTGTTGACCACACGGGCGCACGCCGAGCGTTTCGACCTGCGCGGCAGGCCGGTGCTGCTGCTCGACGACCACGCCGCACAGTTCGCTGCTGCTGCAACGACGCGCCTGGATGCTGATGACGGCGCCGCGCAGCCCGAGGACCCCGCGTACGTCATCTACACCTCCGGTTCGACGGGACGCCCCAAGGGCGTTGTCGTTCCGCATCGCGCGGTGTCGAATTTCCTGCACAGCATGCGTCGCGAACCAGGGCTGGCGGAACACGACCGCCTGCTCGCCATCACGACATTGTCGTTCGATATCGCCGTGCTCGAATTGATGCTGCCACTGGCGGCGGGGGCGCAGATCGTCCTGGCGGACAAGGATACGGCCGCCGATGGCAAGGCGCTGCGGACACTGCTGGAAAACAGCGCGGCGACGGTCATGCAGGGCACTCCATCGAGCTGGCGCCTGCTGGTCGATGCGGGCTGGCCAGGCTCGAGTGAATTCAAGGCGCTGTGTGGCGGCGAGCCCATGGCGCCTGAACTGGCGGCATCCCTGCTGTCGCGTTGCGGATCGTTGTGGAATGTATACGGGCCCACCGAAACCACGGTGTGGTCGACCTGTGCGCGCATCAGTGCCGCGCCGAATGGACAGACGCCGGACGTCCACATCGGCCGTCCGATCGACAACACCAGCGTCTGGATACTCGATGCGCACGGCGAGCTCTGCCCATTCGGAGTGCCCGGTGAGATCTGCATAGGCGGGCAGGGCGTCACCAAGGGATACCTGCAGCGCCCCGAGTTGACCGGGGAACGGTTCATCGCGGATCGTTTTACCGCCTCGCCGGGCAGAACCTTCGCTCTTGACCCGGCATTGCTCTATCGCACCGGTGACCGCGGCCGCTGGCGAGCCGATGGCAACCTCGAGCATCTGGGACGCCTCGACCACCAGGTCAAGGTACGCGGCTATCGCATCGAACTTGGCGAGGTCGAGGCGAATCTCGCCACGCGGGCCGAGATCGCACGCGCGCTCGTGATCGTGCGTGAGGACCGCGTGGACGATCAGCGACTGGTCGCTTACCTCGTCGCCAAGCCTGGTGCGACCATCGAAGAGGCTGCCTTGCGCGCGCACCTGCGTGAGTTGCTGCCGGCATACATGTTGCCGCAGCACTTTGTCGTGCTTGACGAGATTCCGCTGTTGCCCAACGGCAAGATCGACCGGAAGGCCCTGCCACCAGCCGTTGCGATGGAAGCGGCCGCTCCACGTCCGTCGAGCGCGATCGGAGCGGACATCGACCCGCGCGTCCGCTACCTGTCGGATGTCTGGTCCGGTCTGCTCGGCCTGCCTGCCGGGCCGGACGACAACTTCTTCGACCTGGGCGGCCACTCGATGCTCGCAGTGCAGATGGCCAGTCGGGTCGAGCGCGATACGGGCCACAGGATCAAGCTGATCCGCCTGGGCGCGGAAACCCTGGCCCAGGTCGCGGCGGCGCTACCGATTCCGGCCGACGAAACCACGCCGGGTGCAAGTGGGCGCATCAGCAACAAGCTGCGACGACTGTTCCGACGTGCCGTGGGAGCGCGCCCATGAACCGCGCCGGTTGCACACCCGGGAGCCATCGGAGGCGACTGCGATGAGCATCGGCGACTGGGAGCCGTTCTGGCTGGGGCCGTCTTCGCGCCGGCTCTACGCCGCATTGCATGGCGTGCCTGGCTCGCCCTCGACGGGCGTCGTCCTCGTGCCCCCGTTGCTGCACGAGATGCCACGCAGCCGGCGATTCATCGCCGAGGTGGCCCGGGAGTTTGCAACGATCGGGCTGCCCTCGCTTCGCTTCGACTTCCACGGCACCGGTGATTCCACAGGCAGCGGGGACGAATTGGATTTCGCGTCCATGCATCGCGATCTGGACCTGGCGACAACGGCATTGCGTGAAAGGACCGGTGCCAAGCGGCTGGTCCTGCTCGCGTGGCGCGGCAGCGCGCTCGCCGTGCGCAACTGGCTGGGTCGCGGTGGCGTGGCCGACCTCGTCGTGCTCTGGGAACCGGTCGTCGATGGCGGAACCTGGCTGCAGGAACTCGTGCAAGGCGATGCCGGCGAGCGTGCGATGCGGCCACCGCCGCGCGCCGGCGTTCCCCGCATAACGGACCCTGCAGATGGTCAGCTGATGGGTTTCCCTGCGTCATCGCGACTGCGCGGCGATCTTGCGCAGGCACGCATGGATGACGGCAGGGCATCGGGCACTGCGCCCATGTGGGCGCTGGTCCGTGCACAGGTGACCGCCCTGCCGGGGAACATCGCCCGCGTGCTGCCGCTGCCGGAAAATACACCCAGTTTCGACATTGGCGCCGCAATGGATGCGACGTTCTTCCTGACGCCACCGGTCCGTGATTTGGTGAACCAACTCGGGCAGGCGATGCGTCAGGAGATCCGGGCATGAATGCCGTGCTGGACGCCACTCCTCTCGAGGTGGATATGGAGCAAGAGGTGCTCGTGCGCTTCGGTTCCGGCGGCCAATTGGCCGGTGTGCTGAGTGGCGTGTCCGGAACGGGACCGACGCTGTTGCTTCCCAGCGCCGGCTTGCAGCCGCGTGCGGGTCCATTCCGGTTGCATGTCCTGCTTGCGCAGAGGCTGGCGGCGAATGGCATCAGGACTTTTCGCTACGACGTCCCGGGCGTTGGTGAAGCGCCGCGCATGCCGGCATGCGACGCAACGCTGGCGACGGTAGCCGCGATGGACCAGCTCGAAGCGATGCACGGCTGTCGCAACTTCGCCATTGGTGGCATCTGCAGCGCTGCCGATACCGGCTGGGACGTGGCCAACCTGGATCCACGCGTATCGGCACTGCTGCTGCTGGACGGCATCTGTTTCACTGGCCCCTGGCATCGCTACGCCCGCATCCTCGGGCTGCTGCGCCGCATGCCGAACGAATGGCGGCATTTCGCACGCAAGGCGACGGGGCGTCTGCGCGGTACCGCGAGCCTCGATCCGGATTCGTTCCGCACCTGGCCCAGCCACGCACAGGCGCGCGAACAGTTCGCACAGCTGGTGGCACGCGACGTGCGGATGTTGTGGATTTTCAGTGGCGGTTATGCAGAGCACTTCCTGCATCCGCGCCAGTTCGGATGGTCGTTCGGCCCGCCGGCAAACGATGCGCGGGTGACGATGCATTACTGGCCTGACTGCGACCACACCTATTTCGGTCGTGCGCAGCGCGACCGCCTGGTCGAGGCAGTGGCCGGCTGGATGGTTGCGCTGGCGGCGAAGAAGGCCCCATGAAGCACGCGGGAGCGACCGTGAAGACGCCACTGTATGCAGTGCCGGAAGGTGCCAGGAAGCCGCTGCGCGTGGTGATGGTCGGGCCCGCCGAGATCCCCGGATGGTTGCGTTCCTTCCATGACCTTGCCGCTGGCTACGACTGGATCGAACTGCGGACAGTGGTGGTGCCGGAAACCATGCTTCCCCGGGTGCCCGACGTGCCCGCCGACGTGCGCGCCGTCGTTGCGCTCGAGCACGCGATGCTTGGAGACAACAGCACCCTGGCGGCTGTGCCAATGCCCTCGGTTCCCGGGCATGCCGACGCCATGCTCGATGCGTCGCTTTCCCTGCGGGTCAGCGCGCTGAGTCCCGACCTCATCCTGCTGCTGGGGCCGCGCGAATCGGCAACCGCGCTGGCTGCCCTTGCGCCCTTGGGCTGCTGGCACGTGGATGCCAACCTGGTCGACGCGCGATATGCGGGGCTTTCCCTGCTTGCGCCGATGTTGCAGGGCGAACACACGACGCAGATGGCCCTGATGTTGAAGCAGGCGGCGGGCTCGCCGATCGACCTGACTGTCAGTTGGGGCCGGACGCGTCCGAGTTCGTTCATGAAGCAACGGGAGGACGCCTTCCGGAAGCTGCCGGGCCTGTTGCTGCGTGCCTTGCACCGTCTCGCTGGCGGCTATGTTTCCGTGGTTCCCCATTCGGTGGCGACGCTGGACCTGCGCTCGCAACTGCCCATGGGGCGAGCAGTTGGAATGCGGGTGCTCGTCCTGCTGTTGCAGGCTGGCTTGCGCCGGATCACAGGCAAGCGCAGGGATGGCCGCATCGGCTGGACCCTGGTATTGCGCCTGAACGGGACTCCGCTTGATCCGCAGGCGCCCGTCATGGGGTCGCACGTACTGCTCAGGGCCGAGAAGGGGTGGTGGGCGGATCCGTTCGTGATCACGGCGCAGGGACGCCGGCTCGTGTACGTGGAAGAAATGATCAATCCGAAGCGCAACGTCGCCAACATTGCCTGCGTGGAACTGACCGATGGCGGGGCACGCCGGTTGGGCGTGGCACTCGACGAACCAGGCCATCTTTCGTTCCCGCAGGTCTTCGCCTGGCAGGAGCACTGGTACATGACGGTCGAGTCGAGCTACGACCGGCGCGTGAGCCTGTACCGGGCTACTCATTTTCCTCTCGGGTGGGAACGCGTGCGGGACCTGGTCACGGGACGGGTATGCGTCGATCCCACGCTTCATCACCACGAGGGTCGTTGGTATCTGTTCACCAATGTGGCGGAGAACCGCAACAGCACCAGCGATGAGCTGTTCCTGTTCGTGGCCGACAGTCTCGAAGGCGAGTTTTCCCCGCACCCGGCGTCACCCATCGTCTGCGACGTGCGCCGTGCGCGGATGGCGGGCCGGCTGTTCCGTCACCGGGGCCGTCTGATCCGGCCGGCCCAGGACTGCGGGCCCGGCTACGGAAACGCCGTGGTCTTCAACGAGGTACTCGAGTTGGGACCGACGACCTATCGCGAGCGCCAACTCTCGCGATTGGCGCCCCAGCTGGCACGGCCCGTGGGCGGATGCCATACCTACAACGTCGACGGCGGCGTCGAAGTACTCGATGTGTTTGGACGCCGACCCACCGGGCCGGCGTACCTGAAGATATTCGACGGCCCCCGTTCCCAACCTGAGAGGAGCATTGATCCTGCCGCGGACAACAAGGTGGAGCAGTTGGCTTCCGCTGTCCTGCAGAAGACGGGGGACCGGGCGCACCCCGGTGCGCCACCCCGTTGATGCGAACGATGGCGGATTGCACCCGATGAACAGCCAGGCGGAAATCACCCGGGACGACGGCAAGGGCGCGCAGGCGCCAGCCCAGCCGCGTACGGACATCGGTACGCATTACTTGCGCTATTTTGTCTCGAATAGCGTCGTGATGCTCCTGGGATTCATCTCTTTCCCGATCCTGACGCGGTACCTCGACAACACGCAGTACGGCATCCTCAGGTATTACGACACATTGATGCTGCTGGGTGTGGCGCTCCTCAAGTTTGGAACGCCGCACGCGATCGTGCGCTTCTATCCCTACGATGGCGACCCGGTCCGCATGCGGGACTTCGGCACCAACATGGTGTTCCTGCCCCTGCTGTTGTCCGGGGCGGTGTGGGCCTTGAGTGTCGTCGTCCTCATGCTCTGGGCATGGCTGGGAGGGGGAAATTCCCATCCTCTCTTCTGGTGCGCGGTGATGCTGGTTCCCATGCTCGCTGCCACCAACATCGTGCAGATGGTGGTTCGCGCCAGCGAGCGTTCGGACATCCTCATGGCGACGCGCGTCATCGCGCGCATGCTCGAGCTGGTGTTCGTGCTTGGGGCAGTAGTGCTGATACAGCACAGCGCACTGGCTGCGTACGGCGGCAAGCTCATCGCGGCGGCGCTGGTGCTGGCCTGGCTTGCGCAGTGGATGTATCGCAACGTGCATGTCGCGCGCGATTCGATCGACCTGGCCGCCTTTCGCGCCGGAATGATGTATGGCTTCCCGCTGATGGCCAACGAGTTGGCGTCCAGCGTCCTGGCCAACATGGATCGCGTATTGCTCAAGCACATCACCGGCGACTTCGCGGTAGTGGGCATCTATGCCATCGGCTATTCCCTGGCCATGCAACTCAACGTCTTCATCAACGCGACCCTTTCGGAGGCGTTCACGCCGGCGGTCATGCGCGCTTACGAAACGGGGGGCAGCGTTGCCGTCCGCGAGCTGAAGGAGCAGGTCCTGCTGCCGATGACCTATGCGGTGGTGGCGATCATCACCATGCTGCTGGTATCTGGCCAGGACCTGCTGGTTGCGCTGAGCGGCGCCGACAAGGCGGCATCGGGCGAAGTGTTTGTCGTGGTCGGTATCACCCTGTCGACATTCGCGTTGTTCGCCATAGCGAATTACGGCCTGCAACTGAAGAAGCGGACCATGCAGGTGTTGACGATCACGTTCATCGCCGCGCTGCTGAACATCGCAATGAACTTCATCCTGATTCCCCGCATGGGGTACATCGGCGCCGCGTGGGCCACGGCGATCGCCTACGGCGCTTTGACCGTTGCCCAGTTCATGGTCTGTCCGAAGGGATTGGCGCGCCTTCCCGACGCGCGTTCCCTCGTGGTGTCCGTGGGCTGCGGCGCGGTGCTGGTGGCCGTGGCGCGCGGCACCGACCTTTTCGGGTTGCACGGCGTCTGGATGCGCCTGCTCGCAGGTGGCGTGCTGTTCGTGCTCCTCTATGCAGTGCCGGTCCTGGCGCTCGATCCCAAGCTTCGCCAGATGATGCGGGCCCTGAGATCGCGGCTGGATTGACTTGGTCACGTGGCTGCTATCCCCGCTCGCGTGGTTGCTGCTCGCGTGCGTGTCGATGCCGTGGGCCTGGCGTCATCACCGGCAACGAACCTGGCCGACCATTGCATGCGGCTTGGTGATCGTCATCGCGCTGGCAGCGATGACGCCGCTCGTGGCGAACATGTTGTCGCGGCCGCTGGAGCGCCCTCTCGCCGAACCAGCGGGCTGCAAGTCGGGGCCGCCATCGACCGCGGTCGTACTGGGCGGAGGCATCGACGGCCGGCCTCGAAGCGCAATGGACTACACCGCCCTGAATCTGGCGAGTCGGCGCCGCATCGATCGCGCAGTGGACTGGTGGGGCGAAGGCGAGGGCAGGCGACTCGTCCTCCAGGGTGGCACCGGCAACCCCCCGCTGGCCGAACTGATGGCCGCCTACGCCGGTATGCGGGGTGTCTCCGCATCGGCATTGCAGCTGGAAAAAGGTTCGTTCGATACCTGGAGCAATGCGCGCCAGGCCGCGCAACTGACGCCGCGCCTGCCGCGCCGTATCGTGCTGGTGACGTCCTGGATCCACATGGCCAGGGCGCAGGAGGCTTTCACCAGTGCCGGCTTCGAAGTGTGCCCGCTCGGGACTGATCTGCGCCGGCTGCCGTCGCGGCTGCCCTGGGCGCTGGTGCCGCGAACCAGCGGCTTGGCGAATTCCGAAGTTGCGTTGCACGAATGGGTAGGACTCGTGAACTACCGCTGGCGCGGCCGCCACGGAATCGAGCGGTAATGCACGACCGCGTGGTCGGTGAAACGGGCCAGCAACTGTCAGAACAAAAAAAGGGCCCCGGATTCCGGGGCCCTTTGAGGTGTTGCAGCTTTATATCGTCAGCTGATTACTGGTAGACCGAGAAGGAGCTGGTCGTGGTCTTGGTCAGGCTGCCGTAAGTCGCCACCGTGGTCAGCTGGTAGGTTCCGATCGAGCTCGAACCCGTGCCAGACACGAACGACATCTTGGCATAGCCGTTGCTGTCGGTCGTCACGGTCTTCTCGATCGTGTTGATCTTGTTCGGCTTGAGCGCGGTGAAGCTCACCTTCRCTCCCGAGACAGCCACGCCACCCTTCATTACACGAGCGGTGAGGTAAACCGTTTCACCCGCCTTGTAGCTGCTCTTGCTCGAGGTCACCGTTTGCGTCAGACCGGTAGCGGCGGCGACGGCATAGGTGCTGGAAGCATTCGCGGTGTGGACGCTGCCAACCGTGCTGCTGGTGCCCACGCCGATGGCATTGCTGCCGGTGGCGGTGGTCGGCGACGTCACGGCGAGCGTGGCGCTGCCACTGGCACCCGGGGCGAGCACGACCGAGGCGGCCGACAGAGTGCCGGTCCAACCCGACGGAACGCTACGAGCCAGGGCAAACGTGGTGTTGCTGCAGGCGCTGCTGTCGTTGTTCTTCACGCTGACGGCGTAGCTGTTCTTGGTGCCGGCGGCGACCGCGGTGGTCGGGCCAGTCAAGGTCAGCGTCGGCGCCGCATGGGTGCAGGTCGTGGGCGTCGTCGGCGGCGTGGTGGGCGTGGTCGGCGGCGGAGTCGTGGAGCCAGCGCCGTACTCATACGCGCCGACGTCGTTGGCAGCACCCGTCGGACGGGCACCCATCACGAAGTCGGTGGTCACCGCGCTGATCATCGGGGCCTTGTCGATCACCGGGCTGCCGGCAAGCGGTTCGGCATCGAAGCCAGCCAGCGTCTCATTGGTCAACTTCGGATCGGTCGAGCACGTGGTGCCGCTCGGGCAGGTACGCACCTTCCAGCCCATGTTGCCGGAGAAGCTCTTGGCCGCCGGGGCGCCGCCAGCAGTCATCAGCGTCTGCTTCGTCGAATCGGCGTAGTACGGGAAGCCAAGCACCATGTTGTTCTGGATGTAGATCTTGTCGGTGGACGTGCCTTCGCCATAAGCGATCTGCGCGTCGCCTTCGCCGGCGATGGTGTTGTGACGAACGGTCGCGACGTCGTTACCGGTGAGGATCAGCAGCAGCGAGCTGCCGTAGGCGCGGCACAGGTCGCCCGTGGTCATGTAGAACTTGCCACGGAAGTAGGTGCACTGGCCGACGAGGACCGAGTTCTCGATCAACGAGTTGCCCTTGAGCTTGACCTGGTTGCCGGCGTTGGCCACCGAATAGATGCGACGCAGCGTCACCTTGGTGGTGTCGGCGCCGTTCATGTAGCGCAGGTCGATACCGTCGGAGGTGTTGTGGTGCACGAACGCATCTTCGATCAGCCAGTCGCCGCCGGTTTCGGTGGTGCCCATGCCGTCGCCGTAGCCGCCAGTCTGCTGCGCCCAGCAAGCCCACGGCTCGCCGGTCGACACACGCTCGCCGCAGCCGTTCCACGCGATCTCGATGTCGCGCATGACGATCTTGCCGGAGTTGGAAGCACCGGTGCCGATGTTGCCGTCCCAGCCCGCGGCGCCGTTCTTGTTGAGCTTGAAGCGCTCCATCGTCCAGTTGGTGAGGCCACCGGCGTTCATGCCGTTCTTGGCCATGCCGTGGATGTTGACGTCATGCACCCAGACGTTGGTCGAGGCACGGGCGTACAGGCCCACGCGCGCCCACGGCATGCTGCTGGTGCAGGCGGCCGAGGAGTTGGAATGGTTGAAGACGCAGTCGCTGTTGTCGGTGACTTCGAGGTTGCCGAGTTCGACATTCGAGCTGCCGTCGAGGTTGAGCACGCGGTGCACGCCGCCGACGCCGACGAGCTTCGGGGTCGTGCCCGGCTTGCCCAGGATCTTGGTCCGGGCCGAGCTGGTGCCGCTCGGGATCGGCTGCATGTAGCCGCCGCTGCCGATCTGATAGGAACCGGCGCCAATCAGCAGGGTGTCACCACCAGCGATACGCGCGGAGCCCGACGATGGCATGGCAATGTTGGGGTTCTTCCAGGCGCAGGCCTGGGCGGTGCCGCTGCCCGGATAGGCAGCATCGGAGCGGCCATTGCACTGGCTCGCATCGCCACCATCGGCGCGGACATAAAAGGTTGTGGCTTGTGCGGAACCGATGGCGGCGAGGCCAACCGACGGCAGAAGAAGCGAAAGGAAAAGCTTGGACAGCTTGCGATTGCGAATAGTGGGAACAGTCATCAAAACGCACGTCTCCGTAAGACAAAGGGGGCGTGGCCGAGAGCTCCCTCCCTCGACCAGGAGGCGGACTCTACGGAGGGGGTACAGGGGGGTTTGTGCGACGCGGCACACTTCGCCGTCCGTTCGTTCGGCAGGCCCGTCTCAGGCGCTCAACGCCCTGACATTGCGCGAGAAATTCAGCTGGGATTTCGATAGATCAAAATCATGAACAGGGTTTTGCCTGTTCAGTGTTTTCTCGCGCGTGCGCGCTCGTGCGGATTCTATTCGTGAAGGCGCAATAGAGCTGGTCAGCAAAGTGTGTCGTGCGTCACACGCGAGAATCCCGGGCTTAAATCGTGCCAACTTTTGGCGCCGACTGGCTCCAACAAGCACGAAAAAAGATTGCCGGATTCCGACCAGCTTCGATGAATGCGGCTTGGTCGAATAAGGTGCCGCGCCTAGCGAGGGGCAGCTTTGCCGCACGTCACGGCACCGGCCTTGCCGTTGGCCGGACTGCCCGCAAGTGGTTTCGCATCGAAGGCGCCCAAGGCCATGTTGGCCAGCTTCGGGTCTTGCGTGCACAGCGTGTCGCCAGGGCAGGCAGCGACTTTCCAGGCCATGTTGCCGGAGTAACTGATGGCTGCCTTTGACTTGCCGCCATCGAATGCAGAGAGCCGGATGGGATCCCCGTAACGCGGATAACCGATCACCAGGTTGTTGCGGATATCTATCCTGTCCGAGGTGTCGCCCTCGCTGTGGCCAATCTGCACGGCTCCCTCGCCGGACAGGGTATTGCGGCGCACGATCGCCGTGTTGTGGCCGGTCATCACCAACTGCAGCGTGCTGCCATCGGAGCGGCACAGGTCGCCATCGGTCATGAAGAACTTGTTCCTGAAGAAGCTGCAGCTGCCGACCATCACCGAGTTCTCGATCAGCGAGTTTCCCTTCACCTTGACCTGGTTGCCGGCATTGGCGATTGCGCGGATGCGGCGCAGCGTCACCCTGGTGGCGTCGGCGCCATCCATGTAACGCAGATCGAGGCCATCGGAAGTGTTGTGATGGACATACGCATCTTCGATCAGCCATTGGCCGCCGGTTTTGGTCGTGCCCAGGCCGTCGCCATAGCCGCCGGTCTTCTGCGCCCAGCAGGCCCACGGCTCGCCGGTCGCAACGCGTTCACCGCATCCGTTCCAGGCAATCTCGATGTTGCGCATGATCATCCTGCCGGAGTTGGAACCTCCGCCTTCGATGTTGCCGTCCCATCCGGCGGTACCGTTCCTGTTGAGCTTGACGCGCTCCAGCGTCCAGTTGCTGAGGTCGCCGGCGTTGATCCCCCGTGCCGCCATGCCATGGATGTTGAGGTCGTGCAGCCAGACGTTGTTGGACGCGCGGGCGTAGAGGCCGACGCGTGCCCATGGCATGGCATCGGTGCAGGCTGCCCCGGCGTTCGAATGCTTGTAGACGCAATCGCTCCTGTCGGTGATCTCGAGGTGACCGAGTTCGACATTGGAACTGCCATCGAGGTTCAGGACGCGATGGACTCCATTGACGCCGACCAGTTTCGGCATCGCCCCCGCCTTGCCCAGGATGCGCGTAGGCGCATCCTTGCTCGGTCCACTGGGAACCGGCTGCAGATAGTCGTCTTCACCAATGGGATAGGTGCCGCTGGCAATGCGCAGGATGTCGCCACCTTCGATGCGCGCAGGGCCCGAGTGGGGCAGGGCGATGCTGGGATTTTTCCAGGCGCAGGCCTGGGCAGTGCCATGGCCGGAATAGGCGGCATCCGCGCGGCCATTGCACTGGTTGGCGTCTCCGCCGTCGCTGCGGATGTAATAAGTCGTCGCATTCCGCGACGCCAAGGCGACCGGGATATCCGAGTTGCCCGATCGTCCCGATGGGCAGAGTTCGGGCGCCGGGACCGCATCCGCCGCGCAGGCGACCATGGCCGCGCATGCGCAGGCGGCGAGCGCTATCCGCGCTCCCCCGTGCATGTCAGCGAAGCGCATCCCTGAGCCTGGCGAGCCCGGGCACTGCGCGCACGGCCAGTGGAAAACGCGTGCTGACGGGGACCAGGGGGACGGTTGTCGGTTCGCTGGCTTCGGCTGACAGCGCGGCGGAGTGCGCCTTGATCCGGCCGTAACGTTCCATCAGGCCGCACAGGACCCAGAAGTTGGCCATGATCACGCTGTCGAAGAACGGGCTGCCATACATGTTGCCCAAGGCCATCGAAATGACCGCCAACGTGAAGCCCAGTTCGAACGTGCGCAACTCCGGCTTTGCTGCCCCCGGGGAGCGGCGCAGCCATCGTGACAGTCGCCATAGCCGCCAGAACACCCACAGCAGCGCCAGCAGACCCAGCGGACCGCACTCGGCCAGGGTCAGCACGAAACCGTTGTGCGCGTCCTTGGGCCGGCCATAAGGGGTGTAATCGCCGATATGCCTGTCGAAGCGTCCCAATCCCACGCCGGCCGGATGGTCGCGCAACATGTTCATCGTGCCGTTCCAGATCACGAAGCGACTGGAGGTGCTGGCATCGAGCGTCACGGCGCCCGTGGCGTCCACTTGCTGCGTTTCCTGGACGCGCTCGACGACGCTTGACGGCAGGAAGCTGGCCGCAGTCGCCACCAGCAACACGGCCGCCAGCAACGCGGCGGGAATGCTGCGCCAGACCAGCAGCACCATCATGCCGAACAGACCGATCAGGTATGCCTGGCGTGAGTAGGTGAACAGAATTGCAAAGGCCAGGATCACGCTGCCCGCGATCGCTGCCAGGCGCACGGATCGGCGCTGGTTCGGCTGAAGCACCAGCGCCACCAGGAATGGCAGGAACATGGCAAAGAACACGCCGGCACGGTTGGCCATGTTGATCGGGCCGAATGGACCGGTGGCGCGTTCGGTGTTGGAGAACGAGCCCAAGTTGAAGCTCAACCCTTGGAAGACGGCTTCGAGCCCGGCAAGGACGGCCACCAGCAGCATCAGCATGATCATCTGCCGGGTGCCTTTCAGGTCCAGCCCGCATCGCCGGTACGCGAGATAAAGGAACGGAAAGAGCACCGCGACTTTGGCTTCGCGAAGGTCTGCCCCGAAGTTGGACAGGTCGCTCCATTGTGCGGCGACGAAGGCAATCAGCATCGCCAGGAACAGCGCGATGAGCGGGGGAAGAAGATAGCTGGCGCGCGCGAGATAGGGCTCCTCGCGATCGCCCAGGAGTATGGCGATGACGATCGCTGCGACCGAAACCGACACGCTGACATTGGACGGCAGGTGCGCCGCATTCGGCAGCAGCACGATGGGGATGGCGTAGAGAAGGCGCATGGGTCAGCAAACCTCACCGGCCATGCCGGTCGCATTGGGTGGGCTGGCGTTGCGTCGGCAGCCTGCGTTCATTTCGTCGGCCCTGGTTCCGCGTGTGCCAGCGTGCGAACTCCCGCCGGATCCGCTTTACAGAGACAACGCTCGTAGACCGCCGTCGTTCCGGCGACGAGCGCGGCCTGGCTGTGGTGCTGTTCCACGTGCTGCCTGCCCGCCTGCGCGAGCCTCGTGCGCAGGTCTGGATCGGCCATGCGCGCGATCAGGGTGGCGAACGCGCCGGGATCGTCGCTCGGGAACAACAGGCCAGTGCGTCCATGCTCGATCAGTTCGACACTCCCGCCGACCGCCGAAGCGATCACCGGGCAACCGGCGGCCATGGCTTCGAGCAATGCGTTGGACAAGCCCTCGAAATGGGAAGGCAGCACCAGGAAGTCCGCTGCCTGCATCAACTGCGTGGCATCTGGTCGTTCGCCAAGGAAGCGCAGGCGCGAAGCCACGCCATGGTCTGCAGCAAGCTGGGCTATCTCGTCGCGCAAGGGGCCATCGCCAGCCAGCGCCAGCCAGGGCCGTTGTGCGGGCGAGAGCATCGCGAGCGCGCGGACCAGGCATTCCAGGTTCTTCACCGGAACCAGCCGCCCGACGAAGAGACCAAAAAGATCTCCTTCCGGCGCGCCAATGGATTGGCGCATGGCGGCTTTGTCTTCGGTGGAGACCGGCGTGGGCAGGCCGACGTCGTTGGCGATGGTGGTGAACAGCGACGCCGGCATTCGCGTACGTTGCGCTGTCGAGTGCGCGCCTGCTTCGGAATTGGCGATGACTGCCGCGCTGCGGCCGAGCACGATGCGTTTGAGCCACCAGTACCACGCCGGCCGATCGTCCCGTACCGAACTGCGTTCGGACGCCACCAGCACCGGGCGCAGGCCGGACAGGAATCGCGCCGGCAGGGTCCACAGCTCGGCCGTCAACGAATAGGCATGCACGAGCGCATAGTTCCTCTCGCGCAGCAGGCGGGCGTAGGAGGCAAGGAAACGCAGGTCGAGACGACCGCGCTTGGGCAGGTAATGCACGGTGATGCCGCTTGCGCGAATGGCATCGACCAGGAACGAGTCGCTGCGGAAGTAGGCGAGCTCCGGCTCCCAATGCTGCCTGTCCAGTCCGTCCAGCAAGTGTTGGACCTGGCGCTGGCTGCCGCCAACTTCCATGCTGTCGATCACCACGAGCACGCGCCGCCGATCATGCATGGCACAGCGCCCTGAAGTGTTTGAGCAACCGTCCGGCCTCGATGCGCACGTCGAAATCACGTTCAACCTTGCGCCGCCCGGCCTCGGCAAAGGACTCGCGTTGAAGGGGCGCGTCGAGCAGCGCCTGTACCGCATTGGCCAGGGCTCCCACGTCGCCTGCCGCGACCAGGCGTCCACTGACGCCGTCCTCGACCAGTTCGGGAATTCCGGATATCCGTGTGCTGATGACGGGTAGCCCGGTTGCCATTGATTCCATCAGGACATTGGGGATCCCGTCGGACTGCCCATTGGGGGCAACGACGCAAGGCAGGACCATCAGTGACGAGTCGGTCATGTGCCGGGTGACCTCGCCTTGGGGCATCGCTCCCGGGAATTCCACGAGCGCGTCGAGGCCAAGTGCACTGCGCATGTTTTCCAACCGTGTCCGCTCGGGGCCTTCGCCGATGACCGTGCAGCGGAATTCGGTGCCGCGATCGCGCAGCTCCGCCAGCGCCTTGAGCAGGATGTCGAAGCCCTTCATCGGAACCAGCCGGCCGACGGAGAGCAGCTTCCGCGGATCACGTCCGGTGCGAACGTACGGAAGTTCGGCAAGGTTGAGCGACGAGTGGATGACGTGCACGGGGATCGCGCCCGGTGCCGGCATCCAGCGCTCCATGAAGCGGACGTTGTGTTCGGTGATGGTCACGGCGAGCGCGGCACTCTGCAGCTTGCCAGCCATCATGTGGTCTTCGATGAAGATGTCGTGCGCACGACTGGTGAAGCTGTAGGGCACTTCGAGTACCCGCGACAGGAACCACGCCACCGTCGCTGGGTAGGTTGCCCAGGAGGCATGCAGGAGCTGCGGGGAGAACGCGCCGATCTCATCGATGCGGCCCAGCGCGCGGAAGATCGCCGCCATGCTCTTGGCGAGTGCAGCAGGCCGGCGCCACAGCTCGCGCAACATGATTGCGAGGAAGGTCAGGCTCTCCGACGGCCGGTGCAGCAAGGTGGCGAATGCCGCGCCGAGCGTTTGCAGGCCACTCGCTGGATGCATGACGCGAGCGAGCAATGCTTCCGCTTGCGGTTGGACGATGTTTTCCCTTGGCTGTTTCAGCGACAGCACGCGGACATCCACGCCGCGATCGATCAGGGCCTGGATTTCGCGGACGATGAAGGTCTCCGACAGGCTCGGAAACTGCGAGACCACATACAGGATGCGCTGCGGGGAGGGATCCACCGGGGCCAGCGACTCCGCCCATGACGCTTGCGGCGCCGGGGCCGGGACGCCATCCGGACCGGCAGCGTAGTTGTTCTCCGTCGACTGCATTCGCATTGATCCAATCCCGCTCTAGGGAAAAACGTCGCGGGGCGCCATCCACGGCCAGTCATCCATCGCTGGCTGCCGATACAGCGCGCCGTTCTAGCGTAACGGAGTCCATGTCACGACCCGTTCACCGCGCAGGAACCGGAACAGGCTGACGGCGGACGCGAGGTTGGTCAGCAGGAAGTAATACGGTTGGGCGAGCAGGCGCGACGTCCCGAATGCACGCAGCGACGCGAATCCGAGCAGTCCCGACAGCAGCAGCACCAGCTGCATCGTCAACAGCCACAGATAGCGTCCTTGGAGTGCCAGCGCCACGTTCGCCAGTAACGCGACCGTCCAGAACACCGGCGACAGGTATCGCAGCAGCTTGTGCGACCACAGCTGCCAGGCAAATACACCGTAGCGGAACGGATTCAGGAACTGCTTCTGGCTGGCAAGCGCGGCCAGGCTGCGCATGCCAACGCGCACGCGCATGGAAAGTTCGCGATCGGGGTGGTCGAGGGTTTCTTCGTAACAGATCGCGTCCGGCTCGAGAATCGTGCGCAGCCCTTGTTCCCGCACCACCATCGCAATGACGAAATCGCTGATCAGTTCAGGGGCGATGGCGCGATAGGCGCTGCGTCGCACGGCATACAGGCAGCCGGAGACCCCGATCAGCGAGCCCAGCGAGCCCTCCGCCATCCGCAGCATGATTTCGTAGTTCCAGTAGGACGTGCCGCCATTGCCGGTTGCATCGTCCTGGTTCGCGACATACGTGAGGCGACCGGCCACGCAGCCCACCGAAGAATCATGGAAATTGCCGCAGATCGCCCGCAGGGCGTCCGTCTCGATCAAGGTCGTGGCATCGGTGAAAACCAGGATGTTCCCTGAAGCGGCCGCGGCAGCGGCGTTCTGGCAGGCGGTCTTGCCCAGGCGTCCCTCCACCCGCAGCAGGCGTACATTCGTGGCATTGAAGGCGAGCACGATCTGGTCCGTGGCATCGCTCGATGCATCCGACGCGACGATGATGTCGACCAGGTCGTTCGGATAGTCGAGTTCCAGGACGTTCCGGATCTTCTGTTCGATGTGCTTTTCTTCGTTGAACGCGGTGATGATCACCGTGACCGCGGAAGAGATGGCGCCCTTGCGTGCGGGGCGTGGCCAGATACGGGCGATCGCGATCGCCAGGACCGGATAACCCACGTAGATGTACCCCAGCAGGAAGATCGCGCTCCAGAGCAGTGCCTCTAACATTTCGCCGGCTCCGATGTCAGCGCTGCCACCAGACCTTGAATTGCACCGCGTTTTCCTTGTAACGCGCCTCGGGTACATCCGAGCTGCGGTCGTTCTTGAAAACGTCGGCCCGCCAGCCCCAATGCCTGGTCAGCTGATACTCCATGGCCAGGCCATAGACGTGGTCGCGGTCGGTTTCGTCCTGCGTCAGGAATTCACGCCGGCGCTCGGCGCCGTCGAGCATTACGGTCATCCTCGGGCGAAGGCGGTAACTGGCCTGGAACACCAGGGCGCGCTCGGTGCGATCGCTGTTCCCCGGGTCGACGTAGCGCAACTTTCTGTATAGCGGGCGGGCGCGGAAGCCGAAGCGTTCTCCGGAAAAGCGGTAATCGAGGTCGTAGTAGTTCTGGCGATAGGTCCCGGACGTCACGAGCGAGTCCGACGGTGCCATCAGGTCGGGGATCAGCACCTCGTCGGAGTCCCTCAGCCGGAGGACGATGTCCTGGACCGCGTCGGCGAACTGATGGCGCGCGCGGAAGCTCAGCCGGTTGTGCGGGTCGGGATGCCATTGGACGGTGGCCCGGCCGATGGCGGTCGATTCATCGCTGGCCAGATCGCGCTTCAGGCGCGAATAGCCCCCGTCCAGTTCATAGTCGATATTGCGCAGCTTGCCGTTGTATCGGACGAAGGCGTCCTCCCGGTCGTAGTCGATCGCAATCGCCGGATCCGAATCGTCGAAGTCGACGTTCGTATACGCCAGGTTGAGCGAGACCTTCGACGTGCTACGGATATCGTGCTCCAGCGCCGCGGCCGCGCCATAGCGCTTGCTGTCGAACCCGGCCGTCTCCTCGGCATAGGTGTCGGCGCCGCGAACGTCGAGTTTCAAGCGCGTGGTATCGCCGAAGCGGGCGAAGAAAGTCGGCCCCGCGACGAAGACGTTCACCTGTTGCAGGTTGCCGGGAAATCGCCCGTCGCGGAAGTTGATCGGCTCTTCGCTGAGGTAGTCCTCGACGACCAGGTTCAGGCGCTCGGGAAACAGCGACCAGTTGAGCTGACCGGCGAAGCCACTGCGGGTTTCGTCGTCGAATGCATTGCCGCTGTAGAAGCGCCGTTCGATTTCTCCGCGCGCCTGGATTTCGACCGACGCGCCTTCCTCCTTGAAATCGAACGCGAGGCGGGGTGCGAACACGGTCTCGGCCTGTTCGTCGCTTTCGCTGAGATTGATGTTGTCGCTGTGGAGCCCAAGGCCTTCCAGCCGGTAGTTGAGGCGTGCCGCGTCCGCGCCATCGCTGAACGCAGCGGCCAGGATTGCAACGCACAAGGCCGTCGGGCGCACATGCACCCGGGACAGGGATGGGCGGCCGTTGCGGCGCTCAGGCGTTTTCATTGAAGACCACGCCGGCGAACTTGCGGGGATCGAAGTTGGCCGCAGCCGCGGCGATATCGGCCGGGGTGTTTTGTGCGTAACCTGCAACGAGAATCACCACGTCCGCCAGTTCCGACAACATGCGCGCATCGGGTGCGCCCAGGGTCGGCGGGCTGTCCAGGAAGATGTAACGGTCCGAATAACTGCTGCGCAGGGAATCCAGCAGCAGGCGCATGCGGAACGACGAGAAATATTCAGCCTCCATCTCGCCGTAGGACGAGCGGCCCGCCGGAATCAGCTTCAGGCGCGGGATGCCGGTGCTGTACAGCATGGATTCGACCTCGGCCTCCGGATCCTCGAGATAGTTGATCAGTCCGCCGCGGGACGTATCGATCTTCATCGATGTGTCCTGGGTTGGATGGCGCAGGTTGCAATCGATCAGCAGCGCGTTCTTGGACTGGTCGAACGTCATCGCGAGCGCGAGGTTGCGGGCGACAAAGCTCCCCCCGCATCCGTCGGTGACCGGCGCGATCAGGGTGATGAAGTTGTCGTTCGAGGTCGCCAGCAATCGCGTGCGCAGCTCCCTGAACGAGTCCACCAGTTGCCTGTTGGCTCCATCCACGTAAGGAATGATGGAGCGTTCTGCCAACTGGGCAGGCGTCAGCGAGGTGGATTCGTTTCTCCGCGCGACGCTTCGATGTCCGGCATCAGTCATCTTGTCCATGGCATTCACAGTCGAGTGGTTGAAGTCATTCATAAGACGTCCACCAGTTTCAGCATGAGCACCAATCCATAAATCAGCGGCACGGCGACGAACAGGGCCGATCCCAGCCTGGTTCGCTTGTTGCGCTGTTCGAATTGATCATGCGTGAGGTGCAGCGGGATGGTTCCCAACACCGGCAGGCCGGAATCGCGTTCGATCTGCAATGGGAGTCGCACGCGGGGATCATGCTTGACCAGCATCGACAGGAGCAGCAGCGGGATCAGTATTGCGACCGAAATGCCGGCCACCGCGAAATGCATCAGGCGCAGGCCAGTCGGTATCGCCGGGATCGATGCGGGTTCCTGGATCTGGAAACCAAGGCTGCGTCCGTCCGCATCCAGGCTCATCGAAACACGGGCGTTTTCGCGCCGCTTGAGCAGGTCTTCGTACATTTCCTTGTTGACGTCATGCGCACGGGTCAGCGCCGAAACCATTCCTTCGGAGCCGATGATCCTGCGGCTGCGTTCAAGCTCGTCACGCAGCAGGGCCTGGGCGGTGGCGACGCGCGAGGCCGCCGCGGCACCCTGGCGCCGTACTTCAGCCAGTTGTGTCCGAAGCTGCTCGTAAACCGGATTCATCGTCGGGCTCGAGCCTGGCAGGACGGATCCGCGCATGCGGCCGCCTCGCACCTGCCCCTGCAGTTCGCGGATCTGGTTGCGTACCCGGACTACATCCGGATGCTGGTCCGTGTAGCTGAGCAGCAGTCGGCTTTCTTCAGCCTGCAGTGCGCCCAGTTGTGCATTGGCCTGCGTGGAGCGCGAGATCGTGGTGATCTGGCTTTCGCGGGAAAGCATGCCCATCAGTTGGTGCTCCTGGGCACCGACGTCCGCGAGGTCCATGCTGGCGTTGTCGGCGGCCCGGCGCAGTTCCCCGATGCGTGCGCCCACGTCGGTATCCACGCCTGGCACCGCATCCGGATTGACGCTGCGATAGTCCTGCAGTTTCTTGTCCGCCTCGCCGAGCGCCACCTGGTATTTCTCGACCTGTGCATCGATGAACTGATAGGCGGATTGGCTGGCCTGTGCCCTGGACTCGAGCACCTGCTCGATCAAGGCTTCCGAGAAACGCTTGGCAACAGCGTAGGCGCGCTTGGGATCGGAATCCGCGTAGGTGATCTTGACCAGGCTCAGCTTCGGATCCGTCGAGCGCACCTGGGTGCGCTCGGTCACCAGGACTTCGGTATTCCCGGTGATGGTGTCGACCAGCTTTTCCTTTTCTGCCGGGCTGAGACTCTCGTTATCCCAACCGCCCGCCTTCAGGACTTCGTCCATGACGCGGTGGCCGAAGAGCACGTCGCGCGAGATGGTTGCGCGCGCGGCTTCGCTGGGCGCCGCGGTGCGTCCTTCCATCAGCGGGGCGATGGGAGTGTTGTCCTGGACCAGCACCGTCGCCGACGACTTGTAGGTCGGCGGGTTGAGCAATCCCCAGGCGAGGAAGAAAAGCGCTATGCCTGCGAAGATGGTGGCGAACGGCAGGAGATAGCGGCGGAATTCCTTGCGTGCGAGGGACAGCATCGCGAACGCCGGCAGGCGGTCGGCTGCGGGACCAGGCAAGGCAGGTTGCCTGTATGCATTGTTCACAGTACGCGCTCCGGCACGGTGATCACGTCGCCCGGGGCGACCTTGTAGTTGGTGCTGAGGTCGCCGTTCTCGAGGATGTTGCCCAGTTGCACGCCGTAGGCCTGCGCGCCATTACCAGTCTTGCGGTGCAGGCTGGAATGGTCAGGAGCGGCGAACTCGGTAACACCACCGGCGGCGAGCACGGCGTCCAGCACGGTCATGCCCTGGCGGTACGGAATCGAAACCGGCGTGCGCACGGCACCGGTGACCCGGACGCGGGACAGGTATTCGTGGCTGCGCAGCTCGGTGAGGATGACGGTGACCTGCGGCTCGCGCACATAGGCACCCAGCTTGGTCTGCAGGTCCTTGGCGACCTCGTCGGGAGTCCGGCCACCGGCGACGACGTCGCCGACCAGCGGAACCGAGATCTTCCCGTCGGGGCGTACCGGGGCGGTGATACCCAGCTCCGGATTGCGCCAGACCGACACCTGGACCATGTCGTCGACACCGATCTGGTAGTCGTCGGCAGGGGCGGGGGCGGGCGGGGTGCCTGAAGAGAGGTTGGCCGAGGTGGCGCAACCCGCTAGCAGGAGGGACAGGCCGAAAGCCCGAAGGGCTGATGCAAGTTGCATGGCGATTCTCCAATAGACCCCTCTTGAACAACGCCGAGGGCGAATGCTCCCGGCCACCTGATCAGGGGAGGAGGTCATTCCTCATACCCCGTGATATTCGCGGTACCAGTCGACGAATCGCGCCACCCCGACCTCGATCGGGGTGGAGGGCGAGTAGCCGACATCCCGGCGCAGGGCCTCGACGTCGGCCCATGTGTCGGGCACGTCGCCCGGCTGCATGGGCAGCAACCGCCGTTCGGCCTTGCGTCCCAGACAGCGTTCCAGGACCTCGATGTAGCGCAGCAGCTCCACCGGCTGGTGGTTGCCGATGTTGTAGACCCGATAGGGCGCATTCGAGCTCGCCGGCGTGGGCGCCTTCGGGTCGTGGTGCGGGTCGGGGGCCGGGATCCGGTCGAGCGTGCGGACGACGCCTTCGACGATGTCGTCGATGTAGGTGAAATCCCGGCTGTGGCGCCCGTGGTTGAAGACGTCGATCGGCTCGCCGGCGAGGATCCTGCGGGTAAACAGGAACAGCGCCATGTCCGGCCGGCCCCATGGGCCGTAAACGGTAAAGAAGCGCAGACCGGTGGTCGGAAGCCCGAACAGATGGCTGTAGGTATGCGCCATCAGTTCGTTGGCCTTCTTCGTCGCGGCATACATGCTGACCGGATGATCGACGCTGTCGTCGACCGAGAAGGGAAGCTTGCGGTTGGCGCCGTACACGGAACTGGACGACGCATACACCAGGTGTTCGGTGTGGCGGTGGCGACAGGCTTCCAGGATGTTCAGGAAGCCGACGACATTGCTGTCGACATAGGCCTGCGGATTGTCGAGCGAGTAGCGCACGCCAGCCTGCGCCGCCAGGTTGACCACGCGCTGCGGTTCGAACGCGGCGAAGGCGCCGTCCAGCGCCACGCGATCCTCGAGGGAGCCGCGCGTGAACTGGAAGTTGGCATGCGGGAGCAGACGCGCGAGTCGTGCCTGTTTCAGGCGCGGATCGTAGTAGGCATTGAGATCGTCGAAGCCCAGCACCTCATCGCCGCGCGCGAGCAGCACTTCGCTCAGCTTGGCGCCGATGAAACCTGCCGCACCGGTGACGAGCACGCGCATATGGCTACAGGCATCCGTCGACGCTGGCGCGTGGCAAGGCGCGCTTGACGTCGAACAGGACCGCTCCGGGCGTTCCGAGGCTTCGGATCCGATCCGCACCCATGGCGACGAATTCGCCATGCGCCACGGCGAGCACCACCGCGTCGTATTGGCCGGTCGCGGGCTCGGCGATCAGGTCCACGCCGTATTCCGCACGCGCATGTTCGACGTTGACCCAGGGGTCGTGGACGTCGACCTTGGCGTTGTAGCAATGCAGTTCGCGAATGATGTCGACGACCTTGGTGTTGCGCAGGTCCGGACAGTTTTCCTTGAAGGCCAGGCCCAGGATAAGGATGCGCGCACGGGTCATGTCCTGGTTTCGCTGGCGCATGAGCTTGACCACCCGGCGCGCGACATGGCTGCCCATGCCGTCGTTGATCCGGCGCCCGGCAAGGATCATGTCCGGGTGGTAGCCGATCTGCTGCGCCTTGTGGGTGAGGTAATAGGGATCGACGCCGATGCAGTGCCCGCCGACGAGACCGGGGCGGAAAGGCAGGAAGTTCCACTTGGTGCCGGCCGCTTCGAGCACCTCGTGCGTATCGATGCCGAGCCGATGGAAGATCAGGGCCAGTTCGTTGATCAGGGCGATGTTGACGTCGCGCTGGATGTTTTCGATGACCTTGGCCGCTTCGGCCACGCGGATGCTGGATGCCTTGTGGGTCCCGGCGGTGATGATGCTGCCGTAGAGGCCGTCCACGAACTCGGCCGCTACCGGTGTCGAGCCGGACGTGACCTTCATGATGGTTTCCAGGCGATGCTTCGGGTCGCCGGGATTGATGCGCTCGGGGCTGTAACCCGCATAAAAATCGCGGTTGAACGCCAGTCCCGATTCGCGTTCGACGATGGGAACGCAGATCTCCTCGGTCGCACCGGGATAGACGGTCGATTCATAGACCACGATGCCGCCGCGTCCGATCGCACGCCCGACCGTGCGGCTCGCTGATTCGAGCGGATGCAGGTCGGGGCGTTTGTACTCGTCGATCGGCGTGGGCACCGTCACGATGAAAACGTTGCAGCCGGCCAGCGCCGACGGATCGCTGCTGAATTCCAGCAGCGCCGCCTCACGAAGGTTGTCGGCCGTGACTTCCCGGGTGTGGTCGTGGTGGCTCTTGAGTTCGGACACCCGCGCCGCGTCGATGTCGAATCCGACGGTCGGGTAACGCTTGCCGAAGGCCGCGGCGAGCGGCAGGCCGACGTAACCGAGTCCAAGGATTGCGATGCGGGCCTGGTCCAACGTGGCCAACGGGGCATTACTTGCCAAGCAGACCTCCCCTCTGGGTCGACGTCCTGGTTGATCCGCGCGTGAAGGCGGCAGTGCTCCAATTGCTAACGCCAATCGTGTGATGCCGAGGACAAGGTCCGGGGGTAGGGCAGGGAAAGCAGGGGGTGAGGGGAGGGGGCGTTCCAGCCTGGACGCCCACGCGGCCATTCCGCGTTCTCTTTGGAAACGGGACAGAGCGAGGCAGATGCAGATGGCGGAGCAGGCACCGATGTGCATCCTCGTGTGCGGCGGCGCCGGCTACATCGGCAGCCACACCTGCGTCGCCCTGGCGGAACAGGGGCACCGGGTCGTCATCGCCGACAATTTCACGAACAGCTCACCGCGCGTGCTGCTGCGCCTGCAGCGCATCATGGGTACCCCGGTGGAGTGCGTGCGGGTGGACCTTCGCAACAGGACCGCCGTGGCGCGGCTGTTCGCCCGGCACCGGTTCCATGCCGTGATGCATTTCGCCGCGATGAAGGCCGTAGGCGAATCCTGCGCCAAGCCGCTGGAGTACTTCGACAACAACATCGGCGGCACAATCAATCTCCTGCAGGCCATGCAGGAGGCATCCGTGGAACGACTGGTGTTCAGCTCGTCGGCCACGGTCTACGGCGATCCGGAGCGCGTGCCGGTCGCCGAGCACTCGCGGCTGGACGCGATGAATCCCTATGGCCGCACCAAGCTGATCATGGAACAGCTGATCGGCGACCTGTGTCGTGCATGCTCTTCTTTCCGCGCCGCCAACCTGCGCTATTTCAATCCGGTGGGCGCGCATCCTTCGGGCCTCATCGGCGAGGATCCCACGGGCGTCCCGAACAACCTGATGCCCTACATCTGCCAGGTCGCCGCAGGGCGTCGCAGCAAGCTAAGCATCTTTGGCGGCGATTACCCGACGCCGGACGGCACGGGGATCCGGGACTACATCCATGTCGTGGACCTGGCCCGGGCCCACGTGGACGCGCTGGAGTACGTCATGCGTTCGGATGCCAACCTCACCGTCAACCTGGGTACCGGCCGTGGCGTGAGCGTGCTTGAGCTCGTGCACGCGTTCGAACGGGCATCCGGTTGCCACATCCCGTACGAGATCGTGGCGCGGCGCCCGGGCGACGCGGCCCAGGTCTATGCCGACCCTTCATTGGCAAACCAACTGCTCGGCTGGCGGGCCCGATTCGACATCGATGAGATGTGCCGAGACGCCTGGCACTGGCAGTCGCTGAATCCGGACGGATACGAACGGAGCAGCCCGGAAGTCGCCGGACCCGGTCAGCATCAGTCTGCCAGGACATGATCGTTGCGCCGCGAAGGCGGGGACCGCTTTACCTTGGAGGCCGCCCTTGGGCGGCGTCGTTCTCTGGATTCGTCATCAAGTGACTTCTAGGCTAGGCAACTAGCTTGCCGATGGCGATGCCTATGGCAATCCCTATGCACAGGCCTGCGAGGAATCGACGCATTAGAGGGTCGGACACTCCCCAGGCGTCAGTTCGTGGCGTTGCAGGCCTCTTTAACATGACCGATCACTTATTGTGGCAGCGATCATGCTCCACCTCGAAGCTGTCATCTCGGCCGCCGCGTGCATAGCCCAGAAGTGGAAACTCCGTGTTCGTACGTTGAGAACAACTCCTGCGGGGAGAACAACTAATGAAGGTGGCAAATGAGCTAGCCGGCGGCTAGACCGTTGGTGCTGCGCGCACAGTCAGTCGCAGATGTTTACATAATAGGCATTATGCGAAGTGACATAGCCGCCACCATGGCCGTGACCTGGTGCGTGTTTGGCTTCCCGACGTAGGTCCGGCGGACGAGTGCTAGATGATCTGCGGAGAGTTGATCGTGCTGGCAAGCTGCTTTCGAACTTGGCGCGCTTGACCCGGATAACGCCCAGTGAGAACTCTGCAGGCAAAAACGACCGCGGCACTAACCAACGAAACGAATAGCGCGACCACGATTATGGTCCAAGCATAGATAGCGTGACCTGCGCTATCGGAAAACGCGATCCACGCAACCCAAGCTAGAACCACTATTTCAGCGGCCAGGCCAACCCAATTCCATGCGGTTAGCACTGTGCCGAGAAGATCTGAAATGCGATTGCGGAACAACTCGTTACTAAACTTTGATGCTGCGTAGTGAATTATCTTTGGGCGCAAAGCGGGATCATCTTCTTCAAGATCGCCCAGTGGTACTTCAAGAAACAACGATGCTTCTTCTAGCTCGCGCTTAGTACTTCGGCTTTGCACCCATGCACCCACAAGAAAAAGCGTGGTGCCGAGCACTATCGTGGCGATAACTGCCCCGACGATATGAAGTATTGCGACCAGTATTTCCATCACGGCTCCCCCTGTGGCGCCGAGGCCGAGGATACCGAAAAGCGGTTTGCAAGGGCGCGCGCTGCGAACCGCGGAACCCCACCGTTGGCACACCACCGCTGCGGCCTGTGAGTTTCCGCACCTCCCGCCTTGAGCGGCAGCCGCGTTGGTCCAACGGCCAATTGGAAGCCGGTCAGGCTCGGGCTACGGTGCTGGAAATGGGCCCCTGCCCCCTGCCCCGTGAGCCCCACAGGCAATTGTTAATCCACGCGCCTCGCGGCGTGGCCATGGCACGCCCTTTGCCGCGTTCTATCAAAGGCGCATGAAGCATCGCCCGGCGACGTTCTGTCTCCCTTCGCAGCTTGTCGCCAGGTTCGGACTGGAGCGATCTGAACGTGATTCGCATTGATAGCCTGCGCTTGGCACCGGCCGCTGCAATCGCGTTCCTCGCGTGTGCCGGCACCGGTTGCGTCCTGGGCCCGGATTACGTGCGACCGACGATCGATGCGCCGGGCGCCTACCGCTTCCAGGGGGCGGAGGCACCGACGATCTCAACCCTGGCCGATGTCGCTCCCTGGTGGCAGGGCTTCCATGACGAAGCGCTCGATTCGCTGGTGCGTGAGGGCCTCGCCAACAATCGCGACCTTCGCGTCGCGGTGGCGCGGGTCGATGAATTCGCCGCGCGCCTCGCCGCCGTGCATGGGGAGGCCTATCCCCAGGTCGGCTACGGGGCAAGCGCCAGCCGCCAGCGTGCAAGTACGCGTGGGGCAACTCCATTTCCATCCGGTGTCGATCCGATCAGCGAAAGCTACAGCGCCGGGTTGTCGGCAAGTTGGGAACTGGATCTCTGGGGCCGGATCAGGCGCGATACCGAAGCTGCGCGCGCTGACCTGCTCGCCACGGACCACGCACGGCGCGGCGTCGCGTTGACGCTCGTCGCCTCGATCGTGGTTGGCTACATCAACCTGCTCGACCTCGATCGCCAATTGAAGGTGTCCGAAGACACGGTCACGGGCCGCAAGGCTTCGGTGGATCTGTTCCGCACTCGCCTGGAAGGCGGCGTGATCTCCGACTTCGAGATGCAACAGGTGGTGGCCGAATACGAAAGTGCGGTTGCGGCGATCCCGCAGTTGGAGCGGGTCATCGCGCAACAGGAGGATGCACTGTCCGTGCTGGTCGGTCGCAATCCGGGCCCGATCGTCCGCGCGCAGAGCCTGAAAAGCCTTGGAATGCCGGCAGTACCGGGAGACCTGCCCGCGGAGCTGCTGGAGCGCCGGCCCGACATCCTGCAAGCCGAACAGCAGCTGGCCGCTGCCAATGCACGGATTGGCGTCGCGCGTGCACTGTACTTCCCCAGCATTTCATTGACCGGTACGGGCGGCTTTGCCAGCGCCGACCTCGACTCGTTGTTTACCGGACCGGCGCGTACCTGGTCATTCGTCGGGCAACTGCTGGGGCCGCTGTTCGCGGGTGGCAGCATCAAGGCCACGAATCAACAGGCGGAGGCCCGCCGCGAGCAGGCGCTTGCCGTCTACGAATCGACGATCCAGAACGCGTTCCGGGATGTCGACGATTTCCTCATCGCGGTGCGCACCACACGGGAAGTGGAAGCATCGCTCGACCGACGCGTGACCGCGTTGCTGCGGGGCGTCGAGCTGGCGCGCATACGTTACGACAATGGCTACAGCGACTACCTCGAAGTGCTCGACACCGAGCGCAGCCTGTTCTCGGCCCAACTTGCGCTGAGCGGTGCGCAGGGCGACAGCTATCGGGCGATGGTGGGGTTGTACCGGGCCATGGGAGGCGACTGGGATGAGATGGCCACGTCCCAGCCTGTGTCGGCGGCACCGGCCGCAGGCACGGAGAAGACACGTTAATGAGGCCATGGGGCGCGCTCCTGAACTGGCCCCGCGTCGCACCGACGAGGATGAATGATGACTTCCGCGCGTGAGACCCCGGGGGACAAGACAGCACCCGCTGAAGCTGGGGCTGCCTCCAACGGTGCGCGGGAAAAAGCGCCCCCCTCCCCCGCCCCGAATCCCGCGCGCCGGGTGATCCAGATTGCGCTGATCGCATTGCTGGTGTTGTTCATCTACCACGTCATCGCCGACCGGCTCACGCCCTACACCGCGCAGGCTTCAGTGGACACACCGTTCGCACAGGTTGCCCCACAGGTGAGCGGCCAGGTGATCGCCGTTGAGGTCAGGGACAACGCACCCACACGTAAAGGCCAGGTGCTGTTCCGGATCGACCCACAGCCTTTTGAAATCGCGCTGCGTACCGCCGAGGCCAACCTTGCCGTTGCCATCCAGGGCGCGGACGTGTCCGAACTCGATGTCAGCTACGCCAAGGCAGACCTGGAGAAGCAGCGCATCGAGCTCGCGACGAACAACAAGCTGGGCAAGATCGTGCTGAATCTCTGGGAAAAGCAGGCGGTGTCCGAAACGACGGCGATACGGGCACGCTCCGCCATGGACACCACAAGCGCCGACGTCACGCGTGCCGAGGTCCAACTGGAGCGCGCGCGCAGCGCACTCGGCGAAACCGGGGACAACAACGCCAAGGTCAAGCAGGCACGAGCTGCCGTCGAGCAGGCAAAGCTGGACCTGCACAACACCACGGTGCTGGCACCGGCTGACGGCGTCATCACCAACCTGCGGCTGTCGACCGGACAGTTCGTGAGCCGTGGCGCGCCGGTACTCACGTTCATCGAGCACGGCCGACGCTGGGTGACCGCGGCGATGCGCGAAAACCAGCTGGGCAACATCGATCCGGGCGATGAAGTGGTGGTCGCATTCGACGAGCTTCCCGGCCGCCTCTTCAAAGGGCACGTGGACAGCCTCGGTTGGGGCGTGACCCAGGGGAATGAAGTGCCAACGGGACAACTGCCCGATCTCGCGGCGCCGAGCGGTTGGCTGCGTGAGCCGCAACAGTTCCCCGTGCGCATCGTCGTGGATCCGGTGGACGACCACGAAGCCGCGCCGCCGCTCGGCCGCAGCGGTGCCCAGGCGAATGTCGTAGTGCTTGCCGAAAAGGGGTCCATCTTCAACCCGATCGCGCGGTTATGGATGCGCGCGATCACCTTGCTGAGCTACTTGCGGTAATCCAATGGCGCGACCGGTGCCAATGGAGAAAGGCCCCGCCGACGCGGCAGCGGTCGAGCGTATGCATGCGGCGCTGCGGTTTGCGGTCGGGATCGGCGTATCGTTCGTCGTCTGCGAAGCGATGGCATGGCAGCCGGCATACCTCACGGCGATACTGACCGGCGCGTTGCTGGCCAATCTGCCTGGCCGGCCACCGCTGAAGTTGGGGGTGATGATAGTCGCGGCGATGACCCTGTCTGCCGCGCTCGCCTGGTTGCTGTCGACTCTCTTGCTGGATATGCCGTGGGTGCTGTTCGGCGCGATCACCCTGTTCCTGTTCATCGGGTTCCTGGCGTTGCTGACCGGTGGTCCCGCGGCGACGCTTCCCGCCACGCTGCTGCTGGTCTGCCTTTCCACGATTCCGGTCGTGGCGCTGGCCTATCCGAGCCAGGCCGCTGCACTGCCGCAGGCGCTGGTTCGCGGAATGGTACTGGCCATGCTGTCGATCTGGCTGGTCTACGCCATCTGGCCGCGCAGGATGGCACCCAAACCCGCTGCGCCGCCGGCGCGCAATCCTGCACCCGTGGCGACCGCACTTCTCGCGACCGGCATCGTGGTTCCGATCATGCTGTTTTTTCTTCTTTTCGTGCCGGCGCACGCACTGGCGGTGCTCATCAACACGGTCTTGATGGTCGCGACCTTCGATCTGCAACTGAGCCAGAGTTATGCAATAAAAAAGATCGGGGCAAACGCGGTCGGTGGTGTGATCGGCCTTGTTGCCTTCTGGGTATTGCTGATCCATCCGACGCTGGTCACGCTGGGCCTGATCACGTTCATCGTTTCTTTCCTGATCGGCCTGCGCGTGGCCGAAGGTGGTCCGTCGGTCCCCACGCTGGTGTTTGGCACGACTGCGATGCTCTGCATTTTCGGCTCCCTGGTCACATCGGGCCCCGGTGAGCCGGGAATATGGGTGACGCGCATCCTGTACTTCAGCCTGGCCGGCGCGTTCGCCGTCGGTGCCATGTACCTGGTGTGGCACTGGCTGGAACCCAGGGCAGCGCGGCGCGCCGGAACTGGCGCGGATACGCTCTGACGACTCAACGGGTTCATCGGACGAGTGATGAAAGTACGGCGGCGTCGTGCTCTTCGCCGAAACCCAGACCTGCGCACTTCGTTCATGCGCGTGAAGACTTCCTGCCTGGTCTTGTTGTTGACCGCACGCAAGATGCATGCCGGTTTTCCTTCGTTGATGAACCGACATGCGTTGCAAATGTGAAGGCACTTAGTCCGGCGGAATTCGAGGCCTACACTTGGCCCCTGTGCGCACCGCGTGACGTTGGATTCAGAGCCTAGGCCGAGGCGCTACAGATCCCCCGATGGAAGCGACCGCCGCCACCGTATTCGTCATCGATGACGACCCCTCCGTCCGGAAGGGGCTTGTCCGGCTGCTGCGCAGCGCTGGCTGGAATGCGGAGGCCTTTGCGTCCGCCGAGGCTTTCCTGGCGCGGCCTGACTATGAGGACATCGGTTGCATCGTGCTCGACCTGTGCATGCCCGGGATGAGTGGGCAGCAACTGCAGGACCTGCTCCAGGAACGCAACACCGTCCTGCCGATCGTCTTCCTTACCGGCCAGGGCGACATAGCCAGCAGCGTCGTTGCCATGAAGAAGGGTGCGGTGGATTTCCTGCTCAAGCCGATCGATTCAAACGCCTTGCTGCAGGCGGTTTCGGAAGCAACCCTCCTGCACGCCGCTGCATTGGAAAGGCGCCACGACATCGAATCGATCGACGCGAGAATGGCGCGGCTGTCGTCCCGGGAGCGCGAGGTGATGGAACAGGTCCTCACGGGACGGCTCAACAAACAGATCGCCGACGTCCTGGGTATCGCCGAGAAGACGGTCAAGGTCCATCGCGGCCGCGTGATGGCAAAGATGGAGGTGCACTCCGTTGCCCAGCTGGTCCACGAATGCGATCTGGTCGGCATCAACGCCGATTCGCGGGGGACCGTCCAGACACCGGCAGCTGCCCGGTAAATGCGTCTCCGGATTACGTGGGATCAAGGTCCAATATCGATGGACACGTGTTGGCATTAAGGTTCCCGCTACCCCAAGCGGGAACCAGGCAGTTGGAAGAGCATGCCGACCAGCTGATCGTCTATATCGTGGATGACGATGATTCGGTCCGGACGGCGCTCGCGCGATTGATGCGCGCGGCGGGACTCGAGCCGCGTCCTTACGCGGAATCCGAGCGTTTCCTCGCCGAAATACGCGATATCGGCAATGCCGTGATCCTGTTGGACCTCACCATGCCGCGTCAAAGCGGGACCGACATCCTGGTCAAGCTGCGTGAGCGTCGAATCGGGGTACCGGTCATCGCGGTGTCCGCGCGCGACGATGACGACACCCGCAAGAACGCCCGCGAACTGGGCGCCCGGTTGTTCCTGCACAAACCCGCCGACAACCAGGCGCTACTCGACGCCATCCAATGGGTGATAGGGAACACGGCAACGAGCTGATCCAGCTTCCGTGCACCCCCGCCGTGCCCCGGCCGCGGGGCCTACCTCCACCGCCGGCCTTGCCGCTAGACTCCGGGCAACACCTATGGGGTTGCCGGGATGAGTTGGATCGACATCGCCTGGCCCATGATGGGCGCCGCGAGTCTGACGCTCGCGCTGGTCTATTTCCTCCTGTGGATCGGGCAGCGCCGCGAATACGCCTATCTGATGTTTTCGCTGGCCGCCTCCTCCGTCGGGGCGCTCGCCATCCTCGAACTCCTGGCCATGCGGACGACGAGCCCCGCCCACTATGGCGAGCTGCTGCGATGGGCCAACGTCTTCATCGCCGTGCTGGCCACCGCCCTGGTCGGCTACGTCCGGCTACGCTTTCGCGCGGGGTCGCGCCGTCTCGCCTATGCGGCCATCGGGTTGCGCTGGCTGTCCCTCATCCCGAATTTCTTTTCCGGCGCGAACCTGAATTTCAGTTCCATCCAGGCACTGACGCATGTCGGGTTCCTGGGCGGGATCGTGGCCGTGCCAATGGGAACCATCAGCCCCTGGGCTTTGCTGGACCAGCTCTGCCGCCTCCTGGTACTCGCGTTCCTCCTGCATGCCATCGTCGAAGTATTGCGACGTGGTGATCCCGGCGAGCAACGACGGGTAATCATGGTCTGTGGCGGCATCATGACGTGCTACCTGGCCATGACCGGCCTGGTCGCGATGGTGAACTTCGGTCAGCTGCGCGCGCCGATCACATTCAATTTTCCCGCGCTGATCATGATCGCGGTCATGGCATACGACCTGGGCGCGCATCTGGTCTGGTCGTCGCAACTTACGGTGGCGCTGAAGGGAAGCCAGTTGCAGCTGCGCGAAAGCGAGCATCGCTTCCGCATGGTCTTCGAAGCCTCGCCTACCGCGTTGCTGATGGTCGATACCGGGGGGCTCATCGTCCTGGCAAACGCCCAGGCCAGCAGCGTGTTCGGCTATCGCATCCACGAACTGATTGGCATGGATGTCGAAGCGCTGGTACCGGGCCGCGTGCGCGCATCGCACATCGCCTATCGGGAACAGTTCATGGGCCAACCCCAGGCACGAAACATGGCGGTTGGACGCGAACTGCACGGCCTGCGCAAGGATGGCAGCCAGGTGCCTGTTGTCGTCGGGCTCAGGCCCATCGCGACTCCGGAAGGTCTCTTCGTCCTGGCATCCGTGGCCGACATTACCGAGCGGCTGGCGCTGGAACGCGAGGCGGCACTCCAGCGCGAGGAACTGGCGCACCTGTCACGCGTGGGCATGCTGGGCGAACTTTCAGGATCGATGGCACATGAGCTGAACCAGCCGCTTGCGGCGATCCTGAGCAACGCGCAGGCAGCGCAACGGTTCCTGGACCGCGCGCAGCCGGACCTGGACGAGGTCAGGGCCAGCCTCGCGGACATCGTGGCCGACGACAAGCGTGCGGGCGAGGTCATCCGCCGCCTGCGCGCGATGCTGAAGAAGCAGGCCGCGGAGCATAAGCCACTCCATCTCAACGACCTGGTGCTGGAAGTGCTGCGCCTGGCCAGGAGCGACCTGCTCAATCGCAATGCGCATGCGCATACCGACCTTGCTTCGGGCCTTCCCCTGGTGTCCGGCGATCACGTCCAACTGCAACAGGTCCTGATCAACCTGCTGTTGAATGCGGGTGACGCCATGACCGGAAGCGAGAACCCGCGTGAACTGATCATCCAGTCGAAGCTGACGCGCGAGGGCTGGGTCGAGGTCTCGTTCACCGACAGCGGCCACGGCATCGCACCGGACGATCTGGAACGCATCTTCCAGCCCTTCGTGACCACCAAGCGGGATGGCGTCGGGCTGGGCCTGGCGGTGTGCCGCTCGATCATCGCGGCGCATGGCGGCCGGCTCTGGGCCGAGAACAACGGCTCGCGTGGAGCAACGCTGCGCTTCGCGCTGCCACCTCGCGTCACGGCATAAGGCTGACGCTATCGGGGGGGATTTCCCTCGGGCGGAGGCACGGGCTCGGCAGGCGCCTTCGCCGGCTCCCCCTCCGGATTGACAACAACATAGACAACATCGTCGCCCTGCATCTGCTCCTGGTAGTAGATGCCCCCGCAATAGTAATAAGGGTCCATCCACGGGCACCCGTAGGGCAACGAGTAGTAATACATATTGCTCGCGATGGCCGCGGTCGTGAGGATTGCCGCCGCGGCTGCGATCGGGTGGTGGTGGTCGATATCGACATCGATATCCCAGTCGCCGCGCGATCCGTCTATGTCGATATCGACATCGTGCCAGCCGCCCCAGCCGTCATGATCGATGTCCACGTCGCGGTCGCCGAGATTGCCGCGATCGATGTTCGCGTTGTCGCCGCGATTTCCAGGAGTGCGGTCGCCGGGACCGCGGTCGCCCGATGGCAGCGTGCCTGGTCGGTCGCGCGAACCCGCCATCGAGGACCCGTCAGGAGGCTGACGCGATCCAGATCCAGATCCCGGACGATCCGGGTTCTGGACCCGTCCGCTTCCGCGACTTGAATCCATGCCCCGGCCGGAGCTGGCGCGATTGGCGCCACTGACGGAACTGCGCGCCATTCCGCCGCCACGCATCCCCATCCCTCCTCCGCGCATGCCACCGCCACCGCGTCCTCCCCGCGCATCCGCGCTGTCCGGAATGATCATCGCGGCGCACGCGAGCAGCGTTGCAGCGATGGCAGCCAGCCGCAGCGATCGGGTGGACAGTGTCTTGGAAGTCAGGATGTTCATGGCGATCCCCCGTCACGCTCGGTCATCGGCGCAGGTGATGACGCCCGCGGGGCAAAGAAAGGTATTTGTTTCGCTCCGCTTGGCGGGACGAATTTGAACGTGGTGGAGTTGATTTTCGGCTTCGTGTTCCAGTCGAGGACGACTTGGTACTGCGGGTCGCCCAGTTCGTAGCGGGTGGTGATCAGCAGTTTTCTGAGCTGTCCGTTCTTGGCCACCCAGAGCTGCCAGTCGATGGTCGACTGGCGGAAAGCGAGATGGTCGGTCTCCACGCCATCGATGGTCGAATCGCCGACCCGGAGCCCATAACGCACGCCCTCGAGCAGGCTTCCGTTGAAGGCCTGTCTGAGGACATCGATCAACGGCATTTCGACGCCGGCGTTGAGCAGTCCGTTGACCACTTCGCCGACGGTTCCCGGCGCGTCGGCCTGCGCATACACACCCTGTTCCGGCACCAGCATGGTGAGCTTGGATCCGTCGTAGTAATAGGAACGATGCTTGATGTCGCCATCGACATCGACGCGCAGCTTGTTGGGGCGCTGCACGACCATGAGTGCGGATTCGTTGTTCTGCAGCTTGTAGCCGTAGGGGAGTACCTCGTCGCGCGAGGCGTTCGCGGTCACGGAAAAAGCCTGCAGGGAATTCAGATAGTTCTGCATGCGGTCGAGCACGGCGCGGGCTTCCGGCGTGACGACGGCCGCCGGCTCCCTGAAGACGGTCTCGCCGTCCTTGGGTGACTCCTGCGCCTGGGCAGCCAACGGGCTCGCAACGGCAAGCGCGGTGAGCAGCGGAACCAGCCGGGAGAGGGAGAAGGTTCGAGTCGACATCGCGGACTCCTCAGCGAAGAAACGCCGTCACGGCGTGAACCGGCAGCGTTGGCCGGACAGGCTGCAGGCTGGCGGCGAGGCACGCCGGCCGGGCATTGACTGCCGCCGGCTGCCTGATCCTTTCACCAGCTCCGCAACGCGGCAATTGCCCCAAAGCCTTACTGGTTCTCTTGTCGCGGCGCCCGGGCGACAACCTTGTCCTGGCCCGGGGCCGGATAAGAATTCAGGACCGGTCGTCGCGGATCCAGAACACGAGCAGTCCGGCCGCGAGCAAGGCGCAGGCAGCGCCAAAGGCGAAGGCGGCGAAGACCGAAACCGATTCCCACAGCGCGCCGAACAACAGCGAGGCCGGCAGCAGGGTGATGCCAAGCGTGAGGTGGTACCAGCCGAACGCGGTCCCGAGTTGCTCCCGGGGCACGAGATCCGCGACCAGCGCTTTTTCCGCGCCCTCCGTCGCCGCGATGAAGAGGCCGTAAGCGACGAACAGTGCCCACACACCCCAGGGTTTCACTCCGGCCCACCCCAACAGCAGGTAGATGGCCGCATAAGCAATCCAGCCCGCAATGATGAGGCGGCGCCTTCCGAGGCGGTCCGACAGGGCGGACAACGGGGTGAGGAATACCGCCGCCACCCCCGACATCGTTGCCCAGAGCAGTGGCACCTGCGCCTGCGGCAATCCCAGCTCGCGCGCGCGCATCAGCAGGAACAGATTCGACGAGTTGCCGAGCATGAACAGCCCCAGCACGATGAGGTAGCGGCGGAACTGTGGCGGAAATTCACCCAGGTGCCAGTTGAATCGCGGCGACTGCACCCGCGCTTCGGCTTCCGGCTCGCGCAATTGCAGGGTGGCGATGAATACCACCACCGCAGGAATCGCAGCGCACCAGAACACCATGCGCAGTTCCATTCCCAATCCCAGCAGGGCCGCCGCGACCAGCGGGCCGAGCACGGCACCCGCGTTGTCCATGGCGCGATGGAAGCCGAACGCCAGTCCGCGTTGTCCCGGTTCGACACTGCGTCCGAGCATCGCGTCACGCGGCGAACTGCGCAGCCCCTTGCCGACGCGATCGGCCAGGCGGCACAGCAGGACGAACAACCACCCGGTCGCGGCCGCGATCAGGGCGCGTGCAAGACCGGCCACGCCGTAGCCCATCACCACGAATGGTTTCGCGCGCCGGGTCCGGTCGGACCAGATGCCGGAGGCGAGCTTGAGCAGGCTGCTCACCGCTTCGGCGAGTCCCTCGATCAATCCGAGTACGCGCGGGCCTGCACCGAGCGTGCCGACGAGGAACAGCGGCAACAGCGGATAGATCATCTCGCTGGAGGCGTCGTTCATCAGGCTGATGAAGCCCAGCAGCCAGACGCTGCGGGGCAACAGCCGCAGGCTGGCGATCAGGGACGCCAAAGATGTGCGATTCGCGCACCGCCCCAGACCAGCAACAGGCCCAGCAGCACGGTCAGCAACAGGTAGAGGAAGGCCAGCTCCGTGCGCGACGAGCGCGAATAGAGGAGGCATTCGATCATCAGCGCGGAATACGTCGTCAGGCCACCCAGCAATCCCACCACCAGGAACGCGCGCCAGTACAGCGCCGACGCTCCCCGCCCCTCCAGCCAGACCGCGAGGAAGCCGCCCGCGAACGCACCCACGAGGTTCACGGCAAAGGTGCCCCAGGGGAACCCGTCACCCAGTTGCCGCAGCATCAGGCCACCGACGAAATAGCGTCCGCCCGCACCCAGGGCGCCGCCCAGCATCACCAGCCACAGCTGTTGGAACCAGAGATTCATCCGCCTCGCCTTCCGGTTGCCGCATCGACGGCCGATGCTAAGCCATCGATCGGTTACTCGTCGTCACGGCGGGCGGCCTCGCGTGCGGAGCGCAACGCGTCGAGCTTTTCCTTGAGCTTGATTTCCAGCCCGCGCGGGACCGGCTGGTAGTAGACCCGTTCGCCCATGGCGTCGGGGAAACCGGTCTGCCCGAGCGCGATGCCGCCCTCGACGTCGTGGTCGTACTGGTAGCCCTTGCCGTAACCGAGCTGCTTCATCAGCCGCGTTGGCGCGTTGCGGATGTGCAGCGGAACTTCCTGGGTGCCGTATTCGCGCACGTCGTCGCGGGCCGTGTTGAATGCGGCGTAGGCCGCATTGGATTTCGCCGTGGTGGCGAGATAGATGGTCAGTTGGGCGAGTGCGAGTTCGCCTTCGGGGCTGCCCAGTCGATCGAAGGTTTCCCAGGCATCGATCGCCATCTGCAGGGCGCGCGGATCGGCGAGGCCGATGTCCTCCACGGCCATGCGCGTCAGGCGGCGCGCAAGATAGCTCGGGTCGGCGCCGCCATCGAACATCCGCGCCAGCCAGTACAGCGCCGCATCTGGACTCGAGCTGCGCACGCATTTGTGCAGCGCCGAGATCTGGTCGTAGAACTGCTCGCCGCCCTTGTCGAAGCGGCGCGTGCGGTCGGCCAGTACCTGTTCGAGCGTCGATTCGGTAATCGTGCCGCCCTCGCCCGCCAGGTCGGCGGCGATCTCGAGGAAGGTCAGGCCACGACGCACGTCGCCGTCGGCAGCGGTGGCGACCAGGTGCACGAGGTCGTCGCTGATCTGCAGTTCGCGGTCACCGAGGCCACGCTCTTCGAGCAATGCACGCCGGAGGGCGACCGCGATGTCGTCCGCGGATACCGCTTCCATCACGTGCACGCGGCATCGCGACAGCAGCGCGGAATTCAGCTCGAAGGAAGGATTCTCGGTGGTGGCGCCGACGAAAATGATCGTGCCGCGCTCGATGTGCGGCAGGAACGCATCCTGCTGCACCTTGTTGAAGCGATGCACCTCGTCAACGAACAACACGGTACGGCGTCCGGAGGCGAAGCGCTGGGCGGCCTCGGCCAGCACTTCCCGTACCTGGGGGAGACCGCAGAGGACCGCGGAAATAGCCTGGAACTCGGCGTTCGCGTACTGCGCGAGCAGCAGGGCCAGCGTGGTCTTGCCGCAACCCGGCGGACCCCACAGGATCATCGAATGCACGTGGCCGGACTCGATGCCCTTGCGCAACGCGGAACCGGTCGCGAGCAGGCGGCGTTGGCCGACCATTTCGTCGAGCGTGCGCGGCCGCATGCGTTCGGCGAGCGGACGCAGGTGGTCGGTGTCGACGCTCAGCAGATCGGTTGATTCGGCCGGCGAAGGAGTACGTCGAGGCATGCCGCCATTGTAGGCGGCGGCAGTGGCATGTCGCTTGCCCGCGTCATTCAGCGGATGACCAGGCCGGTCAGCCGCCGCCGATCACATCCACGCCCTTGGGCGGCGTGTAGCGGAAGGTGCTGGCGGGGAAAGCGGGATTGCGCTTCCATCCGCTGAAGCTGATTTCGGTGCGCTGGCCCAGTGCATCGACCACCTGCATCTTGACCAGGCCGGCCTGGGCGAATCCCAGGCGCGCGGAGCGGAAACTTGCCTCGGCCGCATCGCCCTTCGGCGTGAGCAGCAGCCAGTCGAGACCGTCGGCCGTGCCGCCTTCCTTGACGACGAACTGCGCGTCGAGCTTGCCGGGATCGATCAGCGCCGACAGCGGGCTGTTCTGTTCTTCCGCGCCTTGCGGCCGCTTGGTGACCTGCTGCAGGTCCGGATCGTAGACCCACACCGTCTTGCCATCGGCCACGATCAACTGGGGATAGGGCTTCACGTATTCCCAGCGGAACAGGCGCGGCGCCGAGAGCGCGACCTTGCCGCTGGAGCTTTCCTTGAGCTTGCCCTTGGCATCGAATACCTGCTGGGCGAACTGCCCGTCGAGGCCTTTCAGCCCCTTGGTGAAGGCATTGAGGTCGTCACGCGCGCCGGCGAAGGCGCTGGTGGCAAACATGGCGACCGCGAGGCCGATCACGGGGATGCGCATGGGATGACTCCTGGAAACATTGGCAGCGAGTTTGATGTGGAGTCCCTGAATGGGCTCTCACGAAAATCCGAATCCGCCCTGAATTATTTCGGCGGCGGTGGCGCCAGCACGCTGCGATCGCCATTGTGTTCCGGTGGCGTCACCACGCCCGCCGCTTCCATCGCTTCGATAAGGCGCGCGGCGCGGTTGTAGCCGATCTTCAGGCGTCGCTGCACGCCCGAAATGGAAGCGCGCCGGGTTTCGGTGACGATGCGCACGGCTTCGTCGTAGAGAGGATCGGACTCGTCCCCTGCCCCGCCGCCGCTTTCCGGCAGGCCGGTGGCGCCAACCACCACGCCTTCGCCCAGTGTCTGCACTTCGTCGAGGACGCCTTCGACGTAATCCGGGCCGCCGCCGATCTGCTTGAGGTGCTCGACCACGCGATGCACTTCTTCGTCCGACACGAACGCGCCATGCACGCGCTCTGGCAACGCAGTGCCCGGCGGCAGGTAAAGCATGTCGCCATGGCCCAGCAGCGTTTCCGCGCCGGACTGGTCCAGGATCGTGCGCGAATCGATCTTGCTGGACACCTGGAACGCAATGCGGGTCGGGATATTGGCCTTGATCAGGCCGGTGATGACGTCCACCGACGGTCGCTGCGTGGCGAGGATCAGATGGATGCCGGCAGCACGCGACTTTTGCGCCAACCGCGCGATCAGCTCTTCGACCTTCTTGCCGACGATCATCATCATGTCGGCGAATTCGTCGATGAAGATGACGATGAACGGCAGTGGCTCCAACGGGCGCGGTGCTTCGCTCAGCTCCGCGTTCGGCTTGAACAGCGGGTCCATCATCGGCTGGCCCGCGTCGATCGCGTCCTTCACCTTCTTGTTGAAGCCGGCCAGGTTGCGCACGCCGACCGCCGACATCAGCTTGTAGCGCCGTTCCATTTCGGCCACGCACCAGCGCAGGCCGTTGGCGGCTTCCTTCATGTCAGTGACGACCGGCGCCAGCAGGTGCGGGATGCCCTGGTAGACCGAGAGCTCCAGCATCTTCGGGTCGATCATCAGCATCCGCACGTCCTTGGCGGAGGCCTTGTACAGCAATGACAGCACCATCGCGTTCACTGCGACGGATTTACCCGAACCGGTGGTGCCCGCAACCAGCAGGTGCGGCATGCGTGCAAGGTCGGCCACTGTCGGGCGGCCGGCGATGTCCTTGCCCAGCGCGAGCGTGAGCGGACTGCCGGACTTGTCGTATTCCTTCGAACGCAGCAGTTCGGAGAGGAAGATCATTTCGCGCGTCGTGTTCGGCGTTTCCAGGCCGACCACCGACTTGCCCGGAATCACGTCGACCACGCGCACCGACTTCACCGACAGGCCGCGGGCGATGTCCTTGTCGAGCGAGCTGATCTGGCTGACCTTCACGCCCGGGGCAGGTTCCAGTTCGAAACGGGTGATCACAGGGCCCGGGTAGGCGCCGACCACCTGTGCATCGATGCGGAAGTCCTTGAGCTTGAATTCGATCTGGCGGGACAGCGTTTCCAGCGTTTCTTCGCTGTAGCCCTTGGGTTGCGGCTTGGGATCGTCGAGCAGCGCGAGCGGCGGGATACCGGTGCCGTCACCGACGTGGAACAGCGGGATCTGCTGCTCGCGCTTGGCGCGATCGCTCTTTTCCACCACGGGTGCCGGCGGCGGCTCGATCTTGACCGGTGCACGCTTCGCGCGCATTTCGGTTTCGATCTTGCGCGCCTCTTCACGCTCCTCGCGGAACGCGCGCGTCTGCTGCCATTCGGTCGCCTGCTGGCTACCCTGGCGGAACAGCTTGCTGAGCAGCGGCGGGATCGCGAGCGTCCATTGGCCCAGCTTGTCCATCACGGTCAGCCACGACAGTCCGGTGGCCAGCGTCACCGAGATCAGCAGAAGCGCGAACAGGAACAGGTTTCCGCCCATCGGGCCGAAGCCGTTGTAGAGCGATTTCCCGACAAGACGCCCGAGGATGCCCCCTGCTCCCGCCGCGAAATCCGGCGCGGATCCCACGCGCAGGTACAGCAGGCCGGTAGCGGACACCAGGAAGCCGACGATGCCGATGAGGCGAAGCGCCGGACCCAGGTCGGCATCGCCGTCCCCGTCCGTGTCCATGCCGAACAGTGCGATCCAGGCAATGAGCCCAAGCATGATCGGCAGCAGGAATGCCACGTAGCCGGTGAGGAGCAGGAGCACGTCGGCGGTCCACGCACCCACGCGACCACCGACGTTGTGCAGTGGTGCGGTCACGCTGCCCGAATGCGACCAGCCCGGGTCGGTAGGCGAAAAAGTGAAGAGGCTCGCCATCAGGTACAGCAACAACGGCGCGATCAGGATCAGCGCGATGTCGCGCATCAGCCGCTGGCGGCGTGGCGACGGCGGTGCCTTTTCCGCCTTGACCTTCTTGCGGGTTGCTGCCGGGGCTTGCGCCACTGTGAGGATCTGCCTGAGCTAGGTACTGTTAGTACTTGAAGATACGGGAAAAAGCGCCCGCGGGGAACCAGGAGGGCCGGAACAACCCCCGTCGTCGCGGCCCTGGCGGAGCATAGCCGGGAATGAAGAAGGGGCGCACACGGCGCCCCTTCCTTGACCCGACATGGCCGGGACAGTCCGGCCCAGGGAGCGGTTTAGAGCTTCATGCCCTGCAACGCCGGGTGCACCAGCTTGCCGCCTTCGACATTGATGCCGCGCACAAGAGCTTCATTGGAGCGCCAGTTGCCCGAGGCCAGCTTGTTGACCCACGGCAGGATGGCCGCACAGATCGCCTGCGAGCTGGTCTGCGGCACGGCGCCCGGCATGTTGGTCACGCAGAAGTGGGTCACGCCCTCCTCCACGTAGGTCGGCTCCTTCCAGGTGGTCGGGCGCGAAGTCTCGAAGCAACCGCCCTGGTCGATCGAGATGTCGACCACCACGCTGCCGTCCTGCATGCCCTTAAGCATCTCGCGGGTCAGCACGTGCGGGGCGCGGGCGCCAGTGACGAGCACGGCACCGACGACGAGGTCGGCCGAGGCCACTTCGCGCGCGACGACGTCGGCGTACGGGTACAGCGTGGTCACGTTGTTGCCCAGCTGCATCATTTCTTCCATGCGGTCCTGGCGCATCTCGAACACGACCACGTTCGAGCCACCCGCCGCGGCGAGTTCGGCCGACGCGCGGCCGGCCTTGCCACCACCGAACACCACGACCTTGCCGCGCTCGGTCGACGGGAGACCGCCGAGCAGCTTGCCCTTGCCGCCTTCGGGCTGGTGCAGCAGGTGCGTGCCGACCTGCACCGCGATCTTGCCGGCGATCACTGACATCGGGGCCAGCAGCGGCAGGTCGCCGTTGGGGAGTTCCACAGTCTCGAACGCAACGCCGGTGAGGCCGATGTCGAGGAGCTGCTTCGTCAGGACCGGCTCTGCCGCCAGGTGCAGGTAGCAGAACAGCAGGTGATCCTTGCGCAGGTGCTGCAGGTCGCCGGCGATCGGCTCCTTTACCTTGACGATCAGTTCGCCCTTCTCATACAGCGCGGCGGCATCGGGAGCGATGTTCACACCCAGCTTGGTGTACTGCTCGTCCTTGAAACCGCTCTTCAGGCCCGCGCCCTGCTCCAGCCACACTTCGTGGCCACGCTTGACAAGGTCACCGGCGGCGGCCGGCACGAGAGCGACACGACCCTCGAGGGTCTTGGTTTCCTTGGGTACACCGATGCGCATTGCGGTTCTCTCAAAGTAATGCCCTGGGTCACCGCGAATCGCGGCGATCGGGCGGATTGTCATAAGGCAGGCGGGTGCGAACGCAACACTGCAGTCCGTCGACCTTGCCTTGTAATGCCGGGACGCCAACGCCACTCTATGGCGGTCACGGATGTATCCGGCGCGCGTCGAAAACGCCTTCCGTACCATCCATCCCGCACCGTACGGTGCGCGTCCAACAGCACGCAATTATACCCATGACCCCATCGAAGCACTCCCGCCTGATCATCCTCGGCTCCGGTCCCGCTGGCTGGACTGCCGCCGTTTATGCGGCTCGCGCCAACCTGAAACCCGTGGTGATCACAGGCCTGCAGATGGGCGGCCAGCTGATGACCACGACCGAAGTCGACAACTGGCCTGGCGACGCCCACGGCCTGATGGGCCCGGACCTGATGACGCGCATGCAGGCGCATGCCGAGCGCTTCGACACGGAAGTCGTCTTCGACCACATCCATACCGCCGACCTGTCGCGGCGTCCCTTCAAGCTGAAGGGCGACAGCGGCGAGTACACCTGCGACGCATTGATCATCGCCACTGGCGCGACGGCGAAATACCTCGGCCTGTCGTCGGAAGAACTGTTCAAGGGCCGCGGCGTCTCCGCATGCGCCACCTGCGACGGCTTCTTCTACAAGGAACAGGATGTCGCGGTGATCGGCGGTGGCAACACGGCCGTGGAAGAAGCGCTGTATCTCTCCAACATCGCCCGCAAGGTCTACCTCGTGCATCGCCGCGACACGCTGCGCGCCGAGAAGATCATGCAGGACAAGCTGCACGCCAAGATCCAGGCCGGCAAGATCGAACCGGTGTGGCACCACACGGTCGACGAAGTGTTGGGCAACGATGCCGGAGTGACGGGCGTGAGGGTGAAGTCGGTACAGGACGGCTCCACGCGCGACATCGCCATCCATGGTCTTTTCGTGGCCATCGGCCACACGCCGAACACGACGCTGTTCGAAGGCCAGCTCGACATGAAGAACGGCTACATCAACATCCGCACCGGCCTGGCCGGTGAAGCCACCGCCACCACCGTTCCGGGCGTGTTTGCCGCCGGTGACGTCGCCGACCAGGTCTATCGCCAGGCCATCACTTCCGCCGGTTTTGGCTGCATGGCCGCACTGGATGCAGAGAAATTCCTGGACAAGGAAGGCTGATGGCAGAAGCGCGCATCGTCAGCGCGCTGTCAGACATTCGTGCAGGGCAATGGGACGCACTGCACGACGGTTCCAATCCGTTCGTCTCCCACGCTTTCCTCGCCGGCCTTGAGCACTGCGGTTGCCTGCGCGAGGAWTGGGGATGGACGCCGCATCACCTGACGCTTTGGGAAGGCGATCAGCTGATCGCCGCCGCTCCCGGGTACCGCAAGACCAACTCGCATGGCGAGTTCGTCTTCGACCACGCCTGGGCACATGCCTACGCACGGAACGGGATCGAGTACTTCCCCAAGTGGCTGTGTGCCGTGCCCTACTCGCCGGTGACCGGCCCCCGGCTCCTGGCGACCGGCGCAGCGCATCGCCACCGGTTGCTCGAGGCGATGAGGGCCCTGTGCGCGATTGATTTCTCCTCGGCGCACGTCAACTTCCATTCCGAGCAGGACACCACGTTTGGCCGGGAGTGGCTGGCCCGGATCGATGTCCAGTACCACTGGCAGAACACGGCGGGCTGGCGGACCTTCGACGACTTCCTGGCCGCGTTCGATCATCGGCACCGCAAGAACATCCGGCAGGAACGAGCGAAATTCGCGCGCGCAGGCATTGGCTTCCGGGTGATCCATGGCGACGAAGCCAGCGAAGCCGATCTTGCGACGATGTACGGCTTCTACCTGCAGACGTTCGCCGAATACGGAAATCATCCGGCGCTGACGCTGCCTTTCCTGCGGCACCTTGCGCGAGCAATGCCACGCTCCCTGGTCCTGGTGCTGGCCGAGCGCGGAGGTGAAGCGGTCGCGGGAGCGTTGTGCCTGCGCGGAGGCGACACGCTGTACGGCCGCTACTGGGGCGCCAGCGAGCACATCCCGGGGCTGCATTTCGAAACCTGTTACTACCAGGGAATCGAATACTGCCTGCGCGAAGGCCTCACCCGTTTCGAACCCGGCGCGCAGGGCGAACACAAGCTCGCCCGTGGATTCCTGCCGACCCTGGTTCACAGCCACCACTGGATTGCACACGAAGGCTTTCGCGAGGCGCTGCGCGACTGGTGCGCGCAGGAAACGGCTTCGGTGCGACGCTACGCCGCCACGCTGGCAACCCATTCGCCGTTCAAGGCTGGTTGAGCCGGGGCACTGCGACTCGCGCGGTCTTGCGGCGTGGGCGATGATCGCGGCATGACGATCCGGCTACCTGCCCTGTCACTGGATCCCCACGGCCCGTTCCCGCCGGCGGACGCCGCATTGCGTCATCCCGATGGTCTGCTGGCCATGGGGGGCGACCTGGCGCCGGCGAGGCTGCTCAACGCCTATCGCCACGGCATCTTTCCCTGGTACTCCGACGAACAGCCGATCCTGTGGTGGTGCCCCGATCCACGCACCGTGTTCCAGACCGACTGCGTGCACCTGCCATCCCGATTCCGGCGCTGGCTACGGCGCAGCGACTGGGTGGTGCGGGCCGACACCGCTTTCGCGCAGGTGATAGAGGCCTGCGCGACTACGCCACGCGTGGGCCAGCGCGGCACATGGATCACACCGGACATGCGGGCCGCGTATGAGCAGATGCACCGGCTCGGGCATTGCCATTCCATCGAAGTGTTCGACGGGGAGCGCCTGGTGGGAGGGCTATATGGCGTCGCCGTCGGCCGGATGTTTTTTGGCGAAAGCATGTTCAGCGCGGAATCGGGTGGTTCCAGGGTCGCCCTGACCGCCCTCGCCCACCGCCTCCGGGAATGGGGCTGGCCCCTGCTGGACGCGCAGGTCGAAAACGACCACCTGCTGTCCCTGGGGGCGGAACTATGGTCGCGGGAGCGCTTCCTTGCCGCGGTTGCCGAACTGACGGCGCTGCCTGAACCCGCCGTCGGCTGGACCCAGCGCTTCGGGACGATCGCGGCGTCCGGGCTGGCACCCGCCCGTCGCGGATGAACAATCAGGACCGCGGCGCCATCGCCCCGGCATTTGTGGCAGAATGCGCGGCTTCGCGGGCGCGCTGCGCCTGCTCTTCATGCTCAACCCGGGAACTTCATGGCAAAAGACGATGTGATCGAATTCGAGGGCACGGTGGCGGAAACCCTTCCGAACACCATGTTCCGCGTGCGCCTCGAGAACGGCCACGAGATCATTGCCCATATCTCCGGGCGGATGCGCAAGAACTACATCCGCATCCTGACCGGCGACAAGGTGAAGGTCGAAATGACCCCGTACGACCTCACGAAGGGTCGTATCACCTACCGCATGAAGTGAGTGCGGTAATTGCATGAAGAAAAAGGCGGCCAATGGCCGCCTTTTTCATGGACTGTCGTGCATGCGCTGGAGCGTGCCCCGGCTACACGGTGACCGGCAGGAGCTTCTCCGGTTCCGCCTGCGCCTCGACGACCAGTTCGTCTTCCCTGACGTCGATGGTGACGCGACCGCCTCCCACCAGCTTGCCGAACAGCAGCTCGTCCGCCAGCGGCCGCTTGATCCGGTCCTGGATCACGCGGGCCATCGGGCGCGCGCCCATCAGCGGATCGAAGCCATGCTGGGCCAGCCAGTCGCGCGCCGTCGGCGTGGCCGAGAGGCTGACGTTCTTCTCGTGCAGCTGGGCTTCCAGCTCGATCAGGAACTTGTCGACCACGCGCAGGATGTGATCGAAGCCCAGCGCCTGGAACTGCACCACCGCGTCGAGGCGGTTGCGGAATTCCGGACTGAAGGCCCGACGGATGATTTCCATCGCATCGGTCGAGTGATCCTGCTTGGTGAAGCCGATGGAACGCCGCGAAGCCTGCGCCGCACCCGCATTGGTCGTCATGACCAGTACGACGTTCTTGAAGTTGGCTTCGCGTCCATTGGTATCGGTGAGGATGCCGCGATCCATCACCTGCAACAGGATGTTGAAGATGTCCGGATGCGCCTTCTCCACCTCGTCCAGCAGCAGCACGCAGTGCGGCGTCTTGACGATCTTCTCGGTGAGCAGGCCGCCCTGGTCGAAACCGACATAGCCCGGAGGCGCACCGATCAGGCGGCTCACCGAATGCGGCTCCATGTACTCGGACATGTCGAAGCGGACCAGCTCGATGCCCAGTTGCAGTGCGAGCTGCTTGGTCACCTCGGTCTTGCCCACGCCGGTGGGGCCGGCGAAGAGGAAATTGCCGATCGGCTTGTCCGGGTTGGCCAGGCCGGACCGGGCGAGCTTGATCGCCGAGGTCAGGGTCTCGATCGCCGGATCCTGCCCGAAGATCACCATCTTCAGGTTGCGCTCGAGGTTCTTGAGCACGTCCTTGTCCGACGCGCTGACCTGCTTGGTCGGGATTCGCGCCATCTTGGCAACGATGGTCTCGATTTCCTCGGTATCGATCAGGGTCTTGCGCTCGTTGTCCGGCAGCAGGCGCTGGCGGGCCCCGGCCTCATCGATCACGTCGATGGCCTTGTCCGGGAGCAGGCGGTCGCCCAGGTGCTTGACTGACAGGTCGACGGCAGCCTGCAGCGCCTCGTCGGCATATGTGACGCCATGGTGCAGCTCGTACTTTGGCTTCAATCCCTGCAGGATTTCCAGGGTCTCGCCCACCGTCGGTTCGACGATGTCGATCTTCTGGAAGCGCCGTGCAAGGGCGCGGTCCTTTTCGAAGATGCCCCGGTATTCCTGGAACGTGGTGGAACCGATGCAGCGCAGTTCACCAGATGCCAATGCCGGCTTGATCAGGTTGCTGGCGTCCATGGTGCCGCCCGAAGCGGAACCGGCGCCGATGATCGTATGGATCTCGTCGATGAAGAGGATGGTGTCGGGCAGCTTCTTCAGCTGCGCGAGCACGGCTTTCAGGCGTTTTTCGAAGTCGCCGCGGTACTTGGTGCCGGCAACCAGCGCGCCCAGGTCGAGCGAATAGATGGTGGCGTCTGCCAGCACTTCGGGCACTTCGCCATCGACGATGCGCTTGGCCAGGCCTTCCGCGATCGCGGTCTTGCCGACGCCTGCTTCGCCCACGTAGAGCGGATTGTTCTTGCGGCGGCGGCACAGTACCTGGATGGTGCGCTCGACTTCGTTGATTCGTCCCACCAATGGGTCAATCCGGCCTTCACGCGCAAGCTGATTGAGGTTCATCGCGAACTCGGCGAGCGCATCTCCCTTCATCTCGCCGTCACCACCGTCGCCCTGGCGCGATTCGCTGTCGTCCTGGTGGGACGACGGTTCCTCGCCACCGTGCTTGGCGATGCCATGGGACAGATAATTGACGACGTCGAGGCGTGCGATGTCCTGCTGGTTCAGGAAATACACGGCGTGCGAGTCCTTTTCGCCAAAAATCGCCACCAGCACGTTCGCGCCGGTGACCTCCTTCTTGCCGGAGGACTGCACGTGGTAGACGGCGCGCTGCAGCACGCGCTGGAAACCGAGCGTCGGCTGGGTGTCGCGGCCGTCGTCGTCGGCGAGCCTGGCGACGGAGGTGGAAATGGCCTGCTCCAGATCGCCGCGCAGGCGCGCGAAATCGGCGTGACAGGCTTTGAGGACAGCTTCGGCCGACGGGTTGTCGAGCAGCGCCAGTAGCAGATGCTCGACCGTCATGAACTCATGGCGCGCTTCACGGGCGCGCTTGTAGCACTGGCCGATGCTGTATTCGAGGTCCTTGCTGAACATGGGGCGATAGCCTCCGGGATTACTGCGACCCTATCTGGGGACAGCAACCAGCGATTTCCATGCCAGCCCCATAGGACGTTCGGAACGCTGCGTGGCACTCGTAACACAATCGGTACAACGTCCTTACTCGCACTTTTAGGCCTTTTCCATCGTACAGAGCAAGGGGTGCTGGTTGAGTCTTGAATATTCGTTCACTTGCGCCACCTTGGATTCGGCTACTTCGCGGGTGAAGACACCGCAAACGCCGCGGCCGCGGGTATGGACATGCAACATGATCTGGGTCGCTTTTTCCGCGTTGAACGAGAAAAAGCGCATCAATACTTCCACCACGAAATCCATCGGCGTGTAGTCGTCGTTCAGCAACAGCACGGAGTAGAGCGGCGGCCGCGCCACTTCCGGCTTGCTGGTTTCGACCATGACGCCATGGCTTTGTTCGTGTTCGGTACGTTTCGTCATGGGCGAATTATAAGGAACCCACGCCGGCGGACGCCTCGATGGACGCCCCGAGTGCCCCCTTGCACAATGGCGGCATTCGATTGCCCCGGGGGGCTGATGCGTACCTTCGCTGTCTCCATGCTGCTGTGTTTTTCGGTCTCATCTGTCGTCAACGCGGCGGAACGGGCCACTCCGGCCAAATCGGGGCCGGAGGGCGACCCGGCTGTCAGGCAGCTGCTGGACAAGCTGAAGTACCAGTACGAAGTCGACGAAGAAGGCGACTTCCGCCTGACTTTCGCCATGGACGAGGACAAGGGTGGCCGCAGCCAGCTGGTATTCGTGCGTTCGCCGGTGGAAACCTACGGCTCCCATAAGGTTCGCGAGATCTGGTCGCCCGCCTACGTGTCGGCGACCGACGAATTCCCGGCCGGCGTCGCCAACCGCCTGCTGGAGGCCACGCAGGAAAGCAAGCTGGGCGCATGGGCGAAACAGGGCCGCTACGCGGTGTTCGTGGTGAAGCTGGCCGCGGATGCGGGCATTGACGCGCTCGATGATGCCGTCGAGGCGGCCCTGCGCTCGGCAGAGGCGATGGAAATGGAGCTCACCCCCGGCAAGGATGCGTTCTGATGGACACGATCTGATGGACACGATCCGATGACCTATCGCGAGGGCCGCTTCTGGCAACCCGACGTGACCGTGGCGACGGTCGTGGTCAATGACGGCCGCCTGCTGGTGGTCGAGGAAAACGCCGGTGGCCGGCGGGTGCTCAACCAGCCGGCCGGCCACCTCGAACCGGACGAGAGCCTGCTCGAGGCGGCGCTGCGCGAGACGCTGGAGGAAACCGGCTGGGACGTACGGCTTACGGCGTTCGTCGGGGCTTACCAGTGGAAGGCACCGGAGACCGGTCGCCATTACCTGCGATTTGCCTTCGCCGCGGAGCCCGTGACGCACCACCCCGCCCGCAAGCTGGATGAAGGCATCGTCCGTGCACTGTGGCTCACGCCCGGCGAATTGCAGGCGGAAACCGCCCGTCACCGCAGTCCGCTGGTCTGGCGCGTGGTGTCCGATTTCCTGGCCGGCCGTCGGCAGCCGCTCGAACTCGTGCAGCACCTGGGATGAGCCAGGCGCGCACCATCGTGGGCATGTCCGGGGGCGTGGATTCGTCCGTCGCCGCATTGCGCCTGCGCGATGCTGGCGAGCCGATCGCGGGCCTTTTCATGCAGAACTGGGCCGACGACGGCAGCGGCGATTGCCGCGCCGAGGACGACCGCCGCGATGCCGTCGCGGTCTGCGGGCGGCTCGGCATCCCGATCCACTTCCGTGATTTCTCGGGCGAATACTGGGACGGTGTTTTCGCCCATTTCCTCGCCGAATACGCCGCGGGTCGCACGCCCAATCCGGACGTGCTGTGCAACCGCGAGATCAAGTTCAAGTATTTCCTCGACGCCGCGCATGAGCTCGGCGCCGATTTCATCGCCACCGGACATTACGCCCGCGTCGCGGAGGCCGACGGCCAATGGCGCCTGCTGAAGGCGGCCGACCGGAGCAAGGACCAGAGCTACTTCCTGCACCAGCTCGGACAGAAGCAGCTCTCGGCGACGAAGTTCCCGCTGGGAGACCTGTTGAAGACCGATGTGCGCGGCATCGCGCGGGACGCCGGACTCGCCACGCATGCGAAGAAAGATTCCACCGGCATCTGCTTCATCGGCGAGCGCGACTTCCGCGAGTTCCTTGCGCGCTACCTGCCCGCCCGCGCCGGGGAAATGCGTACGCCGGATGGCCACGTACTGGGCCAGCATCCCGGCGTGTTCTATTTCACCCTCGGCCAGCGTGAAGGCTTGAACATCGGCGGCGTGCGCGGTTTCGAGGCGGCACCGTGGTATGTCGTCGGCAAGGATGTGGCGAACAACGTGCTTTACGTCGACCAGGGCGTCGACAGTCCGTTCCTGTACGCGAATGCGTTGTGGTCGGAGGCCGCGCACTGGATCTCGGGTGCGCCCCCTTCCTCCCGTTTCCAGTGCCAGGCGCAGACCCGCTATCGCCAGCCGGACCAGGCCTGCGAGGTCAGCGTTCGCGCCGATGGTTCGCTGGAAGTGCATTTCGCCGACCCGCAACGCGCGGTCACGCCGGGACAATCCCTGGTGCTGTACGACGGAGACGTCTGCCTGGGTGGCGCAGTGATCGCCGCCACCGACGCCGTGCTCGAACAACGGATCAAGGAACACGCCGCATGACCGACAGCCCAAATCCGATGTCCGAACGGGTCCTCGCACTGGCCGGCCTGGCGCAGGCGCTGGCCCAGGTGCGGCGAATCGCCGATACGGGACAGGCACATGCGGACGTACTTTCGACCGCGCTCGATTCGGTGTTCCGCTTCGACGCGGACGACACGGCGGGGGTCTACGGCGGCACGGGGTCGTTGCGCACGGGGCTGATGCTGTTGCGCGACTACTTCGGCGGCGCGATGCCCGATGACCAACTGCCACGCCTGGCGCTGGCGGTGCTCCAGCTGGAGCGCCGCTTCGTGCGCGACGACGACATGGTGTCGCGTGTCCTCAGTGGCATCCGCGCCCAGAGCGGCGCCGCGGAGCGACTGGGAAGCACGCATCCCGAGGTGCTCAGCGCACTGGGTTCGCTGTACGCGGACACGCTGAGCCATCTGCGGCCGCGCGTGCTGGTGCAGGGCAATCCGCATTATCTCGGACAGGCGGCGGTGGTCGCGGAAGTGCGTGCGGTGCTGCTGTCCGCGGTGCGGTCGGCGGTGCTGTGGCGGCAGATGGGCGGCAGCCTGTGGGACTTCATGCTGCGCAAGCGGGCCATGGGCGATGCCGTGCAGGAATTGCTGGCCTGACCGGCCGTCACTGCCGCACACAAAAAAAGCCCCGGTCATGCCGGGGCTTTTTTGTTGCAATGAACGATGGCGCGCGGTTTACGCCGCTTCCACCTTGTCCGCCACTTCGCGGTATTCCTCGATCTGGTCGAAGTTCATGTAGCGGTAGATCTCGGCGCCCTTGCTGTTGATCACGCCGATGTCCGCCATGTACTCCTCGCGGGTCGGGATGCGGCCCAGGCGCGAGCAGATCGCGGCGAGCTCCGCCGAACCCAGGTACACGTTGGTATTGCGGCCCAGGCGGTTCGGGAAGTTGCGGGTGCTGGTCGAGAACACCGTCGCGCCTTCGCGCGCCTGCGCCTGGTTGCCCATGCACAGCGAGCAGCCCGGCATCTCCATGCGCGCGCCGGCGGTGCCGAAAGTGCCGTAGTGGCCTTCCTTGGTCAGCTCCGATGCGTCCATCTTGGTCGGCGGCGCGACCCACAAGCGGGTCGGGATGTCGCGCTTGCCTTCCAGCAGCTTGGCAGCGGCGCGGAAGTGACCGATGTTGGTCATGCACGAACCGATGAACACTTCATCGATCTTGGCGCCGGCGACGTCGGACAGCGTCTTCACGTCGTCCGGATCGTTCGGGCAGGCGAGGATCGGTTCGACGATCTGGTTGAGGTCGATCTCGATGACCGCGGCATATTCGGCGTCCGCATCGCCCTCCAGCAGCTGCGGGTTGGCCAGCCAGGCTTCCATCGCCTTGATGCGGCGCGCCAGCGAACGCGGGTCGGCATAACCTTCGGCGATCATCCACTTCAGCAGCGTGATGTTGCTGTTGATGTACTCGATGATCGGCGCCTTGTCCAAATGCACCGTGCAGCCGGCCGCCGAACGTTCGGCCGAAGCGTCGGACAGTTCGAACGCCTGCTCGACCTTCAGCTGCGGCAGGCCTTCGATCTCGAGGATGCGGCCGGAGAAGATGTTCTTCTTGCCCTGCTTGGCGACGGTCAGCAGGCCCTGCTTGATCGCGGCCAGCGGGATGGCGTTGACGAGGTCACGCAAGGTCACGCCCGGCTGCATCTCGCCCTTGAAGCGGACGAGCACCGACTCGGGCATGTCCAGCGGCATCACGCCGGTGGCCGCGGCGAACGCGACCAGGCCCGACCCGGCCGGGAACGAGATGCCCACCGGGAAGCGGGTGTGCGAGTCGCCGCCCGTGCCGACGGTGTCGGGCAGCAGCATGCGGTTGAGCCAGCTGTGGATCACGCCATCGCCCGGACGCAGCGAGATGCCGCCGCGGTTGGAAATGAACTCCGGCAGCGTGTGGTGGGTCTTGACGTCGACCGGCTTCGGATAGGCCGCGGTGTGGCAGAACGACTGCATCACCAGGTCGGCCGAGAAGCCCAGGCAGGCCAGGTCCTTCAGCTCGTCACGGGTCATCGGGCCGGTGGTGTCCTGCGAACCCACCGAGGTCATCTTCGGCTCGCAGTAGGTGCCCGGGCGCACGCCTCGCTGCACACCATCAACTTCGGGCAGGCCGCAGGCGCGGCCGACCATCTTCTGCGCCAGCGAGTAGCCCTTGCCGGTATCGGCCGGGTTCTGCGGCAGGCGGAACAGCGTCGATGGGGCCAGGCCGAGGGCCTCGCGCGCCTTGGCGGTCAGGCCACGGCCGACGATCAGCGGAATGCGGCCGCCGGCGCGGACTTCGTCCAGCAGCACGTCGGACTTCAGCGCGAACTCGGCGATGACCTGGCCGTCCTTGAGCGCCTTGCCCTCGTAAGGACGCAGCTCGACGACGTCGCCCATGTTCATGCTGGACACGTCGAGCTCGATCGGCAGCGCGCCGGCGTCTTCCATGGTGTTGTAGAAGATCGGCGCGATCTTCGAGCCCAGGCACACGCCGCCGAAGCGCTTGTTCGGGATGAAGGGAATGTCCTCGCCGGTGAACCACAGCACCGAGTTGGTCGCGGACTTGCGGCTCGAACCGGTACCGACCACGTCACCGACATAGGCGACCAGGTGGCCCTTGCCCTTGAGCGACTCGATGAACGCCACCGGGCCACGCTTGCCGTCTTCCTCGGGCACGATGCCGTCGCGGGCGTTCTTCAGCATCGCCAGTGCATGCAGCGGGATGTCGGGGCGCGTGGTGGCGTCCGGGGCCGGCGACAGGTCGTCGGTATTGGTCTCGCCGGTCACCTTGAAGACGGTGATGGTCAGGCTTTCCGGCACTTCCGGACGGCTGGTGAACCATTCGGCATCGGCCCAGCTCTGCAACACGGCCTTGGCGTTCGCATTGCCCTTTTGCGCCTTGTCCTGCACGTCGTGGAAGGCATCGAACATCAGCAACGTGTGCTTGAGCGCGTTGGCGGCGACGGTGCCGACCTGCGCGTCGTCGAGCAGCTCGACCAGCGGATGGATGTTGTAGCCGCCGAGCATGGTGCCCAGCAGTTCGGTGGCGCGTTCGCGCGGGATCAGCGCGTTCTTCTCGGTGCCGAAGGCCACGGCGGCGAGGTACGAAGCCTTGACCTTGGCGGCATCGTCGACGCCGGCCGGCACGCGGTTCGTGATCAGGTCGACGAGGAAGGCTTCCTCGCCCGCCGGCGGAGCCTTGAGCAGCTCGATGACGTCGGCGGTCTGCTGCGCGGTCAGCGGCAGCGGCGGAATGCCCAGCGCGGCGCGCTCGGCAATGTGTTGGCGGTAGTTAGACAGCATGTCGCTGGAGAGCATGAAAGTCCCGTCTGCTGAGGCGGAAGAACACCGCGCCCGCGCTGTGCAGCCGTCCGCAAGGACGTCCGTCGGCAGGATTGGTGGGGGTCGAATCGGCCGACCGCGGGTTGCCGCGGCGGGTTCGATTCTCGGCCGCGTATTTTGCCCGAAACGCCGACTTCCGGCAACGCCAGAATCGGCAAATTCCTAGTCTCGGCAGGGACTTACGACAAGAACGGAACGCATCGTCGACGACTTTGGCCTCGTTAACGCTCCGCCCTGCCCCGACTTGTTCATAATCGACGCGTCATGTCGTACGGCTCGGTCCGGCGGCAGGCGTGCCAACCCGCAGGCGCCCCACCTCGCCCGCCGCACACAACAGGGAGCACCACATGTCGTTCGACTCCTTCGCCACCCGCGCCCAGCTCGCACTCAACGGCAAGTCCTACACCTACTTCAGCCTGCCCGAACTCGGCAAGCGCTTCGATCTGTCGAAGCTGCCCTACTCGATGAAGATCCTGCTCGAGAACCTGTTGCGCCACGAAGACGGCGGCATGACGGTTGCCAAGGAGCACATCGAGGCCGTCGCCCGGTGGGATGCGAAGCAGGAACCTGTAACCGAAATCGCCTTCATGCCTGCGCGCGTGGTGCTGCAGGACTTCACGGGTGTCCCCTGCGTCGTCGATCTCGCCGCGATGCGCGATGCGGTGACCCGGCTCGGCGGAAGCCCGAAGCAGATCAATCCCCTTATTCCTTCCGAACTCGTGATCGACCATTCGGTACAGGTCGACGTATTCGGCCGCGCCGACGCGCTCGACCTCAATGGCAAGATCGAGTTCGAACGCAACATGGAACGTTATGCCTTCCTGCGCTGGGGCCAGAAGGCGTTCGGCAACTTCAAGGTGGTGCCGCCCAACACCGGCATCGTGCACCAGGTCAACCTGGAAAACCTCGCACGCGTCGTGGTCGAACGCGACGTCGATGGCGTCCTGCAGGCGTTCCCGGACACTGTGTTCGGCACCGACTCGCACACCACGATGATCAATGGCATCGGCGTGCTCGGCTGGGGCGTGGGCGGCATCGAGGCCGAAGCCGCGATGCTGGGGCAACCTTCCTCGATGCTCATTCCGCAGGTGGTGGGCTTCAAGCTCACCGGCAGGATGCCTGAAGGCGCGACCGCAACCGACCTGGTGTTGACGGTCACCCAGATGCTGCGAGCTCTCGGCGTGGTCGGAAAGTTCGTCGAGTTCTACGGTGATGGGCTGCAGCACCTGCCGCTCGCCGACCGTGCCACCATCGCCAACATGGCGCCGGAATACGGTGCGACCTGCGGCATCTTCCCGATCGACGCGGAGGCCCTCACCTACTTGCGCCTGTCGGGCCGCAGCGAGGAACAGATCGCCCTGGTCGAGGCCTACGCCAAGGCGCAGGGGCTGTGGCACGACGCGAACTCCCCGCATGCCACCTACTCCGCCACGCTCGAACTCGACCTCGGCGACGTGAAGCCGTCCCTGGCGGGCCCCAAGCGCCCACAGGATCGCGTACTGCTCGAGGCGGTGCGGGACAACTTCCACCAGAACCTCGAAGGCCTCATCGCCAACCGCAAGCCGCGCCGCGAAACCATCGGGCGGCTGGTGGGCGAAGGCGGCGACCAGCCGCAAGCCGAGCATCTTGCCGCGAAGCCCAAGTCGAAGATCCGCATCCACGACATGGACTGCGACCTCACCGACGGCTCGGTGGTGATTGCGGCGATCACGTCCTGCACCAACACCTCCAACCCGGCGGTGATGCTCGGCGCGGGCCTGCTCGCACGCAACGCGGTGAAGCTGGGGCTGAAGGCGAAACCCTGGGTGAAGACATCGCTCGGCCCGGGTTCGCTCGTCGTCACCGATTACCTGAAGAAGGCCGGCGTGCTGCAAGACCTGGAGAAACTGGGTTTCTACGTGGTCGGCTACGGCTGCACGACCTGCATCGGCAACTCCGGCCCGCTGCCCGACGAAGTATCGAAGGGTATCGCCGAGAACGAACTCGTCGTGGCGTCCGTGCTTTCGGGCAACCGCAACTTCGAAGGTCGCGTGCACCCCGAGGTGAAGATGAATTACCTGGCATCGCCACCGCTGGTGGTCGCCTATGCCATCGCGGGCACCGTCGACATCGACCTGAGCCAGGACCCGGTCGGCCATACGCCGGACGGCAAGGACGTCTTCCTGCGCGACATCTGGCCATCGAACAAGGAAATCGGCGATGTCATTTCCGCGACCGTCGGCCCGGAGCTGTTCGCACAGAACTACGCGGATGTCTTCAAGGGCGACTCGCGCTGGAACCAGATCGCTTCGCCCGAAGGAGAGTCCTTCCGCTGGGATGCGGCGTCGACCTACATCAAGAATCCGCCCTACTTCGATGGCATTACCATGCAGGTCGGCACCATCGACGACGTGCATGGCGCCCGGGTGATGGGCATCTTCGGCGACTCGATCACCACCGACCACATCTCCCCGGCCGGCAACATCAAGAAGGAGTCGCCCGCCGGACGTTTCCTGATGGAACGCGGCGTGCAGCCGGCCGACTTCAACAGCTACGGCTCGCGGCGCGGCAACGACGACGTGATGGTGCGCGGTACCTTCGCCAACATCCGCATCAGGAACCTGATGCTCGGGGGCGAGGAAGGCGGCAATACGATCTACCACGGTGCGCACGGCGCCACCGAGAAGCTGTCGATCTACGACGCCGCCATGCGCTACAAGGCCGACGGCGTGCCGTTGGTGGTGTTTGCCGGCAAGGAATACGGCACCGGTTCGTCGCGCGACTGGGCAGCCAAGGGAACGAACCTGCTCGGGGTGAAAGCGGTCGTCGCTGAAAGCTTCGAGCGCATCCACCGCTCGAACCTGGTCGGCATGGGCGTGCTGCCGCTGGCCTTCAGCGACGGCCAGAATGCGCAGAAGCTCGGGCTCGACGGATCGGAAACCATCGCCATCACCGGCCTCCAGGATGGCGCATCGAAAACCGCCACGGTGACGGCGCGCAAGCATGACGGCCGCGAGGTGCGATTCGAGGTCAAGGTGCTGCTGCTGACGCCGAAGGAAACGGAGTACTTCCGCCACGGCGGCATCCTGCACTACGTGCTGCGGCAGTTGGCGGCGCGGAAGGCCGCCTGAGCGGATTGAAAGGCTGCTGCCCTGCATTGCGGGGGCAGCCGGGCGGCAGTCGCACTTGCCTGCTCTTGCCTTGATCGCAACGGGCGTATGCGCACGGAATGCCCGCCGGATGTGCCTTGCCAGCCTCTAGTGCCTATGCTCCAATCGACCGGAAACCGTACGGCAGCGCATTCGCTGCGGCGTACGACAAATCGCCGATTAAAGAGGGGATCGCGATGAGCAATGAACGTCCTTGGCTGGCCGAATACCCGGCAGGCGTGCCGGCGGAAATCGACGTCAATGAATTTCCGTCCGTGGTATCGGTGCTTGAGAAGGCCATCGACACCTATCGTGATCGCCCGGCATTCGCCAACCTGGGCAAGGTGCTGACCTACGGCGACATCGACCGCCTGAGCAGGCAGTTCGCCGCCTACCTGGTGGGCGAACTCGGCCTCAAGAAGGGCGATCGCGTCGCGATCATGATGCCCAACTGCCTGCAGTACCCGGTAGCGATATTCGGCACGCTGCGCGCGGGCCTGACCGTCGTCAACGTCAACCCGATGTACACGGCCCGCGAACTCAAGCACCAGCTGGTCGACTCCGGCGCCAGCGTGCTGGTGGTGCTCGACAACTTCGGCCATACCGTGCAGGAAGTGGTCGGGGAAACCTCCATCAAGCAGGTGATCACCACGGGCCTGGGCGACATGCTCGGCTTTCCCAAGGGCTCGATCGTCAACTTCGTGCTGCGCCACGTGAAGAAGATGGTGCCGGACTACGACATCACCGGCGCCACCCGCTTCCGCGATGCGCTCGTCATCGGCCAGCTCAAGACATTGCCTGCCGTGCAGATCGGCTCGGAAGACATCGCGTTCCTGCAGTACACCGGCGGCACTACCGGCATCTCGAAGGGGGCGATGCTCAGCCATCGCAATCTCGTCGCCAACATGCAGCAGGCATCCGCGTGGATCAACGCCAACATCAGGATGGGCGAGGAGATCATCATCACGGCGTTGCCGCTGTACCACATCTTCGCGCTGACGGCGAACTGCCTTGCCTTCATGAAATTCGGCGGGCTGAACTACATGATCACCAACCCGAAAGACATGCCTGGGTTCGTGAAGGAACTGAAGAAAGTGCCCTTCACGGCGATCACCGGCGTCAACACACTGTTCAACGGCTTGTTGAACACGCCCGGATTCGACCAGGTGGACTTCTCGAAGCTGCACCTCACGCTCGGCGGCGGCATGGCCGTGCAACGCGCCGTGGCCGACCGCTGGAAGCAAGTCACCAAGGTGCCATTGATCGAGGCGTACGGCCTGACTGAAACCTCGCCCGCGGCCTGCATCAACCCGTTGGACCTGAAGGACTACAACGGTGCGATCGGCCTGCCGATCCCCTCCACGGACGCCTGCTTGAAGGACGAGGACGGCCGCAAGCTGGCCACCGGCGAAGTCGGTGAACTGTGCATCAAGGGCCCGCAGGTCATGAAGGGTTACTGGCAGCGTCCGGAGGAGACCGCCAAGGTCATCGACGGTGAAGGCTGGCTGCACACCGGCGACATGGCGAAGATGGACGAGCGCGGCTACTTCTATATCGTCGATCGCAAGAAAGACATGATCCTGGTCTCGGGCTTCAACGTATATCCGAACGAGGTCGAAGACGTGATCGCCATGATGCCCGGCGTGCTGGAAGTTGCCGCCGTAGGCGTGCCGGACGAAAAGTCCGGGGAAGCCGTCAAGGTCGTGATCGTCAGGAAGGATCCTTCCCTGACGGTCGAACAGGTCAAGGCCCACGCGCGCGAGAATCTCACCGGCTACAAGCATCCCAGATACGTGGAATTCCGCACCGAACTGCCGAAGACCAACGTGGGGAAGATCCTGCGTCGTGAGTTGCGCGATCCCACCCCTACCACCTGATACGGCAAGGAAATCTTCCTTCTTGCGCCCGCAAGGCTCAGGCCCTGCGGGCGTTTTGCTTCAGGGGCATGCGCAGCGGATCGCAGTACTGCGGTACGGCCGTCAGCCAGTGTGGTGATGACGATCGAGACCAGTTCCTGAGCGTGCTCGCGTCCGGACGACCGGACAGGCCTGACCGCTTACAGGACGCGGATCATCCGATCACTCCGTGCCGGGACGCCTTGCGATGCGGGAATAGCGCTGGCAGATGTCTTCGAGGCGCTCACGGCTGCTGATCAGGCTGTCCACGCATCGCGGGTCGAACAGTCGTCCTCGCTGCGCGTGCAGGTAGCCCAGCGCCGCTTCCATCTCCCATGCGTGCTTGTAKGGCCGGGGCGAAATCAGGGCGTCGAAGACGTCGGCCACCGCCACGATCCGCGCCTCCAGCGGGATTTCGTCCCCGACGAGCCCGTCGGGATAGCCGCTGCCGTCGTAGCGCTCATGGTGGCGCAATGCAATCACCGCGCCGGCCTGGATGAAGCGGTTCTGGCTGCCGCTCAGCAGTTCGTGCCCGATGCGGGGATGCTGGCGCATGACGGCGACCTCGTCTTCCGTCAGCGGACCCGGCTTGAGCAGGATCGAGTCAGGAATCGCGATCTTGCCGACGTCATGCAAGGGCGCGGCCATTTCGACCAGGCGGGCCTCGTCCTCGGACATGCCCAGTTGCTCGGCGATGAGGCCGGCCACGTGCGCCATGCGTTCCAGCCAGGCACTCGTGCCGGCATCGCGGTATTCGATCGCGCGTGCGAGGCGGTGCAGCGTTTCGCGTTCGCGCTCCTCGACCTCGTGCATGCTGGCCAGCAGCCGCTGTTCCAGTGACATCGCACGCTGCTTCACGTTCTCGGACTGCTGCCGGAGCTGCAGCAGGTTGCGGCAGCGTGCGCGCAGTTCGCGCGGCCGCACTGGTTTCACCAGGAAGTCGATCACCCCGGCATCCAGGGCAGCCTGGCGCACGGGTTCGTCGCCTACGACGGTGACCAGGATGATGGGGATGTCGCGATGCAGGGGGGTGCGGCGGAAGCGGCGCGCGAATTCCAGTCCATCGATGCCCGGCATGCGGTAATCGAGCAACAACAGGTCTGGCTGGTTCGACTCGCACCAGTCCAGCGCGACGGCCGGCTCGCCGAAATCGTGCACGCGCAGTTCGGAGCCAATGTCTTCGATGATGTGGCGCAGCATGGTCCGCGCCGACGTCTGGTCATCGACAATTACGACATCCACGCATCATTCCCCTAGTGGCCAACGCCGCGGTGCCTTGCAGCTTCGCGGAGCATAACGCGGCCGGGCAGCAATTGGGCAGCGGGTACCGCCTGCCTTGCCCGGGGATTCGCGTGCGCTTGCGTTCAGGCCTCGGGGCGCATGTAGGGAAACAGCAATACGTCGCGGATCGAAGCCGAGCCCGTCATCAGCATCACCAGTCGATCGATGCCGATCCCCAGGCCGCCCGTGGGCGGCAGGCCGACTTCGAGTGCGCGGATGTAGTCGGCATCGAAATGCATGGCCTCATCGTCGCCGCCCTCCTTCGCCTCCACCTGCGCCTGGAATCGGGCGGCCTGGTCTTCGGGGTCGTTGAGCTCGGAGAATCCGTTGGCCAGCTCCTTGCCGTTGACGAACAGTTCGAAACGGTCGGTGATGCCCTTCTCGGTGTCGCTCTCGCGCGCGAGCGGCGAGACTTCGACCGGATAGTGCGTGATGAAGGTGGGCTGCTCCAGCTTGCCTTCGACCGTCTTCTCGAAAATTTCCAGCAGCAGCTTGCCCCAGCCATGACCGGCCTTGACCGGAATGCGCAGGCGCTCGCAATGCTTCACCAGCGCGTCGCGGTCGCGGCAATCGGCGGCGCTGATTTCCGGATTCTTCTCGCGCACGGATTCGTCCAGGCGCCAGCGGCGGAAAGCCGGGCCGACGTCGATGGTGGCGCCGTCCCATTCCATCATCGTGGTGCCGAGTACTTCGACCGCCACGTCGCGGATCAGGTTTTCGGTCAGGTCCATGACTTCGTTGTACGTGGCATAGGCCTCGTACAGCTCGAGCATGGTGAATTCCGGATTGTGGCGCGTGGACACGCCTTCATTGCGGAAATTACGATTGATTTCGTAGACACGCTCGAAGCCGCCGACCGTCAGGCGCTTGAGGTACAGCTCCGGGGCCACGCGCAGGAAGAGTTCGAGGTCCAACGCGTTGTGGTGCGTGACGAACGGCTTCGCCGCGGCACCGCCGGGGATGTAATGCATCATCGGCGTTTCGACTTCGAGGAACCGGCGCGCGTCGAGCCATGCACGAATCGCTCGAATGATCTTGGAACGCTTCACGAACACTTCGCGCGATTCCGGCGACACGATGAGGTCGACGTAGCGCTGGCGGTAGCGTTGTTCGACGTCGGCGAGCCCGTGGAACTTGTCGGGCAAAGGACGCAGCGACTTGGTCAGCAGGCGCAGCTTGTCCGCCCTGACCGACAGTTCGCCGGTCTTCGTGCGCGTCAGCGCGCCTTCGGCAGCCACGATGTCGCCGGCGTCCCAGCCCTTGAACGCTTCGTAGACATCGCCCAGCACGTTGCTCTGCAGGAACAACTGGATGCGCCCGGTCTCGTCCTGGATCTGCACGAAGCTGGCCTTGCCCATCACCCGCTTGAGCATGATGCGGCCGGCGACTGCGACGCGGTGCGCCTCGGCTTCCAGCGCTTCGGCGCCCCACTGCTCGACCCCTGCGTACTGGTCCTGCAGGTCGCCGGCGTAATCGGCACGACGGAAGTCGTTCGGAAACGCCACGCCCTGTCCGCGCAGCGCCGTCAGTTTGGCGCGGCGCTCGGCGATCAGGAAGTTCTCATCGGGCGGCAGGGTCGTGGCGTCGGTCATCGTGGTGTCGAGTGAGTGGTATTGCGATTGGCCCCGGGAGCACCCCGGGGCGGAAGGGCTGGCGCGAATCCGCGCCGCCAAGGTATCAGGCCGCGTCGATGCGTTTCGAGCCCGCTTCGAGGCCCGCCTTCAGGCTGGCTTCGACGAACTCGTCGAGGTCACCGTCCAGTACCTTCTGCGTGTCGCTGCGCTCAATGCCGGTACGCAGGTCCTTGATGCGGCTCTGGTCGAGCACGTAGTTGCGGATCTGGCTACCCCAGCCGATGTCGGACTTGGTCGCTTCGACCGCGTCGCGTTCGGCATTGCGCTTCTGGATCTCGAGTTCGTACAGCTTGGCCGCCAGCATCTTCATCGCGTTGTCGCGGTTCTGGTGCTGGCTGCGGCCGGTCTGGCACGCCACCACTATCCCCGAAGGAATGTGGGTGATGCGCACCGCGGACTCGGTCTTGTTGACGTGCTGGCCGCCGGCGCCGGAGGAGCGATAGACGTCGGTGCGCAGGTCCGCAGGATTGATGTCGATGTCGATGTTGTCATCGACTTCCGGCGACACGAACACCGAGGTGAAGCTGGTATGGCGGCGGTTGTCGGAGTCGAACGGCGACTTGCGTACCAGGCGGTGCACGCCGGTTTCGGTCTTGAGCCAGCCGTAGGCGAAATCGCCCTCGACGCGCACGGTCGCCGACTTGATGCCGGCGACGTCGCCGCCGCTGGCTTCCATCAGTTCGGCCTTCCAGCCGCGCGATTCGGCCCAGCGCAGGTACATGCGCAGGAGGATTTCGGCCCAGTCCTGGGCCTCGGTGCCGCCGGCGCCGGCCTGGATGTCGACGAAAGCGTTGGCCGAGTCCATCTTGCCGGAGAACATGCGCCGGAATTCCAGCTTCTCCACTTCCTTGGCGTAGCTCTCGACGTCGTTGACCACCGCCACGGCGGTGTCCTCGTCGTCTTCCATCTCGGCCAGTTCCAGCAGTTCGCCGGCGCCGACGAGTCCGTCGGTGAGATCGCGAATGCCGTTCACCACCCTCTCCAGCTGCGAACGTTCGCGGCCCAGGGTCTGTGCGTATTCCGCGTTATTCCAGATGTCGGGGCTTTCCAGCTCCCGGTTTACTTCTTCGAGACGTTCGACTTTTTGGTCGTAGTCAAAGGTACCCCCTAAGCGCATCCAGCCGACCACGAAGGTCGGCGATGCGCTGGCGGACGGGATTGAGTTCGATCATGTCCGGTTTGGTTCGATCAGGAAACCGGAAATTCTAACAAACCGCCCGGGACCGTGCCCTCGGATTTTCCCTGTCAGGAGACCTTGAATCCGGGCCGCCAGCCGGTGTTCGTATAGCTGCGGACCGGCCCGTACCCGCTGCTGCTGCCGTATCCCCGCCCGAAACCGGAGACCGACTCACGTTCACGGCGGCGGCGCATGCGTTCCTGCAACTCCTCGCGACGGCTGTCCAGCCAGTTCGCCCGGCCCACGGTGTCCGGCGCCAACCCACGCCGATCGGCCTCGTTCTGGCGGAATTCGCAGAAGTCGGCATAGGCATCGATCTCGTGCTGCAGCTCACGGGCGGACAGCTCGATCATGATCGCGTCGTCCAGGAAGCCCAGGACCGGCACGTCGTCAGGAATGGCGTCGCCAGGCACGGCAAAGTAGACCAGGGCGCAGCGCACATGCTTGGCGTCCGCCTCGGACATCGCCCAGCCTTCGTCCCGGAGCATGGCGATCAACGTGTCCAGCAGGAACAGCCGCTGCTTCACGAATTCGGGCGGATTGCTTTGCTGCGCATTCGACAGCAACTGCGTCGCGCCATCGATGATTTCCTTGTTGGACTTGCCTTCGGCCAGTGCCCGCGCTTTGTCGGCAGCGTGGTTGAAGTGCTCGAGATCCTTGTCCGACAGCTCGATATTGACGGTCAGTGGCATGGCACGGCTCCGTGGGGGAACATTCAGCTTATGTCCACGTTTGTTGGCATTCCGTCAATTGGACAAACGGCTGATCAGGGCTCCCGGTGGACAACCACCAACTGCACGGCCTGGCCGCCTCGATAGTCGTCGGGTTCGAGCCGGTACGCGATGCGGACCCGCCCCGGCGGAGGCTCACCGCCCCAGCCACCGAACTCGATGGCATTGAGGCGCCTGCCGGCCAGGCCCAGTTCGAACTTGAGATGGCGCTCGCCCAGTACCCGCCAGGACAGCACCTCGAATTCGCCATCGAACTGCGGTTCGGGGAACCCCTGGCCCCACGGTCCGCCGTCGCGCAGGGCCTCGGCCATGGCACGGTCGAACTCGTTCGCCGCCAGCTCGCCGTCGCTGAGGACATCGGCTTGCAGCAGTTCCGGAGTCAGCGCGGCGGCCGCGCATTGCGCGAAGGCATCGGTAAATGCCGCCAGGGATTCGAGATCCAGCGACAAGCCGGCAGCCATGGCATGGCCGCCGAAGCGCCCGATCAGGTGGGGATGGCGCGCGGCCACGTCCGCCAGCGCATCGCGGATATGGAAGCCCGGGATCGAGCGGGCGGACCCGCGCAACACCTGGCTTCCCGGCTCGGCCGGCGCGAAGGCGATCACCGGCCGGTGCAGCCGTTCCTTCATCTTCGACGCCACCAGCCCGACCACGCCCGGGTGCCATTCGGGGTCGTAGAGGCAGAGCGCACTGGGGGCGAGACCGTCCAGCGGCGCCACGCGCGACAGCGCCAGTTCCGCCTCCTCGGTCATCTGCTGCTGCACGGCGCGACGCTCGCCATTGATCTCGTTGAGCGTGGCAGCGATGTCGCGGGCCTGTTCGAAGTCGTCCGTCAGCAGGCACTCGATGCCCAGGGCCATGTCCTCGAGCCGGCCGGCGGCATTCAGTCGCGGGCCGATCGCGTAGCCGATATCGGCGGCGGTCAGTCGCGACGGGGCGCGCTGCGAGACTTCGATCAGGGCACGCAGGCCTGCGCAGCCCTGCCCCGCGCGCAGGCGGCGCAGGCCGGCACTGACGAGGGCACGGTTGTTCACGTCCAGCGGCACCAGGTCGGCGACGGTGCCGACCGCGACCAGGTCCAGCAATGGCAGCAGGTCCGGTTCTCCCGTCGTGAACTCGCCCGTAGTGAACCGCCCTGCTGCGCGAAGATGCTTACGCAATGCCAGCAGCACGTAGAACATGACGCCGACGCCGGCGAGCGCCTTGCTGGGGAATGCGTCGCCACGCTGGTTCGGATCGACGATCGCATCGGCCGCCGGCAACGTGTCCCCGGGGAGATGATGGTCGGTGACGAGCACCTTCCAGCCTTGCGCCTTCGCGGCGGCGATACCGGCGTGGCAGGCGATGCCGTGATCGACGGTCACCAGCAGGTCGGGCTTCAACGCAGCGAGCTCTTCCACCAGCGAAGGCGACAGACCGTAGCCATGCACCATTCGATTGGGCACCGCATACGAGACATGTCGCGCGCCGAGCAGGCGCAGGCCGCGGACGCCGACCGCGCAGGCGGTCGCACCATCGCAATCGAAATCGCCGACAACGACTATATGGCTGCCATCGGCCATGGCATCCGACAGCAATGCGATCGCCGCATCCATCCCGAGCAGATCGGGCGGCAACAGCTTCGCGAGTCTGGGCTGGGCCTGCTCGAGGTTGACGGCCCCGCGTGCCGCATACAGACGCGCGAGCAGCCCCGGAAACCCCTCGGGCCAATCGTTGGTTCCGGCCGGCGGGCGGCGGACCAGCCGCGGTTTCGCCTTCATGCCGCGATCGACGGCAATGGGCGGCGCCAGAAGCGCCAGCGTTGACCTGCCCTCAGCACGAACCGGATTCCGTCGGCGAATTCGAGCGAAGCGGTTGCCACATCACCGGAACGCAGCGCGCCGAGCAGCGGCTCCATCCATTGCGACTGCAGCAGCGCCAGATCGCGTACGTAGCGCAAGTCGAAAACGCTCTGGCCCTCCACCTGCCCCCACCGCCCGGGCAGCGGCATCGCCACCGCCTTGGCCATCGTCGCGAATGCGTGCACGGCGTCGTCGTCGCTGAAGATCGCGGTGTGCGTCGTGGTGACATGGTCCGGCATTGCGCTCGCCCCCCAGAACCACAGCGAATTCACCGGTGCCTTGCCGACCGCGGCGCGTCGGGCATTTACGGGGTGGTTGTGCAGGACGACCTGTGCCTCGCTCAACAGGGCGCGCCAGCGCCGGCCCTCGGGACCGTCCGGCAAATGCTCGAACAGGTCCGCGCCCAGCGCCTCATCGGGGCCATGGAAGACCGGCAGCCGCGCTTCGCGAGGCAAACGCAGGTACCAGCGCGAGGGCACAGGGGCGTCGATCGTGAATCCCGAATCTCCGAACAGGGGCCGTAATGGCCGCAGCAGTTCATCGACTTCTTCCGGTGTCAGCGCGAGTGCGGTGCCATAGGCCAGCAACCGTGCACCGTTGATGTCCGGTCGCACGTAGGCCGGATCCGCACGCAACCAGGCGGACTGCGAAGCGTCACCGGCGTCGCGCTGCCGCGTCACGGCCGCCACGGGCCAGCCGCGCGGCAGGATGTCGAACAGGCGTGCGTGCTGTGCGCCCGCCAGCGAGTCGCGATCGCCGCGGCCAAGCGCTTTCGCCACCTCCGGCGTCAGGCGCTGCCCGCCGAAACTGTCGCGGGCCGGCAGCAGCAGTGTTGCCGAACTCATCCGGGTCAACGGCTCAGGCCTGGTAGCTGACGCCGATGATTTCGTATTCGCGGGTGCCGCCCGGCGCCTCGATGGTGACGGTATCGCCCTCGTGCTTGCCGATCAGGGCGCGCGCCACCGGCGAGGAAATCGCGATCAGGCCCATCTTGATGTCGGCTTCGAGGTCGCCAACGATCTGGTAGGTCTTTTCTTCGTCCGTGTCGGCATCGGCCAGTTCGACGGTCGCGCCGAAGACGACGCGGGAACCGGCGTTGAGCGACGACACGTCGATGACCTGCGCATGCGACAGCTCGGCCTCGAGCTGCTTGATGCGGCCTTCGATGAAGCCCTGCTGCTCACGGGCAGCGTGGTATTCGGCGTTCTCCTTGAGATCGCCATGGGCACGCGCTTCGGCGATCGCGTTGATCACGGCCGGGCGCTTGACCGACTTCAGTTCGTCCAGCTCGGCGCGCAGGCGTTGCGCGCCTTTCATGGTGATGGGTGCTCGCATTTTCCTTCCAGGTACCTGCCGCGCGTCAGCGCGGCCTTTCTGTGGCGATTCTGGCCCAGATCGCCCGGGCCGTCATCCCGTCATGCGCCGCTATGAGGGCGAAATCAGGCGGTTCCGTTCACTTCTGCGTGGAGTTCCTGCAACGACCACACGGGACCGGTGCCGCGGTAATCGAGCGAATTCACCAGCGCACGGGCGCCGGAGACCGTCGTCGAATACGTCACGCGCTGCTGCAGGGCCTCGCGCCGGATCGAGAACGAGTCGGTGATCGCCTGGCGGCCTTCCGTGGTGTTGACGATATAGACGACCTCGCCGTTCTTGATCAGATCGACGATGTGCGGACGGCCCTCGAGCACCTTGTTGATCCGCTCGCACGCGAGCCCGTTCTCCGTCAGGAACGCATGCGTACCCTCCGTGGCCACCAGTACATAGCCGCGCTTGATCAGGTCCTGTGCCACCGGCAGCACGCGCTGCTTGTCGGGATCGCGCACCGAGATGAAGACCTTGCCGGTGGCCGGCAGGGCCTTGATGCCGCCGGCTTCCTGCGCGCGGGCCATCGCCGCGCCGAAGTTGCGGCCCACGCCCATCACTTCGCCCGTCGAGCGCATCTCCGGGCCGAGGATGGGATCCACGCCCTGGAACTTGGCGAACGGGAAGATCGCTTCCTTCACGGAGTAGTAGTCGGGAATGATTTCCTTGACCGCGCCCTGCTCCGCCAGCGTCTGCCCGACCATGCAGCGCGCCGCGATCTTCGCCAGCGGCATGCCGGTCGCCTTCGACACGAACGGCACGGTGCGCGAGGCGCGCGGATTCACTTCGATCAGGTAAACGGTGTCGTTGCCGGCTTCGTCGAAGGTGATCGCGAACTGGGTGTTCATCAGGCCGACCACATTGAGCGCCTTGGCCAGCGCCACCACCTGCACGCGCAACTTGTCCTGCACTTCCTTCGACAGCGAATACGGGGGCAGCGAGCACGAAGAGTCGCCCGAGTGCACGCCGGCTTCCTCGATGTGCTCCATGACGCCACCGATCAGGACGTTGCCGTCCTTGTCGGCGATGACGTCGACGTCGACTTCCACGGCATTGTCGAGGAAGCGGTCGAGCAGCACCGGCGAGTCGTTCGATACCTTCACGGCGTCGCGGATATAGCGGGTCAGGTCCGAGTCGCCATGGACGATTTCCATGGCGCGGCCACCGAGGACATAGCTCGGACGAACCACCAGCGGATAGCCGATCTGCGAGGCGAGCAGCAGCGCCTCTTCCGGATTGCGCGCGGTGCGGTTGAGCGGCTGTGCCAGGCCCAGGTCCTGCACCAGCTTCTGGAAGCGTTCGCGGTCTTCGGCGAGGTCGATCGAATCCGGCGAGGTGCCGATGACCGGCACACCATTGGCCTCCAATGCGCGGGCAAGCTTGAGCGGAGTCTGTCCGCCGTACTGCACGATCACGCCCTTGGGCTTCTCCAGGTCGCAGATCTCCAGCACGTCTTCGAGCGTCAGCGGCTCGAAATACAGGCGGTCAGACGTGTCGTAATCGGTCGACACGGTTTCCGGATTGCAGTTGACCATGATGGTTTCATAGCCATCCTCGCGCAGGGCGAGCGCGGCATGCACGCAGCAGTAGTCGAACTCGATACCCTGGCCGATGCGGTTTGGGCCGCCTCCGAGCACGATGATCTTGTTGCGGTCGGTGGGCTCCGCTTCGCATTCGTCCTCGTAGGTCGAATACAGATAGGCGGTGCTGGTGGCGAACTCGGCAGCGCAGGAGTCGACGCGCTTGTACACAGGCCGGACCTTGAGTGCGCGGCGCAGCGTGCGCACGGCGGTTTCGTCGGTGGCGGTGAGCTGGGCCAGGCGTGCGTCGGAGAAGCCCATGCGCTTGAGGGCGCGCATGCGCTTCGCACCGAGCGACGCGAGTCCGCCGGCGGCGACGTCCTTCTCGGTGGCGATGATTTCCTCGATCTGGTCGAGGAACCACGGATCGACGAAGGACATCGCATGGACGTCTTCAACGCTCATGCCAGCACGGAAGGCGTCGCCGATATGGAACATGCGCTCCGGGCCCGGTTCCTTCAGTTCACGGCGCAGGGCGGCAAGGCCGACTTCGCTGTCGAGATCGAGGCCGGTGGGGTCGAGTCCGACCTTGCCTGTCTCCAGCCCGCGCAACGCCTTCTGCAGCGACTCCTGGAAGGTGCGGCCCATCGCCATCACCTCGCCCACCGACTTCATCTGGGTGGTGAGGCGGGCATCGGCCTGCGGGAATTTCTCGAAGGCGAAGCGCGGGATCTTGGTGACGACGTAGTCGATGGTCGGCTCGAACGATGCAGGGGTCTTGCCACCGGTGATCTCGTTGCGAAGTTCGTCCAGCGTGTAGCCGACCGCCAGCTTGGCCGCGATCTTCGCGATCGGGAAGCCGGTCGCCTTCGACGCCAGCGCCGAGGAGCGCGAGACGCGCGGATTCATCTCGATGACGACGACGCGGCCGTTGGTGGCGTTGATGCCGAACTGCACGTTCGAGCCGCCGGTGTCGACGCCGATCTTGCGCAGCACCGCGATAGAGGCATCGCGCAGGCGCTGGTATTCCTTGTCGGTGAGCGTCTGCGCCGGAGCGACGGTGATCGAGTCACCGGTGTGTACGCCCATCGCGTCGAAGTTCTCGATCGAGCAGACGATGATGCAGTTGTCCGCCTTGTCGCGGACCACTTCCATCTCGAACTCCTTCCAGCCCAGCACCGATTCCTCGACGAGGATCTCGTGCACGGGCGACAGCTCGAGGCCGCGTTTGGCGATCTCCTCGAACTCTTCCTTGTTGTAGGCGATGCCGCCGCCGGTACCACCCAGGGTGAACGACGGACGGATGATGGTCGGATAGCCGACCTTGGTCTGGATTTCGACGGCCTGTTCGAACGACCGCGCGACTTCGGCCTTCGGGCATTCCAGGCCGATGTCCTTCATCGCGATGCGGAACAGTTCGCGGTCTTCGGCCATGCGGATGGCATCGCGCGAGGCGCCGATCAGTTCGACGTTGTACTTCTCCAGCACGCCGTTGTCGGCGAGGTCCAGCGCGCAATTCAGCGCGGTCTGGCCGCCCATGGTCGGCAGCAGCGCGTCTGGCTTCTCCTTGGCGATGATCTTCTCGACCGTCTGCCAGTTGATCGGCTCGATGTACACGGCGTCGGCCATGTTCGGGTCGGTCATGATCGTCGCGGGGTTGCTGTTGACCAGCACCACGCGGTAGCCCTCGTCGCGCAGGGCCTTGCAGGCCTGGGCGCCGGAATAGTCGAATTCACAGGCCTGTCCGATGACGATCGGACCGGCGCCGATGATCATCACGGTCTTGATATCAGTGCGCTTGGGCATGGTGTCCTCAGTAAAGTCGTTCCCGCCACGCGCGGGGCGCGAGCCAGGTAATCTGCTCGGGCGACCTTGCATCGATCGCACCATTCTTCACGGCAGCAAGCACGGCTTGCTGCATTGCATCCCAGCTATCGGCCGTCGCGCCAATACGCGCGCCGAGCTGGTTGTTGTGCGCGTCCATCGCACGGGCGGCATTGCCCTGCCCGCCCTGCTCCATCACTGCCGTTACCCAGTCCACGCAACGCGGCGACAAGGTGTAGGCAACGATGGCGCTGGCAAGCGAGTGGCGGTAGGCATCCGCCGGGCCGTTGCGACCGCCTGGCAGGCCGGCCTTGAACCACTGCGTGTACGTCGCCGTCATGACGAAGGCAGGGTACGCGCCAAGCAACACCGCAATGACGGCCATCCTGATAACGGCTGGCCGGCGCCAGAAGCGCTTGCGGGTCGGCTTGGCGGCAACGGCCTTCACTTCGCCTGCATCGACGCGACGAAGCGGTCGAACAACGGTCCTACGTCATGCGGTCCGGGACTCGCTTCCGGGTGGCCCTGGAAGCTGAAGGCCGGGGCGTCGGTCAGTTCGATGCCCTGGTTGCTGCCATCGAACAACGAGCGATGCGTCACCCGCACATTGGCCGGCAACGTGGATTCATCGACCGCGAAGCCATGATTCTGCGAGGTGATCATCACGCGGCCGCCGGCCAGGTCCTGCACCGGATGGTTGGCGCCGTGATGGCCGAATTTCATCTTCACCGTCTTCGCGCCGCTGGCCAGGCCGAGCAGCTGGTGGCCCAGGCAGATGCCGAAGGTCGGAATCCTGCGATCGACGAACTGCCTGATCGCGGTGATCGCGTAGTCGCACGGTTCCGGATCGCCGGGACCATTCGAAAGGAACACGCCATCGGGATTCATCGCCAGCACATCGGCGGCCGGCGTCTGCGCCGGCACCACGCTCACGCGGCAGCCGCGCTCGGCAAGCATGCGCAGGATGTTGTGCTTCACGCCGAAGTCGTAGGCGACCACGTGGAACTTCGGATCGGCGTGCACGAAGACGTTGTTGTCCAGATCGAGCTGGCCGTCGCTCCACTCGTAAGCAGTGGGCGTGGTGACGACCTTGGCCAGGTCCATGCCCTTGAGGCCAGGGAACTTGCGTGCGGCTTCGAGCGCCTTGTCCACGTTGATCTCGCCCGCCATCAGCGCACCGTTCTGCGCACCGGTATCGCGCAGCAGGCGCGTCAACTTGCGCGTGTCGATATCGGAGATCGCGACGATGCCGCGCTTGGCCAGCCATTCCGGCATCGATACCTGGCTGCGCCAGTTGCTCGGACGGCGCGGGACATCGCGGACGATCAGGCCGGAAGCCCAGACCTGGTTGGCTTCGTCGTCCTGCTCGGTCATGCCGGTGTTGCCGACGTGGGGATACGTCAGGGTGACGATCTGGCGGGCGTAGGACGGATCGGTGAGGATTTCCTGGTAGCCGGTGATGGCGGTGTTGAACACCACCTCGCCGACCGAAAGGCCGGGCGCGCCTGCGGAAATGCCCTCGAAGATCGTTCCGTCTTCGAGTGCAAGGATTGCGGGTTCAGTCACGGGGATCGCCTTGGCAGCTGGGGGGACTGACCCCACCAGGCCGGCAACCGCGCATTCGCAAGTGCGGAACGCAGGCTGCAGCAAACCGCGGACTCGGGTCAGTACCGGTCCGGCGGGTGGGGTTCAGGCGAGCGGGAATTGTAGCGATGGCGCGGCGAATACGCCAGCGCGAATTTCACCCGCCGCAAAGCTGCAACGGCATGCGGCTGCAAGCGCTCTGCCGGGACGACCCGTGGCGTCAGGCGGTGGCGATACCCGGGGGCGAACCTTCCGCAACGGAATCGGCGGGGGTTGGGGCCGTACTCACCTTGAGCTTCCCCATCACCTGGTGCATGGCGTCTTCGAAGGCCGTGCCGGCTTCACGCAATTGCAGGCGACCAATCCGCGCCATCGCGGCCAGTTCCTCGGCGGAGGCCACGAGCACACGGATGCCGCGCCGGTTCACGAACAGCAGGCGCGAGGAGATCGGACTGATCCACGACACCTTGGCGGGCTCGACCCGCCCGCTTTCGCTGGTCAGCTGCACCCAGGTGCCGACTTCGAGCGCACGCATGCGTTCGGCCATGTCCGGGTCGAATTCGAGATTGTCCTTGCCTCCGACCAGCTGCAGTTCCGCCGGATCGGGAGCCGCGGTCTCGGGAGCCGGAACCTGCGACATCGGAAGCTGCTCCGCGACCGCGGCGGCACTTTCGCCCGCCGATACCCGCTGGAGGGTACGTTGCAGTGTTGCGAGCACCTCATCGGCCGCATGGCCATGGACGCCCGAGCTCTCGAGGATCGAAGCCATTACCGTGCGCGGCAACTCGGGGAGTTTCTCGAACGGCACGCCCAGTTCGGCATGGTCGAAACTCACGAGCAACGAAGTGACCGCGTTGATCGCTTCGGCGTAACGCGGCGCGTCCTTGCCCTCGCGCAGGACAAGCTGGGTGAGATGGTGGGCGGTATAGCCATTGATGAAGGCATCGAGCGCGGGCGGCAATTCGCGCGTGTCGCGGCTGACGGCCAGGTCCCCGGCAACGCCCTCGCGTGCCTGTTCAAGCCGCTCCTTGCCTCGCTGGGCTTCCGCGGCACGTCGCTCGGTGACTTCGATGCGCTTGCGGTGCTGCTCCATGAAGGAACGCAGCTCCTGCTCCAGCGTCTCGAAGATGGCGACGTCCTCGTTGAATTCGGCAACGAGCCGGTCGATGGTGCCGTCCACGCGCGCCATCAGCTCGCGTTCCTGCGGGCTTTCGCCGCGGTTGCCTTCGCTGGCCTCGGCGACCACGTTGAGCAGCCGGCGGGCCGGATGCGCCTTGTACAGGAACAGGCGACGGTCCTTTACCGCGACCTTGATATACGGCACCAGCAGGCGGTTGATCTTGGTCCGGACGTCGGCTTCGAAATGACGCTCATCGAGCAGCACGTCGAACAGCATGCCGACGAGATCGACGGCGTCTTCGTCCATGTTGGACAGGGTCAGGTTGTCGCCGCCCATGCCCAGGCGGCGTGCGCCGGTCAGCAGGTCGCGGCGCAACTGTTCGGCCAGGGGGACACGGGAATCCGTGGCAACGTTTTCGTATGGCTTTGCCGGCTCGTGCTGCAACTTCGACAGCACCGTCATGACATCCGAGGTGCTCATGCTCGGTCCGGCTTCGGCCGCGCGCCCCGGGTTCATCGCCTGTCGCCAGGATTGCAGCAACCCCAGCAGGCTGGAAAACATCATCTGGTCGCCCGGGCCGGTCATGCCGAACTGGGTGGCGACCGCGTTGGCGACAGCCACGGTCGCGGCGTCCCCCGCGGCCGGTTCCCCGGCCTGCTGAGTGGGCTGCGGGAGCGGCTCGGCGCGCTTGGTCGGCTTGATGTGCGGCAGGATGCCTGCGGAAACCAGTCCCGAATTCAGCCGGTCGTACAACGGGGCCAACCCGGACGAAAGCTCGCGCTCGAAGAACTTGTACAACACGATGCGCACGCCCGTGGTCACATCCAGGGCCGTCAGCGCCGCACCGAGGCCTTCGGCAAGGTACTTGGGGCCCACCGGGTTATCGCGGGCGGCGAGCACCGGGCGTTCGGTCAGAGCCGCCAGTCGCTTGTCGAGCAATTCCAGCGCCGGTGCGTGGTATCGGCTCAGGCCATCGATGACCTGTTCGGTAGCGAGCTGTTCTTCCAGGGCATCGTCGGATACCAGGGTGAGCGCGGATGCGTCGACGGCGCGCGTCCCCATCGGTGCTTCCCCCAGCCGGCGGAATGCTCCCGCGATGGACTGGTCGAAGCGTTGGGATATCTGGGCGCGAGCGCGGCGGAGGTCACGAAGCGACGTGAGCTCCGTGCCCGCGCCGGTCTGGCTGCTGTCGAACAGGTAATCGTCCGCGCGGCGCAGTACGCGCTCGAGCGCGAGGCCCAGTTGTTCCTGGCTGATGCGCTGCATCGCAGCGAGCAACAGCTGTGGATCTCGGCTTCCTGCCGGAAACGAATCTCCCTGCATCGTCATGCTTTACCCCCTGGTTCAGACCGCATCCTATCGGCGCCCAAACACGTGGCATGGTGACGCAGTTCATGAAGCGTTTACTTGCCGTCCGTCGGGCGCTCCGCGCAAGTTCTGGAACGTGCGCGCGGTCACGGTCGGCACAGGGCCTGGAGCACGCTGGGTCAGTCCAGCAGGTCACGCAATTGGTATCGGCCCGGTGCACGGCCGGCAAGGCGCGACGCCGCGTGCAGCGCGCCACGGGCGAAGATGTCGCGATTGGTGGCGCGATGCACGAGCTCGATGCGCTCGCCCAGCGTCGTGAACTGGACCAGGTGCTCGCCAACGATGTCCCCGGCGCGCAAGGACGCGTATCGCGGGTGCGCCCCGCCGCGCTCCGCCGCGGCTCCAAGGGCGAGCGCGGTCCCGGACGGGGCATCCTTCTTGTGGACATGGTGCGATTCGACGATGTCGCAGTCCCAGCCCGCCAGCGCAGCCGCCGCGCGCTCGACGAGTTCGCTCAGTGCGGCCACTCCCAGGCTGAAGTTCGCGGCCGACAGCACCGGGATGCTGGCTGCGGCTGCGGCGAAGGCTTCCTGCTGCGCTGGCGACAGACCCGTCGTGCCGGAAACCAGTGCGGCATTTCGCGCGACGCAGGCGGACAGGATTCCGTCGAATCCTTCCGCCAGGCTGAAGTCGATCGCGACGTCGAACTCGGGCAGTCCACCCAGCTCGCTCGCGGTGAATTGAGGAATGCCGTCGACAGCACGCGAAGAGACCTTGCGCGAAACGGCGGCGACGACCTGCAGATCCTGACGTTCGGCAGCCAGCCGCAACAGCGCCTGGCCCATTCGCCCGGAGGCGCCGTGGATGGCAATTCGGGGATGCGTTTCCATGTGCGCAGGCTAGCGTGTCGGGCGATTGTTTCCCAGCATCACCCACGAAACGAAGCGCGCAACCCGGGTCCAGGCCCGGCGGACGCTGCTTCGATTCAGGACGTCATCCGATCCCAGAAGCCCTTCACGCCATCGATGAAGGTCGACGAGCGCGGCGAATGCTTGCGCGCGCCGTCGCCGACGAAAGTCGCCTCGAACTGCTCCAGCAATTCGCGCTGCTCGATGGTCAGGTTTACCGGTGTTTCCACGACGACGCGGCAATACAGGTCGCCCGGGGAGCGGCTGCGCACCGACTTGACGCCACGATCGCGCAGGCGGAACTGCTTGCCGGTCTGGGTCTCGGCCGGAATGCGCAATTCGACTTCGCCATCGAGCGTGGGCACGCGTACGGAGTCGCCCAGCGCGGCCTGCGAGATGCGGATCGGCACGTCGCAGTGCAGGTCGTCGCCGTCGCGTTCGAAGATCTCGTGCGGACGCACGCGGACCTCGACATAGAGATCGCCCGGAGGCGCACCTGCCGGGCCGGCTTCGCCCTCGCCCGTCAGGCGGATGCGGTCGCCGGTGTCGACGCCCGCGGGAATCTTGACCTGGAGGGTCTTGGTACGCTCGACCCTGCCCTGTCCGTGGCAGTCGCCACAGGGACTGGCGATGGTCTTGCCGCGACCACCGCAATGCGGGCAGGTCTGCTGCATCGAGAATATGCCGCGCTGGAAACGCACCTGTCCGCGGCCATGGCAGGTTTCGCAGTTCTCCAGCTTGCCATCGGAAGAACCGCTGCCCTTGCAGGATCCGCATTCGTCGAGCGTGGGGATCTCGATTTTCCTGTCGATCCCGCCGACCGCCTCCTCCAGCGACAGCTCCATCACGTAGCCGATATCGGCACCGCGGCGCGGGCCACGGGCACCCGTGCCACCGCCGAAGATGTTGCCGAAGATGTCGCCGAAGATGTCGCCCATGTCGGCGTAACCCGCTCCCGGACCGCCGCCGCCACCCATGCCGTGTTCGAACGCGGCGTGGCCGTGCTGGTCGTACATGCGGCGCTTGGAACCATCCGACAGGACTTCGTAGGCTTCCTTGCATTCCTTGAACGATGCTTCGGCAGCGTGGTCGCCCGGATTGCGATCCGGGTGGTACTTCATCGCGCAGCGACGGTAAGCCTTTTTCAGGTCTTCATCGCTGGCCTCGCGGGCCACACCCAGGACTTCGTAGTAGTCGCGCTTGCTCATCGTTGCTGCCATTCCCCGTCACTCCGAAACACCGACGGGCAGACCTTGGCCTGCCCGTCGTATTGCTGTCATCTATCCAGTTCGCCTCAGGACTTCTTGTCGTCCTTGACTTCGGTGAACTCGGCATCGACGACGTCATCCTGCGACGGACCTGCACCGGCCGGACCCGCGCCCATGTCCGGGCCCGCCTGGCCAGCGGAGGCCGCAGCGAACAGCGACTGCGCGGCTTCTTCCAGCGCCTTGGCCTTGGCTTCGATCTGCGCCTTGTCGTCGCCGCGCATCGCGGTCTCGAGCTCGGCGATCGCGCCTTCGGCACGGCCAATCACGTCACCCGGCACCTTGTCGCCGTTGTCCTTGATCGCGCTGCGGGCAGCGTGGATCAGGCCATCGGCGTGATTGCGGGCCTGCACCAACTCGTGGAACTTCTTGTCCTCTTCGCGGTGGGCTTCGGCGTCCTGCACCATCTTCTGGATTTCTTCGTCCGACAGACCGGAACCGGCCTTGATCTCGACCTTCTGTTCCTTGCCGGTCTTCTTATCCTTGGCGGTCACGTGGACGATGCCGTTGGCGTCGATGTCGAACGACACTTCCACCTGCGGCATGCCGCGCGGCGCCGGCTCGATGCCGGACAGGTCGAAGCGGGCCAGCGACTTGTTGTAGCGGGCCTGTTCGCGCTCACCCTGCAGCACATGCACGGTGACGGCGGACTGGTTGTCCTCGGCGGTCGAGAAGACCTGCGAGGCCTTGGTCGGCACGGTCGTGTTCTTCTCGATGATCTTGGTGAAGACGCCGCCCAGAGTCTCGATGCCCAGCGACAGCGGGGTCACGTCGAGCAGCAGCACGTCCTTCACGTCGCCCTGCAACACGCCGCCCTGGATCGCGGCGCCAACGGCGACGGCTTCGTCCGGGTTGACGTCCTTGCGCGGTTCCTTGCCGAAGAAATCGGTGACCGCCTGCTGGACCTTCGGCATGCGGGTCTGGCCGCCGACGAGGATCACCTCGGAGATGTCGGACGCACGCAGGCCGGCGTCATTCAGCGCGACGCGGCACGGCTCGATGGTCTTCTTGACCAGGTCGTCGACCAGCGACTCCAGCTTGGCGCGGGTCARCTTGATGTTSAGGTGCTTCGGRCCSGARGCRTCSGCSGTGACGTACGGCAGGTTSACTTCGGTSTGCTGCGCGGAGGAAAGCTCGATCTTGGCGCGCTCGGCCGCGTCCTTGAGCCTTTGAAGAGCAAGCGGGTCCTTGCGCAGGTCGATGCCCTGGTCCTTGTTGAACTCGTCGACGAGGTAGTCGATGACGCGCTTGTCGAAGTCTTCGCCGCCGAGGAAGGTGTCGCCGTTCGTCGACAGCACTTCCACCTGCATTTCGCCGTCGACGGACGCGATCTCGATGATCGACACGTCGAAGGTGCCGCCGCCGAGGTCGTACACCGCAACCTTGCGGTCGCCGCCCTTCTTGTCCATGCCGTAGGCCAGCGCGGCGGCGGTCGGCTCATTGATGATGCGCTTTACGTCGAGGCCCGCGATCCTGCCGGCGTCCTTGGTCGCCTGGCGCTGGCTATCGTTGAAGTAGGCCGGGACGGTGATGACGGCTTCGGTGACGGTTTCGCCCAGGTAGGCTTCCGCCGTCTTTTTCATCTTGGCCAGCACTTCGGCCGAAATCTGCTGCGGCGCCATCTTCTTGCTGTCGGCGGTTTCCACCCATGCATCGCCGTTGTCGTGCTGGGTGATCTTGTAGGGGACGAGACCGATGTCCTTCTGCACTTCGGCATCGGTGAACTTGCGGCCGATCAGGCGCTTCACCGCGTAGAAGGTGTTCTTGGGGTTGGTCACCGCCTGGCGCTTGGCCGAGGCGCCTACCAGCACTTCGCCGTCCTTGGTGAACGCCACGATCGACGGCGTGGTGCGATCGCCTTCGGCGTTCTCGATGACGCGGGCCTTGCCGCCTTCCATGATCGCCACGCACGAGTTGGTCGTACCCAGGTCGATGCCGATGATCTTTGCCATTGGTGTTTCCTCTTGCGAATCTTGGTCGTTGATGGCGGTGTGAACCGCTGATGTGCGCTATTTGGGGCTGGGGGGCTGCCAGTTCAAGCGGAACAGCTCGTGACTCGATGCCCCTGCGCGCTGCGGCGCGTTCGAGCCCGTCGCAGACCGGCTGCGCCCGCGGCGCGCCCCAATCAGTCGTGCTTGCTGATGGTCACCAGCGCCGGACGCAGCAGGCGATCGTTCAGCAGCCAACCCTTCTGGTAGACCTGCACGACATGGCCGGGCTCGTGGCCGTCGCCATCGACCATGCCCATGGCCTGGTGGTGTTCGGGATTGAAGGGCTTGCCGGCGGGATCGACCGCAACCAGGCCGTTGTCGCCAGCCACCTTCAGCAACTGGCGCAAGGTCAGCTCCATGCCTTCGCGCAGGTGCTGCGCGGTGTCAGCCTTTACGGCGAGGCCGGCCTCGAGGCTGTCGACCACTGGAAGCAGGTCGCCGAGCAAGCGCTCATTGGCGAACTTGCGGGCCATCTCGATATCGCGGGCGAGGCGCTTGCGCTGGTTGTCCAGCTCGGCGCGCTCGCGCAGCGATTCTTCGCGCAGCTGGGCCAGTTCGGCCTTCAGCGTTTCCAACTCGGCGACGAGGGGATTGGGAGGGGTGACGGCGGGATTCTCGCCGGTGGCTTCTTGCATCGGTTCGGTCGTCATCTTGGGCGTGGGTCTGCCTTGCGCGAAGTGCGCACCCTGCTGCAATGGGGCCGGGGCAAAGCCGATTCAAGCGCCCCGGGCCCGCGACTGCACGACGATCGCGGTTCTTACCGGGACGGCCTACCGGGATGGCTCGGGCTGGATCGCGGCCCCGAGCGCCTCCGCAGCGGCCTGCACCACCGGGATCACGCGCTCATAGGCCATGCGGCTGGGGCCGATCACTCCGAGCACCCCCAGCACCTGCCCTCCCGCGGCGTAGGGGGCGGTCACCAGCGACATTCCTTCCAGCGGCGCCAGGCCGGTTTCCTCGCCGATGAAGATGCGCACGCCCGTGGCGCGGACCGTGCGCTCGAGCAATTGCAGGATCTCGCGCTTGCGGGCGAAGGCTTCGAACAGGTCGCGCAGTCGATCGAGGTCGGCCAGTTCCTGCACACCCATCAGCCGGGTCTGTCCGGCCAGCACCATGTCATCGTGGCTGGGGGCGAGTACCTGTTCGGCCAGCTCCACCGACTGCGCAAGCAGCGTTTCCATCTCGTCGCGGGCGCTGCGCAGCTCGCGCAGCAGGCGGGCGCGGATATCCGGCAGCGTCCGCCCGGAGAAATGGGTGTTGAGGTAGTTGGCGACACGCTCCAGTTCGCTGGCATCGTAGGGGCGGCGCGTCTGGATGATCCGGTTCTGCACCTCGTTGTCCGAGAACACCAGGATCGCAAGCACGCGCTGTGCGTCCAGCGGGACGAATTCGATGCGACGGAAGGCGAACTGCTCGCGCCGGGGCACACTCACCACGCCCACGAAGTGGGTCATCGCCGAGAGTAGTTCCGACGCGCTGCCGAGCAGGGCCTGGGTCCCGGAGCCAGCCGGCAGCTCGCTGCGCAGGCGTGCGACCTCGCCTTCCGGCAATGGCCGGACCTGGAGCAGCGAGTCCACGAACAGGCGGTAGCCCTGGGCCGTGGGAATGCGCCCGGCCGAGGTATGCGGTGCGCTGAGCAGTCCCACCTCCTCCAGGTCCGCGAGGATGTTGCGGATCGTCGCCGCGCTCACGTCCAGCCCCGCGTGACGGGCCAGTGTCTGCGATCCCACCGGCTCACCACTCTGGATGTAGCGGCCGATCAGCGTGCGGAGCAATTGCCGCGCACGGGGATCCAGGCTGGTGTAGTCGGGGAAATGACGATTCATGTGGGCCATATAAAGGCGGCAGGGGGGCTACGCAAGCTCCGGGGCGCCGGTTGTTTCGGTTTGTGAGACGCAACCCGGTTACATCTTGCCTCGCTACCCCTCTCCGAAACTGGCCGCCGCTACAATCACGCCCCATGCTCGTCCACCTCGCCATCAAGGATTTCGCCGTCGTCCGTAGCACGGAGCTGGATTTCGCCCGCGGACTCACCGTCATTTCAGGCGAGACCGGCGCCGGCAAGTCGCTGCTGGTCGACGCCCTCGGACTGCTCTCGGGCCTGCGCGCCGACAGCGGCGTCGTCCGCCACGGCGCCGAGCGAGCCGAGCTGACGGCGGGCTTCGTGCTCGATGACGCCTCCGCCGCCCTCGCCTGGCTGCGCGAAAACGCCCTGGACGAAAGCGAAGACGACTCCGTTTGCCAGATCCGGCGCGTGATCCGTGCCGATGGCGGTTCGCGCGCATGGATCAATGGCCGCCCCGCCACCGTCACCCAGGTCACCGAGCTGGCCAGCCTGCTGGTCGAGATACACGGCCAGCACGAGCACCAGGCACTGCTTGCGCGCTCCAGTCAGTTGGCCCTGCTCGATGCCTACGGCCGCAACGACGCGGAACTCATCGTGGTGGCGAAGGCTGCCGAGGCCTGGAGCGAACTGCTGCGCGAGCGCGAAGCCCTGCTCGCGCAGGGGGACGTCTCAGATCGGATCGGATGGCTGGAACACCAGTTCGCCGAACTCGACCGCGAGGCCCTCGAGCCCGATTCCCTTTTGAAGCTGCAGGCCGACCACCGTCGCCTCGCCCACGCTGCTGGCCTGATCGCCGCCTGCGATGGCGCCTTCGCGCAGTTGGGGGGTGACGAAGGCCCCTCGCTGTCGCGCGCCCTGCACCACGTTCGCGGTGAACTGCAGCGCGTGGCGGAGCACGAGCCGCGACTGGTCGAGGTCGATGCGATGCTCGACGCCGCCGCGATCCAGATCGACGAGGCGCTGGTCATGCTCGACCGGGTGCGCAGCGACCTCGATCTCGACCCTGACGCCCTCACGCAGTTGGAACACCGCCTCGGCCGGATCCATGAGCTCTCGCGCAAGCACCGCGTGCCCGCCGAGCAACTCGCTTCGCAACGCGATTCGATCGCCGCGGAACTGGAACGACTGCGCGGTGCCGACGAACGCCTGCAGCGGCTCGATGGAGACATCGAGCGGGCCACGACGGCCTGGCGCCAGGCCGCCGGCATCCTGGGCGCGAAGCGCCGCGCAGCCGGGGCGGCGCTGTCGAAGGACACCACCGCCCTGATCGCCGAACTCGGCATGGGCGGCGGTCGTTTCGAGGTCGCGCTGGAGCCGATCGAAACCGGGCGCCCCGACCCGCAGGGTGGCGAGCGCGTCGAATTCCTGGTCGCCGCCAACCCGGGCCAGCCCGCACGTCCGCTGCGCAAGGTCGCCTCGGGCGGCGAGCTTTCGCGCATCTCGCTGGCGATAGAAGTTGCCGCCCTGGGCCTCGATGCCGTGCCCACGATGGTCTTCGATGAAGTCGATTCGGGCATCGGCGGCGGGGTCGCCGAAATCGTCGGCCAGAAACTGCGCGCGCTGGGCGCTTCGCGGCAGGTGTTGTGCGTGACCCACCTGCCCCAGGTGGCCGCGCAGGGGCATGCCCATTACCGGGTCAGCAAGGCCGCGAGCGAGGGCGTTACCCAGAGCGCGGTGCAGTCACTCGACGCGAAGCAGCGCGAGGAAGAACTCGCGCGGATGCTGGGCGGCGTGGAGATGACCCGCGAGGCGCGCGCGGCTGCGAAGCGCCTGCTGGCGGACGTGGAGTAGCTGCGCGAGCCCGGCGACTCGATGACCCCGCGCGCTGCGGCGCGCTCATCGATTCGGTGGCGGATGATTTACCGCGGCGCCTTCTTGCGCACGTAGAGCACCAGCGAGTGCTCTTCGATCTCGTATCCGTGCTGCGCGGCAATCTTGCGCTGCAGCTCCTCGATCTCGCTGCTTTCGAACTCGGTGATCTTGCCCGTATCGACATCGACCATATGGTCGTGGTGGTGGCCCCGGTCCAGCTCGTAAACCGACTGGCCGGCCTCGAAGTTGTGTTTCAGTACCAGCCCGGCCGCCTCGAACTGGGTCAGCACGCGATATACCGTCGCGAGGCCAATGTCCTCCCCGTGCTCCAGCAGGTGACGGTAGATGTCTTCGGCCGTCATGTGCCGGGGCTTGGCCTGCTCGAGCAGGCTGAGGATCCGCAGGCGCGGATGGGTGACTTTGAGTCCGGCGTTGCGAAGGTCTTCGGATTCCATGGGTTTCCTTCTGTCCGGGTAGCCGCGATCGACAAACCGGGTGCCGCGGGCGCCGTGGGAAACAGCCCGGAACGGCAGGTGAACATGTCCGCGGCCGGGCCGCGTGGCGATGGCTTCAGTGTATCATCGGCCCCTGTTTCTACTGTCCGCCTGTCGCGAAGAACACGATGCGTAAGCTCCTGCTGGTCCTTATTGTCGCCCTGTCCACCGCGGGCTGCGGCATCCTCTACAAGCAGCCGATCTACCAGGGCAACCTCCTGGAAAAGACCAACGTCGACCAGCTGCAGACCGGCATGAGCAAGCAGCAGGTGCTGGTGCTGCTGGGTACGCCTTCGATCGAAGACCCCTTCCACCACGAGCGCTGGGACTACACCGCCAGCCAGCGCGTGGGCCGCATGGGCCGCACAGAAATCAAGAACTTCACGCTCTACTTCGAAGGCGACACCCTCGCCCGCTGGGAAGGCGACTACTTTCCCGAGCAGGACGAGGCCCTGGCCAAGGCCGCGCCGAAGCAGTTCGGCCGCAACCTGGCCAAGGACAAGGACAAGAAGCGCCGCCGCTGATCCAAGCCGGTTGCAGGAAAAAAGCGGAGCCAGGCTCCGCTTTTTTTATGGTCATTTTTTCGGCAGGCGGCGTCGCTCTTCCTCGCGTTGCCGCCGTGCGTCCTTCGGATCGGCAAGCAGCGGCCTGAGCAGTTCGACACGGTCGCCCTCGCGCAGGATCGCCGAGCCCTCGGTCCGCTGGCCGAAGACGGCGTACGCCACCGCTTGCGGATCGTCGCCCCACGCGGCCGCGTCGACTGCCTCGCGCACGGTTGTCCCTTCCGGCAATTCCAGCTCGACCCGCTCGTAACGGCGGGGCCAGGCCCGCACCAGTTCCACTTTCATGACATCCGGCTCGGCACATCCGCTTCCGCCGAATCGGCAATGCGGACGAAGTCGTCCACCATGCGATCGGCCAGGCTCTGGAACCCTACTGCCAATGCGGGGCCGAGCAGCTTCACGGCCGGCTCGAAGTCGAGGGTCAACGTTACCTTGCACGCGGACTCGTCGAGCGCATGGAACTCCCAACGTCCGCTCAATTTGCGAAAGGGGCCGTCGACCAGCTTCAGGTCGATGTGGTGCGGCGCCTTGAGCGTGTTGTGGGTGGTGAACCAGGTGCGCAGCGCGCCGAGCCCCAGGTCCAGCCGCGCGACCATGTGCTCATCGTCGGCTTCGAGCACATCGGCGGAATCGCACCAGTCGAAACGGCGTGGATAGGCCGCCACGTCATTGACCAGCGCGAACATGCGCGCGGCGGAGTGTTCGACCAGGGCGGAGCGGCGAATGGTGGGCATTGGGCTGTGTGTTCCGGTCGCTGCACATCGCGCTCGCCAGCATGGGACAATGGCGCGATGGCAAAGAATTCCAGCAGCAAGGGCGGCAAGGATAAAGGAAAGGGAGGCGGTGGCGACGCCACGGCCGTGAAGACCATTGCCCTTAACAAGCGTTCCCGCCACGAATATCACCTCGAAGAGCGCTTCGAGGCCGGCCTGGCCCTGCAGGGCTGGGAGCTCAAGGCGATCCGCGCGGGCCGCGCCAATATCGTCGACGCCTACGCGATGATCCGCGAAGGCGAGATGTTCGTGTATGGATCCCAGATCACGCCGCTGATTTCAGCCTCCACCCACGTCGTCGCCGAGGACCGGCGCACGCGCAAGCTGCTCCTGCACCGTCGCGAGATCGACCGCCTGGTCGGCCGCGTCCAGCGCGACGGCTACACCGTGGTGATCACCGCCCTCTATTGGAAGGGCAACAAGGTCAAGGCTGAGATAGCGCTGGCCAAGGGCAAGCAGACGCACGACAAGCGCGAAGCCAGCAAGGAACGCGACTGGGCACGCGAGAAGCAGCGGGTCATGCGTCGCCACAACAAGAACGCCTAGCGGCCTTCACAGCCGGACTGCGGCAGGCGTCAGGCGCCCTGCCGGGAATCCGTAGCGGGTTCGACAGTCTCGGGCAACGTGAAGTAGAACACCGCGCCCTCCCCTTCGCGTCCTTCCGCGCGGATGAGGCCGCCATGGCGCTCGATGATGCGTTTCACCGATGCCAGGCCGATGCCGTGCCCGCTGAATTCGTGCAGGGAGTGCAGGCGCTGGAAGGGACGGAACAGCTTGTTGACGTACGCCTGCGGGAAGCCGGCGCCGTTGTCGCGTACGTAGAACTCGACGTCGCCGCCAGGTTGTTCGATCGCACCGAACTCGATCATCGCGTGCTCGCGACCGCGCGTGAATTTCCACGCGTTGCCGAGCAGGTTGCCAAGCAGGTTGCGCAGCAGAGTGGCGTCGCCGATCGCGGCCATGCCCGGCATGATGCGCACGGCAAGCTCACGACCGGGATCGTCGGCGCGCAGCTCGTCGATCACCTCCACCGCCATGCGACTGAGGTCGACTGACTCGCGACGCACCTCGGCGCGACCGAGGCGCGATATCTGCAGGATCGCGTCGATGAGCTCCCCCATGCGCGTGGCGGCCTTGCGCACGCGGCGCAGGTAGTCCCTGCCGCCTTCGTCCAGCTGGTTTTCGTAGCGCTCGATGAGCACACGACTGAAGCCGTCGATCGAACGCAATGGGGCGCGCAGGTCGTGCGAGACGCTGTAGGCGAAAGCCTCCAGCTCCTGGTTCGCCTGGCTCAGCTCGCGCGTGCGCAGGGCCACGCGTGCTTCAAGCGTGCGGTTGAGGGCATGGACACGGGCTTGCGCGCGAACGCGTTCGGTTACGTCCTCGACCTCGACCAGCCCGGTGATGTCCTGCCCGATATTGCCCGGCACCGGCGCGTAGGTGAGTTGCGCCTCCCGCGGAAGGTCGCCTTCGCGACGGAGGTGCCGGGTAACGCGATGGATTCCATTGGCATCCGTCGTCCCGTCGCCATTCGGTCGCAGCGAGGACTCGTCGTCCTCGAACAGCGATTCGAACGCATGCCCCCGCAGCGATTCCTCGTGACGCCCGACGATCCGGCATAGCGCAGGATTGACTTCAACCATTCGACCTTCGCTGTCCAACAGCGCCTTGCCAATCGCCGAGTGCTGCATGGAGCTGCGGAAGCGCTGCTCGCTGCGGCGATAGTCCTCGGTCATCCGCGTTGCGATCACGACAGCGCGATCCTCCGTGCGCGCAAGCGTCCAGGCCACGCCATAGAGCAGCAGGGCGGCGACCATGCCCAATGCAAGCATGCTTTCCAGGCCCCTGATGTGGGGCGCGGCCACGGCTTCTGGTGGCGAATCGAACTCCAGGCGCCAGTGGCGACCGTAACGGGCCATCGCCACCTGGTGGTGGAACGCTGGCTCCGCCTGCCCTCCCTTGCTGGCAAAAAGCAGCCGATCCCCGCCATCGGTATCGAAAATACGCAAGCCAACGTCGGCATAGGCCGTGCCCAGCGAAACATCGACATAGCGGTCGAGATCGAATGGCAGGTACACCCAACCCTGCATCGACAGTTCCCGCGACGCGGGCGTGCGCGGACGATCGCCATCCCTGAAGACGGGGACGAACAGCATGAGGTCGCGCGCGTATGCCTGCACCGGACCGCTCAGGCGCGCCTCTCCCGTGTCCAGCCCCGCCTGCAGCGCTTCAGCGCTGGCCGGGTCGCTCAGCAGATCCAGGCCGATGGCCGCGACGTTGTCGGGCGTGCGTGGTTCCAGGTAGAGCACGGGGGCATAGCGCGCACGCATCCCGTGTGGGCGCACATTCAATTGGCCGTAGCCGGATTCGCGCCATTCGATCTGCAGGTCGTCAAGGCTGCTGCTGCTGACATAGCCCACGAACCCAAGGCCTTCCGCTGCAGGAAACCGCGCACGCAGATTCAGGCTATCGACGTAGTCCGCCCATTGCTGCGGCGTCGGTCGCGCCATCGATGCGAACAAGGCCGTGCCACCACGAGCCACCAGTTCGTAATACACGAGCCGCTGGTTCAGGCGTTCGACCATTTCGGTCGTCCGGGCTACGAAGCTGGCTTCTGCAGCACGCAATTCGCGTTCGCGCGCGTAGTGCCAGGCGACCAGCACGAAGACCAGGGAACCCACCAGCACCATCAGTGCCAGCAGATATCCTCCCCGCGGCATCAGGCCGGAGCGATGACTGTCCGAGGTCCGTATGGATCCTGTCCCCATCGCCCAAGCATACAAGTCCGGCGCGCGGCGGCAGGCAAAAAAAAGCCCGCCGAAGCGGGCTTTTTCCTGATTGGTGGAGGTGGGGACTACTGAATACGGCGGTGCATCACTTGCTTTGCGCTACTTTTTCTAAGGACCCAAAGAAGTTACCGTCAAAGCTACCGGCACCGACATCGTGCTTCGTTGTCGTCGACTCTAGCGAACTAGCATCGTCTGCACGGGACCGGGGAAACGACGACAAAGCTCAACTGGAGAAAGCCGAAAGGCGAAGCATGGAAGGCGTTTAAGGCTATGTGGTCACTATGACCGCTTTAGGGCAACGCGAAACCCGCCGGAGCGCTCACTGGCCGAGCGCAATTACGGAGCCTTCTTGCCCTGCACCGATGCCCGCTTCAGCTTTATCTTCCCTGGCCTGCCCCCTGGTTTCCCGCTGAAGAAGGGAATCACCGGTACGGGTAACGAAGCACGCTTTAAGGTGTCATACACGTGTTGACGCCAGAACGGCCAAGCATTGTGTGTGCAATTGAACTCGACGAAAGACTGAAGCTTATCTTCGGATGGCATCTTCAGAATTGCGTACTCAACAGCGAAGGTCGCTTCTAATGTGTAGAGCGCAACCTCTTGCTGATCGTCGTCGCCTCGAAAGACCGATCTCACGCCAAAATTGACGTAGGTTCGAAGCATGTCCATGGGCTCTTCAGCCCCTTCGAAAACTGCGGTTATGGTTTCCGCAGTGGTAGAGCGCATGGTCTGTACGACTGTTTTTCCGTCGTGAATCCCCGACTGATACTCCACGTCCCTTCGGAGCGAAGTTGTCCAGAGCGCAATGTCGTTGAGCGCGAAATACTCGGTGGCGTCGAATTGGCCCTGATCAACTGCCATAAGCGAACCCGGCATCCTCGTGCCATGTGCCGTCGTTTGCGACGACGCCGCACTCAGCACGTCGAACACGATAAGCCGCCACGTCAATGACGTTCGATTCCAGCTTAAGCCTCATTGAACGCTCAACGGGCTCGTCGTCTTGTGTCAACGTCACCCAATGATGATCAGGCAGGGTCACCCCCGCCCTTTCCGCTAGGAACTCCCGCAGTTCCGCAAACCGATCCGAAGCGCGCACTAAAAGGTCCATCGGACGCGATTGGATTACTTCGCCACGCTCATACTTCGAAAAAGCGTTGACGCCGCCACCAAGCAACGCCGCAGCCGTTTGCTGCGTAAAGTGCCAGCGGTCACGCCACTCAGAGATTTCTTTCGAGGTGAGAAGGCCGTCGTGGGCACGCTTTGCATCGGCAAATCTAACTTCGTTAGCGCGCGCCTGCTGCGGAGCAACCACTTCTTGGCCACAAACGTGGCACACAGAGATCTCAATCCCTCGCACAACAAGTTCAGCCCCGTCATAACGAATCGTCTCGTCTATAACTCGAGGCTCAAGCTGACCACGCTCACAAAGCGGGCAAGTTGCAGTCATTGCTAACCCTTTCGCTGTAAATGAAACGAAGCTATCGCAATCTGAGGAACGGTCGCCCGCTCGTTAGCGCTTAGCTTCACATAAAGCTCGTCGACGACTCCGCCCGGACCGCGATAGTTCGGGTGGTAAACGTCATACTTGATGCCACCGAGTTCAACTACGCCGCGGTGGTCAGAAACCCGCAAATTGGCCAGGCAGTCATGCACGTCATCAAGGTCATATCCCAACTCCTGGTAGTCCCGCTGGGCGTTCCTGGTCAAGAACACGCGCCCCTTTTCGGCGGCTGCGCGCACTAGGTCGAGATCGTATAGTGGCGTGGATTGGGGCACAAATCAACCATAATGGTTAGTCAGAATTCAACGTTCTGACCATCGCGTCAAAAGGCGCGACAGTCGGCGCTGTGTAGGGCTACCCCTAACCCTTGATGGAGCTGATCCACCGACCCCTATATGTAGGAAGTCATGGTCCCCCACGGCGGAGCCTACTAGATTCCGGGGTGGGTGTGAACAGGAATCACGATCCCTTCAGCATGGCGGCTTCGAGGGATCGACCCTTCGGATTACTCGCCCAGATCGAGCAGGAATCGCCCTGCCCCCTGGTCGAAAGGCTTGCGTCGTAGCCGTGGCCTCAGGCGAATAGAACATTCCAGGTTCCGTCAGTCTTGGTCTGAAGGGTGCGTTAGAGGGTTATCGCAACATGCTCGCCAAAAGTCCGGTCGGGCGCGCTGGTACACCGGATGAAATCGCGGCGCTGGCCTCGTTGATGATGGGGCCGGAAGGCGGCTTCATTACCGGCAGCGATTTCCTGATTGATGGTGGCGTGACTGCTTCGTATTTCTACGGTCCGCTGGCGCGCGGGTAACGACAGTCACAGGAAATCTAGCGTCCGCTCGTGGCCGAAAGCGGTCATCATCAGCAGGCACGTCAGCGCCTTGCCGGCGCGAGCGATCAACCCGTCCGACATCCGTACGTCGCGCTTGCGGGTTGCGCTTGTACGCGCCGCCAACTTCAGGACCCACCGTGCCAGGGGGAACAATTCCGGATAATTGTTCCCATACCAGGCCGCCAGGTTCGCGCCTGGAAACGCCGCCGGGACTCGCAAACGAACCACAGACGAACCAGCCGCGAGGGGAATCATTTTCACTCCTTTAAAATCAATAGGCTAGAGGCGTTTTGCCCGAGCAATTCATTCAAGCCGAAGCCGCTTCGCGGCTCCGCATAATTCAGGCGTTAGGCCGCTTAAGCGAGTCACATCGATGACCTACAACATGCACCTCGTGGAGAATTACCTAATTGTCGTTGGCGTCATCACCCAGATCATCCTGATTACCTTGCAACTCGGCGCATTCCGCAAAACCAAGCATCCCAGCCTCGCGGTGATGTCCGTCGCAAGCGCTTTCAACGTCCTATATGTTCTTACTTCTTACGGTGCCAGACATTTTCCGGCGTCAGGGCACAACCCGCTAGGCCTTTATCTTCTGGCTGCTGCGTTACTGACGGTTCAATCCACTATCTTGGTATGGAGCGTCAGTTCATTGTTCCGCGCGTTTGAGCGGGCCTGTTCTCCACGAGACAGCGCCTAACAATTCATTCAAGCGGAACCCGCTTCACGGGTCGACTTAATTCTGGTGTTAGGCCTCCCGCAATGGAACTTCGTACAGCCGATCGATCTGACATCTCCGGTCTTGGCGATCTCATTGAACTCTCCGGTCGCGCCCTGAGCATCGGCCACTATTCGCCGAAGCAAGCTGACGCGATCAGACACCCAGCTCATTGATGATCAGACCTATTTCGTCATTGAGCACAACAGCCAAATCGTTGCCTGTGGCGGCTGGAGCAAGCGGCGTACGCTTTTTTGGTGGGGCCCAAACCAAGGCTGGACCGGACCCACTGCTTGACCCGGCCATTGAGCCAGTGAGCTGGCGCCCCAAGCCACGACGCGCCATGCGGACATGGCCAGAAGGCCGCTGCGGTGAACTGGCGAGTGACCGCTAACGACCCAAAGCGGACATTCGGAGGGGCCGCTTCGGTGCATAGGCGCGCTTTAGTATCGCGATGAGGCCCTTTGCGAAGCGGGCGCGTGGCGATAACGTCAGCAGCATGGATCTCGACAAGGCGCCTCCCGCCAAGCCAACGTTGATGACGCCGTGGCTTGTCTTTGCCGCGCTGGTGGCGTGCCTGCTCGTTGCGATAGTGGCAGCGGCGATGCTCGGAATCTCGATGCCACGATCAGGTTGGTATTTTCCGCCTGAAGTCATGCCCGGTCCTCTGCATGCAATTTATCGCGGGCATCTTGACGCGATGCGCGAACCCGAATTGCGTGCCTACGCCGGCGGAACGCGCGTCGCTGCGTTGCGAATCCTTTGTGTGACTGCGTTTGGTCATTCAGCGGCTGTGCGCTATACATTCGACGCCAACGGCGCGGCGCGGCGCGCAGTGCAACTGCAAGGATATGGCCAGCCGGGTCCGATCGTAGTCGATCGCACGGACCGTCTGACGCGCGCGCAGGCGGACGCGCTCCTCGCGTCGCTCGACGCAGCCGGCTACTGGGACATGGCCGCTAAAGAGGAGAGCAACGGACGAGACGGCCTGCGGATTGTCGTCGAAGCAATCCGCGGCAGCGAACACCGTGTGGTCGATCGCTGGTCTCCCAGTTACGACACAAACGAACGGCATCTCTCCGGATACCATGCGTTCTATCGCGACGCGCTGGACGACGCGGGCGTGGGCCGCAAGTCCCGGTTCAGCGAACAGGTCTGCGTCGAATGACGCCTGCCCGCGCTTGGACGTTCTTGCCGCCCTTGCTCCTTGGCTTCGGCTCTCTTGTTGAATGTCCGCTTCTGGCCGATAGCAGACATCTGGACGTATCCGGCCGCCTGAGCCGACGGGGCTGTCTTAACGGCCGCTATCGGCCAGTAGCGGTCGTCCAGTTACCTGAGGTCGCCTCTCAAGATGTTCTCGATGTCGGGCAACGACCAGCAAATTGGCGCCTTCCCATGCGTCCAAAAAGAGGGCCTGCAAAAGCATCAGTGGGGGGCTCTGGATCGGTTCACGAATTCGTTTGTGCCACACACGGCCCTGTTGCCATCACCGAATCCGTCGGTCTCCTCGGAGAACGGTTCCGTCCAGCGACAGTCGCCATAGTTGCGCAAGCGCGAACTAGTAAGCATGTTCAGTGCGATGTTGTCGCAAATGGTCGCCCGGCACTGGAGGCCGGCGACAAAGGCGCTATCGGATTCGGCCCTATTTCCGCCCGAGTCGCCGCCTTCTTCGGAGAAGGACGGTGTCCAGGCGCGTCGAGGGATCGCTACAACACCCACCGCCTCGATTCACTGCGCCAACAATTCGATGATGGAAACGGCGACACGCTTCTTTTGCCGTGGCATCCGCCGCAATGCTGCTAGGCCGATGCTTTCGAGTTCGTCCTGCGCGTAGTCCGTGAGGAGCACCGCTGACTCGAAGGCTCCCGGTTCGGGAACCTCGGGGCCGCGCCCTGTCGCCAGCCAATCGAAACAAACGCCTGTTTCGCGGGCGATTTCCGCAAGATGCGTCACGCTAGGCGTGGTTCCGGAGGTGGCTTCCCACTGACTCACCGCGCTGCGCTTGACGCCTAGGCGCTTCGCCAACTCAGACTGCGTCAAGGAGGAGCGCGTGCGAGCTCGTCGAATCCGTGACCGCAACTGCAGCATGGCATTGTCCTTTGCTCGCCCGTCAAGTAGGGCTGACTGCGCAGCGATCCTAACGCCGACTGGTCCAATTGCGCTTGCCTCTCGTCCAGAAAGCGGTTACCTCCAGTCGGCCGACGCCCCCGTCGTGGCTGAAGGTAAGTGCGGCTTAACGTACGGCTGCAATCTGTTGCATTCGCGACAATCGTGTTACCTGTGATGCATGCATCCGACAAGGGAGCGAAGCGTCATGCCCGAGTTAAAGACCACCATAACGTCGCGTTGGCCGGCGGGCCCGCGGTCGCGGTCGACAACGTCGAGCAACTTCAGGCGTACGACGTCATCGAGGTCGAGGTGCTTTCCGGGGGAACGGTGGCGTGGCGCAAAGTCGCTGGGGCCCGGATTGCCAACGCTCGGGAGACCGCCGCAGTGCAAGCACTCGGAGGGCGATCACGGTCGCTGAACTCTGCATAGTAGGAGCGTGTATACACATGACCGCTTCTGGCGGGACCTCAAGCCTCGGTCTGCTGGGAGATCTCGAGCGCGTCGTCAACCTCGGTAGTTAACGGACGGAGCTCTAGAGCTTGCTATACGTAGTCCGAGCTACGGAGCCCGCGTTCAAACCTGACGAGCTCTCTACTCATCTCGGTGATCCCGAACTGCACTCGTCGCCGTGTCTTCCGCTGCATAACCTCGACTCGTAGACCTAACGCCTGGAAAAGCCCATTCCATGCGCGTCATATCTCCGGCGAGGCACAAAGTCACGCGGCCGGAACAGCCGTGCTTACCGGTAAGCAATTCTCTCAGAAATTTGTCTAGCCACACTGACATTGGCGGTCTCTAGCAGAAGATAGATCAGCGAAATGCCCTGTGTAAGCGATGCTTACTTAAATCGAGTGGCCACAACAGCTATTGCCTGGCGTTACCCTGTACGCGAGCTCGGATTCGCGAGATGTCCCGGCTTAGGAGAGAGCGATGGTCAAGGAGAATCACACTCGTCCCACTCCCAAGCGGGATGCTCCGAAGAGGGGTGCTTTGCCAACCCCCAGAGACGCATTGGCGGGCGCGACACCCTACGAACCCGAAAGCCAATCCGATACAAAGACAGAAGGTGCCGCTATGAGTGAGTCAGCTTCGTCAGGCTATGTGGGAACCGCCGGAACGCCCCCGCCGCCCTCGGGCGCTACTGCCGCCGGCTCGCAGGCCGGCGCGGGCAAGGTGGGAACCGCCGGTACGCCACCCCCGCCCCCGGGCGCCACTGCGGCCGGCCCGCAGGCCGGCGCGGGCAAGGTGGGAATCACCGGTACGCCACCGCTGCCCCCGAGCGCCACTGCCGCCGGCTCGCAGGCCGGTGCGGGCTATGTGGGAACCGCCGGTACGCCACCGCGACCCTCGGGCGCCACTGCCGCCGGCTCGCAGGCCGGTGCGGGCTATGTGGGAACCGCCGGTACGCCACCGCCCAAATGAGAACGGTCGAATAAATGATCGCGAGCGGCCTGATCCCGGGAGTGGGAAAGGCCCATTGAGATGTAGATGGCTCAGTTTTCGCCTCATTGTCAGAAGGAGTAAGACGCCTGCCAGATGCGATTGCTCCGAAACGCGGCGCCTTGCCCACCACGCGGTCCGTATTGGCGTCGGCGACACCTTATGTTGCCGATGGCCGATTGCGCGCACCGGCCGAAGCCGAAGCGGCCTGCCGAGCAAGCTCACGTTAACGTGCCCATGAAGGCTGCATAACGTGCCGTGCACCGCCGCCGGTTGCAACTACCGGTGGGACATCGCCTGGAGCGCTTCGAGAAATGAACATCACGATCCAAACAGACGGCGGGCACGCACCGACCCCCGGTTTGAGCAGACCCTCGACCATTGACACGACAAGGATCGACCCGCAGCTAACCCGTCAACTCGAGTCCCTAGTGCGGGAATCTCGCTTCTTTGACCAGCCTCCACGCATCGACACTACGCAAAAAGGGGCTGCCGACTATCGAACCTACACCATCACAGTGCAGGACGGCCCACGCGTCCACACCGTTCAATTGACCGACCCGATCACGGACGCGAATCTCGAACGGCTCGTGTCATGTCTCCGGATCATTGCTCGCCCGTCGACTCCGTGACTTCATCCCATCGTCCAGCTCAGGAGAAGCACATGATCCATCGGCATCGACATAGCAACACGAATGGGGTGTGCACTTGTTGCATCGTTCCACCGTATGTCCTGGAGTCCATCGCCAAGAATGGAACGCAGGCTCAACGCGCCCTAGCGATACAAACCTTGGCGCATGACGCGCAGTTCCGAGCGCAGCGCGCGGCGCGATCGGGAGCGAGACCTGCAGGGCGGCAAGGCGTCGGCCCCCCGCACAAGAATCGCTCTATCTACACGGCCTCCAATTCGACCAACCTGCCCGGCACGCTGGTTCGAAGCGAAGGCCAGGCCGCTACGGCGGACGTCGCAGTCGACGAAGCCTACGACGGCCTCGGCGCCACCTTCGATCTCTATTCCGACGTCTACGGACGCAATTCGATCGACGACAACGGCCAGAACCTGATCGGGGTGGTTCATTACGGGAACGGCTACGACAACGCGTACTGGGACGGCACGCATATGGTGTTCGGCGACGGCGACGGGACGATCTTCAACCGTTTCACGATTGCCATCGACGTTATGGGCCACGAACTGACGCATGGCGTGACAGGTGCGACTGCAGGACTCGAATATCACGATCAGCCTGGCGCGCTCAACGAGTCGATTTCGGACGTCTTCGGCTCGCTGGTCAAGCAGCGGTCGCTCGGCCAGACGGCCGCGCAGGCCGACTGGTTAATCGGTGCCGGCCTGTGGGCCGCGGGCATCAAAGGCGTGGCCTTGCGGTCGATGAAGGCACCCGGCACGGCCTACGACGACCCAGTAATCGGCAAGGACCCACAGCCCGATCACATGAGCCGTTACGTTCATACCACCAGCGACAACGGTGGCGTGCACACCAACTCGGGGATTCCGAACAAAGCCTTCTACCTGGCCGCAACCGCCATCGGTGGCAATGCATGGGACGTGGCGGGGAACATCTGGTACCGGACGCTGCTCGATTCGAGGCTTTCCGCCACGTCCCAGTTCCAGGATTTCGCCAACCTCACCGCCGACAATGCCGACACGCTCTACGGCGCCTCTGCCAGGGCGGCGGTCGTGCAGGCTTGGCACGACGTCGGCATCGACGTGTCCGCGCAAGGTGTCCGCATCCATGTCTGCGCCCGTGGCGGCGACGGTGCCGTGTGGCACAGATGGCAGACCGCGCCCAACAACGGCTGGAGCGGCTGGTACTCGCTCGGCGGCTGGGTCGACTTGATCAAGGTCGCGACGAACCAGGACGGGCGCCTCGAGATCTTCGCGCGCGGCGGCGACGGCGCCGTCTGGCACAACTGGGAAGTGAGCCCCGGCGGCGGCTGGAGCGGCTGGTACTCGATGGGCGGCTGGATCGACCGGCTGGACGTGGTCAAGAACGCCGATGGTCGCCTCGAGATATTCGCGCGCGGCGGTGATGGCGCCCTCTGGCACATGTGGCAGACCGCTCCCAACAACGGCTGGAGCGGCTGGTACTCGATGGGCGGCTGGATCGACATGCTGGACGTGGCCCGAAACGCCGACGGCCGGCTCGAAATCTTCGCGCGCGGCGGCGACGGCGCTGTCTGGCATATGTGGCAGACGGCACCCAACAACGGCTGGAGCGGCTGGTACTCGCTCGGCGGCTGGATCGATATGCTGGACATGGCGCGAAACGCCGATGGCCGTCTTGAGATCTTCGCGCGCGGCGGTGATGGCGCCCTCTGGCATATGTGGCAGACCGCTCCCAACAACGGCTGGAGCGGCTGGTACTCGATGGGCGGGTGGATCGATATGCTGGACCTCGGCAGAAATGCGGATGGCCGGCTCGAGATCTTCGCGCGCGGTGGCGATGGTGCCGTCTGGCATATGTGGCAGACCGCACCCAGCAACGGCTGGAGCGGCTGGTACTCACTCGGCGGCTGGATCGACCTACTCAAGGTCTCTTCGAACGACGATGGCCGCATGGAGATCTTCGTGCGCGGCGGCGATGGCGCCCTCTACAACATGTGGCAGACGGCTCCCAGCAATGGCTGGAGCGGCTGGGGCTCGCTCGGCGGCTGGATCGATATTCTGGAGGTATGGCCGGAGGCGCCCGGGAATCCGTAAGCCGACGGTGGCACCCCGCGCACCCTCCACAGCAAGGATCAGCTCACCGTGCAAGGAGCCTTCCATGGCCATTTTCGTATCCGGTAGTCCGTCCGCTTCCCCGATCCTGCGCGTGATTGCCCTCGCGGTGTCTGTCGCGTTCGCAACCGCTGCATGCAAGACGATGCCGAAGGTGGCATATCAGCGCATCTATGACGCGTCCCAGCTCGACGGAACGGAATTTGACACGTTTGCGTTCCAGGACTCCGTGATCATCATCGACGCGAAGCGTGATGAGAAAGGCAATGCGTTGGAGCCCTTGCAATTGACTGTTACATCGGTCCCCGTCGACTACACCGACTACAAGGTCGCGATGTATCGGAGAGGGAGCCTTGGCGTCAAGACCAATGTCGTCATCAGCAAGTACGAAAACACAGCCATGCCGAAGGAAGTTGGGTCCGAAGTGGTGGATACGCGTATTGATCTGATCAAGCAGATCGGCGGTCTTCTGGTGACCGCGGTGACGTTCTCAGAGCCTGAATCCAAAGTTGAAAAGTTTCCGAAGCGCATCAATGTCAGCTCGCTGCTCAGGAACTCGGACGACACCGGAAAGGGCAAAGTCGTAGAGTCAGACGAAGAACCAACTGTAGAGATCAATGTCGCTGCTGTTGAGAAAGACGCAATGCAGGTTCCTAAAAAAGGCGATCCAAACGACAGTCTTTTTGGACACACTACCTCCAACTTCTATTATCCAGCCTGCCGAACCGCGACAGTGACTGTGACCGTGGAGTGCAAGACGCCAGATAAGACCGTGGATGGTAAGAAAGTGGTTGGTAAGACAGAGTCTTGTAAGCAAGACCTGCCGCCGGTCAAGATCTCAGATTCCAGATTTTTGCAAAGCGTCAACCTGCCCCAGAAGGGCAAGATCGTAATGCACTCGCAGTGCGGCGTTTCGGTCTCCACAGATAAGGATTCAGGCGTTAGTTCCAATGCCGCAATCGTCGCGGAGCTCGCGAAGCAAGTTGCGGCGGTCAAAGAGGCTGTCGACAAGAAGAACGAAGCCGAGAAGAAGAAGTAGCAATGCGGCTGGCACTGTCAGTATTTTCTGCAGCGCTATTTGGCTTGGCTGACACGGCGGTCGCACAGGAGTTCTCGCTGCGCCTGATTGAACGTAACGCGCTGCGTTTGGAGGCATCGGGGCGCGAACCTGTTATTCGCCGAGGGGATGACACACTTTTCGATAAGCTTAGTCGCATCAGCGACCCTCGCTGCGGTGCAGGTCAAGTCGGCGCCGCAATGGCCAAGGCGGACGTGCGTGACATCGTGCAGCGTTCAGATGGTCTTTCGTTCGCGATCATGACCGAGGCGAGCACGCAGCGCGGCAGCTACGATTCATGCGCAAATGGCGTTCCCGTTGGGATTGACGGCTCAGAGGCGAGTGCCTCCGCTCACTCGGTAGCCGACGTTGCAATTTCCTTCGGCGACGACGCGTCGGAGACACCTTATATGGTCGACGTGTCGGTGCAATCGACCGGTGTGCCCGTCAAACTGAAGATGCTGGGGCCGGACGGCAGTGAAATCCCTGTTCGCGGCCAAGGCTTCTTTGGAATCGATGGGCGGCCTGGTGCCAACTTCAAGCTTCAAGTCGCTGCTGATTCCGCGAGTTTCAATCAAGGTAAATGCTGCCGTGAGGAGGTGTCCTCCTCGGCGCGCCTGGACGTCAAGGTGCAAAAGGCGCCTCTCCTTACATTTCGCGGTGAATACAGACCAATGATTGCTGGTGGAGAGCGCACAAATGGATATCCGTCAGTTGGCGCAATTCTGATCGACGGGAAGATTCATTGCACGGCGACGATCGTAGGCAAGCGGACACTCCTCACCGCCGCGCATTGTTTGTACGGTCGTGAGGAGCAAAAGCGTTCCTTTAGCTTCTTGGTGAGTGAGACGGTCTCGGCGCCGGACAGTGCGCCGATCAAGATTGCGGACTTCGAATATCCCACCGGAAAGAATGGCGATCACTACGCCTACGACCCTAAGAGCCACGTGGACGACGTCGGCGTGGTGTACCTTCAGCAGCCTACGTCCCGTCCATTGATGAAACTGCATCAAGGTGACCCAGGATGGCAAGCGATCAAGTCCAAGCAGACCACGCTAGATTTCGTCGGCTATGGGTACACACTGGACGCTGGCGAGCTTGTAGGAGAGGGAATCAAACGCCACGCCGAATGGCACATCAACGAAGTTGAACCTCGCCGTGTCTATTTCTTTGTTTCCGGCCTGAGCACATGTAATTACGACTCGGGCGGTCCCGCGCTTCTGGTTGAGGGAGACCAAACCACGCAGGTCGCCATCACTTCGATGGGTTCTGCAACGTGTACTTGGGGGTTCGAGACCCGCATCGATGCTTATGAGGGATGGATCAAAGGGCGGATCAAGTAGAGCTCGCCGCAGGCCTGATACAACATTCTCGACGCGTGTGTCGGCCCGAAGTGACGCCAGTCGCCGCCGTACTCCTCGTCGCACGGAGTAACGAACGCCCTGATCATTTCAGGACGTCCGTCCGTCGTGAAATTCGTTCACCCCGTGAACATCAGTCTCGAAGCTCGCGCCGGTAAGCCCCAACGACATGGGCCTTCTGCTGGATGTCCAGACCCAGCCAGGCTAACGGCGGCGGCCTTGAAGAATTGACCGCCTTCCTGACCGATTCGACATAGGCGCCACGTTTGATATGGGCGCTCAGATAACCCGCCGGACGTCGTGAAATGAAAAAGCCCAGGCTATATGAAGGCGAGATGGTGCATCAGCCGTTTGTAATCGGGACAGCGTCGATGTGGCTGTTCGTCTTCTTCATGTTCTGGATCGTTGGTCTGATGGGTGGCAGTGAAAGTGACGATGATGCCACCGCCATATACACCGGCCTCTGGGCGATGCTGCTGATCCTAACGCTTGTGGGCTGGGTGCAAGTTGTGGAGTACAGGACGCCTATCTACCGGACCCAAGGATTATCGCGCATCGGCTTTGGTCTGCTGGTGCTGGCGTACTGGCTAATCACGGTCACCTCGATGCATGCGCTGGCCCTGATGCATATGCAGAGTTGGGCGAGGCCGAGCAGCGGGATGGAGGAACGCCAGAAACGCTTCAACGAACTCGCGCTGATTGCCAGAACACACCAGGATGCGATCTATAGGGCGGTGGCGCTCGAGGCGTACTTCGCTAACCACCAAGATCAGCGATTGTCCGTGCCGGCGAGCAAGACGTCCTTTGGCGAGGAGGTGACGACCACTCAGGATGGCCGAGTGAAGCTTTACACCCTCGAGAAGGCGGCCAAGCCTGCGTCGATCATGAAGAGGGAGATCCAGCTGGATGGTAGCGGCAAGCTTAGGTTGCGGTCCTGGCTGAAACGCAATGAGCGAAACGTGGATACGACGCTCCAAGTTCGATTGCTCATCAAAGAAGCAAAGGCATCCAGCCGGGCGATCCTGGCGGATGCGCTCGAAAAGCTATCCCGCCCAGTGGACACGGCGGGCTGGCTGGGGGTTCGCAGCGACTGGCTAAGACTATTGTCGGAATCGCCGGCCTGGACGTACTCCGTCAGCTTCGAAGGATCGCTCCTGTATCGAGTCGTCAATGCCATGGCGGCCCTGGTGACAGGAACGCTGGCATTCTGGACCGGAGCGCCGCTATGGCGCCGGTTCAAGCGCTGGCTGGAGAGTGGGCCTGTGCGATAGGCGGACACGGACGTCAGGCGTTGGCGAACGACTGCTTTTGGCCGATAGCGGACATCCGCGGACATCCGCGGGTGCCGGCTGTGCGGAGTCCGCGTCCGCTTCCGACCCAAAGCGGTCATTGAGCATCTGGTGCAGCCAGGTTCTCGTGTGCGCAGCTCAGGCGGCGCCATGCGCTGGAGTCAGACCGATTGGCGTGGCCTCCGCGAACGGGTGGCCACGCTATGCGTCGTGAACTCGCTCAAGGCGATTGACACGATGGTCGGTTCGGACTGCGTGCTTCCATCGGGGTTGCGAACCAATACCCATCGCCTGGTCGGCACCAGGATGCCTGACACTTCGACATGATCCGAGGTGTAGTGGGCAGCAGATCGGCGCCGAAGTAGAACGTCTGGGAAGGGCCCACGCGCTATACCGCTAGAAATCGGCGGACAGCTTCAGGCCCCATACCAGCGCACTTTCCGCGTCGCTGCGCCCGCCGGGGTCGCGCACGTACTGCAAGCTCGGCATCAGCCAGAAGCCGCGTGACACCGCGATGCTGTAGTTGAGTTCCACCGGCTTCTCGCTGCCGCGCGACGGTGCATCGATCCCGGCCTGCTCGTTGGTCAGGCGTTCGAACTCACGGATGCGGTCGCCTACCCGGTTCTGCCCGATGGCGAAGCCCAGCCGGTCCCCGGGCCTCGAAGGGAACACGCCCGTGTACCACAGGCCCACGGAAATGAGGCGGTCGGTCTGGCTGACGTCGGTGTCCGAGTGGGAGAGGTTCGCGAACAGCACCAGTCCGCCGCCGGCATCGTTGTGCGTGAGTCGCTGCTGCGCCATGGCGTAGTAGCCGGTGGACGTGTCCTGCAGCATGGGCGTACCGCCGGCGATCGGCAGCGGCTGGCCCTGCTGGTTGAGCAGCAGGTCGGAGTAGCCGGTGCTGTCGCGCCAGTAGCCGATGCGGTAGGCACCCTCGAGTGCGTTGCCGAACGTCGGGAGCCACCCAGCCTCGAAGTTCGTCAGGGTGCCGTCGTTGTCGTCGTCGGGCGTGGTCAACCGCAGACCCTGGTCGCCATCGAGGTTGCGCGGGTTGACCTCGCTGGCGCCGACCTTGACGTAGAACGAGGCGGTGGGCCGGAAGGTTACGTCGGCGAAGTACTGGCTGATCGGCCAGGTGTACCAGCCGTCGCTGTGGTAGCCGGGCAGGACGCCGCAGAAGCTGATGTTGATGAAGTCGCATGACAATGGGAAGAAGTCGACATCGCTGCGGCCGAGCTTGACCGTCAGGCGATCGTCGAACAGCTCCTGCTGCAGATAGAAGCGAGTCAGGCGCGTGTAGTGGCCGCGTCCGAAGATCTCGTGGGTTTCCAGCAACGTGCCGAGACCCGCTTTGGCGTCGAGTTGGGGGCCGTTGCGATTGGTAATGACCACGTGGAACGAGCCGCCGCGCCAGCCCCATAGCCGGTCGAAGTCCAGATCCGCGCCGAGCATGATCTGGTCGGCGTAAGCGCTGGTGCTCCGTGTGCCGCCCGTCGAGTTGTGGAGCCACTCGTTGATGTAGCCGAAGGAAAGGTCGACGCCCTTCTCGTGCCAGGTCTCACGCAGTCCGCCCCAGTCGCCGGTGATGCGGTGGTCGAAAGGGCCGTCCTCGGCTGCGAGGACGTGGCAACTCCACGCCGCCACCGCTGCCGCAAGCAGGCTCCTGGTACATGCATTCACGTCCGTGATCTCCTGACGCGAAACAGCAAATCAACACGACGCCGGACCTCGATCCATGGTGCCTGCCACAGTCCGAGGAAACACCACAGCGCCGGTCGATTCCGGCGCATTGTGGCGAGGGGTCACTTCGACGGTTCGTTGAGCTTGCCGGTGTACACGTCCAGGTTCCTTTCGAGGTCCGTGTTGGTCTGCAGGCCCTGCTGCATCAGCTTGCCGATGCGCTGCTGTGCGGCCGGACGCTGCACCGAGGTGAGGAACGCCTCCCACTCGGCACCGAGCTGCTCGTCCGGCGGGAGGCTGCTGGCATCGACCAGGCGCTTGATGTCGGCGATGGTCTGCTTGTCGAACCCGG
>NZ_JBFULP010000008.1:0-224147 GCF_054049835.1 Lysobacter sp. P5_B9
GCAGAAACAACAGCAAAATGGATCCCGGCTTGCGCCGGGATGTTTGGCAAAGCCGCGCCCGCCGAAGCGGGCGCGGGCCAAACGTCACTTGGCTTCGACGAACTTGAAGGTCGCGCCCGACGGGTCGACCGCCGCCTTGACGCGATCGCTGTCAGCCTGCGCACCGATGAAGAGCACCTTGACGCCCTTCATGCTGTTCGGCATCGCCTTGGCGAAGGCAGCGGTGGCGAGGTCGGCGCTCTTGGCCGAACTCGGGCCACCGAAAGCCAGCAGCGTGCCTTCGACGCCACCGCGCGACATGTCCTCTTCCGCCTTTTCCAGCTGGCGATCGTAGGAGCCCTGGAAGTCGGCGGAGGACTCGGCCGGCAGCGTGTACACGTAGGTGCTGGTCGCGCCTTCGAGGTTGCGGGTGACCACATCGGTCAGGTACGCATTCCAGGCGTTGTCGTCGGTCGCGGAAGCCGGCATGGCGACGGCCGCCTTGGCGGTTTCCTGCGCGGCTTCCTGCTTCTTGCACGCGCCCAGGAAGGGCAGGACAAGGCAGGCGGCGAGCAGCAGGCGGTTAGAGATCTTCATCGGGCGTTCCCCCAGTAGTGCGTGGTTATGTGTGTGTTATTGCGGATGGATCATGCATCGAGGTTGCGTTGCCATTGCGCCTGCAACGCGGAGGCCACCGCTGGCGGCACGAAGCCGGAGACGTCGCCGCCGAGGCGGGCGATCTCGCGGACCAGCGATGAGGAAATGAAGCCGTATTGCTCCGCCGGCGTGAGGAACAGCGTCTCCACGTCGGGGATCAGGTGGCGGTTCATGCTCGCCAGCTGGAATTCGTACTCGAAGTCGGACACCGCGCGCAGCCCGCGCATCAGCACGCCAGCGCCCACTTCGTCCACGAAGTGCGCGAGCAGGCCGGCGAAACCGCGGACCTCCACGTTGGGGTGGTGGGCCACGGCTTCCTGCGCCAGCCGCACGCGCAGGTCCAGGGGCAGTGCCGGGCCTTTGCCGGGACTGGCGGCAACGCCAATGATCATCCGCTCGAACAGCGGCGCGGCCCGATCGACGAGGTCGATGTGGCCGTTGGTGATCGGGTCGAAGGTGCCGGGATAAACGGCGATTCGGTTACGGGCCACGGTCATTCGCTGGTCGTTCGCTCGTGGTGGGCGTCGGTGCGCCAGCCGGGTCGGGCGCCAGTGTAACAGTGGCGTCCGTGGGCCGCCGCCGATACAGGGCAAAGCGGACCTCGCGGGTGCGCCCCTCGCGATGCAGGGCCCATTCCGGCGGTGGCGCCGCAGCCGCCTCAGGCGCGGATTCGACGTAGAGCCAGCCCGTGGCGGACAGCTTGGGCGTGAGCGCAGGCAGCACCCCGCCCCAGAAGTTCGAGTCGAACGGCGGGTCGACGAAGGCGAGGTCGAAACCGCCATCGGGCTGTCCATGCAGCCAGGCCATGGCATCGGCCTGTACGACGCTCGCCGCCTCGCCGCCCTGCAAGCGCGCGACGGTGGCACGCAGGGCGCCAGCCAGCTTCGCGTCGCGTTCGACCAGCACCGCCGCCGCCGCGCCGCGCGACAGCGCCTCCAACCCCAGCGCGCCGCTTCCTGCGAACAGATCGAGTACGCGCGCACCCGGCAGCACCGGCTGCAGCCAGTTGAACAGGGTCTCGCGCACGCGGTCGCTGGTTGGACGCAGGCCGGGCACATCGGCCACGTCCAGGCGCGTGCCGCGCCAGCGACCGCCGATGATCCGGACCTTGCCGGGCGCGGCGCGGCCTGTGGAATGCGGGCGGTTCATCCGGCGGCGCGAAGCGGGGGGGCTATCATGTGTGCATTCTCGCGCACTCCCCGCCCCCATTCGCGATGCTCAATTTTTTCCGCCGCAGGAAACCCGAGGTGCCACCGGCGGCGCCCAACGACTCGCGTGCGACCGAGGCCGCGATCCCGCCTCCGGACAGCAACGCGATGGCGGCGGACGCACCCGCGGCGGTTGGACCGTTCGCGACCGAACCGGTCCCGGCGGAATTCATAGCGGCCGCAATGGACGTCGAACCGGCGCCGGCGCCCGCACCGGAGCCGGTCCCGGTCCCGGCCGCCGAAGCCGCCGACGAGCCCGCGGCCCCCGGCCGGAAGGGCTGGCGTGACCGCCTGCGCGGCAGCGCCTTCGCACGCACGCTCGGCGGCCTGTTCTCGCGCAATCCGCGCCTGGACGACGACCTGCTCGACGAGATCGAAACCGCGCTGCTGACCGCTGACGTTGGCGTCACGGCCACGACATACCTGATCGGAGACCTGCGCAAGCGCATGAAGGCGCGCGAATTCACCGACGCCAATGCCCTGCTCGCGGCATTGCGCGGCGATCTGGTGGCAATGCTGCGCCCGGTGGCGCAGCCGCTGCAGATCGACCGCAGCATCAAGCCGTTCGTGCTGCTCACGGTCGGCGTCAACGGCGTCGGCAAGACCACCACCATCGGCAAGCTGGCGCGCCGCTTCAAGGATGAAGGCCGCCCGCTGATGCTGGCCGCGGGCGACACCTTCCGCGCCGCCGCCGTCGCGCAACTGCAGGCGTGGGGCGATCGCAATGGCGTGCCCGTCATCGCGCAGGGCCAGAATGCGGATGCGGCATCGGTGGCCTTCGATGCATTGCAGGCGGCGCAGGCCCGCGGCACCGAGGTCCTGATCGCCGATACCGCCGGCCGCCTGCACACCCAGCAGGGGTTGATGGCCGAACTGGGCAAGATCAAGCGCGTGATCCAGAAGCTCGACGTCAATGCACCGCATGAAGTGCTAATGGTGATCGACGGCACCACGGGCCAGAACGCGCTGTCGCAACTGCGCCAGTTCCATGCCGCAGTCGGCGTGACGGGCCTGGTCGTCACCAAGCTCGACGGCACCGCCAAGGGCGGCGTCGTGTTCGCACTGGCACGCGAATTCGGCATCCCGATCCGCTTCGCCGGCATCGGCGAACGACCGGAAGACCTGCGCGTGTTCGATGCCGACGCCTTCGTCGATGCGCTCCTGCCGGAAGCCCTCGGAACATCCACCTCCAACTGATGACGCGCCGCGGCCGCATCCTGCTCGTGATCGCCCTGCTGGCGATTGCGATACTCATCGCGCTGCTCTGGCTGTCGCGGCCGCAGAGCATTGCGGCGATCGTCACCAACCGGACAGGCGCGGCACTGGGCCTCGAAATCACCGCCGGTGGCGCCAGCGAATACCGTTTGCGCGGAACGCCGATGCTGGTGCTGCGCGACGTCGCCGTGCGCGAACCGGGCGCCGAACGCATCCTGCTTCGCGCCAGGCGCATCCACATCGCAGTGCCGTGGTCGACGCTGCGTGCGGGCGGCAGCGAACTGGTGGCGCGCCGCGTCGAACTCGACGCCCCCCGGCTCGACCTGCCCGCATTGCAGCACTGGCTCGCCACGCGCCCGCCGACCGTGGAAAAGCGGTTGCCCACCCTGACCCACGGACTGCGCATCCGGGACGGCGAGATCGACAACAACGACTGGCGCATCGATGGCATCCAGGCCGACATGCCGCTGCTCGATCCACGGCAACCGCTGCGTGCACGGCTGCGCGGACGCTACCTGGATGCGCCGCTGTCGATCCGCGTCGATCTGGCGGCGGCGATCATTCGTCCCGAAGCATTGATCAGGGTCGGTACGACCGGCTTCGCCACCCACGGGCAGGTCACGATCGAACGCGGCAAGGACTGGAACCTGCCGGCAACGCTCATGCTTTCCGGCCCGCTGCGCCTGGGTGCGGACGATCTGCGGATCACTCCGGCGCGATTGGGAATGGCGGCGACATTTGCAACGGCGACGACGCGGGTTCCTTTCGCGCTGGGGCTGTACGGTCCGCTGCATTTCGACGAAGCCACCTGGACGCTCGCGCCCGCGGGCGTGGCCCTGCGGCGCCGCGGCGGCAACGATGAAGCCAACGACCCGATTCCCGATCTCGATGCACGCGGAACAATCGCCCTGGGCCGCAAGCTCACCCTGCAACTCGACGGCGCGCTCGCGCAATGGCCGCAGGCATGGCCCGCATTGCCGCCGCCGCTCGGACAATCGCGATCATCACTGCCCTTGAACCTGCGCTACGACGGGTCGCCCGGATTCGTGGACATCGCCGCGTTGCAGGTGCGACGCGACGCCACGCGCTTCGATGGCCGCTTCCGCCTGCCACAGGTGCTCGAATGGATGGAGCAGAAAAACGGAACCCCGTTGCCGCCGCTGTCCGGCACGCTGACAACACCCGAACTGGAAATTTCGGGAGCGAAACTGGAAGGCGTGCAGGTCGAATTCGATGACACCGCAGCGCCTGCCGGGGAAAGCCTTCCATGAAAGCCCGCAAAACCACCACGGCGAGGGCGACGACACGCGACGGCGATCCGGACACCTTCGCGCCCCGCGTGCTGCACTGGTTCGAGATCAACGGCCGCCATGATCTGCCATGGCAGCATCCGCGCACGCCCTATCGCGTGTGGCTGTCGGAAATCATGCTGCAGCAGACGCAGGTGAAGACCGTCATTCCCTACTTCGAGCGTTTCGTCGCAGCGCTGCCGACGCTCCCGGCACTGGCGGCCGCATCGCGCGACGACGTGATGGCCCTGTGGTCCGGGCTCGGCTACTACGCCCGCGCCCGCAACCTGCAGGCCGCGGCGCAGCGCTGTGTGGAACTGCACGCTGGCGAACTGCCACGCGACATCGACGCGCTGACCGCCCTGCCCGGCATCGGTCGCAGCACGGCGGCAGCGATCCTGTCGCAGGCCTGGGGTGATCGCCACGCGATCCTCGATGGCAACGTGAAGCGCGTGCTCACGCGCTACCACGGCATCGACGGCTATCCCGGCCTCCCGGCAATCGAGAAGCAACTCTGGTCACTGGCGGAGTCGCACCTGCCGGACGCACGCATGGCCGACTACACGCAGGCGCAGATGGATCTCGGTGCCACGTTGTGCACGCGCAGCGATCCGGCCTGCGTGCTGTGTCCGCTGCACGACGATTGCCGCGCGCGCCGCGAAGGTCGCATCGGCGAACTGCCCACCCCCAAGCCGGGCAAGGCGGTGCCGCAGAAACATGCGTGCGTGCTGTGGCTGGAAAACGCCAGCGGCGACGTGCTCATGCAGCGCCGCCCACCGGCCGGCATCTGGGCGTCGCTATGGACGCTGCCGCAGGCGGAGGACGCGACTGCATCCCGCCAGTGGTTCGAGCAGGCATCGCACGGCGACTTCAGCCAGGCCGAGCGCCTGCCCTCCATCGACCACGCCTTCAGCCACTACAAGCTGCGCCTGCACCCGCTGCGCCTGCGCGACGTCGCCCTGCGCGAACGCGTCGGCGACAATGACGACCTGCGCTGGGTCGCGCGCGCTGAACTTTCCTCGCTCGGCATTCCCGCGCCGATCCGCAAGCTACTGGAAGCCTGATATGCCCCGCACCGTCCATTGCGAATACGAACACCGCGACACCGACGGCCTCGATTTCGTGCCGTGGCCCGGCGAGCTGGGCAAGCGTGTTTTCGCCCACATCGGCAAGGCGGCGTGGGCGAAATGGCTCGCGCACCAGACCATGCTGATCAACGAGAACCGCCTCTCGCCGATGAACCCGCAACACCGCGCCTTCCTCGAAGGCGAGATGCAGAAATTCCTCTTCGGCGGCGACGCGGAAAAGCCCGCGGGTTACGTGCCGCCGGAGGAATGACGCTGCCTCAGCTGCTGGCGTCCTCGCGCTGCCTGCGAATGTGCTTTTCGGCCGACTTGAGCGCCTTCACATCGAGCGGTCGGATCTGGCGGATGAGACACGGCGTCGTACGCGTGCTGCCGCCGGCGCGCGGAATCACCTTGTCGAAGCGCGAGGAGACCGTCCCCGAGCTGCTTGTGAGACCGATCGCCCGGGCGAATTCGAGATCCGGGCATGGCGTATCGACTTCGAGCAGATACGCCTCGTTGGGACGCGTCCAGATCGCCACGGCGGTATCGCCGAGCGGCGTCCATCCATCGATGCGGTTCAGGTAGCGGAACCCCTCGATCGGCGGCATCGCATGGGCTTGGTAAAGAGCGAGCCTGTCGCTGTCCGGCGTGCCGCCCGAGGCGCAGGCGGGCAGCGCGAGCACGAGCGCAGCGAGCGTAATGAGCAAACGTTTCATGGCGGTCTCCCTGCCGGCACTTTGGCCTGTGTCCCTGATGATGCGCCCGCCTGCAGTGGGCGTGCGCGCCCCCGCACCCCACGTTCAGCGGCGATCCGGCTTGCCAGTCGCCTGTCCTCCCCGTATCATCGCGCTTCTTTCACGGCCGTTACACGGCTTGTGACTCGGCCGGGTAGCTCAGTTGGTAGAGCAGGGGATTGAAAATCCCCGTGTCGGGGGTTCGATTCCCTCCCCGGCCACCATATACATCAAAGGGTTGCGCGAAAGCGCAGCCCTTTTTCTTTGCGCGTTCGAGCATTGGTTGCCGTTCGGTTGCCGTTTGTCATCAACTCGACTGCATGGCCCCTTCTTTTGCGGCGTCGCGCCCTCGCGCATTGATTCCCATTGATTGTTTTTCATTGGCCGCTTTCTATCCGGCCCTACTTTAGAAACGTCATTGTTCCGGGTTGTTCTCAGCGGGCCGCCGATGACTATTCGATCACTACTTTATTGAACGCCCTAGCCGCGAGCCGCAGCTATGCCCCGCGCCGATTCGCCGAAATCGGAAAATTGTGCGGATTTAGCAAAGCAAAGCGGAACGCCCGGTCTGAGTCGACTGTTCGCCAGACTTGGGACCCGCCCCCCGCCACAGTAGGAAGTCAGAGCGGCTACCGCTGAATGGTCGCAGCATTGGCGACAGGCAGACGCACAATCTCCGTCATGCTCCCAGACGGTTACCAATGGATAGAAAGCCCCGTAATGCGCGGGCGCTGGGAACTACTGCACGACGGCCGCATGTGCGCGTTGGTACATGACACGGGCAGCCACGCCCAAGTGACGTTGAATTGCGATGCACCCTGGGCGATCCCACGCAAGCACGGGACAGCGGCGACGGTTGCGCTAGGGCGCAAGCACGCCGAATGGTGGGCGGCCTGGCGCGAGCGTAGGGAACCTACCCGCTAACGAAAAACTCCCCGGCGCTGGCGCGAGCGTCCCTGTCCACGTAGCAGCCGAAGCGGCCGGGGATGGGGATTGTAGGGCGTGCGCGGGCCGTGTCTGTAGGAAAAGTCCTACCTCACGACCTGGCGCTGCCTATTGCGACCCGGTTTGTAGGCAAGTAGGTTTATCTACGGGGACAACAAGGGGGGGGGCGGTATGCGCTTCATGATGCTAGCTGCGTTGGTGTTTTTCAGCCAAACCGCTGCTGCCGGTACTGCAATCAAAGATTGGCGAGTAAATACCGAAGGTGACTATTCAGAAGCATTCACTTCGAGCGATAGCGGAGCAACCCTCGGAGTCCTATGCTTTAAGCAGCAGGGTCAGTGCGTGTATTACCTGACTACTCCAAGCAAGTGCGATGAGGGCGCCACCATTCCTTTGTTGGTGAACGCCGATGCGGGGGCCAACCAGATCACGGGAACCTGCCGCATTCTCGGGGACCAGGCTCCAAAAGTGCATGCCCTTGTACTGAGCCCATTTGACGACATTGAGTCATCCATTCGAACTGGCGCCAATCTAGGAATTGCCATGCCCTTGGTTGAGGGTCAGTTTCGCGTTTACCGCTTCAGCCTGAGTGGCAGTTCGTTGGCTATTGATGGGGCGAAGTCAGAAGCCTCTAAGGCCACAGGGGACCAGACTCTCTAACAGCGTTAGGTCTGCTATCAACCAGCCCTCTCGGGCTTGGGGGTGCTCCCCAGGCTTTGAAACATTGATTTTTATCAAACGGCGCTCTATCCGGCTCTGTTTTAGAAACGCCATTGTTCCCTGTTGTTCCCAGCGGGCCGCGATGACTATCGATCACTACTTTAGTGAACGCCCTAGCGCCCGTTAGGCCACCCGCGCGATTGACTCAATGCCCAACCTGTTGAGTTGCCGCCGCTTTTTCTAAGCGTCGGAAAACCCCAACCCATCATGGTCGGCCTCTGCCCCAACGGTACTCCGGAGAGACTCTATGAATGCACCTGTCGTTTCCCTTGGGCTGTTCTTTCAATTCCCAACCTATTTGTGGCGCTGGGTTATTTTCGGAGCCATCGGCGGCCTTGCGATACCGGTTGCCACCTCTGATGGGGACTACGGGCTCGTCAAAGTGTGGCAAATCGGATTTGGCGTTTTCTTTGGGTTGGTTTGCGCCGTCGTGTTCACATCACTTCAGAACACCTTTAACAAGAGCAGGAGTCGCGGCGTCAGTTGGGCGATTCTTATTGGCACATGGCTTGGCGTGAAGTTCGCGTTTTACGGCGTCGCTGCACTTGGCATCTAACAATTCATTCAATCCGAAGCCGCTTCGCGGCTCGGCTTAATTCAGGCGTTAGGGGGCGCTGCAACCATGTCGCGAAACACTCGACTCGCAACCGTACTGAGCGGCCTGTGGCTATTCGGCATCGCTGCATGGCTGTGCACGGAGTACCTAAACATCCTTCCTGGCCAGTGCGTGTTATCCAAAGACCTTTCGCAGATGATGCCCGTGCATGGAACGTTTCTCTCATGCAACATCTTCAGCGACCTGCCAACTCCTTGGTGGGGCACGGCAACATTTCGCACCGGGCAACAAATCATCGAGCTAAGCACTTTTCGGGTATTGTTCGCATCCGCTTTACCGGTCGCTGGCATTTGGTTCATTGCTGTCATGTGTCCGGCTCTTAGGAGATGGGTTGCCAAAGGCAACCGGGGCGCCCCCTAACAATTCATTCAAGCCGAAGCCGCTTCGCGGCTCGGCTTAATTCAGGCGTTAGGCCGCATGGAGTAAGTCGCATCATGAAGAACTTTCTGCCGATTCTTGCCATGCTGCTCGTTGGTTGTGCGAAGCACTCCGAACCCCCAACCTTTGTCTACGTCGTCACCGGCTTTACCGCTTCAAGCGGCGAGTGGGTCGTGGATCAAATAGATCGTGCTGCCAATAAGCGCACCCGCTTTACATTAGTCTGTGACTTCTATCACTCGGGTAAAAACCAGATCGTTCCTGGCACTAACTCGTGTGATTTAACAGCCGGCGAAACCATTGTTCCCAATCCGCTCGGCCAGCAACCTGGTGAGTTCGTAGATGTCTGGCCACGAGGTGACAAGCTTTCCATTACCCGCGGAGATGGTGACAGTCGGGTGCTCGAGCAGTTCACAGTTAAGTCCGCACGTGCCATTGCATATGCGGGCGGCATCTAACAATTCATTCAATCCGAAGCCGCTTCGCGGCTCCACGACCAAATCCTAGCTAGGGAACCGCATGAACGGATGGCAGAGACTTTACGTTTTCGCACTCATCCTGATCAGCAGTGCCACGTTCGGCATATGGCGTTTCCAGAAGCCTTCCGATTCATTCTATGCCGTCGGATGCGACTACCCCATGTATGCCACGGAAGGTGATGCCAAGAATCATCTAGGCAGGCATGACTACAGGGAGCATGACTTCGCACAAGAGCCCCGTTGCTATGAAAGCCTGAGGGAGATCGCAATCGGTGAGGCGGCCGCTGCGGCAGAACAAAGATGGCGAGAGGCTTTCCGCATCGGAGCCCTCACGCTCGCCATCCTGTTTGCGTTCATCTATGCAATTGGATTTGGCATAGGTTGGGTTTGGCGCGGATTCTTCCCTAAGAAGTCAGCCGCAAGCCCGTAGCCACCAAGCCCGTAGCCACCCGCCCGGCCCGCTACGCCCTCCCCTTTCGCAAGTTCCCCAGCGCCCGTGCCTTGGACGCATCCGCGCCCGTCGCTCCCTTTGCAGTCGGGCCAGGTGTTCGCGGTCTTTACTCAGGTAGCCGTCACTCATCGTTGATCCCGTTTGTTAGCAGTAGCGCGCCAGCGGCCTTCCCCTAATCCTCCCGCTATCGCTTACAGCCCTGTTATCTATCTAAGGGGGTCGGTTTTGACCCCTATCCACTAGACGCATAAGGGGCGATTTGCACCCTATGGCGGCACGTACAGCAGCCGGAACAGGTCAGGGCTGGCACGGTGACCCGGCGAAGCGGACAGGCCGCGCGCGGTGCACTGAATCAAGCCGTGGGCTTCGCACGCCACGAGCGCCGCCGTTCGCTGCTTCCTGTTGAGCCCCCACGCCTCAGCTTCCGCACGGGTCAGGGTCAGTCGGCCGTTGTTGCTGCCGTTGTGCTTGCGGGTCAGTGCCAGGATTGCCACCTTTCCGACGTGGGTCAGCGCGCGGAACGCCTCGCTATCCAGCATGGGAAACGGCAGCTTCACGAAGCCCTTCGCCACGCCCTGCCATGCGCTGGCAACGATGCCCCCGACCTCGGCCTCGTCCAATGGCGGATGGCACCGCGCAGCGTTGGCCAGGGTCACGCGCCGGAACGCTTCGGCCTGATCCAAACCCTGATCCCTCAGGCCGCAGGCGAAGCGATACAGCGCGGGGTTTCGGTCCCCCTGCTGCCATTCGCCTGCACTGCTCGCCTGCGGTGCACCATGAGGCAGTGCCATTGCCTCGGCAAACTCGGGCCAGCGCCACGGCTTGACCGGATCGCACCGCAGCAGCCGCGATGTGAACGCCTCGCCCTTGCCGTGCACGTAGCCAGGCAGGCGCATAACGCGCGGCAGATCGCATACCTTCGTGTCGCCACCGTAGGCAGCCGCCAATGCCTGCTGTGCGCGCCGGAAGTCGCCCAGCGGCATTTCGGTTACCGGCCAATAGGCGTGATGCTTGCCGGGTGACGATTCGCAGACGATGGCAGGCGACAGCGGGGCGGATAGCGCCGGTTCCAGCGGTGCGCCGTCGAGGTCAAGGAATACCGCGCGGACGGCTTGCACATTGTCCACCTTGCGCCCGTTGCCATCGCCACGATTCACCATGACGAAGCACCCCGCGCCGCTGGCGTTCAAGCGGTCCAGCGTCGCGCGGTTGCGCCAGTACGTGCCGTGCACGATCCGGGACAGGTCGCGCCTGCCCCGCTTGGCATCGTCGAAGGTCTGGAAAGTCAGCGCGCCATCCGGCGCCAACGCTTCCAGAAACCGCACGGCATCCGTTCGGGTAGAGGTATCGGCTTCCATGCGCGCCCCTCATGCCGCCAGGTCGCAACTTGCGGCATCACACCCTGCCCCCTGTACCCCTGTAGCAGGCTGGGTCACGCGCGGGCCTTCTACCTCAGCGGGCGCACGTTCCAGACGGGGTTGCATGTAGAACCCTCGCGTATTGGTTCGCCAGCCTCGGGCCTCCAACTCCGCAACGGTCAGGCAGCGCCGGTTGCCCTTCACTTGTCCCGGCGCGGCATAGTTGCCCACTCGATGGCGGTCAAACTCGCGCACGCTGGAAAACGGCAGACCGCACGCTGCACACTGGCAGCGGTTGCCAGTCAGACGCGGGCCGGTCATGGCGCACCGTCCAATGCAGCGCGCGCCGAGTCGAGTAGGTCCGCCGCTTCCACCATGCCGGGATGCGGGTCATCCGTTGCCAGTGCATAGGCGCCTAGCTGCGCCTGCGCCGCATCCAGAGCCACGCGGGCCAGGAATAGCGCCGCGCATTCCTGCGGGCTATGCTTCGCCCCGCAATGGCCGTCCGCCTTTGCACCTACCGCCTGTTCCCCGTCGCTCGCCAAAGTTGCCGGGGTTAGGCGGTTTCTATTTGCGGGCCTCATGCCGCCGCCTTTGCATCGCGCGCTGCGATGCGGGCTGCTATCCAGCCATCAACCTCCGCCGCGTTCCAAGCGCTAGCACGCTCCCCCAACTTGACTGGTTGGGGAGCGTTGCCGTTGGCAATTTGCCTGTACCACTCGCTGCGCGATACCGCCGTTCGCCGTAACACCTGCGGAAGGCGCTCAAGGATCAATACGCCCGTTGCGGGCGCTATGAAGGTGTCGCGTGTCATCGTGTATCCCTTGCTTTACTGGCCGGTGCCGGTCGGCAATGGCCGCTGCGGGATGCAGCGATGACGAAGTTATGGGATAGATGAAACCGGATTTCCCAACAATGGAACGTCTTTCCCTATTGGGATTTGTCGGGTTTCAAAGCCCGTGCGTCTTCAATCATTTTTCGAATTGTTTCGTCGTTTGGACCCTTAAACCCTAGGAGGTCAAGTTGCTTCTCGATTGCGGTTGCCGCGCCCCGCTTTGGCAGATTCGCCATTTCATCCAAAGCGCGAATGACGCGTAGAAGATTCCTTACTCGCCGAGGGTCGTCAGATTGGTGGCCTTCCACGAGAGCGGCCTGAAAATACATATCTTCGCGCTTAAGCACGGTTGCAATTTGATCGTAATAGCCGCCTTCACCGTCTCGGTCAGGAATAAACGTCGATTTGCCGTGGACCTGCAGGGGAAAGACCGCTTCGCCTGATTGGCTCGATCCAAATCCACCGTTGGTGCAAGTTGACCGACTTCCCCGTCAGAAGCTCTTCGTACACCCCCCTACTAAGTACGACCCATCCACTTACGGTGTAACGGGGTAGCGAGTAGGGAAGCTTTTCGAAGAGTCGGCCGTTCGTGTCACGGCCCGACCAATTTCCATGCCTATGCAATGAACACCCATGGTCATCCCACTCCACCGACGGGAATTCTTCTTCACTCCAAGGGGGGGCGAAACGTTCGTGCGTAGCTTCCGCATGATCGCCCGCTAGATACGCATAGCACCGCAATTCTCCTGACAGAACCTCTGACCTAAGCACGCTCTCCGTAATGCCTAGCTCTTTGGCCTTTGTTGCAGCATCAATAAAACGGGAAGCCATCGCGCGAAACCCTCGCGCCCTGAAGAGGAACCGCGCCAGCGCCGCAGGGTTACGGCGTTTTCGCCCCGTCGGGCTAGGCGCGGCTGTTCGGTTTATTAGGTCAAGCCCTACGCTTCCGGATCGGAGTCACCTTAGCGGAGACGTTAGTCAGCAGCCGGTGCAAGGTTTCCAGCGCATCGCGCTTCTCGGCCAGGTAATCGTGCCGGTCATAGTGCCGCGCCTGCACGCCGCTCAGACCATGCGACTGCAACTGTGCCCGCACTTCTACTCCCACACCCTCAGCTGCCAGCCGCGTTTCCACGGTACGCCGCAGGTCGCCCACGGTAAACGGCCCGTTCGGCAACTCGCCTGCTTCGGCCATCGCATCGGCCACGGCCCGCAGGCGATGCTGCACGGTCGCGTAAACCGCGCCCGATTCGCCAGCGGTGACGGTGAACAGGTGGCTGCCCAACGCGCCGCCCTGCATTGCGCGGAGCGCGTCCAATGCAAGGGGTATCAAGGGCACGTCATGCAAGCGTGCTTGCCGCCGCCGCCCCTTGCCATCACGTAGCCGGACAGTGGACAGGTCGGGATCGAAGTCGGCCACGGTGACGCGTCCCAGCTGTTCGATGCGCTGCCCGCCGGTCAACAAATGGAACCGTAGCAGCGCCCCGCCAGGGTCGGGCAACGCCTCGATGCGCCGCCAGTAGGCCCGAAGCTCGGCAACGGACAATGCGCGTTCCCGCGCCTGTGAAGCGCCTTCAATCGTCACCAAGTCACGTGCCGGGTTCACGGCCAGCTTTAACTCGCGCAGCGCTGGCAGCGCCCGCGCGTCGTGACGTGCCCGCACGGCTGCGGCATAGGCCGCGCGCAGGTACGCCCGCAGCTTTGCCGCCTCGCGCAGCTTCGCCGCATCGGCCGGAAGCGCCACAACAGACAACAGGTCATCAGGGGTGATGCGCTCGGCCGGTGTTGACCACAGCACGGGCCACGCGTCATGCACGTGACGCCTCAGCGCGCGCCGAACCTCTACCGCGCTCGCCTTGCCATCCCGCTCCAATTGGTCAACGTAGCCGGTCAGCAGCGCCCCCAGCGTCGCCCGCTTCGTCGCCGCTTCCGCCTCCGCCTCACGGATTGCCGCACCCCGAAGGCGCTCGGCCTCACGTTGCTCTGCATCGATGGCCTCACGAAGGTCGCGCCCGCCGCCTGTGTAGCGGTTGGCAAGCTCGCCCGCACGTGCCCGTGCATCCTCCAGACTGAGCCCCGCGCCCTTACCGTCCGCGCCGCACCACTGCCCAAGCGGCACAACGTCGCGCGAACCCCGGCTATTCGTGTAGCGGTAGTAGAACAAGACGTGTCGGCCGATGCCGGTCAACCGCCGCGCGGCCAACGTGCCAGCGCCCCGCGCGCCGCCGTCAGTGCGCCAGGCACCGGCCTTCATCGTTTGCAGCGTGCGGACGGTCAGCTTTGACATGGCTCGGGGTCTCTCGGGGTCATCCAGTGCCCCATGTTATCCCCACGGTTGCCGGATCGGTTGCCGTTCGGTTGCCGTTTGTCAGAAGCTCGTACTGGACGGCTTGGGATGCTGGGAGCCGCTTCCCTACTGATTATCCGGCCGTTACCCGCTTCGTCGCCGAGATGCGGGACGCCATGAAACCCCGTCATTAGGGATTGAAAATCCCCGTGTCGGGGGTTCGATTCCCTCCCCGGCCACCATGTTTATCAGGGGCCTGCAGCGATGCAGGCCCTTTCCTTTTGTATGCTGGGTAGCACCGGGGTAGCAGCAGCCTCAAAATGCGCAACGTGTGCGATCAAGCCCCTAACGGGCCCACTCAGCCAAGCCATTGCCCTCTGCAATCGCATCTCCTGCGAAAAGACTCTGCTAGAGTCCCTTTCGGAGCGGTATTCAGGGGGAGGTAGGGTGACATCAGTCACCTTCAAAGCACTCATGCAAAAGAACACCGCAATAGACATCGCCGCCTGGTTTCTGTCGAATCCTCAAAAGATCGACGGCGAACGGCTCACTCATTTGAAGCTCCAGAAGCTGGTCTACTTTGCCCAAGCTTGGAGCCTTGCCCTGCTTGGCGCTCCGCTATTCGATGAGGAGTTGGAAGCCTGGGCTCATGGACCTGTTGCCCCGTCTATCTACCGTGCCTTCGCATCCTCTGGATGGGACTACTTAGGACCCATTGAAGGTCGCGAACCAGCTGCGCTCACTGAAGATCAAGTTGCGCTTTTGGACGAAGTAGCCGAGTCGTACGGGCCCTATAACGCGAAGCGCCTTGAAAACATGAGCCACCGCGACGCTCCGTGGAAGGCAGCCCGCGGCGATCTCCCCGCCGAAGCCAGATCCAATTCGGTCATCTCCAAGGATGCGATGGCTCGGTTCTACCGCGACCTGTACGCGAGTGCGAATGCCTCCAATTAAGGGGGGGATCCATAGGGCCGCCGACAGACAGGCGCGGGATGCCGCAGTAAGCGAGAAAGCCGCAAAGGCTTTTGGCCTAAATAGGGTCCTCTCCCAAAGCTATCAGAGTACAGAGGCTGGCCACGTTTACTTGGTTCTTAAGTACTTCGATACTGCGTTTGAGTGCTTTTCCGCGTGGACGGCGGATGAGTTGCGCTCCTTCAGCGGACTGATCACGCAGTTGAAGTCACTCACTTGGGAACAGCTCTATAAGCACAATGGCCTTCGCCCGAAGGAGATCGACGTGAAGACGGTGACCGACGGGGCGGAAGCCTTGAAGCGCGTGAGAAGCGCGCTTAGCCCGGACATCAGCTTCCTGGAACTCCGTGCATCGCGTGGCCTCCGCCTTCACGGCTTCCGAGTCGAAGACGCATTCTTCTTGGTCTTGCTTGATCGAGAGCATCGCGTGTATCGCGAGTAGCTGACTCGTGACTGGCCGGCACAAGTGATGCTGGCTGCGGCCTTGGAGCGATGAGAGTCACTCCTTCGACTAAATCAGGGCGCGACGCATAAGGCCGTCGCAAAGCGCCGGTTTGGAAGCCTGCCCGCGTCATGCTTTATCCGCGAAGCGAGCGCGCCGAAAAATCTGCCGGCGCCTTATCTAGCCGTCCCCTTCACTGCGAAGGAGAAAGCCCGCAGCGCGCCAGCACGCCAGCACGCAAGTACCTCACAAGTCGTCGCGCGCCAGTTCGATTGCCTTCAGCCATGGCCAACACCGCAACACTGCCTCAATCCCAAGGCGGGCCCGGACCAACTCCCAACCAACATCGGCGCCGACGTACTCTTGGACAGCATTCATTGGCCTGCATCGTCCGTCCATCGAGTCGTTCACACCTAGAGGCCGGCTCTCAGCCCGGCCGGCCAATATCGGCAGACGAGATGCCTTCTTCCAATGCCGTCACCATACTTGGATACATCACTCGGGAGATTGCACGCATTCGAACGTCGAGGTCGATCTCCAACCATGGGTGCTTGGTGCCGTAGTCGCTGTCATCGTCCTCGCGGAAGGTCATCGGGTCGTGCGCAATGTACTCATCGATCCGAACTAGGCGCTCCATGTCGTCCGAGGTAATTGGATAGCCCCTCGCATCTGCGGCCAGCTTCTTAAGCGCCAGCGGAAAAAGTAGTGAGGCGAACGCCAAATGGGAGGCCTCCGACCAGATGAAATGGCTACCTCCTCTACTACCGTGCGCCGCAGCGCCTCGCCGGCTGCAGAACTCTCGCGCCCACGCGTGTATCAACCGGCCCGACTTCGGAAAGGCTTGCAACCAGCGGGCACGCAAGGGGCCATCTGCGGACCTGGGCGGCGGCGGTAGCGAACTCAGCATCCGCTCAAGCGCTCGCTCGAAGTGATCCGCACGAGGCTGAATGCCAAACAATTGTTCAAATGCTGATTTCAGCATCACCATCTCGACATGCATGGGCATGTCGATTGAATCCGTGTTGGCACGATTGAACTCGGAAACAGCCTCACTCCAATTGACCGGCAAACTCTCGTCCATCAGCAGTTGCACTAGGTGGGCGTCGATCGACAGACCACTTAGCGCGCTATTCACGTGCAATGGACGCTGGAAGGCGAACTCGTCGGACGACCATAGGTGCTGCGAGCCACCGTCTCGGCGTCGCATCGTATAGGCAAAGGTATCGCCACGCCCGGCTTGGAAGCGCTGCACGACCAAGGAAAAATTATGGAAACAGCAGTAACCGAAATGACCTCTGAAAAGTGAGCGCCCCGCCAAGCCCGCGAAGCCTAATGCGTCCTGCGCGACAAACAGTCGCCTCAAGACAGGCGTCGGATCTAGGCCTAATCTCCAATCGTCAACTTCCAACAGTGTGGCTTGGCCAACCCTCTGCTTGGGGTGCGCTGAGTAGGCGTGAAGCACCGCGTCAATGTCGCTCTGCTCCACGTGCGGCAGATTGCCAGGGGCCTGCTTCCTTGTGAAGGGCAGCAATCGCACTGACCCGACAACCATGGGCTCCCCGATCGCCCACCATGGAAAGAACGCGATCGCGCTTGGTGCACTCATCCTGGAAGTACCTCTTGGCATTCCCAATACGTGGGCTTGAATGATTCGCTGGCCAGGTGCAAGACTCTGCTGACCTCGTAGTCCAGAGTTAAATCACGCGATCAACGGACTACGATTTTCCGCTCCCCCTCGGCCAACGACTAGCGACACTATCGAGATTGACCTCCAATCTCGTCCGCGTCGCCCGGCCAAGTACTGTCACTTCTTGAAGATTCGATTGAAACAGGTCTCTGACCGTCTTCTCACGCAACTGGCACCGATAGTCTTCGAACATTTTCAGCATGGTGTCGATATGGGGTTCCACCTCACGCGCGATATCCGAGCCAAGTGAAACGACGCGGGGATTGGGGGGATCAATGCCGATTTCGAAATGGTTCGCCGGCTGTCGATATGGAAGACCGATTGACACCTGCTTGCACTCGCCCAAACCGTCATCGTGGGCAATCATCTTGTCCCGCAGGGTGATGAGGTAATGGTGGCGGTCACGCATATCGTCGGCTGCGTGCGAACGTACGAAACTCCCGGCATCGAACAATATCCTGGCACCGTTCCGTTTGAACGGCTTGCTATAGAGGATCACTGCACCTACCCAGAGCCCCTGTTCTAGCATTGGATGCAGCCCGCCTAGATCATCCCGGCAACACTGCTGGACCATCTCGTGGGCAGATCGGAGGTCCCGAATAGCGAACACCACTTCGTGGTAGCGCTGAATCGATGGGGCAGAAACCTCATAGGCGCCCGCTTCGCTGATCGTATAGGTCCCGGATTCGTCGAACACGGGACGCGGGAAATGTTCAGACATGTCGCTCCACCAGAGGGCAGTTCGGGTCTTGGTTGAGACGATCGTACACAGCCTTAGCTGCCGTCTGCTCCTCGCCCCAAGCTTGCCCCGTACGGCCGATCTAGGGGGGAAGTGCCCGGACTTGAATGGGTCTCCAAGCCAAAGCATGGCCTAGTTGGTAAGGTGCCGCGCCAGCGGGTGAACAGCCCGTCGCGCTGGTTGCCCTCGGCACGCCTCGCTGGGACCGGCTCTTCGCGGCCCGCGGTGTTGGCGGAGCACTCCTCCGCCTACAAGAACGCTTCGAGGCCAATTTTCTCGGGGCAAAGCGAAACCGTCCAGAAGTATTCCCTACGTGGTTCCCACTCACAAAAGCTCTCAGCGGGGAACCTTGTCAGGCAGCCAGCCGATGTTCGAAGTACGGCCGCTCACGGTCGTCGAGAATTGTGTAGAGCTCCGCCAAGTTGCGCGAATCGGGATTGAGCCAGGCCTCGACGTACTCGGACTTGATCGGAATGATGCAGCGATCATGACCGGCCGCCGCCACTTCGCGCGGCGGGTCGTCGGTGATCGCGGCGAACGACAGCAGGTCGGGCTCGCTCCCGCCCTGCCAGTGCGACCACAGGCACGCCACCAGCATCGGCTTGTGCGTATTAGGTCGAAATTCGAGGATTACGTTCTCTTCCTTCTCACCAAGCGCCAGCTCGCGGCCATCCATAGCGTGGCGGCTCACATTCTCGTAGAACGCGTTGGCGACCACGACCCCGTGGTGGTGACCAAATAGATCCTTCCAGTAGCTGCCCAGGCTGTCACGCCGCGCGTTGTAGGTACCCGGAAACTTCACGTCGTTGAGCGCCGGTTTGCCCGCGGGCCGGCACTGGTAGCGCATCGGCTTGACGACGCGCTTGCCGTGCTCCATGACCATCACCGGCGCGTACCAGCCGGGAAAGATGCGCGAGTCCTCACCCACCAGCTCCGTGCGGCGTAGATCATTCAGCTTCCCCATCGCCCAATCGATCTTGTCGGCAGCAATGCGCTTGCTTTCGGTGGCGGCCTTGGTGGTCTTGGTTTGAAGGGTGCGTTCGGCGTCGGCCAGGCGCTTCTTCTGCTTGAACAGCTCCTGCTCCAGCTTGCCCGCCTGCTCGGCGTTGTAGGCGTGCACCATCTCCAGGATCTGCCGTTCCTCCCCCGTAGCGGGATTGGCGAACGCAGCGTCCATGGCCTTGGGAATCTTCACCTTCGCGCCTTCCCTGCGGGCCCAGTACAGGCGCACGAATTCGCGGATGCCGAAATCGGCGCCGAAATGCCGCACGTACCTGTGGTAATCCCCTTCGATCTCGGCTGAGTAGCACATGTTTCGTCCTCCGGCCGGCGACGCTCAGGCCATGGTAGCGAGGATGGCCGCGCCGGGCGTGACTCTGGCCGCCATGTCGGCTTCGCCCATCGCGCTGAGGTGCCGCAGCAATCGCGCCAGCGACACCACATCCTGGTGGTTATGTGCGAGCACGCGCCGCAGGGTGTGCGCGCTGCTGCCGCGCAAGTACGACAGCCAGGCCGCAGGCGCCTCGGAACCGGGCAGGTCATCCTCGCGCAGCACGCGCAGAACCTGACGCTCGATCGTCGCCAGCCGGCAGTTCTCGTACACGCCCCGCCAACGCCGACGCGCGGGATACAGCAGGTCGACGTGCAGCAGGCCCGCTAGTGGATTGGCTCGCCGTGCGAGGCGGTAGCGGGTCGCCAGCAGCGGCGCGTCGTAGCACTTGCCGTTGTAGCTGACCAGGATGGTGCTTGGCGCCAGCCAAGTGCGGAAGGCGTCTAGCATCGACGCTTCCGCCGCCATATTGGCGAGCGTGAGCTGGCGGATGCGTAGCCCACCTTCGCACCAGTCGGCCGCGCCAATCATGAAGGCGCGCGTGCCGGTGCCACCGGCGAGGCCCGTGGTCTCGGTGTCGAAACACAGCAGGTTCGCCGCGGGCAGTGCTTCCTTGCGATCGAACGCGCCACAGAATTGATCCGGCACGGCATCGTCGGGTATACGTTCCTCGCGCAGGAACAGGCCAGGCGCGATTTCGTTGCCCGGCAAGGCGCGGTCGTGAGAGGTCACGCGCGTGACCGCTGGCGGACGTACGCGCAGCAACTGCCGCAGCGCATCGATCGAGCTAGAGGTAGACGGCGGCGGAGGCACTGTTGCTGGCGCCGAGCCGCCCGCCTGCCGCTTCAACTGCTGCAGCTTGGCCAGGGTAAGGCTCATGCCGCCTCCAGTGCCGATAGGACGCTAAGCGCCAATCCCTTGGGCGAAGCCGCCGCGTCCTCGTGCACAGCGAGTACCGGCCCCACGCAGGCCGGACACCCGGATTTGCAATCGCAGCGATCCACCAGTTCGCGCGCCCGTACCACCAGTTCGCGCTGGCGTCGCCATAACGGCTCGCTTTGCCCCACCCCGCCGGGATAGTTGTCATAGAGGTACACCGTCGGCAGGAAACGATCGTGCATCGCCACGTCGACCGCACTCCCGTCGGTTGCCCGCAACTGCCCACGCCCGCGTCTGTCCGCGGTCGCGAACCATGCGCCATCGCCGCTACCCACCGCCTTCTGCAGGTCGGCGGCATCCGCCATTACCGCCACCTTCGCCACCACGTGCAGCGCGTAGGCCGTACCGAGGAAACCGTCGAGCGCGTCCTGGCGCGAGGCGAAGCGCGCATCCAGCTCGTGCTGCGGCAACTGCCACCACAGCGAGGTCGTGTGCATCTCCTGGTCGGGCAGGTTCACCGGCCCGTAGCCAATGTTCTCGTGGCTGTAGTAGCGGATCTTCTTGTAGCCGGCTACGCGCCGCACCACGTGCACTTCGCCGTGGTGGCACGTGCCGGCGCCGGCGATGCCGCCGTCGAAACGTTCCAACACCTTCAACTTGGTGTAATCGATCGCATCGGTGTAGTAGTCGACGTGGGTGCGGGTGACGAAGGCCTTGCGCCCTTCCCAGTCGAGGCGCTCTACCTGGTACGGCGTGGACTGGACCATGTGGATCGCGCCCTCGTACAGCATCAGCGGCGCGGAGGAGAAATCAACCTCGGCAATGATCACCTGGCGCCCGTCAGTGCGGTCGACCACAACGAAGTTGCCGTCCGCCACCGAGCGCAGGCTCACCGCGTTGGCCGGATAGCTGTCGGCAACCCATTCCCAGCGTTCGCCTTCGGCGTGTACCACGCCGTCCTCGGCCAGAAGTTGCAAGTACACCTCCGGATCGACCGGGCCGAAGCGTTCGCCCTTGAGAAACGGCAGCTCGAACGCCGCGCAGCGAATGTGGTCGAGCAGGATCACCGGCTGGTCGGGCGCGATGCGTGCCTGCTCCGGCGTCGCCGCGGAGAAGAACTCCGGATGCCGTACCACGTACTGGTCGAGCGGATCGGAACTGGCGACCAGCACGCCCACCGACGCCTGTTGCCGCCGCCCTGCGCGGCCAAAACGCTGYCACGTCGCCGCGACTGAACCTGGATAGCCGTTGAGCACCACGACATCGAGGCTGCCGATGTCTACGCCAAGTTCCAGCGCCGAGGTCGAGACGATGCCGTCGATGGTCCCCGCGCGCATCGCGCGCTCGGCCTCACGCCGCTGGGTCGGCAGGTAGCCGCCGCGGTAGGCGCGGATCCGCGCCGGCTTGCGCGGGTCGCTGTCAAACACGTCCTTTAGGTACTTGGTCAGTACCTCGACCATCGTTCGCGACTGCGCGAACACCAACGTCTTCAGCCCCGCCTTGATTGCGGTACGCGCGATCCGGTTGGACTGCGAGCGCGCCGACGCTCGCAGCCCGAGGTCGGGATTCACCACCGGCGGATTCCAGAGCAATACATGCTTGTCGCCGCTGGGCGCGCCCGAATCGGTGATTGCATGCACGTCGGCTTCGAGCAGCGCCTCGGCATGGTCCTTGGGATTGCCGATGGTGGCCGAGCACAAGATGAACTGCGGCGACGCGCCATAGAACGCGCACACCCGCCGCAACCGCCGCAGCACGTTGGCCAGGTGCGAGCCGAACACGCCACGGTAGCTGTGGATCTCGTCGATGACGACGTACTGCAGTCCTTCAAAGAACTGCGCCCATTTGGTGTGGTGCGGCAGGATGCCCTGATGGAGCATGTCCGGATTGCTCACTACGATGTCGCCATTGAGCCGGATCGCCTGGCGCTGGTCGCCTGGCGTGTCGCCGTCAAACGTCGCCGGCCGCATCCCAAGCTCGCCGGCCCGGTTGAGCTCCAGCAGCTCTGCGACCTGATCCTGCGCCAGCGCTTTGGTCGGGAACAGGTACAGCGCCTTGGCCTGCCTCGTCATCGCGCCCGCGACCACCGGCAGCGTGTAGCAAAGCGATTTGCCCGAGGCCGTGGGCGTCGCCACTACAACGTGACCGCCGCGATGCACCGCATCCCAAGCTTCGCGCTGGTGGTCGTACAGGCGCGAGACGCCGCGAGCGCGCAGAGCGGCGGCGAGGCGTTCGGGGAGCCCCGCTGGCAGATCGGCGTATCGCCCTTCGCGGCCGGGCATCACGAAATGCCCAGTGATTAGCGCGGCGTGCTTGCCCGCTAGCCGCGTGGCGAGGAAGCCGCCGTCCACAGGTGGACGAGGCAGCGATGGCGGAGCGAACAGGCTAAGGGCCGACATGATTGATCCTGCTGAATGGCGTGGACGTTCTAGCGGTGTGACGTCTCAGCGTCTGAGACCGGGCGCAGCCGTAAAGCCGCTTGCCGACCATGGCAATCCGCTATTAGTATTATTACTAATTGATGCCGTTAGATGCCATGAACTGCCTGGACGCCGCCCTTCGCTTCAACCAGTGCTGCCCGAAAGGCTCGATCGTCGAGATCGTCCTCAAATCGGGTGAACCGTTGAACATGAAAACTGCTGGGCTCGCCTTCGTCTGGGGCGGGCTGGCGCTGGTGGAGTTAGAAGGCGCAAAGAGTCCGTTTCAGGTAGAGCATGTGCGGCCGATCAACGAGCCCTCGCCTGCTTCCTTGAGCACAGTTCAACCAGAGCCAAAGGCCGCTTGACTGAAGCACTGCTGCAGGCTCAACGCGCCGCCGACCTTCACATTCGCAACAACGGACCTGGGCATGAATTTCGATGCGGTTTCAGCCGTGCGGCCCACCCATAACCGGCAGGATCACGCCGCTGACGTAGGATGAGCACACAGGCGAGGCCAGGAAAACAAACGCCGGCGATATCTCCTCGGGTTGGGCCGGGCGGCCCATGTCGCTGTCCTCGCCGAACTTCGCGACCTTCTCCGCGGGCGCGTCGGCGGGATTGAACGGCGTCCAAACCGGGCCGGGGGCGACGCAGTTCACACGGATGCCGCGTTCAAGAAGGTTGCTGGCCAGCGCCTTGGTGAAGGCATGGATCGCGCCCTTGGTCGCTGAGTAGTCGAGCAGGTGCTTGCTGCCGAATATTCCGGTCTCCGAGCCGGTATTGATGATCGCGGCCCCTTTCCGCATGTGCGGTACGGCGGCGCGCGCCATCTGGATGTAGCCGGCGATGTTGGTCTGCAGCGTTTCCTGAAGGTGTGCGTCGGTGATGTCCTCCAGCCGGGAGCTGTGTTGCTGGAACGCGGCGTTGTTAACCAGTACGTCCAGCCGCCCGAACGCCTCCACTGTCTTCGCCACCGCTTCCTCGCAGTAGCGCGGATCGCGCACATCGCCTGCGAGCAGCACGCACTGGCGGCCCTCGGCTTCCACTTGTGCCTTGGTCGCCTGGGCATCTGTGTGTTCGCTGAGGTAAGCGATGGCGACGTCGGCGCCTTCGCGAGCGAACAGCACCGCCACCGCGCGGCCGATGCCCGAATCGCCGCCCGTGACCAGCGCGGCCATGCCTTCGAGCTTGCCGCTGCCGCGGTAGGCGGAGGCGAGGAAGCGCGGAGCTTCCTTCAGCGCATGCTCGTTGCCAGGCTTGCGCAAATGCTGAGCCGGCATCGGATTCTCGGGCTGTTCGGCGACGCCAGCCTGCACCGGCTGCTTCCTTGTCGGCTTGGTTTTCACGCCTTCGCGCGCATCACGGCGGTCGACGCTGGCCTGGATCGCCTGCTGTCGCTGCACGGTTGCGCGGATCGCGTCGGCGTGGGGCAGCTTGCCGTTACCGCGGGAGGTGACGCCCGATGATTTGGAGGAAGGTACGCGTGCCATGGAAGCTCCTGCGCGCGAAGAACGCCGCGCGTTCGGGTGACGATGGTCCCATCGGTCGCGGCAAGAACACGTCAACCAAATACAGCGGCCGCTTTGCGTCGCGCATCCCTGCAGGCAAACGCAGGATGGCTGAATGGGCATGCGCTTTCGCCAGGCGGCGGCGCGGCCGTCATGCACCTGCCCGTTTCACATGCAGCAGCCGCGGCTTGCGCGACCTTTGCCCCGTCGTTTTCCGATCATTTCCGCCTGCATGCCTCGCCGCCCGCGTCCCCACAGTGCGCTGCTGATCATCGACATGATCAACGCGCTCGACTTCCCGGAAGGACCGCGCCTGCTACGCCATGCCCTGCCCGCCGCGCGGCGCATTGCGCGCCTGCGCAAGCGGCTGAAGGCACAGGGCGTGCCGATAGTATTCGTCAACGACAACTTCACCCATTGGCAGGAGGACTTCCGCCAGCTCGTGGCGATCTGCTGCCAGCCCGGCGCGACTGGTGCACCACTGGTGCAGGCCTTGCCACCGGAACAGGACGACTACAGCATCCTCAAGCCACAGCACTCCGCCTTCTACAACACCCCGCTGGAGGTGTTGCTGTCGCAACTGGCAGTGCAGCGCGTGATTCTCACCGGCATTGCCACCGACCAGTGCCTCCTCGCCAGCGCTGTGGGTGCGCGCATGCGCCAGCTTGAAACCGTGGTCGCCAGCGATGGTGCTGCGGCCATCACTCCGCAGCGGCACCGCAATGCCCTGGCCGTGATGCGGTCGATGGACGTGCAGGTCGCCACGTGCGCGCGGATCATGCCCTGAACAGCGTTGTTCCCCCACCAAACAGGCCATTGACAGATCGTCGAGCCGCCAACGGCCATACTTTCGCTATTCCATTGTGACGATGCCATGCCCCTCACCCGCTCCCAACTCGACGAACAACTACACACACTGGAAGACCACGCGCGGGCATGGCTGCACGACCGCAACACGTTTCCTCGCAAGTTCGAGGATGAAGTGGAGATCCTGCTGGGACACGTAGCCACGTCGGACCAGGACTACGCCCTAGCCCAGTTGGAGGCCATCGTTGAGCGCTCAGGGTTCAACCGCTAGTCGACGACGCCTCAGGACGCTTCCGCGCGCGTTCTATAGCCGTGACCCGCGCGAGGTGGCCCCGGAATTGTTGAACAAGATCCTGGTACGCGATGACGGACGCGCAGGGCGCATCGTCGAAGTGGAAGCCTATGCTGGCTCCGAAGACCCGGCGGCCCATTCATTTCGGGGGATGACGGCGCGCAACGCCACGATGTTTGGTCCCGGCGGACACCTGTATGTCTACTTCACGTACGGCATGCATTGGTGCGCCAATGCTGTGTGCGGGAAAGTGGGCGAAGGCCACGGCGTGTTGCTGCGCGCGATGGAACCCTTGCAGGGTGTGGAGCTCATGCAGCAGGCTCGCGGCTTTCCGGGGCGCATGCGCGACCTGGCCAGTGGGCCCGGACGCCTGGCTCAAGCCATGGGCATCGATCGCAGGTTCGACGGCGCCGACCTGGTGAAAGGGGATCGCGGCATCCGCATCGTGTCCGATGGGATGTTGCCGCCGGAGCTCCCCACTACCAGTCCGCGCATCGGCATCCGCCATGGCCTCGAGCACGCCTGGCGCTGGCACGTGCCGGATCACGCGCACGTATCGAAGACGCGGCCGGGCGTGCCGCCGTCGCGCGCCAGGCGCTGACGTCGCCGCCGCGGCCATCGCGCGCGCAACACGCCGGACGCGTTGTGCCGGAGGCTCACCATGAACGGATTTTGAATACCGCGGACGCGCCGCGTTGGAGCGGAGTTGAAAGCTTCGCCGAGGCGCTTATTTGCGTGTCGGACGGATACGCTGAAACCGTCCACAGCCAACAGGAGACCCCGCCATGAGCAAGATGATGCGCACTCCCCAATGGCCCGGCCAAGGCTTGCAACAGGACCCGATCAAGCAAGTCTTCGACCGCCTGTTCGAGGGGAGTCTGTTCCAGAACGGATCCGATGAATCCTCCGTGGTCACCAGCCAGTGGGTGCCGCTGGTCGACATCAAGGAAGAGGCCAACCGCTTCGTGCTGTACGCCGACCTGCCCGGGGTCGAGCCCAAGGACATCGAGGTGCAGATGGACAAGGGCATGCTAACYATCAAGGGCGAGCGTCTGGGCGAGGCCGCCTTGGAAACCGAGAGTTTCTCGCGCATTGAGCGCCGCCACGGCAGCTTCCACCGCCGCTTTGCGCTGCCCGACAGCGCTGATCCCGAGGGCATTTCCGCCTCGGGGCGCAATGGCGTGTTGCAGATCATCATCCCCAAGCGCGCGGAGACCACACCCCGGCGTATCCAGGTGGGCTCGGTACTGGATTCCTGAGGCATAGCGGCGGCTGCCCGGGCGACCGGGCAGCCGCTGGCGTGCACTTCATCCTGCAAACGATCGGAGCCTCCGATGGATCGCGAAACCGAAGAGGCACTGTGTGACCTGCAGGCGCAGGTCACCGTGCTGCGCTTGGCCTTGCGCGCGTTGCTGCGCACCGATCCGGATCCGGGCATGGCACTCGTCGCCTGGCGCGCGGCCTTGGTCGAGGCGGCGCGGACCAGTCCGGAACTGCCCGAATATGCCCGCAATAGCGAGTACCTGTCCGAGCGCTGCCAGGCGTTTGCCGAGGATTGGACTGCTGAACTGGTGGAGCGGACCGTGCCGGCCTCGTCCGTGGCCGGGGTTGCCGGTGACGCGTCGTGATCAACGGCCGTGCCCGCCGCACGGATGGCGATACGGCTCCTAGTTGGTCATCGCCCGGACCGCGCCCTTGACCCCGGCCTTGGCCTTCTCGGCGACGAGCAGATTGGCGGCGGTGTCGGACTGCTTCCAGGTCTCGTAATCCTCGTCCAATTTCGCACGCTCCTCTGCCGAGAAGAGCTCACGCGCCATCTTGAACATCGTCTTCTCTTCTTCCTTGGCGTGATGGTCGACGAATTCGCCGAACACCTTGGTGCGGCCGGCGAATTCCGGTGTGCCCGGGTCGGCGGCGTGGACTTCCGGAATCACCGAGGTCTCCACGGCATGGTGCTCGGCGAGCGCCTCGGCATGGGTCTGCAGGCCATCGCGATCGGCGCGTTCCTTGAACGCGGGATAGAACACCTTCTCCTCCCACTTCGCGTGCGGGATCAGGTTGGCTTCGATCTTCTCCAGCAAGCCTTCGCGCGTCTTCACCCCGCGGTCGGTGGTGTCTTTCAATTCATCGAACAGCGCGCGCAGCGTGTCGTGCTCGGCCTTGAGGGTTTGCAGGATGTCGCGTGCCATGGTGAACCTCGCGTTGGCGATGAGCGCCCAAGTTCGCACATGAGCGGTGCAGATGACGTATAGGCGTGCAAGATACAAGCCTTAACCAGTTAGCTTTCCGCTATGCTGAATAGCGATGCATCACCCGGCGGTTACAGCGGGCAAGCCAGCGTTCGTGCAAATTACGATGCGGATAAAAGACACTTCGCATCGCTTTCATGGCTGACTGTCAAAGATTGCAGACCCAGCTAGCAAGAGTGGTGTCATGAGCAAACGGGAATTGATAGCTCCCAATGGCGACAAGCGGCTGATCAGGCGCGACGAGAAGGGACAGATCAAGGAAAGCGATGATCTGGGTCATTCTCTCGGCCAGGACGTGCGCAAGCACGCCAAAACCGAATCCAGATCGGGACCAGGGTGACCGGGGCGACCGAAGCGTTCCTGATGCCGATGTATGAGTCTCGTTGAGTACCGTCGCAAGCGAACTTTCGATAAGACCCGGGAACCGGAGCCGGGCAAGCCGTTGCGTGAAGGGCAGCGTGCAATTTTTGTCGTCCAGCTTCATCACGCCAGCCGAAGGCATTACGACTTCCGGCTACAGGTGGGCGACACACTGAAGTCGTGGGCGGTCCCAAAGGGACCCAGTTACGACCCGGAAGTGAAGCGCATGGCGGTGGAGGTTGAGGACCACCCTGTCGAGTACGCGTCGTTCGAGGGCGAAATCCCCAAGGGTCGCTACGGCGGCGGGCATGTAGCCTTGTTCGACGACGGCGTGTGGGCCACCGAGGACGATGCCGAGAAGCAATTGAGGAAAGGCCATCTGCGCTTCGAGCTGTTCGGCAAGAAGCTGAAAGGCGGTTGGCACCTGGTGCGTTCCGGCAAGGCGGCCAAGCAGCCGCAATGGCTGCTGTTCAAGGCCCAGGACCAGTACGCCGATTCACTCGAAGCCGATGACCTCCTGGCCGACGTCACGCCTGCTCCGGAAGCGGATCTGAAGCGGGCCGGACGCGGAAAGGAACACAAGAGAAAACTGGCGTCTGTCCCTGTTGCCAGGAAGTCACGGAAGGATTGGGCGGCCAAGGCCCTGAAGCTCACCAAGGCCAGGAAGGCGCGACTGAAGGACGCGGCCTTTGTGCCCCAACTGGCCAAGCTGGGGACCACTCCCCCCGAGGGTGAGCAGTGGATCCATGAGTTCAAGTGGGATGGCTATCGACTGGTCACCACTGTCGTCGACGGCAAGGTACGGATCTGGTCGCGCAATGCGATCGAGTGGACCCAGAAGGTGCCGGAAATCCGCGCCGCCGTTGAGCAGCTTGGGCTGACCAGCGCGGCCCTGGATGGCGAGCTGATTGCCGCGCAAGGCACGCAAGAGGATTTCAACCTGCTGCAGGCGACGCTTTCTGGCGAACAGCAGGGTGTTCTGTCCTACGCGCTGTTTGATCTCCTGCACATCAACGGCATAGCCATCGACCGATCCCCGCTTGTGGAACGCAAGGGGCTGCTGCAAGAACTGCTCAAGAAACCGGTACCGCACCTGGGATTCTCTTCCCACGTCGCGGGCGACGGGAGCGCTGCGTTCGAGCTCGCCGCGGAACGTAAGTTCGAAGGGATCATTTCCAAGCGCGGGGACCGGCCGTATCACCCCGGGCGGGGTGAGGACTGGCGTAAGACCAAGGCACTCGACAGCGACGAGTTCGCGGTAGTCGGCTACACACCTGCGAAAGGGTCAAGGACGGGGTTCGGCTCCCTGGTGGTGGCAAGGCCGGATGCCGAACACGGCTGGGTCTATGCGGGTCGCGTGGGCACCGGCTTCAACAATTTGCAGATCCAGCAACTGACCAAACGGATTGGACGGGCGGGTTCCACGAAGCCAACGGTGCACATCAAGGGTACGAAGGAAGCCGACCTGAAGATGGCGAAGTGGTTTCCGCCCATGTTCGTGATCGAAGCTTTCGTACGCGGCATCAGCAACCAGGGCGTGTTGCGGCAGCCCTCCTTGAAGGCCATTCGGTTGGACAAGGATGTACAGGACCTGGCCGACAGCGATCGACGGCCAGCAAAAAGGGGGGCGATCAAATCCGCTGCTAAAAAAGCGGCATCAGGCGCCTTTCGGCTCACCAGTCCCACCAGAGTGGTCTACGAGGACGACAACCTGACCAAGCTGGATGTCGCCAACTACTACCTCGCGGTCATGGATCACCTGCTCCCCGAGATCGCTGGGCGGCCCCTGTCGGTGATCCGATGTCCTGATGGCACCGGGAAACCATGCTTCTTTCAGAAGCACCATACGGCGGGGATGAAGATCGTCAGCTCTGTACGACTGAAAGAAGAATCTGGAAACACCGCGAACTACCTGATGGTGGACAGTCGCGAAGGCCTTATGGAGCTGGTGCAGTTCAGCGCGCTGGAATTCCATCCTTGGGGCGCATATGCGGATACCCCCGGCAAGGCGGACCGGATCGTGTTCGATCTAGACCCGGGCCCTGATGTGCCCTTTGCCGAGGTTAAACGAGCCGCGACGCATCTCCGGGATCTGCTCGCGGATATCAAACTTGTGTCCTTCCTGCGCACTTCCGGGGGCAAGGGTCTGCATGTCGTGGTGCCCCTGAATCCAGCGAATGATTGGCCCTTGGTGAAGCGCTTCGCACGTAGCATTGCCGTCGCGCTGGCCAAGTCCGAACCCGAGCGCTACTTAACCGTCTCCACCTTGAAATTGCGCCCGGGGAAAATCTTCATCGATTACCTGCGCAATGATCGAGGCGCGACAAGCGTCGCCTCGTACTCGCTGCGCGCCCGGTCTGGGGCCCCGGTGGCCCTGCCCTTGGCATGGTCCGACCTTCCCCGCTTGCGACGGCCGGATGCATTCAACCTCGGCAACGTGCCTGCGAAGTTGAAGCGCCGAAAAAAGGATCCGTGGGAAGGGATCGATGGAGTCAAACAGGACTTGGCGCGCTGGAAGGGCTAACCGGTCGCCTGGATTGCGATACTGAGGCGCTCACTCCCGAGGCGGTAAGCCCACGTCTAGACCTTGATTGCCATTGATTGTTTTTCTATCCGGCTCTGTTTTAGAAATCGCCCGCCGGAATTGTTGCACTAGTTGTGAGGAGTGCCGGGAGTATTCCGGGGCGTAGGGCCTGTTGCCCAAGTTTGCGGCCGGAGCCTCAACATGGAGTGGATTCACCCTTTGGGTGTCACCCAAATACCGTGGTCGGAAATCGATAGATCCGACCGTTCCTTCACTAAATCGCCACTAGGATAATTCGCACTCCCAGAGGGCCGGAGGCGACATGTTCTGGTACTACGTCACTCCATTCAAAGAAGCGAATTGGGCGGTCCTCGTCGAGAGCGAGGGCCTTCTCCGGAGCTATGACAGTAAAGACAAAGCTATGCGGGCTGCAGTCAGTGCAGCCGAGAGCAATTATCAAAAGCACGGCATTCCGTCAGGCGTTCGGGTTAGGGACAGCGGAGGCCAGCTTCGCGTCTTAGCGGGCGCCACGATGGGGCCTTTCTCCCATAAGGCTTCGAATGGAAGCCGGTCCTTTGTCGCCTAAGATGTGACAGCGCCCCACAGGTGATGCATCAGCACCCGCACCCTGTCCTCATCTGGCGCCAGCCCAAGCGGGCGGGTACGAGTTGACCGTAGATAGCTTCACGCAGCAACTGGACGTGACGGGTGCCGGGGGGTATGTCGCGCGTGGACCCGGACGAGCCTAAGCAGGTGGTCGCATCTGTCCAGCCGAGAGGATACGACCCTGCCCTTTCTTTGGAGCTCGGTGGCCGGCTACGACGCGGTGGTTGGCAATGGCCCGAGCATCCAGGTCTTTAGTGGAATACCTTGACCTTGACCCAGTGGTCGCCGTCCTTCAATTGAACGCCACACGGTTGGCTGTTGTGGGCATAGTTGCCCCGAGCCGCCCTTAGCGCCGCCATCATTGCATCGTCCTCAGAGCTATAGACGAGGGGCCGGCTCTGGCCGTCGAACACGACGTTCCACTGTTTTGGGGTAAGTGGCATGACGTAGTACCAGAACATGAGCTGCAGCTTCTAATGGCGATTAGGCAGCTTTGTGCTCAGAATCACTAGCTGTGGCAGGAAAGATTTCAAATACCTTCACCCAGTGGTCGCCGTGCCTTAGCTGAACGCCAGACGGTTGATGATGATGGGTGTAGTAGTTTTCCCGGGCCGCCTTCAGTGCGGCCACGGTTGCATCGTCCTCAGAGTCGTATAAGAACGGCTGGCGCTGGCCTTCGAAGAGGACGCTCCACTTCGTTTCCCCAAATGGCGCGACGTAATACCAGAACATGGTGTATTGCCGTAACAATTAGCCTTTGCCCGAAAGCCCCGCTTGTGCGGGGCTTCAAGGTCAGCGTCGTTACGGCTTGTTGCGTCCGCTCTGCTCGCGGTCAGTCGGAGGGCTCTGGCGCCTGGCCTGATCCTCGTTCTCTTTACGGCCTGCTTGGCGCTGTTCCTGTTCGCGCCCCATTCCCTTTTGACTCTCACTGCTCTTGTTAGGGTTGTCGCGGTTCCGATCATTGCCAGTGGTGGTAGCCATAGATCCAATTCCTGCGTAAGTCGACGAATGTCGGCACAGGAAAGGTGACGAGTTGACCTGTAACGGATCGTGATCCGTAGGCATAGATTATGTGTTGGACCTGACTGGTTAAGCCAACGCGTTGAACCACTTGAGCATCCTGTTACGGCATGGCCGGGGAGTTCAGGCGGCCTAATGTCACATGTCCCTTCAGGGTGACAAGATTTTCACTGCCGCGGTCGCGAAGCTTTCGCCACGGCAGTGTGCGGCTTTCGCCACGCCTGGCCCCGGCGCAGCACAAGGCGGAGGGTGCACCAGGGCGTTGACGCGCCGGGAGGCACTCCCGGCAGGCCCGAATCTAGCCCCTGGCGGGTGCGCCACTTGTGGCAGCGGCCGTAGCGCAGCGCGACCAGCGCCCAGGGGATGATGAACCCTGAGGTTGACGGAGCTGGAGGCCCTTGGCCGGGAGAAGAGGCAGATCCCGTGTCTTTATTGGCAACGTCCTTGGTTGAGGTGACACCATGCACTGGTACTACGTCGCTCGGTCCCCTGACGGAACCTGGGCTGTTCTATTCGAAAATCAGCCCCGGGCGTACACCTACCGTTCCAAAGTCGAGGCAATTCAGGCAGCCGTCGAGGCGGCAGAATTCAGCAGAAAGCAACACGTTGAAGCTGGAGTCCAAGTGAAGGAGATTGATGACGACGACTGGCGCGTGGCGGTCAGTTATGGCGAGTGCCACTGACGTCAACTCGTGGGAATTCTCACGTTGACTTTCTTACTACTAGCGCATGGTTTTGGTTTCGACAACAGGCCGGATCTCGAAGAGGGAACGACACCATGTGCTATCGGCAGACTCCATCGCAAGATGCGGATACGCAGCACCGTCTTTCAGGCTTGGTCCAGATGGGTACGAACTTAGACCACTGACGTACTAATACGCGAGCTGCCAGCGACGCTACAGACGCGACTAGTCCGAGGACGTACTTGTCCGGCCCCTGGAGCGAGGTGTGCTAGTCCACAGGCGTACACCTTCTTAGATCTACCAGAGGCTGTTGCTCTTTCAGCCCGTGTTGTCACGCAGAAATACTTGTGCGCGGGCGCGCGCGAATGACTTTGGTGAGACCGGATGACCATCAAGATGTGCGGCGCCAGAACGCGGAAGGGTCCCCCTTGCCAGGCCAAGGGCAGGCCCAAGGGTGGACGGAACAAGTGGCACGGGGGGGTGTTCTACCGGTCCCAGATCGAATGAGGGAAGGCCCTCGAGGCAATGAATCCCCCGTGGTCCGTACAGCTCGTTCGCCCAAGGCAGGCAAGCAATAGTTCATCTCGGCGCCCAACCAATACGCGTCCTCCTTACCGCCTTGCCTGACTACCCCGCCTCAATCCAGCAGCCATCACCAGCGCCATCTGGGACCTTTCGGGTCCCACCCTTGGCCTCACCAGCCCAAATCAAACCACCTGACCGTGCGAGGCGTACGTGCAAACTAGGCAGCTGCTTGGCAGGCGCTCGCCCTCAATGGCAGCCCACTATTCCCGCCTGCGAGCTGCGAGAGAGACGCCGACTTCAGAAACCATCGTCTGAGCCCTTGTCTCGAGGATGACTGTCAACGCCCACCCCCACTACGGAAGATCGACCACAGCAGCCAAAGACCCGCCAGCGAGGCTCCGACGAAACCGAGCAGTCCAAAGAACGGCAGGCCCAGCAGAGTCGGTCCACCTTTCACCGTCATGGCGATCGACGAGCCGATGATAAGCGCGGCGATCACCATGCTGCCCGCCAGGCGATTGGCCGAGTGACTGACCTGGCGGCTGAACTCGGGCAGGTGTTCCATTTGCAGATGCACGCGCGCATGGCCGGCACGGACCGCCCGCAGGAGCCCCCGCAAATCCTGCGGCAACGTTGCCAACAAGCCTGCGGTGTCGATCAATGCACGGGCGCTGCGCCGCGCTACCGCTCGAGGACCGAGTTGCGCGGTCATCGCGCTGCGCAGGAAAGGTTGCGCTTGGCCCGCCATGTCAAAGTCCGGATCGAGGCTGCGCCCCAGTCCCTCCAGCGTAAGACAGACCTTGATCAGTAAAGCGAGGTCGGCCGGCAGCGCCAGACCATGCGACCGCAGCAATGCCGTCACTTCCAGAAGCATGCCTGCCAGATCGAGCTGGCCCAGCGGCACCCCGTGGTAATGGTCGACGAATGCGTCGATGTCGATGGCTAACTGCGTCTCGTCGACATCCGGCTGCCGGGTCCACTCAAGCAGCACCTCGGTGACGCGCTCGGGATCTTGCTCGACCAGTCCAAACAGCAGGCTCACGACTTCTGCGCGGCGTGCAGGCGACAATCGTCCTACCATGCCGAAGTCAATAATTGCGAGGCGCGCGCCGGGCAGCACGAAGACATTGCCTGGATGGGGATCGGCGTGGAAGAAGCCATCTTCCAGCATCATCTTCAGCACGGCCTGCGCCCCGGTGCGTGCGATCTGCTTGCGATCCATCCCGGCTGCGTCCAATGCCGCGATATCGGCAACTGGAATGCCGTCGATGAAGTCCTGGACGTTCATCCGTTCGCTGGTAAATGACCAGTGCACGGCAGGCACGACGATTTGATCGTCACCGGCAAAGCTGGCGGCGACGCGCTCCGCGTGTCGGCACTCCGCGACCAGGTCGAGTTCACGCAACAACGAGGCCCGAAACTGGCGCACCATCCCCTCCGGGTGGAAGCGGCGCAGCTCCGGAAACTTCCGACATTGCCGCGTTTTGTCTCAAGCAAGTCAGCAAACAGCTTTGCACCAACCGCTAGCGCAATGAGAAAAATAACGTAAGCGACGCCAAAAGCCCAAGGGTGCTTGACGCTGTGCTTGGTAAAACATCTCTTGCAACGGATATTGGACGGCCAGCTCTTGGCAACCAATGCACGCTTGATCTCAGAACCGCACGATTTGCAGAGAAACTTTCCCATGGGCCCTAATGCCTGAGTTAAGCCGAGCCGGGAAGCGGCTTCGGCTTGAATGAATTGTTAGGGGGCACCTGCGAACAGGCGGCTACGGGAAACGGGCCATAAATCGTTTGTGAGCCCGCAAAGCCGCCACGCTGAACCACGTACGAAGATGCAGTGCGGTCATCGACGAGCAGCCAGTGGCTGTAGCCGTCTAAGACGCCGCCCTGATCAGATAGCAGCACCCCTGGCTGGCCATCCAGGTAGCCTGGTAGTTCTTTCGTCTCAGGCCAAGATGGCCGAACGCCCGTAGGACCGACAAAGGGGCGAAGGCGTGCCGCGGTGCAGGAGCTGACCGTCTGCTCCCCAGACGGTGCGGTGGCGGAAACAGTTGCGACCGCAAAACCAAGTAGTAGCGAAATCATCCGTGTGCCCCCAAACGCCTGAATTGAGCCGAGCCGCGAAGCGGCTTCGGCTTGAATGAATTGCTAGGCCGCTGCACTAGTACCTGGCGCCCAGCAGGCCCACCGGATAACCAGCCCTTTTTAGGCGGGCAGTAGCACGGTTGTTTAGGTACAGAAGAATCGCGTAGATGATGTTTTTCTGGCCGTAGGCAACATCATCGAGGCGATCATTGAAGCGCTCTCGCTTTACCGGTGCCACCACATCAGCCGTTGGGCTTTGATACGGATTTTCCACAAGACTCCCCCTTTGGATTGGTGCGGACTAACGCCCGAATCAAGCCGAGCCGCGAAGCGGCTTCGGCTTGAATGAATTGTCAGGGCCCAGCCTCACGGCGTAACCGTCATCTCAACAACCACCGGGTACGCTTTGCCCCAGCGACTAGATGGCGGCGGCGGGAGTTGATCGGCCCCAAAGTGTTTCGCGAAGCATCGAGATACACGGGTGCTGGGCTTGGTTGCGACTGATGAAAGGTGGCCAGAGGCATCGACATTGCCGACGAGCACGAACCTCCCGATGCTGGTTTTTGGCGGCGAGCCGGGTGGAACGCAGATGCGCATTGCTGCTTGAATGACTGGGACGAGCCTCTCGTCGTAGATCTTGCCATCAGGTGTGGCAATGGCGTTGTTACCCGCAGTTACTCTAGTCCAAAAGCCAGCGGCGGCGGCATTGCTTGAAATGAGCATCAACGCGATTGCAATCTTTTTCATGAGGCCTAACGCCTGAATTAAGCCGAGCCGCGAAGCGGCTTCGGCTTGAATGAATTGTAGGACCGCGAACGCTACGCGGCATGCGAGATACGGGAGACGAGATCGAGCGCGACTGCTTCGGCTGTGCGGATGCCATCGACGCCGGCCGACAGGATGCCGCCCGCGTAGCCAGCGCCTTCGCCTGCCGGAAACAGGCCGCGCGTGTTCAGGCTGTGGCCGTCCTCGCCACGCGTGATGCGCACCGGCGAGGACGTGCGGGTCTCCACGCCAGTCAACACCGCGTCGTGCATCGCAAAACCGCGGATCTGCCTTTCGAACGCCGGCAGCGCCTCGCGGATCGCCGTGATCGCGTACTCGGGCAGCGATGGCGCGAGATCGCCCAGGCGCACGCCGGGCTTGTACGAGGGCAGCACCGTGCCGAACGCGCTCGACGCTCGACCCTTCAGGAAATCGCCCACCAGCTGACCCGGCGCTTCGTATTCGCCGCCGCCGAGCTCGAACGCACGCGCTTCCCAGTGCCGTTGCAGCTCGATCCCGGCGAGCGGGCCCTCGCCGTAGGGCGCGAAATCCTCTGGTGTGATGCCGCAGACGATCGCCGCATTCGCGTTGCGCTCGTTGCGCGAGTACTGGCTCATGCCATTCGTGACCACTCGCCCGGGTTCGCTGGCCGCCGCGACCACGGTGCCGCCAGGGCACATGCAGAAGCTGTAGACCGAGCGCCCGTTGCGGCAATGGTGCACGAGCTTGTAATCGGCCGCGCCGAGCAGCGGATGCCCGGCCTGCGCGCCGAAGCGCGCGGTGTCGATCAGCGATTGCGGATGTTCGATCCGAAAGCCGATCGAGAACGGTTTCGCTTCGACGAACACGCCGCGCGCATGCAGCATCGCGAACGTGTCGCGCGCGCTGTGGCCCAGCGCCAGCACCACGTGGTCGGCGCGCAGTTGCTCGCCGCTGTCGAGCGTCACACCGCGCACGTGGCGCGTACCGGCGCGGTCGGTCTCGACCAGCAGATCGTCGACGCGCTGGCTGAAACGGATTTCGCCGCCCAGGGATTCGATCGTTGCGCGCATCTGCTCCACCATGGACACCAGGCGGAACGTGCCGATGTGCGGCTTGCTGACGTACGCGATCTCTTCCGGCGCGCCGGCCTTGACGAATTCATCGATCACCTTGCGGCCGTAATGCTTCGGGTCGCTGATCTGGCTCCACAGCTTGCCGTCGGAGAACGTGCCCGCGCCGCCTTCGCCGAACTGCACGTTGGATTCGGGGTTCAGCACCTTCTTGCGCCACAGGCCCCAGGTGTCCTTGGTGCGCTCGCGTACGGCCTTGCCGCGCTCGAGGATGATGGGTCGGAAGCCCATCTGCGCGAGCACGAGACCCGCGAACAGACCGCACGGTCCCATGCCGATGACGAGGGGGCGCAGCGGAAGATTCTCCGGCGCGCGCGCCACGAACTTGTAGCTCGTGTCCGGCGTGCGCATCACCTTGCCGCCGTCGCCGGTGTGCGCGAACCCGTCGGCCTCGTCGTCCAGCTGCAGCCGCCGCAGGATGTCGCCTTCGCGCGGCGTGTCCACGTCGACCGAATAGATCAGCACGATCGCGCCGCGTCGGCGCGCGTCGTAGCTGCGTTTGGCGACCGTGTAGCCGGCCAACTCGTCGGCGGCGATGCCCAGTCGGGCCAGAATCGCCTCGCGCAGCGCCGGCTCGGGGTGGTCCAGCGGCAACTTGAGATCGGTCAGTCGAAGCATGCGGTGCATCCGATGGCGCAGGTTAATCGCCGTCATTTAGGGGCAGAGGCACGCGCACTGAGCGCGCTGAAGCACCCGATTTCCGAGGATGATCTCGTGGGCGTGCCAAGTCAGTGGATGAGCTTAGACCGGGAGGACGAATGTCCGCTATGGGTCGTTAGCGGCCACTCGCCAACTCGCCGCGGCGGACTGCTGATCTACGACCGCTGCCGGCCGGAAGCGGACTCACGGGATCGATCCAGCGCCATTCGACTGAGCGCTTCAAGGCCCAGTCATTCTCCGGCCCCGCTCTTTCGGATCAGATTGATCCCCTCCCGATACGTCATTACCTCGAACTCCGGGAATCGGCGCTTGAACCTGCTCGAATCAAACAGGTTGTCCTGCTCGTAGCGCGGAAGCAATTCCCGGATCTCCCTCATTTGTGGCGAGAAATTCCCGCAACGGCAAAGGCCCACTTGCCGACGACCTTGTACGACACAGGCCTGTCGAACGCTTCGCAGGCCATGGTGACGAACTGCCTGTACGTCGGTCGCGGGACGCAGGGTCACGGGCTTCTCCTGGCGGGAGGAAGTCCTCGAAGAAGCGATGAAACAGCGCGGCGCAAGATACGACAAGGCGTTCCTGCCGTTCGTCCCGAATGCTGTCGTCGATGGGCGCTTGGTGACCGGCCAGAATCCGGCATCGGCCAAGGTAACGGCGAAACGGGTGGTCGATCTCCTGTGACCGCTTTGGGTCGAACGCGGACACGGGGGTGGTGCCCTCGCTGTGGGCTGCGCACCGCCCCGAGCCCCCCCAGCACCGGCCCATGGCAACGGCATGGGCGCACCGCGGTTATGCTCGCCGCTTCCAACAGGCGGAGCAGCGGCATGAAGGCAGGAGTGTGGACAAGCGGGTTTGCAGTCACGGCCGCGCTGCTGCTGGGCGCCTGCTCGCACGGCATGGTCCGCCGCATCTCCGAGCCTTCCGCCCAGATCCAGCAACTCACGGTGCGAGCCGATGGCCGCTGGGCGGTGGAACTGCGGATCGAGAATTTCAGCAGCATTCCGATGCAGTTCGACTCCGTCGACCTCGCGCTCAACGTTGGCGGCAACGACGCGGGCCGCGTGACGGCACAGCCGTCGATGTCGATCGGCCCGGAATCCGCCGACGTCGTCACCACCGTCCTCGCTCCGCAGGCCGCCGGCAAGCTTGCCGTGGCCGACGCCCTCGCCGCCGGGCGCAGCATTTCCTACACGCTCATCGGCACCGTCGCCGCAACCCCGGATGAAGCCCATCAGCGCAGCTTCGAGGTCAAGCACAGCAGCCAGCTCAGTCCCGCACCGGGCCTGCCGGGCGTACTGCGCTAAAGGCCATTGCGCGCGGAAGGGCGCGGCTCGCGTGTCCACTGGTGCCGGCACGGCCCAATGGCGCAGCGGAACCAGTAACCACATTCGTCGCATGAAGAAGAGGCACGACGGTGATGGAAGTCACCTGAAGCAGAGTTGCCGAAGCGGCGACGGGCCGACGTAGACCACTTCGCAGGCGAGCATCAATGTGGCCGCGCGGCGGGCATGCGCCACCCAGGTGTAAGCTGCACCCGGGCCCCCGACGCCGGTGCAGCTTCGTTCTTCGGCACTACGATGACCGAGTCCGAATTCACTCTGAAAACCATGCCGCCGCGCCTGCCGCGCGAGGCGCTGGAGCGCCGGCACCTGCAGCGCGCGTGGGACCAGGTCCATGACCGCGCCGCGATCGTGATTGCCGCGCCTGCGGGTTTCGGCAAGACCACGCTGCTGCTGCAATGGCGCCGCCGCTGGATGGAGAACGGTGCGCTGGTCGCCTGGCTCGACGCCGACGACCAGGATGAGCCCGAGCGTTTCACCATGGCGCTGCTGCACTCGCTGCGCACCGCCAGCGGGCGCCCGGTCGATCCCGCCGCGCAGTGCACGGTCGTGCCCGGCGTGGAGGCGTTGACCGGACTGCTTTCGGACGTTGCGATGCGCGGCACGCAGACCGTGCTCATGGTCGACGACTGCGAGCGCCTCCCCGAAGCAGCGGTGCGCACCGTACTGCAGTACTTGCTGATGAACGCGCCGGCGAACCTGCACGTCGTGATCGGCACCCGCGTGCAACTGCCGCTGCAGGTTGCGGAGCTGGCGGCCAAGGGCCATTACGCGGCGTTCGGGGCCGAGGACCTGCGGCTGCGGCTCGAGGAGTCGATGGAGGTGCTCGAACGGCGGTTCGGACCGCGCCTGGGCGTCGACGATCGCGCCCGCCTGCACGAGGCCACGGAGGGTTGGCCGATCGGCCTGCAGCTCGCGATCGCCGCGATCGAGCCGGAACCGGACCTGGCCGCTGCCGTGCATGACCTGTCGGCGCGACGCGGGACGACGCGGGAGTATTTCGTCGAGACGCTGCTCGCGCGCATGCCTGTCGGGATGGTGCAGTTCCTGGAGCGCGTCGCGATCCTCGATCCGCTCAGTGTTGCCCTGTGCGAAACCGTCACCCAGGATCCACAGGCCGGAGCCCACCTGGAATGGCTGGCGCGCGAGACGCCGATGGTGATGGTCGGCGAGCACCCCGACTGCGTGCGCCTGCATCCGATGGCGCGCGACTTTCTCCTGGGCCGCTTCGAGCAGCTGCCCCGTGAAGAGCGGGACGCCCTGCATGCGCGTGCGGCGCGCTGGTTCGCCACCGCGGAGCGCTACCACGAGGCCGCGAACCATGCGCTGGCGGCAGGCCACATGGCCGACGCCGAGGCATGGGCGGCGAAGTCGTTGTGGGCACTGAGCACCCGGGGACAACTGGCGGAGGCGCGCGAGTGGCTGGAGCGGCTGCCCCGGGAGCTGTTCGCCGGCGACCCCAGCTTGCGGCTGGTGGCTGCTTCCATCTTGGCCTTCAGCGATCGCAACGCCGAGGCGCAACGCTTCGCCAGCGCGGTTCTCGACGACCCGACGACCGGGACGCTGACATTGGTGAAGGCGCTGCGCATCGCCGCGGGCTCGGCCGCCTACGCCGACCAGCTCGACAAGATCCCGCCGCTGCTGCCGCGCTGGCCACCGCGCGAGGCCACCATTTCCCCGCTGTACGCGGTGACCAGGCTCAATCTGCGGGCACTGCTTGCGCTGCATTCGGGAGAGACCGTGCAGGCACGCGAATGCATCGCCGAGGCCACCGGGCACGGCGACACCGGTTCGCTGCGGCTGGCTGCTGGAATCGGACGCATGCTGCTCGGCCTGAGCCACCTCTGGGAAGGCGATGCCTACCAGGCCGAAGCCGTGCTGCGACCCGCGCTGTCCCGCGCCGAACGCGAGGAAGGCCGGCGCAGCATGCGCGCCAGCCTGCTCGCGGCGGTGCTGGCCGAAGCGCTGGTGCAAAGCGACCAGAACGAGGCGGCGCAGGCATTGCTGGCCAACCGTATCGACGTGCTCGAGCGCAACGGCTTCCCGGACACGCTGTTATGCGCCTACCGCAGCCTCGCCTGCATCGCCCTCAGCCAGGGCGACGAGCGGCGCGCGCTGGGCGTGCTCGACGACCTGTGCGCGCTGGCCGAACGAGGCCACTTTCCGCGCCTGCGCGTGCATGCACTGGCCGAGCAGGTGCGCATCCATGCCCTGCGCGGACACATCGAGACCATCGCGAGCCTGGTGGATGCGCTGGTCGCGATGGAGCCGATCTTCCTCGAGCCGCCGCTGCGCTGGTTCCAGCCGCAGTATCGACTGGTGGTCGCCATCGCCAGGGCCTACGCGGCGCTCGGCCGCCGCGATTCCGACGCGGCCGAGGCACAACTGGCCCTGGCTGATGTGCTGGCGGGTGAGCAGCATCGCGGCCACGACATGCTGACCACGAAGATGCTGCGCGCGGTCGTCGCCCGCCAGCGCGATGCCGACCAGGCCCTGCCGCTGATGGCCGAGGCGCTGAGCCTGGCGCAGCTGTCCGGCAGCACGCGCCTGCTGGCCAACGCGCCGGCCACCGCCGCGGACATGGTGGACGAGTTGCGCGCGTCGGGGTCGAGCACTGCACTGCGCCTGGTCGCACACTCCGCGCCGAAGACACCGCCGGCGGCAACGGTGCGTGCGCTGCGCCAGGCGCCCGTGCGGAACGCCCTGCTCACGTCCAAGGAGTGGGAAATCCTGCAGCTGCTGCAGAACGGCATGAGCAACAAGCAGATCGCGCGCACCCTGGACGTGGGCGGCGAGACCGTGAAGTGGCACCTCAAGAACCTGTTCCAGAAACTGTCGGCCGGCACCCGCAAGCACGCGGTGGACCGCGCGCGGCTGCTCGGTATCGTCTAGTGGGACACGGCGTCGGAACAACGACCACGCCTCGACAGACTCCGCCGGATGCCCATCGCGCGTGGATGCCTCCGACCGGCGGGGCGCTGCGTTAGTGTAGGCAGGCAACCCGACAGGATCCGCATCGATGGCGCCGAGTCCAGGCTCTATCCTTGTGGCGCAGACTCCGGTTGCCCTGCGCGACGTGCGCCCGGTCCCGACTCCCCATTCCCACCCATGCGAATCACGGCCCACCCATGAGCACCTATAAAGCGCCACTCAACGACATGCGATTCGTGCTGTACGACGTGCTTGGCGCGGAGCAGGAGTTCGCACGCCTCGGCCAGACCGACGCGACCCGCGACGTGCTCGACGCCGTGTTCGATGAGGCTGCGCGCTTCACCGAAACCGTGCTCGCACCGCTCAACGAAACCGGAGACCGCATCGGCTGCAGGTTCGACAAGGACACCGGCGCGGTCACCACGCCGCCCGGGTTCAAGCAGGCCTACGCGCAGTTCGTCGAAGGGGGTTGGACCGGGTTGGTATCGCCGGTGGAATTCGGCGGCCAGGGCCTGCCCTACACCGCGGGCGTGCCGCTGAAGGAAATGATCGACGCGGCGAACCTCGCATGGGGCAATTTCCCGCTGCTGTCGCACGGCGCCACCGATGCCCTGCTCCACCATGGCGAGGACTGGCAGCGCGAGGTCTTCCTCAAGCCGCTGGTCGACGGCACGTGGACCGGCACGATGTGCCTGACCGAACCGCACTGCGGCACCGACCTGGGCCTGCTCAAGACCCGCGCCACGCCCAACGCGGACGGCAGTCATTCCATCACCGGCACCAAGATCTTCATCACCGCCGGCGAGCACGACATGACGGACAACATCGTGCACCTGGTCCTGKCGAAACTTCCCGATGCGCCCGCCGGCAGCAAGGGCATCTCGCTCTTCATCGTGCCCAAGTTCAAGGTCGCGCGTGATGGCACGCAGGGCGACGCCAATGCGGTGCGTTGCGGCAGCATCGAACACAAGATGGGCATCCACGGTTCGGCGACATGCGTGCTGAATTTCGACGGTGCGCAGGGCTACCTGATCGGCCAGCCGAACAAGGGCCTGGTGGCGATGTTCACCATGATGAACACGGCGCGCCTCGGCGTCGGCGTGCAGGGCCTGGGACTGTCGGACCGCGCCTGGCAGAACGCGCTGCGCTATTCGCGCGAGCGCTTGCAGGGCCGCTCGCTGTCCGGCGTGAAGTTCCCGGACAAGCCGGCCGATCCGATCATCGTCCAGCCCGACGTGCGGCGCATGCTGCTCACCTGCAAGGCGCTGGTCGAAGGCGGCCGCGCAATGAGTTACCACGCCGGACTGCAGGTCGATGTTTCCGAACACGCGCCGACGCAGGAGGAACGCGAGCAGGCCGATGCGCTGGTCGGATTCCTCACCCCGATCGTGAAAGCCTGCCTGACCGAATGGGGCATCGAATGCACCTACCAGGCGCTGCAATGCTTCGGCGGCCATGGCTACATTGCCGAACACGGCATGGAACAACTCGCGCGCGATGCCCGCATCACCACCCTGTACGAAGGCACCACCGGCATCCAGGCGCTGGACCTGCTCGGCCGCAAGGTCATGCAGCTGCAGGGTGCGGGCCTGAAGATCTTCCTCGGCATGATCACGCAGTTCTGTGACGCGCAGTCCGGCAATGAAGGCGTCGCCGAATTCATCGGCCCGCTGCGCGAGAAGGCCGCGCAGTGGCAGCAACTCACGCTGCAGGTCGGACAGCGCGCGAAGGCCAACCCGGAGGAAGTCGGGGCCGCGTCCTACGACTACCTGATGTATTCGGGTTATGTCGTTCTCGCCTACTGGTGGGCGCGCAGTGCCGCCGCAGCGGCCGCATCGCGGCATTCGGACGCGTTCAAGCAGGCCAAGCTGGAAACGGCGCGCTTCTACTTCGCCCGCATCCTGCCGCGCACGCTGGCCCATGCAGCGGCAGTAGGCAGCGCTGCAAGCACGCTCACCGCGCTGGATGAAGCGGCCTTTGATGCGTGAACCCATCGCATCCTGGCCCTTGTTCATTTCAGTCGCTGCCTGATGCGGCCATCCCGGTCGGCAAACATCCGTTGTTTGCCATTTCCGGCCGCGGGCGCGGCCCGGAGTCTCCGCACGCCTGGATTTGTCGGGGGCCGGTACACAAAAAGTAAACAATGGCGTATAAGCTGGTGTCCCGATGGAGACCGACAGAGCCAACCTGAGGCTGGTCCGCACCGGTGATCCCGCTGAGATACTCCAGCGCGACCCGGTCCTTCACTCGACGCCTGAGTTTTCAGCCAGACCCTCTACGGACCGCCTCAATGCGGTCCGTTTGCTTTCTCTGGATGCGCACGGCCGCGTACTCGACTGGATGAGTTGGCAGGACGCCGCCTGCCTGTATGCGCGCGGCGCGGTGGCATGGACCCTCGGTGATCCCTGCCTGCAGGTGCACGGCGGCACCTGTCGCATGACAGGCATGCAGAGCCTGCTCGAACTGCATCCCATCGTCGCCGCGCGTGGCCATGCACGCGCGCACGCACTCGATCCGACGCCGGCATTGACCAACGCCGCCCTGTTCGCGCGCGACGCCTATCTGTGCCTCTACTGCGGCCACGACTTCAGCCGGCCGCACCTTACCCGCGACCACGTGCTGCCCGTATCCAAGGGCGGACGCGACGTGTGGGAAAACGTCGTCGCGGCCTGCTTCCACTGCAATTCGCGCAAGGGCAACCGCACGCCGCAACAGGCGGGAATGCCGTTGCTGGCGGTGCCCTACCGGCCGAGCTGGGTCGAGCACCTGATCCTCAGCAACCGCAACATCCTCGCCGACCAGATGGCGTTCCTGAAGGCGCAACTGCCCAAGCGCACGCGCCCTCAACTCGCGGTGCAGTAACCGTCCACCCGCCCCGGCGGGATCCTGCGCACGAGATCCCACGCTCGAGATCCCACGCACGGGTCCACGTGATCGCGGTCGCACCTGACCCGGGCGCGTCACAAGCTGACGTTTCCCGCGCGTTGACCGGCCCCATGCCGCCGCGCAACACTCAACGTCTTGTCATATCCAATCAAAACGGACTGGTCATGCTCCCGACTTTCGGCCTCACCGGCATGGACGCCAACACCGAAACCGCCCTGAAGTCCGCCTTCGCCGAAGCAAGCATGCGCCTGGGCGGCCGATGGCCGCTGGTGTCCGAACAGGACGCGACCCACGTCGTCGTCGACATGGACAGCATGTATGGGCCGATGAGCTGGCTGCGGCTGCACGGTGCGGGCAAGGTCGTGATCGGGTTGACCTCGGCGGCGCGTTCGCAGACCGATTTCCGCCTGGGCAAGCCCTTCGATGCCGAAGCCGTGGCGGAGCTGCTGCAGCAGATCGCCCCCAGCGACGGCGCGGCGCCGCACGGGATCACCCCGGCCCCGGCACCGCAACACCAGTTGCCGGAAGAACTGGCCAAGCCGGTCAGCGAGGAAGCGGCGGCGCCGGACCAGCGTCCTTCCGCGGCCGTCAGCGCGACCCTGGAGACGCCGGCCGCTCCACCAGCACGGCCCGTGGAGGCCCCGAGCGCAGTGCCGCCTGCGCCCAGCGCGACCGCGCCCGCGACGCCCGCTCCGGCCCCCGCCCCGGTCGCCCCGCCGCGCGATCGCACCCTGATCGACTGGCTGGCACCGGGTCAGCTGAACGGCCGCGTCCGCCTGCAGCGGGGCGGCACCGGCGTACTGCTGGATCTCGACAAGCACGAGTACTTCGGCCCGGCGACGCTCAAGCCGCTGGTGTCGCACGCCGAATCGATCCTGCAGGCCGGCGATTTCACCGCGGTGGATGCCGCCGCCTGGAACAGCGAAAGCACCATGCACGGCCAGGCCCAACCCCTTTCCCGCCTGCTCTGGTTCTGCGCGCTGCAGGCCGGCAAGGGCCAGCTGATGCCCGGTTTCGATCCCGGCGCGCGCTATCGCCTGCTGAAATGGCCCCAGACCGAACGCGAGTTCCCCAAGCACTTCCGCATCGCCACCGCGATGATGAAGGGCCCAGCCACGCTGGACGAAGTCAGCGCCGCCTGCGGCGTGCCGGCCGCGGAAGTCGCCGATTTCGTCAACGCGAACCTCGCCACGGGTTATGCCGAGCCGTACCGCGATCCCGAGCCCGAGCCCGAGTCGCAGAAGTCGGGCGGCCTGTTCGGACGCCTGCGCGGACGCTGATTGGAAGGACGGTTTGAAAAGGGCGGCCCCTGGCCGCCCTTTTTTGCCTGTGGCCCGGTGGCCACGCGTGCCTGGCTGCACCCGAGGTGACGGCGCGACACCGGATTGCTTGCCCCCATACGGACCCGGCGGGACAATGACCGACTTGTCGTGCCGTTGAGCCCCTGCGTCCCCCGCATGATCGATCCGCAGCGCTATCCCCGTCTTTCCCGCATCCAGGTTCCCGCCGACCTGCGCCAGTTCCCGGAAGAGGAACTGTGTGCAGTGGCCGATGAACTGCGCGCCTACCTGATCGAACAGGTCGCGATGGTCGGCGGTCACTTCGGCGCCGGCCTCGGCGTGATCGAACTCACCGTCGCCCTGCACTTCCTCTACGACACGCCGGTCGACCGCCTGGTCTGGGACGTCGGCCACCAGTGCTACCCGCACAAGATCCTCACCGGCCGCCGCGACACCATCCACACGGTCAAGCAGAAGGACGGCGTCGCGCCGTTCCCGAAGCGCGAGGAATCCGAATACGACACCTTCGGCGTCGGGCACTCCTCGACTTCGATCTCCGCCGCGCTTGGCATGGCAACCGCGCTCCAGCGCGCCGGTGACGATCGCAAGGTGGTGGCGGTGATCGGCGACGGCGCGATGACCGCCGGCATGGCCTTCGAGGCGCTGATGCATGCCGGCGGCATGGAACCGGAACCGAACCTGCTGGTGGTCCTCAACGACAACCAGATGTCGATCTCGGAGAACGTCGGTGGCCTGACCAAGATGCTCGGCCGACTCACCGGCAGCCGCACCCTCAACGCCATCCGCGAGGGCGGCAAGAAGCTGCTCGGCGACAAGCACAAGCCCGCGGCCAAATTCGTCAGGCGCTGGGAAGAGCACTGGAAGGGCATGTTCGTGCCGTCCACGCTGTTCGAGGAGATGGGCTTCCACTACACCGGCCCCATCGACGGCCACGACATCAATGCCCTGCTCGCCGCGATGAAGACGCTCAGGACCCTCAAGGGCCCGCAGCTGCTCCACATCATCACCACCAAGGGCAAGGGCTACGAGCTCGCCGAAGGCGACCAGATCGGCTATCACGCCGTCGGCCCGTTCGATCCGTCGAAGGGTCTCGTCGCCAAGCCCGGCGCGAAGAAGCCGACCTACACCGATGTCTTCGGCGAGTGGCTGTGCGACATGGCGGCCGCCGATCCGCAGCTGATGGGCATCACGCCCGCCATGCGCGAGGGCTCGGGGCTGGTGCGTTTCAGCAAGGAGTATCCGGAACGCTACTTCGACGTCGCCATTGCCGAACAGCACGCGGTGACGCTCGCCGCCGGCATGGCCTGCGAAGGGGCCAAGCCCGTGGTCGCGATCTACTCCACCTTCCTGCAGCGCGGCTACGATCAGCTGGTGCACGACGTCGCCATCCAGAACCTCGACGTGCTGTTCGCCATCGACCGCGGCGGCGTGGTCGGCCCGGATGGTGCGACGCACGCAGGCAACCTCGATCTCTCCTACCTGCGTTGCGTACCGAACATGGTGGTGATGGCGCCGAGCGACGAGAACGAATGCCGGCAGATGCTCACTACCGGACACCGCCACCAAGGTCCGGCCGCCGTGCGCTATCCGCGCGGCACCGGTCCCGGCGCCGTGATCCAGCCGACGCTGGATACCCTGCCGATCGGCAAGGGCGAGATGCGGCGCCGCGGTTCGCGCCTGGCGCTGCTCGCCTTCGGTGCAATCGTTCCCGCCGCGGAAAAGGTCGGCGAGGAACTCGACCTCACCGTCGCCAACATGCGCTTCGTGAAGCCGCTGGACCGTGAGCTCGTACTGCAGCTGGCGCGGACCCATGACGGCTTCGTGACGCTCGAAGACAACGTCGTCGCCGGTGGCGCGGGTTCGGGCGTGGCCGAGCTGCTTGCGGCAGAAGGCATCGCCCTGCCGGTACTGCACCTGGGCCTGCCCGATGAATTCCAGCACCACGCCAGCCGCGAGCAGCTGCTGGCCGAAGCCGGCCTGGATGCCGATGGCATCCGCGCGTCCGTGCTGAAGCGTTGGCCGCAACTGACCAGCACGCAGGCACGCGCCGCGGTCTGACGCCGAGCCGCTGGCCGCGTCACGGCGCGGTCACACGCCTGAAACGGCCATTACACGCGCCACGCGCAACCTCCCCAAAACCGGGAGTTGCGCATGCGTTACGCCATCGTCACCGAGACCTATCCGCCGGAAATCAACGGCGTCGCGCTCACCGTGCATGGCCTCGAACAGGGCCTGCGCGGGCGCGGACATGAGGTCACCCTGGTGCGTCCGCGCCAGGCAACAGAAAGCGCCGACACACCGGGGGCCGAACACGAGTTCATCGTCCGGGGTGCGCCACTGCCACGCTATCCGGGCCTGCGGTTCGGCTTGCCCTCGACACGCAAGCTGATCGCGCAATGGCGGATATCGCGGCCGGATGCCATCTACGTGGCCACGGAAGGCCCGCTGGGATGGTCGGCATTGCGCGCGGCGCGGCGCCTGGGCATTCCGGCCTCGACCGGTTTCCACACCCGCTTCGACGAATACATGCGCGATTACGGTGTCGCGTTCCTGGCGCAGACCGCACTGCGCTGGATGCGCCGCTTCCACAACGGCGCCGATGCGACGCTGGTGCCGACGCGCGAACTCCAGCGGTTCCTGCAGGACAGCGGCTTCGAGGACGTGGTGCTGCTGCCGCGCGCGGTCGACACGAACCTGTTCGATCCCGAGCGTCGCGACCGCTCGTTGCGCGCGCAGTGGGGCGTGGGCGACGACGGGCTGGTCGCGATCCATGTGGGCCGGATCGCCCCGGAGAAGAATCTCGACCTCGCCGTCCGCGCCTTCCGCGAACTGAAGAAGACCCATCCGGATGCGCGCTTCGTCTGGGTCGGCGACGGCCCGGCGCGCGCGAAGCTGCAACAGGACAATCCCGACTTCATCTTCTGCGGCATCCAGCGCGACGAGCGGCTGGCGGAGCATTTCGCCAGCGGCGACGTGTTCGTGTTCCCGAGCCACAGCGAGACGTTTGGCAACGTCACCCTGGAAGCGATGGCCAGCGGCGTGCCGACGGTGGCCTTCGACTACGGCGCCGCGCGCGAACACCTGCGCAATGACGTGCATGGCGCGGCCATTGCCAACGGTGATGACGACGGCTTCGTGCGCGCCGTCGTGCGCATCGGTGCCGACCGGGTGCTGCGCGCGGCGATGGGCCGGGCCGGCCGCGACGCCGTCCGCGGGCTGCGGCCGGAACAGGTCGCCGCCGACTTCGACGCACTGCTGCAGGAACTCGCGGACCGGGCGGCGCAAGCCCGGCTCCTGGCATCCAAACCGCAGGCCGACGGGGAGATTGCATGAAAACGACGCTGCCCAGGCGCTTGTTCGCCAACGAATCGGGTTGGTGCCTGCGCGCCAACCGGCTGGGCGAAGCGAACGGCTCGCGGGTCTATTTCGCCACGATCAGCCGCCTCGGCGACGGCCTGTTCTGGTACCTGCTGATGAGCGCACTGATCGTCGCCGATGGCCTGCAGGGACTGGCGGCATCCGCACATTTGGCTGCTACCGGCCTGATCGCATTGACGCTGTACAAGCTGCTCAAGCGCTGGACGCGACGCCCACGTCCGTTCGCCAGCGATGCGCGCATCCGTGCATGGGTGGCCCCACTGGACGAATTTTCATTTCCCTCGGGGCACACGCTGCACGCGGTGGCGTTCACCGTGGTCGCCCTCGCCCACTATCCGATGCTGGCATGGCTGCTGATTCCGTTCACCGCCAGCGTGGCGGCATCGCGCGTGGTGCTGGGCCTGCACTATCCGAGCGACGTACTGGCGGCGACCGCTATCGGCGTGGCACTGGCCAGCCTGTCGCTATGGCTGGTCCCGGGCGTGTCGCTGTTTGCCTAGACCCGCGAGGGCGCGGCTTGTCGCCGCGCCCCGCCATCGGTATTTCGGCCAGATCAGATCGAAGCCGCCAGCGGCCGACCCTTGCTGAGCTCATACCAGTCCACCTTGCGCGTGATCACCATGATCGCGGCGAGGATGACGAACAGCAGGGCCGAGCCCAGGACCAGCGCGTTGTCTTCCGACACCAGCAGCCCATAGAGCGCGGCGTACAGCATCGCGAGCATCGCCGCGAAACCCAGGCCGCGCCCGACACTGCGCAGCACCGCGCTGAGGTAGAAGCCGAGCAATCCGATGCAGGCGGCGCTGGCGGCCAGGTAGGCCCAGGGGAACGGGATGTGTTCGCTCAGGCTCACCAGCAGCAGGAAGAAGATCGCCAGCGACAGGCCCACGAGCCCGTATTGCACGGGGTGGATCGGCAGCTGCTTGATCAGCTCGAACATGAAGAAGCCGACGAAGGTCAGCACCACGAACAGCAACCCGTATTTGCTCGCCCGGTCCGCCTGCGAATAGACGTTGACCGGGTCGACCAGCGCGACGCCCACCGCGTCGATGCCGCTGGTATCGAACGCCGGAGCACCATCGCCTTCTCCGCGTGCGTCACTACGGCCGGTATCCATGGACGGCAACGTCTTGCCCGCCTGGAATTGCGCCTGCGCGCTCGATGCCAGCGACGAGACTTCCCACTGCGCGGTGAAGCCCTTGCTGCTGACGCTGGGCTGGCGCGGCAGGAAGTCGCCGCCGAAGCGCGGGTGCGGCCATGCCGAGTCGAGCTTGAACACATTGCTGCGCGCCAGGGGCACCAGCGCCAAGGATTCGGTGCCTGCCAGCTTGAAGTCGAGGCGCGTATCGACCTGCAGCTGGGCACCTGCCGTGGGCACGGCCAGGCGCACATGCACGCCGCCACCTTCGCGGCTGCCGAAGCCTTCCACGAGCGCCACGTCGCGACCGTCCACACGCAGCTGCGGCGTCCCCGCCAGGCCGCGCACATCGGCGATGCCGTAGCTCAACCAGGGCTGACCGATCCTGCGCGGCAGCCGCGGATTCTCGTCCGCGGGTATGCGCACGTTGAATCCGGCCACGGCCAGCGCCTGCAGTTCGTACACGCGGACCTCGTGCAGGCCGAGCCGGCGCGTGTTGGGGATGAGCCTGCCCTGCACGTCCAGGCGATCCGGGAAGAAGGTCCAGTGACCCGAGGCCCCATCGCGCTTCACCTTGCGGATGACCTCGCCCTTGTCGTTCTTCTCCTCGACTTCGACGGTCTCGACGTAGGGCACCACCAGTACCGGTCCGGAAAACGCCTGCGCCCCGGCGGAACTACGCGCGATGTTCGCGATGGCCTGGGTGCGGTAGTACTGGCGCTCACTGATCGTGCCGCGGATGAGCATCAACGGGATCATGATCGCGACGGTCATGCCGAACACGAACATCAGTTTCAATAACAGACGCATGGTTTCCTCCTGCCTACGGGCGATGGCCACAGGTTCGGCGGCGCCGGTGCGCGGACGATGGAGGATTGGTGAAGCGGGAGTGAAGTCGCGCCGCGGCTACAGCGGGATCGACAGGCTCGCCTGCGCCCCCTGGGGGACACGGTTGGCGAGCATGGCCTGTCCACCATGCAGCGTGGCGACCTCGGCGACGAAACACAGCCCGAGGCCGCTGCTGCGGCTGCCGCCCTGCGGGCGTGCCAGCGAATAGAAGCGCTCGAACACGCGCGGCATCGCGTAATCGGGAATGCCCGGTCCTTCGTCGATGACGTCGAAGCGGATCGCGGCGGCATCACTGCGCGCGCGCAACGTGATGTGGCCACCTTCCGGCGAAAAATCCGCGGCGTTTTCGACCAGGTTGACCAGCGCCTGGCGCAGCAGGAAGGCGTCACCGCGCAACGGTGGCAGGTCGTGCGGCATGTCCACGTCGAGCACGAGGTGGCTGCGCGCCAGCCGCATCGCGCACTGCTCGGCCGCCGAGCGGACCAGCGTGGGCACGTCGAGCGCCTCCGGGCTCTCCAGCCGTTGCCGGTGCTCCACGCCGGCGAGCGCGAGCAGCTTGTCGATCATCTGCGCCAGCCGGTCGCTCTGCAGGCGGATGCTGGTGGCGAAGCGCGTGCGGTCTGCCTCCGCCATGGCATGTTCGCCGGATTCCTCCAGCAGCTCGGCGCTGCCGCGGATGGCCGCGAGGGGGCTTTTCATCTCGTGGGTCAGCGTGTGCACGTACTGCTCGACGTACTGCTTGCCTTCGAGGCGATCGCGCATGGTTTCCAGGGCACGGCCGAGCTCATCGAACTCGCCCGCCGCCTTGGGCAGCGTCGCGCGCTCACCGGCGGTGACCGCATGCGCGTAGCGGCGCAGGCCACCGAGCTGTCGCGACAGCCACCATGCCGCGACCAGTCCGATCAGCAGCGCCGCTCCCAGCAGCGCAAGGCCCCAGCGCAACACCACCGCCTGGCTGCGCGCGATCACCGGTGCGATGGCGCGGTTGGGCTTGCCCACGGTCAGCACGCCCACGATGCGACCGCTGGCATCGTGCAGCGGCGCGGCCACGTGCATCACCGAGGAGGTTTCATCCTTCGGGTCGCTCGGCGTCGAACGCGCACCGTAGCCGCCGCGCAGGGTGAGGTACACGTCGTTCCAGCGCGAGTAGTCCTTGCCGAGATCGCGTCCGTCGCTATCGAACACGACGATGCCGCGCGCATCGGTCACGTAGACGCGGTAGCTCGTGCCGTGCTTGCGCCGGCCCCAGATCTCCGCATCGACCCTGCGCTCGCGCAGGGCACGCACCCGCCGGGCGAACTCGCCATCGTTGATATGGCCGTCGAGGAAATCGGCCGTGGCCAGTTCCGCCAGCACGTTGGCGGTGTCGACCAGCGTGTCCTCCATGGCCTGGCGCACGCCGGGCTTCACTTCGGCCACGAACACGCGCATCAGCAGGAACGCCGCCAGCGCGACGATCAGGAAGTAACCCAGGAAGATGCGCAGGCCGATTTTCATGTCGCGCGGCTCACGCCGATTCCAGCGAGTAACCCAGGCCGCGATGCGTGCGGATCGGGTCCGCTTCAGGCGCCACCGTGCGCAGCTTGGCGCGCAGGGTCTTGATATGGGTGTCGATGGTGCGGTCGCCGCTGTCCAGCGCGTCCCCCCAGACGCGGTCCATCAGCTGCGCACGGGAGAGCACGGCGCCCGGCCGCTGCAGCAGCGCCGCCAGCAGGCCGTACTCGTAGCGGGTGAGGTCGAGCAGGCGGCCCTGGTAGCGGATGCGGTGTCCTTCGGCGTCGTGTTCGAAACCGTGCGCGCTGGCGCCGAAGGCATTGCCACCATGCCCACGCCGCAGCACCACGCGCACGCGCGCGACCAGTTCGCGCGGCGAGAAAGGCTTGGTGACGTAGTCGTCGGCGCCGATTTCCAGGCCGAGGATGCGTTCGACCTCGGCATCGTGCGCGGTGAGGAAGATCACCGGCAGGTCGCGCTGCCTGCGCAGTTCGCGGCATAACGCGAACCCGCCGATGTCGGGCAGGCCCACGTCCAGCAGCGCCAGGTCGAAACCCTGTTCGCGCACGGCGCGCATCGCTTCGCCGCCGGTGAGGCAATGCCGCGCCTCGAACCCCTCCGTGCGCAGCGCATACAGCACGGTCTGCGCGATGGCGGGTTCGTCTTCGACAAGCAGGATGCGCGGCATGCGGGCGGCGGAAGGCGGCGGTGCCCCAAGAATAGAGCACGGCGCGGCGGCCATCGCGCTACCCTAGCGCCATGAATTACCGCCACGCCTTCCACGCCGGCAACCATGCCGACGTGCTCAAGCATGTCGCCATGCTGGCGATCTGCGACGCCCTCACCGCCAAGCCGGCCCCGCTGTTCGCGCTGGATACCCATGCCGGGCGCGGGTTGTACGCGCTCGACAGCAATTCCGCGCAGCGCACTGGCGAAGCCGAGGGCGGCATCGGCCGGCTGATGGCGGAAGCGCCGTCCGACCCGCTCATCAACCGCTACCTCCAGGCCGTGCGTGCCTGCCGCAACGAGCATGGCCGCATGGCGTACCCGGGCTCGCCGTGGCTGCTGGCGCATGCCCTGCGCGAGGACGATCGCGTCGCCGCCTGTGAACTGCACCCGGAGGAAGCGGCGCAGCTGCGCAGCAACTTCGGCCGCGATCCGCGCGTGGCCGTGCACGAACGCGACGGCTATGCGGCGATGAAGGCGCTGCTGCCGCCGCGCCTGGGCGAGACCAGGTTCGGCCGCGGACTGGTCCTGATAGATCCGCCCTACGAAGCGCAGTTGGAGGAGTTCGACACCGCGATCTCCGCGCTGCGCGACGCCCTGGGCCGTTGGCCGCAGGGCTGCTATGCGCTCTGGTACCCGATCAAACTGCGCCGCGCACTGCAGCCGTTCTATCGGCGTGCGGCGGCTATGCCGGCGAAATCGGCGCTGGTGGCGGAACTGCTGGTAAGGCCCGACGACTCGCCACTGAACATGAACGGCAGTGGCCTGCTGGTGCTCAACGCGCCCTTCCAGCTCGATGCGAAGCTGCGCCCGTCGCTGCAGGCGCTGGCAAAGGTGTTGGGTGAACGCCAGGCGCAGGCGCGCGTGGAGTGGCTCAAGACGGCGGCCTGACGGGCGGGACGCGCCGGGCGGGTGGGATCAGCGTGCCGGCTGCGGCTTCAGGTCGGGCTCGAAGAAGCTCCAGCGCACTTCCGGGAACTGCGCCTTGAACGCGCGCTCGATCCGGTTGATCTCTTCGGCGAGCTGGTGCGTGGTCGCCTGGGTGTCGCGCATCTCCGCCTGCACCGCGACCATCACCTCGTTGCCGAGCTGCAGCGTGATCAGGCTGATGACGCGGTCCACTTCCTCGCGCGCCGCCAGGAAGCCGCGCATTTCCTGCTCGCGTACCGGGTCCACGCTCTGGCCGATCAGCATGGCCTTCACCTCGATCGCCACGAACACCGCGACGACCACCAGCAGCGCGCCAATGGCGACCGTGCCGATGGCGTCCCACAGCGGATTGCCGGTGACCACCGACATGACCACGGCCGCCAGCGCGAATACGAGGCCGAGCAGCGCCGCCAGGTCCTCGCCGAAGATCACCACCAGTTCGGCCTGGCGGCTCTGGCGGAACCACTGCCACAACGTGCGGGAGCCGCGTGCCTTGTTGACCTCCTGCATGCAGGCGCGCATCGACGTGGCTTCGGCGACGATGCCGAACGTGAGCACGCCCACGGCCCAATACCAGTGCTTGATCGGTTCGGGATGCTGCAGCTTGTGGATGCCCTCGAACAGCGAGAACACGCCACCGACGCTGAAGAGCATCAGCGCGACCAGGAAGGACCAGAAATAGATTTCCTTGCCGTAGCCGAGCGGGTAGTCGGGCGACGGCGGCTGCTTGGCCTGGCGCAGCCCGAGCAGGAGCAGCAGCTGGTTGCCGCAGTCCGCGAACGAATGCACGGTCTCGGCCAGCATCGCGCTGGAACCGGTGAAGAACGCCGCTACGCCCTTCGCCACGGCGATCGCGAAGTTGGCACCGAGCGCGAAGAAGATCGCTCGGGTCGAATCACCACCACCGGCCATGCATCTGTTCCTTGTGTGCGTGCGGTTGCCAATGCGATCCGCGGAAAAGCCGGCGAATTCTAGCATCGCGACGATGCCGGCCCGACCCGCGCGGCGATGCGGACCAGCGACCGCGCGATGGCATCGGTGATTCCTGCCGCGGCTACGCAGTCGATCGAATGACCAGCGCCCAGCGCATCGGGCCACGCGTGGACCATCGCCGCGATCATCGCCACCAGCACGGCCGCGATCACGGCCGCGAGAGGGTGAACGCCGTGCCGTCACTCCCGCCAGGCATCGGCGGCCACCACGGCGCCAGGCACGCCGGCGACCCGGACGGCCCGCCAGGGGCAGGAACCCGACAATGGGCCAGGGCGGGCCGACGGAGCCTCCGCCTGCACCCTGGAATACCCGGCGACCCCGGGCCCGCGCGGCCTCAGTCGGCGAGCTCCCGCTGGGTCTTCTTTGGCAGCCGGGCGCGCACCAGTTCGTAGCTGCGACGGATGAGTTCGCGCAGTTCGGCGGCTGGCAGCGACTTCGCCGTGGCGATCTGCACCCAGTGCGCGCGGGCCATGTACGGCGCCGGGATGAAGCCCGGGCGGCCGGTGAACTCGAGGAAGCGCTCGTCCTCCACCTTGAAGCTGATCGAGCCCTTGTGCGGTCCGCGCAGGCACGTCACGCAGAACATCTTGCCGGCCACGGTGAAGACCAGGTCGTCCTCCCACTTGATCCCGGCCTCGACGCCGGGCCAGGCCGCGAGCCTGCGCAACGCACTTTCGTCCATCTGTAAACCACCCAATCGTGTGATGAAGTTCTAAACAATCAGTGTGCCAATATTGGCCCCATGACAGGAGCTTCTCCCCCGCGCGAGCGCCTCCCGCCCTGGCATGAACGGCTGACGCTGTCGAATGGACGGCAGGTGCTGATCCGCCCTATCCGCCCGGAGGACGGGGAGCCGCTGCGCGCCGGCTTCGGCCTGCTCGAACCCGACGAGATCCGCCAGCGCTTCCTGCACGCGATGAAGGAACTCTCGCCGGAAGCCGCCGAGCGCCTCACCCACGTCAATCCGCGCACCGAATTCGCACTGGTGGTGGCCGAGCCGCTGCCCCCGGGCGAAGCGCTGATCGGTGCGGTGGCGCGGGTGTCGATGGACCAGAACGGCCGAGATGCCGAGTTCGCGATCCTGGTGAGCCGCTACATCAAGCACATGGGCCTGGGGCGCTACCTGATGACGCGCCTGGTGAAGTGGGCCAAGGGCAAGAAGCTGACCCGGCTCTACGGCGACGTACTGGAAAACAATGCGCCGATGCTGTCGCTGGCACAGTCGCTCGGCTTCGAGCGCGAATTCCGCCAGGAATCGTCAGGACTGGTGCGGGTAACGCTGGAGTTGAAGCCGCGCAGCAGCACCCGGCTGCCGTCCGACCAGTGGTCGTCCGTCCACGCCCACCAGGGGCGTTGAACCTGCTTGAGGGAGATTGCGCGTGGAGGGGGGCCCGCACCACGCGCCTGACCAACGCGTCCGCAGGTGATGCCATGCCCCGCTACGTGATCGAACGCGACATTCCCGGTGTCGGCACCCTGTCTGCCGGCGAGCTGCGCGCCATTTCCCAGAAAGCCTGCTTCGTCCTCGACCAGCTCGGCCCGCAGGTGCATTGGGACTACAGCTATGTCACCGGCGACAAGGTGTATTGCGTGTACATCGCGCCCAGCGAGGACCTCATCCGCGAACACGCGCGCCGGGGTGGTTTCCCAGCCGATCGCGTTTCCGAGGTGATATCGGTCATCGACCCGGTGACGGCGGAATAGCGGTGCCGCTGACCGCTCCCGATCGGGCCACGCGCCGATAACGCCCCGGCTGGAGCCCCGCGCTAAACTGCGCGCCCCCTTGCCCCGCGCTGGACGCATCGACTGCGTCCGGCGCTGTCGTCGTTTTGCGCAGCGTCCATGAACGAATCCATCCTTCCCCGCTTTCCCTCCCCGCCCCTGCCCAAGGCCGGCCAGCAGCGCGCCTGGTGGCGCGCGCCAGCGTCGCCGTCCGCGCTCGCGTTCCACATCGCCGCGGCGGCGATGGCGCACGCGGGGCCGGTGCTGGCGATCGCGCGCGACAACCAGAGCGCCAACCAGCTCGAATCCGACCTGCGCACGCTGGTGGGCAGCGACGCGTCGCTGCCGGTGTTGCCGTTCCCGGACTGGGAAACCCTGCCCTACGACCAGTTCAGCCCGCATCCGGACATCGTCTCCCAGCGACTGGCCGCGCTGCATCGGCTGCCGGCGCTGAAGCGCGGGATAGTCGTGGTGCCGGTGCAGACGCTGCTGCAGCGGCTGGCACCGCTCAGGCACGTCGTCGGTGGCAGCTTCGACGTGCGTGTCGGCCAGCGCCTCGATCTGGATGCCGAGAAACGCCGCCTGGAAGGCGCGGGCTACCGCAACGTGCCGCAGGTGCTCGACCCCGGCGACTTCGCCGTGCGCGGCGGCCTCCTCGACGTGTACCCGATGGGCGCGGATTCGCCGTTCCGGGTCGAACTGCTCGACGACGAGATCGACACCATCCGCGTGTTCGACCCGGAATCGCAGCGTTCGCTCGAGAAGATCGACTCGGTGCACCTGCTGCCGGGCCGCGAACTGCCGCTCGACGAGGCTTCGCTCAAGCACGCGCTGGACGCGCTGCGCGACCGCTTCGATGTCGACACCCGCCGCAGCGCGCTCTACCAGGACCTCAAGGCGGGCCTCGCTCCCGCCGGCATCGAGTACTACCTGCCGCTGTTCTTCCAGCAGACCTCGACGCTGTTCGACTACCTCGGCGCGGATGCGTTGCCGGTGATCGGCGACGGCGCGCTGGAAGCGGCCGAACAATTCTGGAAGCAGACCGCCGAGCGCTACGAGCAGCGCCGCCACGACCTCGAACGCCCGCTGCTGCCGCCCAACGAGCTGTACCTGTCACCGGACGCGCTGCGGGAACAGTTCAACCAGGGCGATCGCGTCGAAGTCTGCGGCGAGACGCACCCGCAACGGGACCGGGCCGTGGCGCTCGGCGACCTGCCGGCGCCGGCACTGCCGATCGCGGCGAAGGACGCCCAGCCGGCGGAAGCGCTGAAATCGTTCCTGCACACCTATCCGGGCCGAGTGCTGATCGCCGCGGATTCACCGGGACGGCGCGAGGCGCTGCTGGAGCTGTTGCAGGCGGCGCAGCTGCAGCCGGCGGTCGTGCCGGACTGGACCACCTTCGCGGCGAACAACGAACGCTTCGCGATCGCGGTCGCACCGCTGGAAGACGGCTTCGCACTCAGCCAACCCGCGCTCGCGCTCCTCACCGAGCGCCAGCTGTTCCCCGAACGCGCCGCGCAGCCGCGCCGCCGCAAGCGTGCCGGCCGCGAGCCCGAAGCGATCATCCGCGACCTCGGCGAACTGTCCGAAGGCGCGCCGATCGTGCACGAGGACCATGGTGTTGGTCGTTATCGAGGACTCATCACCCTCGAAGCCGGCGGCATGCCCGGCGAATACCTCGAGATCGAATACGCCAAGGGCGACCGCCTGTACGTGCCGGTCGCGCAGCTGCACCTGATCAGCCGCTATTCCGGCGCCTCGGCGGAAACCGCGCCGCTGCATTCGCTCGGCGGCGAGGCCTGGACCAAGGCCAAGCGCAAAGCAGCGGAGAAGGTCCGCGACGTCGCCGCCGAACTGCTGGAAATCCAGGCCAAGCGGCGCGCGCGCGCGGGCCTCGCGATCGACATCGACCGCGCGATGTACGAGCCGTTCGCGGCGGCGTTCCCGTTCGAGGAAACGCCCGACCAGCACGCCGCGATCGAAGCCGTCATCCGCGACCTCGCCAGTTCGCAGCCGATGGATCGCGTCGTGTGCGGCGACGTCGGCTTCGGCAAGACCGAGGTCGCCGTGCGCGCCGCCTTCGTCAGCGCCGCGGCCGGCAAGCAGGTGGCGGTGCTGGTGCCGACCACGCTGCTGGCCGAGCAGCACTACCGCAACTTCCGCGACCGCTTCGCCGACTGGCCGCTGCGCGTGGAAGTGCTGTCGCGCTTCAAGACCAAGAAGGAGATCGAAGCCGAACTGGCCAAGGTCGCCGAGGGCAAGATCGACGTGATCGTCGGCACCCACCGGCTCCTGCAGGGCGACGTGCGCTTCAAGGACCTTGGCCTGGTGATCGTCGACGAGGAGCAGCGCTTCGGCGTGCGCCAGAAGGAGGCGCTGAAGGCGCTGCGCGCGAACGTGCACCTGGTGACACTCACCGCGACCCCCATCCCGCGCACGCTCAACATGGCAATGGCGGGATTGCGCGATCTGTCGATCATCGCCACCCCGCCCGCGCATCGCCTGGCGGTGCAGACCTTCGTCGTGCCGTGGGACGACGCCCAGCTGCGCGAGGCCTTCCAGCGCGAGCTCTCGCGTGGCGGCCAGGTGTACTTCCTGCACAACGACGTCGAGAGCATCGGCCGCATGCAGAAGCAGCTGGAGGAACTCGTTCCCGAGGCGCGCATCGGCGTGGCCCACGGCCAGATGCCCGAGCGCGAGCTGGAACGGGTGATGCTCGACTTCCACAAGCAGCGCTTCAACGTGCTGCTGGCCTCGACCATCATCGAGTCGGGCATCGACATCCCCAACGCCAACACCATCATCATGAACCGCGCCGACAAGTTCGGCCTGGCCCAGTTGCACCAGCTGCGCGGCCGCGTCGGCCGTTCGCACCACCGTGCCTACGCCTATCTCGTCGTGCCGGACCAGCGCTCGATCACCGCCGATGCCAAGAAGCGTCTGGAAGCGATCGCGGCGATGGACGAACTGGGCGCGGGTTTCACCCTCGCCACGCACGACCTCGAGATCCGCGGCGCCGGCGAACTGCTGGGCGAGGACCAGAGCGGGCAGATGGCGGAGGTCGGCTTCAGCCTCTATACCGAACTGCTGGAACGTGCGGTGCGCTCCATCAAGCAGGGCAAGCTGCCCGGCCTCGATGCCCACGACGCGCGCGGCGCCGAAGTCGAACTGCACGTGCCCGCGCTGATCCCCGACGACTATCTTCCCGACGTGCACACGCGCCTGACCCTGTACAAGCGCATCAGCGGTGCGCGCGATGTTGAGGAACTGCGCGAGCTGCAGGTGGAGATGATCGATCGCTTCGGCCTGCTCCCGGATCCGGCGAAGCACCTTTTCACCGTGGCCGAGCTGAAGCTGCAATCCACCGCGCTGGGCATCCGCAAGCTCGATCTCGGCGACAAGGGCGGGCGCCTGCAATTTGTCGAACGGCCTACAGTCGACCCGATGGCAGTGATCCGGTTGATCCAGGGCCAGCCCAAGCACTACCAGATGGAAGGCCCGGACAAGTTGCGCGTGAAGCTGGAACTGCCGGATGCGGCTTCGCGCGTCGCGGCGGCACGCGGCCTGCTGACCATGCTCGATCGCGCGGCGTAACGCCCATGCCATCCTGCGGAACCAACGCAAAGGACAATCGAATGCTTTCCAAGCCCCGGGCAATCGCCTCCACACTGCTGCTTGCAACGCTGCTCGCGGCGTGCGCGTCGCAGTCGCCGCACGACGATGCCATCACCTTCGTCCTGGTGCGCCATGCCGAAAAGGCCGACGACGGCAGCAAGGATCCACCGCTCACGAGCGCGGGCGAAGCACGTGCGCAAACGCTGGCCGCAGGCCTGGGCGAGGCGCCGCTGCGCGCCGTCTACGCCACCGCCTACAAGCGCACGCAGGCGACCGCCGCGCCGTCCGCAGGCGCGCATTCGCTGCCGGTGACGACCTACGACGCAAAACTCCCCGCGCGCGATTTCGCCGCGCAGCTCCGCCGCGAATACCACGATGGCACGGTGCTGGTCGTCGGCCACAGCAATACCGTGCCGGACATCGCCGCCGCCCTGTGCCAGTGCAGCGTGCTGCCGATCGGCGACGCGGAATACGACCGCCGCATCACCATCCACGTCGATGCGCAGGGTCGCGCCGCCATGCAGGTGGACCGCTACTGATGATGACCGTCCCCGAATGGACCGGTGATGTCGCCGCTCTGCGTGCAGTGCAGGACGAGCTTGCGCAGCAAGTGCGGGTGAAGGATTCGTTCGCCAAGCCCCTGCGCACCATCGCCGGCTTCGATGTCGGATTCGAGGATGACGGTGCCACCACGCGCGCGGCCGCGGTCCTGCTCGACGCGAATACATTGCAGACGCTGGAAACCCAGGTGGTGCGGCAGCCCACGCGCATGCCCTACATTCCCGGCCTGCTCAGCTTCCGCGAATTGCCCGCCTTGCTGGAAGCCCTGTCGCTGCTCTCCACCGAGCCAGACCTGTGCTTCATCGACGGGCACGGCATCGCCCACCCGCGGCGGCTCGGGATCGCCGCACATTTCGGTGTCGCCACTGACCTGCCCACGATCGGCGTGGCCAAGAAGATCCTCGTCGGCGAGTCCTCCACGACCCTGCATGACATGCGCGGTGCGTTCACCACGTTGCGCGACAAGGGCGAGCAGATCGGCTGGCTGCTGCGGAGCAAGGTCGGCTGCCTGCCACTGGCGGTGTCGCCGGGCCATCGCGTGGCCATGCCAAGCGCACCGGAAATGACGATGCGCTTCGTCACCACCTATCGCCTGCCCGAGCCGACGCGGCTCGCCGATCGCCTGGCGTCGCGCCGCGACGAATAGACCGTTGCGCTTCCGTACCGTCCGTCTCGCGGCCACGGTGCTAGCCTTGTCGGCAAGTCCCGCGACAGGAATTGTCATGTCCCGTTTCCTCGCCTTGGGTGTACTGGCGTTGTCAGGCTGTGCCAGTGGGGGTGTCATCACCACCGGCCAGGACTTCACGATGCGCGTGGGCCAGCACGTTTCGCTGCCTGACGCGTCGACACTGGGCTACACCGGCATCGCCAACGACTCGCGTTGCCCGCCCGACGTGCAATGCATCCGCGCCGGCGACGCCGATGTCCTCTTCGAGTATTCGCCACGGGACGGCGCCGCGACGCGGGTCACCTTGAATACCGAACGCCTGCGCACGACACGCATCGGCGCGTGGCAGCTGCGGCTCATCGACATCGCGCAAGGCGACGCGCCACGCGTCACCGTCCGCGTGGATTCGGGCAACGTGGAGGCTGCGCCATGACGTTGATCATCGCCCCGCGCATTCACGACCTGGGCGGTTTCCAGGTACGCCGCGCCGTTCCCTCGCTGCAGGCGCGTTCGGTCGGCCCCTTCGTGTTCGTTGACCACATGGGCCCGGCGATGTTCGAAGCCGGACGTGGCGTCGACGTGCGCCCGCATCCGCATATCGGTCTGGCGACCGTGACCTTCCTGTGGTCGRGCCGCATGACCCACCGCGACACGCTGGGCAGCGTGCAGGACATCGAGCCCGGCGATGTGAACTGGATGACCGCGGGGCGCGGCATCGCTCATTCCGAGCGCACTCCGCCGGCGTTGCGCGAACATGCACGGGCTGCAGACCTGGGTCGCGCTGCCGCGCGCGTACGAGGAAGCCGAGCCGGGCTTCTTCCACCACGCCGCGGCGGCACTGCCGCAGCAGCGCCGTGATGGTGCCTGGCTGCGCGTGGTCGCCGGCCGCGGCTATGGCGAGGAATCGCCGGTGCGCGTGTATGCCGACACGCTCTACGTCGCCATCGATCTCGACGCGGATGCCGAACTCGCGCTCGACGCCGATCACGCGCAACGCGCGCTCTACATCCTCGAAGGCGACGCGCAACTCGATGGCGTCGATATTCCCGCGCAGCACCTGATCGTGCTCGACCCCGCCACCCGGCCGCGCCTGCGCGCGAAGACGCCGCTGAAGGCGATGCTGCTTGGCGGCGAACCGCTGGATGCCCCGCGGCACATGTGGTGGAACTTCGTGTCCAGTTCGAAGGAGCGGATCGAGCAGGCCAAGCAGGACTGGGTCGATGGCAGATTCGGCGCAATTCCCGGGGAGACCGAGTTCATCCCCCTGCCCGATCATTGACTGCATCTGGCGACACAAACGCAAGCCATTGATTTAAAAGGTGCAATTCACCCCGAAAACGGTTTCACCGGATACCATCGCCACGTTCAGTGATGTGAAAAGCCGGAATTTGTCAAGCCCCTGAAACAGCGCTATGTTCGGCCCAAGGTCGCCCGTTTCACAGACCTTTAACGAAGTCGCAAGATCGCCAGGGGGAAATTCTGATGAACAAGCCAGTTTGGCTACTGCCACTGCTGCTGCCGCTTGCGGGTGCCGCCGCGGCACAGGACTCGGGTGCATGCCCGTATCTCGCCGCCGATACCGGATTGACCTGGGAACATCGCGGCGCTGCCGGTTCCGACTTCTGCCGCGCGCTGCGCGCGGACGGCAGCGAGGCGTTCGGCATGACCATTGCGCAGGACGCGCCATTCAAGCCCAAGGGGGGCAATCGCGCCGAGCACGTGACCATCGATGGCCGCGACGTCACTTGGTATCGCACCGAAATCGCGGGTTCGCGCGTCCAGGCGCGCGAGACCCTGGTGCCACTGCCGGACGGCCGCGTCGCCTACATCTGGGTGCAAGCGCAGTCGCCGGAAGAGTTGAACCAGGTGCTGCAGCAGACGCAGTCGCTGAAGTTCGACGCGACGCGCCTCAGCAGCAACTGACGCAGCAATAGGGGCAACAGGCGGCGCTGGCGGGTGAAACTGCCGGCGCCGTTTTCTTTTGCGGCCTGGCGTAGCATCGGCACCGGACCGGTCCATCCCGGACCGGGCACGGAGCAGGCTCATGATGAAACGACTGGGTGCCGAGCTGGTCGGCACGTTCTGGCTGGTGCTGGGTGGTTGTGGCAGCGCAGTGCTTGCAGCGAAGTTCGGCGGCGACGGCAATCCACTGGGCATCGGCCTGCTCGGCGTGTCGCTGGCATTCGGCCTGACGGTGCTGACCGGCGCCTACGCCCTGGGCCATATCTCCGGCGGCCACTTCAACCCGGCCGTGAGCCTGGGCCTGTGGGCGGGCGGCCGCTTCCCCGCGCGCGACCTGGTGCCCTATATCGTCGCGCAGGTTGTGGGCGCCATTCTCGCCGCCTTCATCCTGATGCAGATCGCCAGTGGGACGGGGACGTTCACGGTCGATCCCAATGCCCCAGGAGCGTTCGCCAGCAACGGTTACGGGGCGCTGTCGCCGGGCGGCTACAGCGTTGCCGCCGCTTTCCTGTGCGAGGTGGTGATGACCGCGATGTTCCTGACCGTCATCCTCGGCGCCACCAGCCCACGCGCTCCGGCCGGCTTCGCGCCGATCGCGATCGGCCTTGCGCTGACCCTGATCCACCTGATCAGCATCCCGGTGACGAACACGTCGGTGAACCCGGCGCGCTCCACCGGCGTCGCCCTGTTCGCCGGCCCCGGCGCGCTCTCGCAGCTGTGGCTGTTCTGGCTGGCACCGATCCTCGGTGGCCTGCTCGGCGGCTACCTGCATCGGATGCTGGAACGCGACTGACCCCAGCTCCCAATACGACGACGGCCACGTCTCGCGACGTGGCCGTTTTTGTCTTCGCGCTTGTTCAACGTGGAGGCTCTTCAGGGACGTTTGAGAAACGCTCCTGGAAACGCTCCTGGAACGCTCCTGGAAGCGCTCCTAGAAGCGCCCTTCCTGGAAATCCACGAACGCCTGCATGACTTCCTGCTTGGTGTTCATCACGAACGGACCGTAACGCGCCACCGGCTCCCGCAACGGTCGGCCCGCGACGAGGATCAGTCGCGTTTCCGGGCCGGCCGCCGCCACCTTGAACACGTCGCCGCCGCCGAGCACCGCCAGTTCGTGCGTACCCAGCCTGCGTGCGCCCTCACCGTCGCCAACCGTCGCTTCGCCTTCGAAGACATACGCGAACGCGCTATGGCCCTCGGGCAGAGGAAAGTCCCAGCTCGCTCCCGCGTCCAGCGCGATATCGAGGTACAGCGGATCGGTCGCGGGCTGCACGATCGGACCGCGGGTTTCGCCAACCGCACCGGCAATGACCTTCACACTTATCCCTGCCGCCGGCTGCACTACCGGGATCCGCTCGACCGGGAATTCCTGGTACTGCGGCTGCGTCATCTTGTCCTTCGCCGGCAGGTTCACCCACAACTGGAAGCCGCGCATACGGCCTTCCTGTTGTTCCGGCATTTCCGAATGCACCAGGCCGCGGCCCGCGGTCATCCATTGCACGCTGCCGGGCGTCAGCAGGCCTTCGTTGCCGTGGTTGTCGCGATGGCGCATGCGGCCGTCGAGCATGTAGGTGACGGTCTCGAAGCCGCGATGCGGGTGCTCCGGGAATCCGGCGAGGTAGTCCTCGGGCCGGTCGGTGCCGAACTCATCCAGCAGCAGAAACGGATCGAGGTCGGGCAGCGTCGGCCCGCCGATGACGCGGGTCAGGCGCACGCCGGCGCCGTCGGACGTGGCCTGGCCGCGCAGCGTGCGCACGGCGCGGGCGTAGCGGTCGGTAGTGAGAGTGGTCATGGAAAGCGCTCCTGTTGGCTGCGCACAAAAATGGCGCCGACAGCGGTAACGGCCAGTGACGCCGTGGCGGAGGATCGTTCCGCCAATGGGGTCAATCAGCGGCCGTGGCGTGGCGGGTGTACACGTACACCGTCGCTGGCGGCATGTTGCGCAGGACGAAATCGCCGCGGTGCACCCTGAGCTTCAACTGGTCCACCACCGGCTCCGCGACCGGTGCCGCCGGACCATAGGTGAACTGCACGAACACGCCGTCGGCACCCAGGCACGCGAACGCAGCCGAAAGGATCTCCCGCTGCAAGGGCTGCGGCATGGTCAGCAGGCCCAGCCCCGAAACGATCGCATCCGCCGGGCCGTCATCGAGGAAGCCGCAGCCGTGCGCGAGTTCGCGCAGGGAACGCGCATCGCCAAGCACGATATGCACGCCAGGAAAGCGGGTGTGCAGGTGGGAGTGCAGTTCCTCGTTGAGTTCCAGCACGAGAAGTTGCTTCGCATGGATACCGGCCGCGAGCAGCTCGCGCGTGATCGCTCCCGTGCCGCCACCCAACTCGATCACGCGCCGCGTGCCTTCCGGCAGCTCGGCGATCATGGCGTAGGCCAGCTCGGAGCTGGACGGCACCACGGCGGCGGTCCGCAATGGATTCTTCAGCCATTGCCAGAAAAAGGTGAAGAATCCGTGGCGTGGTCGTTTCATGGTCTCACAGGCGCCGCAACTGCCAGCAACGGTGGATGCGGGCATCGCGCTCGAAATCGGCCGGGATGGTATCGCGACTGATCTCGATGCAGCGTGCGAATTGTGCAACCGCCGCTTCGTCCAGGCGGAAGCGGCGGAAGTTGTTGGAGAAGTACAGCACACCCTCGCGCGACAAGCGCGCCACGGCCGCGCGCAGCAGTTCCACGTGCGCCGCCTGCACGTCGAAATCATCGGCGCGCTTGGAGTTGGAGAAGGTGGGCGGGTCGCAGAAGACCAGGTCGTATTCGCCTTCGTCGTGTTCGAGCCATTCCATCACGTCGGCCTGCACCAGCCGGTGCTTCGCGCCGCCAATGCCGTTTTCCTTGAGGTTGTCCGCGCACCATTGCAGGTAGGTCGCGGACAGATCGACGGTGGTGGTCTGCCGCGCGCGTCCCAGCGCGGCATGCACGGTGGCCGCGCCGGTGTAGCCGAAGAGGTTGAGGAAGCGCGCATCCTGCGCCTCGTCGGCGATGCGCAGGCGCATCGGGCGATGGTCGAGGAAGAGGCCGGTGTCGAGGTAGTCGAACAGGTTCACGCGCAGGCGTGCATCACCTTCGCGCACGACGATGAATTCGCCGCGGGTGTCGAACTGCCCGTACTTGCTGCCGCCCTTGCCGCGCGAGCGGGTCTTCAACGCGATCTGGTCGCGGGGCACGGCGAACACCTCGCGCGCGGCCGCCAATGCCTCGTTGAGGCGGCGACGCTGCACGTCCTGCGGAATGTCCGCCGGCGCTGCGTACTCCTGCACGTGCAGGAATGTCCGGGGTCCGCTTCCAACCCCGACGGGCTCGTCGGTTTCGTAAACGTCGATCGCCGCCGCGTATTCGGGGAGGTCGGCGTCGTAGGCGCGGAAGCAGTGCACGCCTTCGCGCTCGCGCCAGGACTTGAGCTTGCGCAGGTTCTTGCGCAGGCGGTTGGCGACCATCTGCGCGCCGTCCGACAACGCCTGCGGCTCGAAACTGCGTTCGCGCTGCGGCGGCGCGACGGGGTCGGCGACGATCAGCGTGCACTCGATCGCGCCGTTGAAGAGCTGGTACTTCTTCGATGCGCGCAGGCCGGTGGCGAAGGCCAGGTCGGCGTCGCCGCACAGCAGGCTCGCGCGCCACTGCGGCACGCCACGCTTCAAGGCGTCGCCCAATGCGCGATAGAGCGCCGGATCGGCGGCCAGGCGCGCATCGTAGGGCGGATTGCAGGCAACCAGGCCGCGCGCCGATTGCTCGCGCGCGGATTCCTCGCGCGCCAATTGCCCCGGATCGCCTGCGGCAGCCAGCTGGCGGATGTCCTCCACCTTCCATGCGACCGCCTCAGCCACGCCTGCCACCAGCGCGTTCTCGCGCGCGGAGCGGATCGCATGCGGATCGAGGTCGCTGCCCTGGAACACCGGCCGCAGGGCGTCGCGCCCCCTGGCCTCGCGTGCCTGCGCGTCATCGAGCAACTGCTTCCACGCCTCGGCGTCGAAACCGCGCCAGCGCGTGGGCCGGAAGCCGCCCTCGCGCTGCAGGCCCGGGGCGACATCGGCCGCCATGAGCGCAGCCTCGATCACCAGGGTGCCGCTGCCGCACATCGGATCGAGCAGCGCGCCGCCCTCGGCATACACACGCGGCCAGCCGCCGCGCAGCAGTACCGCGGCGGCGAGGTTTTCCTTCAGCGGAGCTTCGCCCTGCATGCGGCGCCAGCCGCGACGATGCAGCGGACCGCCGCCGAGGTCGACCGACAACACCGCCCTGCCCTTGCGCACGACCAGGTTGAGGCGCAGGTCCGGCGCTTCCACGTCGACGTCCGGACGCGCACCGGTGCGCGCACGCATCACGTCGACGACCGCGTCCTTTACCCGCTGCGCGGCGTAACGCGCGTGGGTGATGCCCTCGCCCGACACATGCGCATCGACCGCGAGGGTGTCGCCACCGGCGAGGTGCTGCGGCCAGTCGAGCTGGCTCACGCCCTGGTACAAAGCGTGCTCGTCGGGGCAGTCGAATTCCACGAGCGGCCACAGCACGCGGCTCGCCAGCCGCGACCACAGCACGGCGCGCTGCGCGTCGAGGAGCGAACCTTCCACGTTGACGCCGGCCATGGTCGCGGTCGCGCGCGCGCAGCCCAGCGCGATCAACTCGTCGGCGAGCAGGTATTCGAGGCCCTTGCCGCAACTGGCGAAGAATTTCACAGCGACTCCAGGAACTGGCCGAACGCGCTCGCGCTGGCATCGACATGCGCCGAAAGGCGATGGCTGTCGTCGACCATCAGCAGGCGGGCGCGGCGTTCATGTGCCCATGCGACGACCTGTCCGGCGGGAATCAGCTCGTCGTCCCAGCCGTGGATGATGCTGGTCGGTATGCGCGCGGCCTCGATCGGATGCGCCGCATCCAGGGTGATCGGTGGCGCCATCAGGAACAGGCCCTTCACCGCGACCTGCATCGACGCCTTGCCGGCGATCCACGCGCCCAGGCTCGAACCCGCCAGGACCAGCGGCCCATGCGCCGCGGCTTCGCGCGCGATGCCGAGCAGGCGCTCCACGCGCGCGGACACGTCGCCAAGGTCGCTCACGTCGCGCTTCGCATCGAGGTCTGTGAAATCGGGACGTTGGGAAGTCCAACCCAGCCGCTGCGCGACGTCGGCCAGCGCCGTGACCTTGGTCGCGTCGGGACCGCTTTCGAAGCCGTGGCAGAGGATGCAGTGTCCGGGCATGTCGTTCCGTTGCGATTGGGTCTGGCATGCGCGGGTGCGCATGCAGGAGTAAATGACGCGGCGGCGCGTCAGGTCAGCGCGACCACCGCATCGCCGAGGCGGAACACGCCGCCCTCGATGATCCGCGCGCACAGGCCACCATGGCTGCGCATCGCGTTGAACCCGCCCGGGCCGAGCGCCTTTTCCATGTTCGAACATGGATCGCACTCGTCCGTGCCTTCCAGCACGACCGCCCCGATGCGGAAGCGGCGGCCTTTCAGCGCGATCAGCGGCAGGCCCGAGACCACGACGTTTCGCCGCAGCAGCGCCGGCAGCACGCTGGCGTGCCCCGAGAGCGCGGCGATCACCGGCAGGTGTTCGGCCTGGATCAGGGTGACCCCACGCTTGCCGCTGTCGCTTGCGTAACGGTCGCCGACAAGACCCTTGCCGGCCACGGCTTCGGCTTCCGTCATCTCGCGCATGGCCTGCGCACGCGCGGGACGCAGCCCTATCCACTCCACGCGACCGGGGCGCGGCAGCGTGGCCATCAGCTTGCCCAGCTCGGAATCGGCGGGTGGCAGGGTCATGGCGGGCCGGCCCAGGCCAGAACGAGAGGAACGGAGGCGAATGCTAGCATCCGCGGCATGTTGCCCGACCTGCCGCTTCCGCCAATCACCGTCGACCTGCTGCCCTACGAAGCCCGTCTGGATGAACGTCCCCTCGGACAGATCGACCTGGTGGTGATCCACTGCACCGAGCTGCCCGACATGGCGATGGCGCGCCAGTTCGGCGAGCGCGTGCATTACGCCTCGGGCACCGGCAACAGCGGCCATTACTACATCGATCGCGACGGCACCGTTTACCAGTACGTGCCGCTGCAACGCATTGCCCACCACGTGCGCGGCTACAACGCGCGCGCGATCGGCATCGAGCTGGTGAATACCGGGCGCTATCCGGACTGGCACGATTCGCGGCACCAGGGCATGGGCGAGGCCTACACCGAAGTCCAGGTCGCCGCGCTGATCGCGCTACTACGGAAACTGCAGCAGGACGTACCGTCGCTCACGCAGATCGCCGGCCACGAAGACCTCGACACGACCACCACGGCCGCATCCGACGACCCCTCGGTGCAGGTGACGCGCAAACGCGATCCGGGCCCGCTGTTTCCCTGGCCCCGCGTGCTCGATTCGGTGCAATTGCAGCGCCTGCTGCCCTAGTGGCTCGGACGGGCGCCCCCCGGCGACCGATATAATTCCGCTTCCCCACGCAGGCGTCGCCCATGACCTCCCCCGTTTCCGAGCTCATCGAACTGCTCTCGCTCGAACGCCTGGAGGACAACCTGTTCCGTGGCCAAAGCCGCGACATCGGCACCAAGTACGTGTTCGGTGGCCAGGTGCTCGGCCAGGCGCTTTCGGCGGCACAGGCGACCATGGATTCGGCCAGCGAGGCGCGCCACGCCCATTCGCTGCATGCCTATTTCCTGCGCGCGGGCAACATCGAGGCCCCGATCGTCTACGTCGTCGACCGCACGCGCGACGGTGGCAGCTTCTCGGTGCGGCGCGTCACCGCGATCCAGCATGGCCAGCCGATCCTGTTCCTCGCCGCCTCGTTCCAGAAGGATGAGCACAGCGCCGAGCACCAGCTGTCGATGCCCGAGGTGCCCAAGCCCGAGGACATCGAACCCGCGCCTGCGCTCGCGCCGGAAATCCTCGCCACGCTGCCCACCAAGGTGCAACGCTGGGTGACGCGGCAGGGGCCGTTCGAATTCCGCCACGTATATCCGCGCGACGAACTCAATCCGCCCAAGCGCCCGCCGTACCAGCATGTGTGGTTCCGGCTGTCCGAAAAGGTCGGCGATGCCCCGGAACTGCATCGCGCCCTGCTCGCCTATTGCTCCGACTTCCACCTGCTCGGCACGGCGACCTTCCCGCATGGCATCAGCTACTACCAGCCGAACGTGCAGATGGCATCGCTCGACCATGCGATGTGGTTCCACCGTCCGTTCCGCGCGGACGACTGGTTGCTGTATTCGATCGACAGCCCGAGCGCGCAGTCCTCGCGGGGACTGGCGCGCGGCATGATCTACGACCGCCAGGGACGGCTCGTCGCAAGCACCGCGCAGGAAGGCCTCATCCGCGTTGTCGAGGCGAATGCGGGCAAGCAAGGCAATGTCACGCAAGACGGAAAGGCGAAGTAAGCAATGCGCAAGGTATTCAGCAGTCTTCGCCTCGAGAACGTCGAAGCCGTCGCCCAGTTGCTGCGCGACGCCGGCATCGAGGTGCGCATCACCGACGGCCGCTCCTACAAGGGCAAGATGCGCAGCCGCGCCAGCTACAGCGACCAGTCGGCGGTGGAGCCGGCGGTGTGGACGGTGCATTCGGAGGACCACATCCGCGCGCGCGACGTCCTGCGCGAAAACGGCCTACTCGAATCCACGCGCCCCACCGACAGCTTCCAGCCATTGAGTTTCCGCCACGACGAAACCGTCGTGCAGAAGTCGCCGGCGCAGAAGCGCATGTTCCGCTTCAAGATGGTCCTGCTTGCGGGCATGGCAGTGATCATCGTGCTGGCGATGCTGCGCGGCTGCTATGCACCCAGGCAGGTGGTTGCGCCCGCCGCTCCGGTCGTGTCCGACAAGGCCGCGCGTGCAGGTGGCACGCCCGAGTCGCTGGCACTGGCCGTATTCGCGAAGGAAGTGGCGAAGGAAAGAATGGTGCTGTGCCTGGCCATCGATGATGCCGACGCCTCCGGTGCGGTCATCGCCGCGATGAAGCAGCCGACCAACGAGGTCGTGCCGATKTCGCAGTGCGTGCGGGAATTCGATCCCGACCGCGGCAGCTACCAGGCCACAACCGGCAAGCCGGCACTGCTGGTGACGGTGCGCTCGTTCAAGCCGACCGGCCCGGGCGCCGGCACGGTCGAATTCGAATCCTTCCATCACGGCCAGTACGCGCATTACAAGACGCTGGAGGTGAAGCGCGTCGGCGGTGCCTGGCAGGTTACGAAAGTGTTGCGCCACGTCGCGTCCTACGGCACGGGCGGTTAACCGCGGGACCGCTTCCTGTGACGATGCCGGGGCCTCCCGCCCCCGGCAGCCTGACTTCACGCCACGCCCGCGCCACCCCGGCGCGGCGGCGCTATGCTGCCGCCATGGGCACCGACCCCGGCCAGCACGCAGACGATTTCCGCCTGTTCCAGACCACCGAGCATGCGTGTGGCTACTGGCCGGAACGGGTCGCGCGCGACCTCGTATTCGATCCGCGCGATCCGCGCATGCAGCAGTGGTACCCGTTGGCGCTGGGCTGGGGATTCCGCCGCTCCGGCGACATCGTCTACCGCCCGCACTGCGCGCAATGCCGTGCCTGCGTGGCCGTGCGCATTCCGGTGGCGCGGTTCCACCCCGATCGCAGCCAGCGCCGTTGCCTCGCCCGCAACGCCAACGTGGACATGCGCGTGCGAACCGCGGAACGCACCGACGAGCAACTCGCCCTGTATCGCCGCTATCTCACCGCGCGCCACGCGGGCGGCGGCATGGACGGCCATGGCGCGCTGGAATTCGACCAGTTCCTGGTCGGCAGCTGGAGCGAAGGGCGTTTCATCGAACTGCGCGAGCATGCCGACAATGGCCACGGCCAGCTGCTCGCCGTCGCCGTCACCGACGTCGTCGATTCGGCGATTTCAGCGGTCTATACCTTCTACGAGCCCGGTCTCGAACATCGCAGCCTGGGCACCCTGTCGATCCTCAAGCAGATCGAATGGGCACGCAGCACCGGGCGCACGCACCTGTACCTGGGCTACTGGATCCACGGCCATCGCAAGATGGATTACAAGCGCCGTTTCCGCCCCATCGAAGGCTTCGACGGACGCGAGTGGCGCGAACTCGATTTCGAGACGCGCTAGGCGTTGCCATCTTTCTTTAATGATCCCGTAACACGCGCGCCCTGAAGTACGCGGTCATCGGCTGCGCATCGCAGCCCTACTGCGAGCCGCCTTCATGAAGATCCAGACGTTGCACCCGTCGGTTGCCCTGCTGTGCCTCGTGGTCGCCGCATGCTCGCCGGCGGAGTCCAAGGATGCGTCCAGTCCCGCCGACAGCGTCATCGGCATCATCCAGTGCGACGACTACCTCGCCCGGGTCAACACCTGCATCCGGGAAAAGGTGCCTGCCGACAAGCGCGCCGCCTTGACTGCCGAAGCGCACCAGATGTTCACCACGTGGAAGGAAGCCGCGGCCGACCCGCAGCACCGCTCGACCCTGCCGCAGGCCTGCGGCATCACGCACGAGGTCGCGCGCGAAGAGTTCACCCGGTACGGCTGCGCGCTGTAGGGACGCGCGTCAGGGCTTGGGCGGCGCTTGGGTCGGAGTGTCGGTCGACGTGCCAGTCGGCGTGCTGGTAGAAGCCGGCGCCGGCGCCGGCGCGGCAGCCGCCGGGCCCATGGCCGGCGATGCGTGGGTTGGCGCCGCCACGAAGCGCGGCTGGAAGCCAAACTGCTCATCGCCATGCGCCGACACGATCATGCGCACCATCGCGCTCGGCACCATCAGTTCGATCTGCACCGTCCGGCCGTCCTGCGCCTGTCCGCTGAGCGTCATCTCGATCAGCGCACCGCCGGTGTCGACCTCGCGGCAGAGGATGTGCTTGTTCTCGCCTTCGCCCAGCAGGTATGGCTGGATCGGCGCCCCCAGCGCCTCGAGCGCCTGGGCATGGAAGAAGACAAAGTAGCCTTGCGGATCGTTCATGGCATCTGCTCCGTTCAACCCAATTCGATCGTGAGCGCCGCGGCGGCATCACGCGCGCGCTGGCGCGCCTGTTCGACATCATCCGCCAATGCCAACGTAACCGCGACACGGCGATGGCCTTCCACGCGCGGCTTGCCGAACAGGCGCAACTGCGTGTCGGCCTGCGCCAGGGCGGTATCCACGCCGGCGAACACTGGCACGCCATGCCCCTGCGCCAGCACCGCGCACGAGGCCGACGCGCCCTGCGGACGGATGACCGGGATGGGCAGCCCCAGGATCGCCCGCGCATGCAGCGCGAACTCGCTCAGGTCCTGCGACACCAGGGTCACCAGGCCGGTGTCATGCGGACGCGGCGACACCTCGCTGAACCACACTTCGTCGCCCTGCACGAACAGCTCCACGCCGAACACGCCCCAGCCGCCGAGGTCATCGGTGATCGACTTCGCGATCTGCTGCGCGCGCTCCAGCGCCCGTGCCGACATCGGCTGCGGTTGCCAGCTCTCGCGGTAGTCACCGTCGCGCTGCAGGTGGCCGATCGGCTCGCAGAAGCTGGTGCCGTCGCGGTGGCGCACGGTCAACAGGGTGATCTCGTAGTCGAAGTGGACGAAGCCTTCGACGATGACGCGGCCCGCACCGGCGCGGCCTCCGGTCTGCGCGTAATCCCACGCGGCATCGATGTCGGCGTCGGTGCGCACCAGCGATTGGCCCTTGCCCGAGGACGACATGACCGGCTTCACCACGCACGGCAGGCCGATGGCCCGGACCGCCTCACGGTAGTCCGCGAGCGTGTCGACGAAGCGGTAGGGCGACGTCGGCAGGCCCAGCGTTTCCGCCGCCAGCCGGCGGATGCCCTCGCGGTCCATGGTCAACCGGGCCGCGCGCGCGGTCGGGATCACGCGCGTGCCGGTGCCGTGCTCGGCGAACTCCCGTTCCAGTTCCACCAGCGTCTGCGTATGGATCGCCTCGATCTCCGGCACGATCAGGTGGGGCCGCTCCTGCGCGATCAAGGCGCGGATGGCGGCGCCGTCGAGCATGTCGAGCACGTGGCTGCGGTGCGCGACCTGCATCGCCGGTGCGTTGGCGTAGCGGTCGGCGGCGATGACTTCCACGCCGAAGCGCTGCAGCTCGATCGCCACTTCCTTGCCGAGTTCGCCCGATCCGAGCAGGAGCACGCGGAAGGCGTGCGGGGATAGCGGCGTACCAAGCTGTGTCATGGCGGTCGAAGGCGCGTGGCAAGTGGGGCGGGTAGTTTACCGGCACCCATTGCCGTGGCCGGATCGCGGGACGCGTGCGATGCTTCAGCCATGTCGCGTACCGGCCTTTCCCTGCTGCTCGCCTTCGTCCTGCTCGCTGCAGCGGGCTGCTCGCGCGATGCGGGCAAGGCGGACGAAGCGCGCGGCGGCTCGCTCTCCGGCGTGCTGCTGGATTCGCAGCTGGCCGAGATCAGCGGCCTCGCCGCATCGCGGCGCCATCGCAACGTGCTGTGGCTGCACGACGACGGCGGCAATCCGGCCCGCCTGTTCGCGGTCAACACCGATGGCGATCGCCTCGCCACATTGCGCATCGAAGGCATCACCAAGACCGATTGGGAAGACATGGCGGCCTTCCGCCTCGAGGGCCGCGACTATCTGCTCATCTCCGACACGGGCGACAACGGCGGCCTGCGCCGCACGCTGCAACTGCATGTGATCGAAGAGCCGGCCAGGCTGGAAAATGCGCGTCTCAAGCCCGCGTGGTCGATTGCCTTCCGCTGGCCCGACGGCGCGCGCGACTGCGAGGCCGTCGCCGTCGACGAACGCGCCCGCCAGATCCTGCTGATCTCGAAGAAGCGACAACCGCCCGAGGTCTTCGTCCTGCCGCTGCGACCGCAAAGCGGCGTGCAGACGGCGCAATTGATCGGCACGCTCGCGGGGGTGCCGCAGCCCAGCGCCGCCGAACTGCGCAGCAATCCCAAGCAGGCGCGGATCATGAACCAGGTCACCGCCGCCGACATCTCGCCGGACGACCGCACCCTCGCCGTGATGACCTACCGCGACCTGCTGCTGTATCCGCGCCGCGATGGCCAGTCGTGGGCACAGGCCGTCGCCGCAATACCCAAGGTCAGCGCGCTGCCGTGGCTGCCGCAGGCCGAGGCCATGGGTTGGTCGGCTGATGGCAAGGCGATCTATGTCACCGGCGAATTCATTCCCGCGCCGCTGTACCGGCTGGAACCCTAGCGGCTCCGGCGCCCCGACTCCCTGGGCCTGTACCGCCCGTCGGATCCCTGTTGACCTGATATCAAAGTGATATCACTGTTTCGCGGAAACAGGAGACCCCGACCATGAAAGAGAACCCGCTACGCTCACTTCCCGGCATTCCCACCCTGCTGGGCATCCTCGCCACCGAAGTGCTGGCGGTGTACCTGTTCCTGCACGGCGCCCTGAACGTTGGCGACGCCCACGTCGTCACGGCTACTTCCCCGGCGATGGCGATCGCGGGCGTGGTGATCGGCCTGCTCGCCGCGTTCTGCCTGTTCGGCCTGTACATGGTCGAGCCCAACCAGGCCGCCGTGCTCAGCCTGTTCGGCAAGTACGTGGGCACGGTCAAGGACAACGGCCTGCGCTGGAACAACCCCTTCTATACCAAGAAGAAGATCAGCCAGCGCGTGCGCAACTTCGAGAGCGGCAAGCTCAAGGTCAACGAGCTCGACGGTTCGCCGATCGAGATCGCGGCGGTGATCGTATGGCAGGTGATCGATTCCGCCGAAGCCGTCTACAACGTCGACGACTACGAGAGCTTCGTCCACATCCAGTCCGAGTCAGCGCTGCGCACGATGGCCACCAGCTATCCCTACGACCAGCACGAGGACGGCCAGATCGCGTTGCGCAGCCATGCCGCCGAGATCTCGCAGCACCTCGAACAGGAACTGTCGGACCGCCTGGCCGATGCAGGCGTGCAAGTGCTCAACGCCCGCATCAGCCACCTCGCCTACGCGCCGGAAATCGCCCAGGCGATGCTGCAGCGCCAGCAGGCCAACGCGATCATCGCGGCGCGCACGCGCATCGTCGCCGGCGCCGTGGGGATGGTCGAGATGGCGCTGGCCGAACTGCAGAAGAACGGCGTCGTGCAACTCGACGAGGAGCGCAAGGCGCAGATGGTCAGCAACCTGCTGGTGGTGCTGTGCGGCGAGCGCGCCACCCAGCCAATCGTCAACGCCGGCACCTTGTACTGAGGAACGACGGCCATGAACCCGATCTTTCCGTGCGCCACCATCGCGGTGATCATCCTCATCGCCGTGGCCGCTAGCCGCCGCCGCGGGAAATAAGCCCGATGGCGGAGAAAAAGGCCTATCCGCTGCGCATCAATGCCGAGGTCCTGGCGGCGGCGCAGCGTTGGGCCGATGACGAACTGCGCAGCCTCAACGCGCAGATCGAATACGTACTGCGCGACGCGTTGCGCAAGGCGGGGCGGCTGAAACCCGCCGCCCAGGAATCCACCGAAGAGCCACCGGAGGAATTGCCATGAAACCGTTCACTTCCCTCGCCTGCCTGCTGCTCGGGCTGATCTCCATCCTGCAACTTGCCCGCGTGCTGCTGGGCTGGGAGATCGTGGTCAATGGCATGAGCATCCCGCTTTGGGCCAGCGGCGTCGCCTGCGTCGTCGCCGGCACCCTGGCACTGATGACCTGGCGCGAAGCGCGGCGCTGATCGAATGGCCCGCCCCGCTTCCCAGGATCCGGCGCTGCAGTTGCTCCCCGCCAGTGCGCGCGCACGCGGATCGCTGTTCATGCTTGCCGTTGCCCTGCCGGTGACGATTGCCATCCTCGCGGTCAGCCTGAGCGGCCGATACGCACATGCATTGCCTGGAGTGGCGGCGCGGCGATACCCGCGCTGCTAGCCGTGCTGGCAGTGACCGGGTGCACGTGCCTGGCCTGGTGCGTGCTGGACCGCGCACTGCGCCGGCACCGCCTGACGCTGGATGAATCCGGGATAGAGGTCGCAACTACTTTCTATCGCCAGCGACTGGCGCTGTCCGACCTCAAGCTGGCCGACGCGCGCGTGGTCGATCTCGACGAGCACACGGGCTTCAGGACCCTGCTGAAGACCAACGGCGTGGGCCTGCCGGGGTTCCACAGCGGCTGGTTTCGCCTGCGCGACTGGCACAAGGCGTTCGTGGCGACCTCCGACGGCCGCCGTGTCGTCTGGATCCCCACAACGCGCGGCTTCGGCCTGCTGCTGCAACCGCGCCAGCCGCAGGTGCTGCTCGAGCGGCGGCGCGGGATGACGGCGACGACGCCGCGCCGCTAAGCTGGCAGCATGCGCCGCCGCTCCGACATCCTCGTCAACACGCCGCAGATCGAGATCTGGCCCGCGTGGCTGCTGGGCGCACGCAGCAACCACGACGCGCGCGCGCTGTCCCGCGCCCGCCACGTGTTGCGGCGCAAGCGCGACGGCCGCTACCTCGCCGCCGACCTGCCCGAAGGATTGCTGGCGATGGTGGAGCGGCTCCGCACCGAGCCGGGCATCGAAACCGCGCTGGGCGCGCTCGACCACCTGACCGAACACCGCCGTGTCGGCATCGACGCCATCGGCGAGCTGCCGCTCGACTTCCTGCAGGAGCGCCTGCACGCGCTCGGGCTGGACGACAGTTACGGCGAACGCACCCACCTGCCGCTCGTGGCCGAACCCGCGGCGCTTGCCCTCGCCGGTTTCGACCGCTATCGCCGCCCCTTATGGCTCGTTTCTCCCGCAGCGCGCGCCTGGCGCTCGATGCAGGCCGCCGCGATGCACGAGGGCGTGGTGCTGGAAGCGATCTCGGGTTATCGCAGCCACGACTACCAGCTGGGCATCTTCGAGCGGAAACGGGCGCGCGGACTCAGCGTCGAGGAGATCCTCACCGTCAACGCGGCGCCGGGCTACAGCGAACACCATTCCGGGCGCGCGCTCGACATCGGCACTCTGGACGAAGCGCCTGCGGAAGAAAGCTTCGAACGCACGCCGGCGTTTGCGTGGCTGCGCGACAACGCGTCCGGATACGGTTTCGTGATGAGCTATCCGCGCGACAACCCGCACGGGATCGTCTACGAACCGTGGCACTGGCGGTTCGAGGGGCATTGACCCGCAGCAACGCCGCGAAAGCCCGCTGGCGCTATTCCTTGTCGAAGCTCAGGCGCACGCCCTGGACGGTGTTGCTGGTGAGGGTGAGGTCGAATTTCGGGCCGCCCCGGGCCTGCTTCACCAGGACGTCTTCGCCGTCATCCACTTCCGCCTTGTAGCGCTGGCCCACTTGGCCGCGGATGGCATCGCGGATGGTTTTTGCCACCTGGTTTTCGCCGGTGCCGTCGGCCACCTCCACCGTCACGGACTCTGGAGGCCCGTCAACGGGCGCGATCTCCAGGACGATGGTGCCTGCGCTCTCCGCGCCGCCGCTGACCTGAATCCGCCATTTGTTGGATGGACTGGCCACCGCACCCGCCATCGCGAGCAGCGCACCCAACGCCACCGCTGCGACCCATTTCCGGTTCCGCTGATCCATGGCCACCTCCGGGACGCAGCCCGATTCGTGATGCCAGCTAGCGTAGCGCAGAGCAGCGCCGGCGACAGGTCATTCCTGCGAGCGCCGGGTCGGCTCTTTCGCCTTCACTCCGGCGTCGGCAATGCGCCACAGATACAGGCTGGCGTAGGTGCGGTATGGCCCCCAGCATTCGCCTCGTTCCAGCAGTTCCTTCGGCTTGAGCATCTCATCGAGCTTGTCCACCACCTGCGCGCCCTTGCGCACGCCGAGGTCATCCACAGGCAGCACGTCGGGGCGGCCGAGCCGGAACATCAGCATCATCTCGACCGTCCAGCGGCCGATGCCGCGGATATGCGTGAGCGCATCGATGATGGCGTCGTTGTCCATCGTGCTCATGCGGCGCAGGTCGGGGATTTCGCCCCGCGCTTCGCGGGCGGCGAGATCGCGCAGCGCCAGGGCCTTGTTGCCGGACACGCCGCAGGCGCGCAGGCCAACGTCATCGATCCTGGCCAGCGTGTCGCAATGGAAGCGGTTGTTGTCGATCGCGACTTCGACGCGGCCCACGATCGTCGCCGCGGCCTTGCCGCTGAGCTGCTGGTACAGGATCGCCCGCGCCAGCGCGTCGACCGGATCGAAGGATTTGCGCCAACGCGCGTCGGGCTCGATCGGGCCCAACTTTTTCATCCAGGTGCCGAGCTTGCGATCGCGCTTCGCCAGGTGCGCGAAGGCGGCCTCGGTATCGAATCCGCGGCTGTGCCGGGGCATCGTCAGCGTCTCAGGGCCGCGACTGCGTACAGCAGCCAGGACAGGATCAGCACGCTGCCGCCCAGGGGTGCGAGGCGTACGGGCAGCTCGAGCACGTGGTGCAGCACCAGGCTGCCGGAAAACAGCAGGGTGCCAAGCAGCAGGCCGCACAGCGCCGCGAAATGGAGTTGGGTCGGCGTGCGCGGCGCCAATGCGACGAGGGCGATGCCATGGCCGAAGGCCAGGATCGACGCGACGTACAGCGATGCCTGCGCGTTGCCCTGGGCGGCGTGGGCGGCATAGGCCGACAAGGCGACGGCCGCGGCGGCGAGCACGGCGCCGGTAGCGGTCAACAGGCGCAGGCGTGCAGCCAGATCGTTGGGGGTGTACATGCCCGCACGATAAGTCGGCACGCCGGACCTTTGTAGTGCCGGGACCTGAAAAGCAGAACGCCGCGCAATGCGCGGCGTTCTGGCGGGACGGATCGGAAGTAGCTTACTTCACCGACCAGACCACGTCGTACTCGCCTTCCTGGCCCGGGGCGAAGCCGGCGTCGATGCCGGCCTTCCAGGACTCGTAGGCGCGATCGGTCGGCTCATAGCCGCGGGTCATCGTCCAGGCGCGCAGCGCATCACGCACGTTCTGCAGGTTCGACATGTGGCCCTTGAACGGAACCATGGCGATCTTGCTCGGCGGGTTGTAGAGCAGCTCGACGTTGTTGGCCAGGTTCAGGCCTTCCAGCTTGGCGCTCGCATCCGTACCGGCCTTGCGGACCGGCTGGGCGACGTCGAACGAGTAGATCTGGCTGCCGTATTCGTTGGTGATGATGCGCACCGGGCCGGCGGCTTCAAGGCCGTTGGCGGCCATGTTCTTCTTGATCCACTCGATGTTGGTCTTCATCTGGGTCTGGATCGTGATCTGGTTCAGCGGAACCGCGGCATTGAGCACCAGCAGGTTCTCGGCCGGGCGATCGACCAGGCGCGGCGCCATCGTCGGATCGTCCTTGCCCAGGACGGTGTAGTCGAGGTTCGGGATCGTGGCCAGCATGTTGCTCAGGCTGCTCAGGCCGAGCTTCATCTTCTCGCCGACGTTGCTGGTGACATACAGGCCCGAGTAGCGGCCGAGCAGGTTCATGCCGTAGTCGACGTCGTAGCTCTGGGTAATCTGGATGTTGCGACCCGCCTTGCCCGTCTTGGAGAAGGTGAATTCCGAACGCTTGTTATGGCCGCGGTCGACGTCTTCGATCGCGTATTCGACCACCTGGCCCGGCACGCTCTTGGTGATGGCCCAGTTGCCCTGACCCAGGGCCTTTTCTTCGGAGTCCCAGCTGACCTTCGCGCCCACGCCCGTTTCCGGGCCCGAGAGGTTGATCTTGATCTTGGGATCGCCGGCGACGGCGGGGTTCCAGTCCTTGAAGCGGCGCACGCTGTTCAAGGTGTCGAACACGATGGTCATCTTGCGGTTGGTCTCAACCGAATTTTCCAGATGACGGCTCGACGGCAGGATGAAGCCGACGACAGTAAACAGCACGGCGACGATCGCCAGGGAAATCAGGATCTCGAGCAGACGGGTCATTCAGGTTCTCCAGGGCCCGGTCTCGGCAATCGGCCGGGGCGCAAGTCGACAATCGTACCGCAGCCGGTGCCCGCAAGGCAGCAGGCAAGCGGGTGATGGGGCGGGTCCCGGGGCCGGAAACCGCCCGGACCGCCATGAAACGCAAAGGCGGTCAAGGTTGCGGCACGGTCCCGCCGGCGGGCGCGCCGGGGGTGGCCCGCCCGGCGCGCTGCGCCGGGCCGGCATCCTGTCGGTCAGACCAGTTGCAGCTCGAACGCCTTGAGTACGGCCCGGGTGCGATCACGCACGCCGAGCTTGGACAGGATGTTCGACACATGGTTCTTGATCGTGCCCTCGGCCACGCCCAGGGAATTGGCGATCTCCTTGTTGGAGAAACCACCCGCCATCAGGCGCAGGATCTCGGTTTCACGCTCGGTCAGCGGATCGGGACGATCCAGGCTGACAAAGTCGTTACGCATGTGTTCCAGGCCGGAGAGCAGGCGCTGGGTCATCGCCGGCTGCACCAGCGAACCACCGTCGGCCACGGTCTGGATGGCGCCGACCAGCTGTTCCAGCGACACGTCCTTGAGCAGGTAGCCCTTGGCACCCGCCTTCAGGCCAGCCAGCACCAGCTGGTCGTCGTCGAAGGTGGTGAGGATGATCGTCGGAGGCAGCGAATTCGTGCGTGCCAGCGCCTGCAGAGCCTCGAGGCCCGACATCACCGGCATGCGCATGTCCATCAGCACCACGTCGGGCTGGACCTGTGGAATCACGTCCACTGCCTGCTTGCCGTCACTGGCTTCGGCAACCACCTCGATGCCTTCTGCCAGGGCCAGCAACGAACGCACGCCCTGGCGCACCAGGGTCTGGTCGTCCACCAGCAGCACACGGATGCTCTTTTCACTCATGCAATCGCTCCTTCGCTTGCGGCCAGGGTGGCCGATGCCGGCAGCGTCAGCCGCAGGCGGAATCCCGCTTCGGGATGGGGTCGGGGTTGGGTTTCGATGCTCAGGTCGCCGCCATGCTGGACCAGGCGCTCGCGCATGCCGCGCAGCCCATTGCCCGCCACCAGTGCATCCGCGCCGCGCCCGTCGTCGCGTGCGTCGACCACGATGTTGCCACCCTCGCGGCGCGCATGGATCCAGAGGTTGTGCGCGTGGGCGTGCCGAACCGTATTGGTGATGATTTCCTGGGTGCAGCGCAGCAGCACGTGGGCGCGCTCGGGATCGTCCAGGGTAAGCGGAGTTTCGATATCCATGTGGATGTCGATGGCGGGAACGTTCTCCGACAACGGCGTGAGCGCGGCGGCGAGGTCGATCGCCCCGCCCTCGCGCAGCTGGCTGACGGCTTCGCGCACATCGGTCAGCAGCAACTTCGCCAGCGTGTGGGCCTGCTGGACGTGCTCGCGCGCCCGGCCTTCCGGCGCGAGATGGCTGGCGACTTCGAGGTTCAGGCTCAGTGCGGTCAGGTGGTGGCCGAGCAGGTCATGCAGCTCGCGCGAGATGCGGGTGCGCTCGTTGACGCGCACGCTTTCGCCCAGCAGGGCGCGGGTGGCGCGCAGTTCGGCGTTCAGGCGGCGCTGTTCCTCGCGGGCTTCGGCCTGCTGGCGGGCGACGAGCGCGGTCACGAAGACGAAGCTGGAGAAGCCCAGGTACAGCAGCGACTGCAGGACCCCGATCATGGGCGGGAAATCCAGCGCGTTGACGAACACGGGCACGGTGGCAAGGTTGCTGGCGATCAGCCAGGCCATGCCCACCGGCAGCCGCAGCAGCCAGGGCAGCAGCCCCGCCAGCACCATCAGCAGGATGCTGCCCAGGCCGGAGCCGGAGAAATAACTCACCCCGATCGCGCAGGCGGTGAGCACCAGCAACAGGGCGTGGTCGGCGAAGCCGGGGCGGCGCTGGCCCAGCGACCGCGTGATCCACCAGTAGACGACGCCGAAGACGAGGTAGACCGCCAGCCAGCGCATGATGCGCAGGCTCAGCACCTCGCCCGGCTCGGGCGGCACGAAGGTCGGGTCCAGCCAGACGTTCAGCAACCACAGGCCCACCGCGCCCCAGGTGAAGAGACCGGCGTAGCGCAGCAGGCGCGAATGGTTGAGTCGGGAAAGCATGAACCCATGCTAACCACTACCTGCTGTAGCGGAGCCGTCCGAAAGTCATGCAAGGGCGCCCGGAACGAGGCCCATGCCGACCTGCGCGACTTCGGTGGGGGGCCCCCACTCGCCGTGCCTGCCGGCATGCGATAATCGCCCGGCCGACGGCACCAGGGCCGCTGCCGGCCAGAACCATGGAGTTACGACGAAATGTCGATCGTTGTCCGCGACGTGCGTGAGCACGAGCTGGATTCCGTCCTCGCTCTCAACAACGCCGCCGGACCCGCGATCTTGCCGCTGGACGCGACGCGACTGCGCCACTTCTTCGATCACGCCGAGTACTTCCGCGTGGCCGAACGTGACGGGACGCTGGCGGGTTTCCTGATCGGGATGGGTTCGGGTACGCAGCACGACAGCAGCAATTTCCGCTGGTTCCGCGAGCGTTACCCGGAATTCTTCTACATCGACCGCATCGTGGTGGCGAGCCGCCGCCGCGGCGGCGGTGTCGGCCGCGCGTTCTACGCCGACGCGCAAAGCTATGCCGAGCTCCGCTACCCGCACATGGCCTGCGAAGTATTCCTCGATGGCACCAACGACCCGGTGCTGTTGTTCCATGGCAGCTTCGGCTTCCGCGAAGTCGGCCAGCACGTGATGGATGAAACCGGCGTGCGCGCGGCGATGCTGATGAAGCCGCTGTGCAGCTACGCCTGGGTGCACGACACCTACGGCGACCAGCTTCCCGATGTGGCATGGCTCAGCCAGCCGCGTGCCCTGAACGGCCACGTCCCGCCGCGCGCAACCGGAACACGTCCATGACGTCGTCGCCCACGACAACGTCCGCGACGCCGCTGCCCATGGTGGGCACGTGAGCGTGGCGGTCGACTACGAGCTGGCCGGCGATCTCAAGATCGGCCAGGTAGGCATCGCCAATCTCCGCATCCGCAGCCTCGACGTTCCTCGCCTCATCGAGGAAATGCGCGGGCGCGTGCAGCGCGCGCCCAAGCTGTTCGCGCGTGCCGCAGTGGTGATCGATTTCGGCGGGCTGACGCAGGCTCCGGACGTCGACACCGCGCGCCGGCTGATCGACGGCCTGCGCGACGCCGGCGTGCTGCCGGTCGCGCTCGCCTACGGCACCAGCGAGATCGAGCGCCTGTCGGAACAGCTCGATTTGCCCCTTCTGGCGAAGTTCCGCGCTTCCTACGAGCGCGATGGCGAAGCCGAAGCACCTCCTGCACCCGCTCCGCGCGCCAAGCACGAAACCAAGGCGAAGGCCGAGCCCGCCCCGGCACAGCCCGTCCCCGCACAAGCCGCCCCGACTGCGCCCGGCCTGATCCAGTCGACGCCCGTGCGCTCCGGCCAACAGGTCTATGCCGCCAACCGCGACCTGAGCGTACTGACCACCATCGGCGCCGGCGCCGAGGTGATGGCCGACGGCTCCATCCACATCTATGGCCCCTTGCGCGGCCGCGCCCTGGCTGGCGCGCAGGGCTGGGAGCAGGCGCGCATCTTCTGTCGCGAGTTCCACGCCGAACTCGTCGCGATCGCGGGCCGCTACAAGGTCCTGGAAGACATCCCGAAGGAATTGCGCGGCAAGGCCGTGCAGATCTGGCTGGAGGGCGAGGACCTGAAGATCGCCGCGCTCGACTGATTCACGCACGCCGGGCCTGCCCGGCGTGTTTTTGTTGTACATAGTGCTCACAAGAACGCGGGGCTCGAGCCCCGGCTTCAAGAAAGCACGCTAAAAGAAGAACGGCGCACCCCGCCGTCGAACAGGACTTGGGAGAGAAAACTTGGCAGAAATCATCGTTGTCACCTCGGGCAAGGGCGGCGTGGGGAAAACCACATCCAGCGCCAGCGTTGCCTGCGGTCTCGCCCGCCGTGGCCACAAGGTCGCCGTCATCGACTTCGACGTCGGCCTGCGCAACCTCGACCTGATCATGGGTTGCGAACGCCGCGTGGTGTACGACTTCGTCAATGTCATCAGCGGCGAAGCCGGCCTCAAGCAGGCTCTGATCAAGGACAAGCGCTTCGACAATCTCTTCGTGCTCGCCGCCTCGCAGACGCGCGACAAGGACGCGCTGACGACGGAAGGCGTGGAGAAGGTGCTGAAGGACCTGTCCGACGAGGGTTTCGACTACATCGTGTGCGACTCGCCCGCCGGCATCGAGAAGGGCGCCTTCCTCGCCATGTACTTCGCCGACCAGGCGATCGTGGTGGTGAACCCGGAAGTGTCCTCGGTCCGCGACTCCGACCGCATCCTCGGCCTGCTGGCCTCCAAGACCAAGCGCGCCGAGAACGGCGAGCGCGTCAAGGAACACCTGCTCCTCACCCGCTACAGCCCCAAGCGCGTGGAAACCGGGGAGATGCTCAGCGTCGGCGACGTCGAGGAAATCCTCGGCCTCAAGACGATCGGCGTCATCCCCGAATCCGGCGACGTGCTCAACGCCTCGAACAAGGGCGAGCCCGTCATCCTTGAAACCGAATCCGATGCGGCCCAGGCCTACGACGATGCGGTTTCGCGACTGCTGGGCGAGGACCGCCCGATGCGCTTCACGCAGGTCGAGAAGAAGGGGTTCTTCAGCAAGATGTTCGGAGGCTGACCATGGGCCTGTTCGATTTCCTCATCACCAAGAAGCCCACCGCCTCGATCGCCAAGGACCGCCTGCGCATCATCGTCGCGCACGAGCGCAGCGGCCGCGGCAGCAGCCCCGACTACCTGCCGATGCTGCAGCGCGAGCTGCTGGAAGTGATCCGCAAGTACGTCAAGGTCGAAGACGAGGCGGTAAAGGTCGACCTGATCGGCGAAGGCGACAACAAGGTGCTCGACATCTCCGTCGCACTGCCGGAAAACCCGATCCAGGCCTGATCCACCACTCCCCTGCGCACGCCGCAGGGGAGTCGGCTACGTTCGCATGCTCACCCTCGCCGACATCGCCGTTTCCGACATCACCACCCTCCTCGCCCGGTACGGCCTGCAACTGCAGCTCGTGCCTGACGGCGACGCGATTCCCGGCAGCTACTGGGGCGAGAGCGAAGCCGGCCTGATCGGCACTACCGTCCATGCGCGCGGCGACACGCCCGTGCATTCGCTGCTGCACGAGGCCGCCCACCTGATCGTGCTGCCCCCCGAGCGCCGGGCCCTGGTCCACACCGATGCCACCGATTCGGTCGAGGAAGAAGACGCCGTCTGCGTGCTGCAAGCGCTCCTCGGCGACGAGCTTGCGGGCGTAGGCCGCGACCGCGTCCTCGCCGACATGGACGAATGGGGTTACACCTTCCGCCTGGGCTCCGCCCGCGCCTACTTCGAACACGATGCCGAGGCCGCGTGGCAGTGGTTGTTCGCGCACGGGCTGATCGACGCTCCAAACGGCCGTCTGGTCCCGGCAGCGGCCTGATCGGCTTTGCCGATCGCGGGGCCGCGACGGGCATCACTTGCAGCCCCCCGCCCGCCCACACTAGCCTCGCGTTTCTCGCGCCCGCCCGGGCGCCCGCAGAGGATCCACCGTGAACCATCGTCATGCCCTGCTCGCGCTCGCCATAGCCGCGGGCTTCACCTTGTCGGCCTGCAAGAAGGAACAGGCCCCCGCGGAAGCGGTGAAGGCACCGGAGGGCGAGACCGCCGACCAGTTCGTCGCGCGCGTCAACGATGAAATGCGCAAGATCTATCCCGAGCTCAATGCGGCGCAGTGGGTATCGTCGACCTACATCAACGGCGACACCGAAGCGCTGACCGCGAAGGCCAACGAACGCTTCCTGACCCAGCTCAACAAGTGGATCGACGAATCGCGCAAGTTCGAGGGCCAGAAGATGTCGCCCCAGACCGCGCGCGCGATCAAGCTGCTGAAGCTGTCGGTGGCCATGCCACCGCCGAAGGACCCGAAGCAGCTGGAGGAACTCACCGGCATCGCCACGAAGCTGGAAGGCATGTACGGCTCGGGCGAGTACTGCAAGGGTGAAGGCAGCGCGCGCAAGTGTCGCCAGCTCGGCGACCTCGAGGACGTGCTGCGCGACCCGTCCTCCTCGTACGAGGAACAGCTCGACGCCTGGCAGGGCTGGCACACCATCGCGCAGCCGATGCGCAAGGACTACACCCGCTTCGTCGAACTGGTGAACACCGGCGCCAAGGACATGGGTTTCGCCGATACCGGCGAACTGTGGCGCTCCGGCTACGACATGACGCCGGCGGAACTCTCCGCCGAGACCGATCGCCTGTGGCTGCAGGTCAAGCCGCTGTACGAACAGCTGCACTGCTACACCCGCACGCAGCTGGAGAAGAAGTACGGCGACAAGGGCCACGTGGCCGGCGGCATGCTGCCGGCACACCTGACCGGCAACATGTGGCAGCAGGACTGGGGCAACCTCTGGCCGATCCTGAAGCCCTACAGCGACGAACAGGCCGGCAACCTCGACATCACGTCCGCGCTGAAGAAGGCACGTGATGCCAAGGAAGCCGAGCTGCTGCGCGACCTCGACCACGACGCCAACTACGTGGAACGCAACGACATCGCCCAGGCCGCCGACCTGTTCGAGGCCAAGGCGATGGCCGAGCGCGCGCAGGACTTCTATACCTCGCTCGGCATGCCCAAGCTGCCGGAGAGCTATTGGACCAAGACGCAGTTCATCAAGCCGCGCGACCGCGACGTCGTCTGCCACGCCAGTGCGTGGGACATCAACATGGCCGGCGACGTGCGCACCAAGATGTGCATCAAGCCGAACGAGGAAGACTTCACCACCATCTACCACGAACTCGGCCACGTCTATTACTACCTCGCGTACAACGACCAGCCGCCGATGTTCCAGCAGGGCGCGCACGACGGCTTCCACGAGGCGATCGGCGACACCATCGTGCTGTCGATGACCCCGTCCTACCTGCAGTCGATCGGACTGGTCGGCGCGCAGACGCCGAGCAACGAGGCGGTGATCAACGCGCAGATGCGCATGGCGCTGGCGAAGGTGTCGTTCCTGCCGTTCGGCCTGATGATCGATCGCTGGCGCTGGGGCGTGTTCGATGGCTCGATCAAGCCGGACAACTACAACAAGGCCTGGTGGGACCTGAAGGCCAAGTACCAGGGCGTCGCCCCGGTCACCGCGCGCGGCGAAGACTTCTTCGACGCGGGCGCCAAGTACCACGTGCCGGGCAACACGCCGTACACGCGCTACTTCCTTTCGCACATCCTGCAGTTCCAGTTCTACAAGGCGCTGTGCGATGCCTCGGGCTACAAGGGCCCGCTGCACGAATGCAGCTTCTACGGCAACAAGGCCGCCGGCGCGAAGTACCAGGCGATGCTGAGCAAGGGCGCGAGCCAGCCGTGGCAGCAGACGCTGAAGGAACTCACCGGCAGCGAGAAGATGGACGCCTCCGCCGTGCTCGAATACTTCTCCCCGCTGCAGGCGTGGCTGAAGCAGCAGAACGAAGGCAAGACCTGCGGCTGGAACGCGGAAGCCGCCAGCGCGGCGTCGGCTCCGGCGGAAAAGAAAGCGGCCGGCTGACAGGCAACACCGCAACAGGAAGGGCCGGCAATCGCCGGCCCTTTTTTTATCTGCGCTGTTCTTGCCTGCGGAGTCCCGTCCGTGCCACGTCACCGCACGCTGGCGGCCGTCTGCCCGAACAGGATGCGACGCTCGTCGTCGGAGATGTTGTTGCGACCTGCATACGCCGGCGCTACGCCCTGGTAGGCGCGCATCGTGGCCGGCCGCGCCCGGATCGTCTCGAACCAGCGCCGGAGGTTGGGGAATTCATCGAGGTCCTGGCCGTGTGGCTCATGCGGGACGATCCATGGGTAACTGGCCATGTCAGCGATCGAGTAGTCGCCGGCGATGAATTCACGGTCGGCCAGGCGCTTGTCCAGCACACCGTAAAGTCGATTGGTTTCCTTCACGTAGCGCCCGATCGCATACGGGACCTTCTCCGGTGCATGCACGACGAAGTGACCGTTCTGTCCCGCCATGGGTCCCAGTCCGCCGACCTGCCAGAACAGCCACTGCAGCACCTCGGCACGGCCGCGGATGTCGGCCGGAAGGAAGCGACCGCACTTCTCGGCGAGGTACAGCAGCATCGCGCCGGATTCGAACAGCGCAACCGGCGCCCCGCCTCCTGCCGGATCGTGGTCCACCAGGGCGGGGATCTTGTTGTTGGGCGAGATACGCAGATAGTCGGCCGCGAACTGCGCGCCCGCGCCGATGTCCACCGGAATGATCCGGTGCGGCAGGCCGCTCTCCTCCATGAACAGCTTGAGCTTGAGGCCGTTGGGCGTGCCCCAGTAGTACAGGTCGATCATCTGTCGCGGCTCCGGCGGTAACGGGTTGCCTGGTATCTATTGCGACGCAGGTTGCCTTGCGCAAGCGCGTTCGCGGCTCACTGTGTTGCGGAAATGCCGGCGTGCGCCACACCGTGATCCGCTGGTGCACAGGATGGGTTTTCGACCGCCGCGCGTGGGAACCAGATCGCGGTCCTTTGCGGGAACCAGTTGTCTGGAACGTGCGATTTGCGGCCATGCCAGCCGATGGCAGCCCGGATGAAAAGAGCGATACTCCGCGGATGAACCGATCCGACGCCGCCCACGACCTCGCACCGCAGCCGCTCGACCGCGCCCGTGCGTTGCACGCCCGCTACTACGCCGACCCCGCGATGGTCGCGGTCGACCGCCAGCTCATCTTCGACCGCGGTTGGCAGCTGCTGGCGCACGTGTGCCAGCTGCAGAACGCGGGCGATCACGTGGTCAGCGATTTTGCCGGCCTGCCGGTGATCACGGTTCGCGGCGCCGACGGGCAGATCCGGGTCTTCCACAACGTCTGCCGCCATCGCGCCGGTCCACTCGCGCAATGCGATGGCCTGGCGGCGAAATCGCTGCGCTGCCGTTACCACGGCTGGACCTACACGCTTGAAGGCACGCTGCGCTCCGCTCCGGAAATGGGCACGGCGACTGAGTTCGATGTCGGCGACATCAAGCTGCCGCAACTGGCGGTCCGGGTGTGGCAAGGCCTGGTGTTCGCGGCCGTCGACGAAGCCCATGCCCCGGCCTTCGACGCCTTCGTGAAGGACATCGACGCGCGCCTGGGACCCGACCGTCACCTCGAACGCTATGGACATCATCGCCGCGTCGGTTACGACGTGGGGTGCAACTGGAAGATCTACGTCGACAACTATCTCGAGGGCTACCACGTCCCGCATGTGCATCCCGGTCTGAACAAGCTGCTCGACTACCGCAACTACGTCACCGAGACGCACGACTGGTACTCGCTGCAATGGAGTCCGCTGGAAAGCGGCGACGACCTCTACGGCAGCGGCGACGCCCTGTACTACTGGATGTGGCCGAACACGATGCTCAACATCGTCCCCGGGCGCATGCAGACCAACCGCATCATTCCCAAGGGCGTCGACCGCTGCCGGGTGGAATTCGACTTCTACTACGCGATGGACGAGTCCGAGGAAGCCTCGGCGCGGCGCCTGGCCGACGTCCGCTTCAGCGATGAAGTGCAGTTCGAGGACCTGACCATCTGCGAGGACGTGCAGCGCGGACTGGCTTCCGGTTCGTATGAGCCCGGACGCTTGAATCCGCTGCGCGAAAACGCCGTGCACCACTTCCACGAACTGCTGCGCAGCACCTACCGGAACGCGGGGCTCGCCGAAGCAGCTTCCCGCTAGGACGTTCCCGGTGAGGCGCATCGCGCCGCGGGCGGGACGCCGCCTGGTTACAGGGTTTCGCCCGGCATGGTTTCGGCTTCGCCGGTGGACGTGACCATGGGTTTGGACACGCGCCGTTCCCACGTCCAGAACAGGAATGCCAGCGACAGGAACACCGTTGCGGTGACCACCATCCACAGTACGTGCGCGCTGATCAGCGGTGACAGCACGCCCGCGATCAGGGCATTGAGCACCAGGCTGGTGAACGCCTGCAGCGACGAGGCCGAGCCACGCTGGCGCGGATACATGTCGAGGATCGCCAGCGTCACGATCGGGAATACCAGGGCGATGCCGAAGGCATTGAGCGAGATCGGGAGCACGGCCCATGGCACGGTCGGCGTGTCGACCAGCAGCGTGTAGGCGAAGTTGAGCAGCATCGCGATGGCGCTGGCGATGAAGCCGATTCGCACCAGCTTCTCGCCGCTGATCTTGCCCGCCGTGCGCCCGGAGACGAACGACCCCGTCACCATGCCGCCGATCATCGGCACGAAGAACCAGCCGAACTGGCCTTCACCCAGCTTGAGGTGGTCGACGACGAATGCCGGTGCGGAGGAAATGAACAGCCACAACGCGGCGAAGTTGAACGCACTCGCCGCCGCCAACCGCTGGAAGCGCGGATTGGCGAAGATCGACACGTAATCGCGCAACAGCGGACCGGCGCGCAACGGCAGGCGCGCTTCCTTCAAGTGGGTTTCCGGCAGTCCCAGCCAGGTCACCACCAGCAACACGACCGAGAACGCGGCGAGGAACCAGAAGATCACCGGCCATGCGCTCCAGCCGAGGATCCAGCCGCCGATGATCGGCGCGATCGCGGGAGCGATGCCGAAGATCATCGACACCTGGCTCATCAGCCGTTGCGCGGCTTCGCCGTGCAGCACGTCGCGGATCACCGCGCGTCCCACGATCAGGCCGACGCCCGACGACAGGCCCTGCAGCGCACGGAACGCCAGCAGGGTCGTCAGGTCACGCGACAGCGCGCAGCCGATCGAAGCGAAGGTGAAGACGACCAGCCCGCCGAGGATGACGCGCTTGCGTCCGATCGCATCCGACAAGGGCCCGTGCACCAGGCTCATCAGCGCATAGGCGACGAGATAGGCACTGATCGTCTGCTGGATGGCGACCTTGTCCGCATCGAGTTGCGCACCGATGGCCGGGAACGCAGGGAAGATCGTGTCGATCGAGAACGGTCCGAACATCGCCAGGCCGCCCAGCAACAGGGCGAGGCGTCGGAAAGGGATGCGCGATGTGGCGGTGTCGGTCATGGCTTCCTGTTGTTTTTGTTCTATCGCCGTGGCCGATGCTTCTTTCGAAAGCGGCCCTGCTTATTTCTTTCGGCAATCAAGCCGTTCGCGATCCATGGCCGCGGAGGCGGCCTCGTCTGCGCGGCCGCTTCATTTCAATCGGGGGCGCCTTTCAGTTCGACCAGGTTGCCTTCCGGATCGAACAGGTATTGGGAAGGTCCTTCCCCCTCGGCGCCATAGCGCGACCCGAAGTCGCCGATGCGCACGCCGTGCGCCTGCAGGTGCGCCACGATCGCTTCGAGGTCGAAGGGCTCGGCGCGCAGGCACAGATGGTCCATGTTCCGGCCCTCGACGCCCGGTGCCGCACCGCCCATGGCGCCGAGCTTGCCCGCCACCGGCACCAGGTCGATCAGCGATCGGCCCGCGCGCAGCTGGACCAGGCCGATCGCATCCTGGCGCCGCTCCACGGTGCAACCGAGCACGTCGCAGTAGAAGGCCACCATCGCCGCTTCATCGCGGACACGCAGCACGACGTGGTCGATCTGCTGGAGCGCGAAGGGCGGTCGCGTGGTCATGAAATTCAATGGCGTGGGCGGGCCAGCATAGCAAGCACCACCGGCACGCGATCCCGTGCCGGAATGCATGTGCCCCGGGAGTGCAGGCAACGACGAATTTGGTCACATCCGTGAACGACGCCCAGCCACTCGTCGAAAACCGGCGCCAGCGCCCGGACCATGTGCCACGCCCGTCACGGAACGGGTCGTCGTCGTGGTGGAAGCTCTTCACCCCTGCGGGTACCTTGCTCACGTGTCCCGAAACCTGCCCACGCAGAAGCACCGGCCCATCGCGAAACCGCGCGTCCGCGCACCGCGATGGATCGGTTGTACGTACCCGGCGTCGCCAGGTACGGGCGGGCAGGTTTACGGTCGCGCACGGCACGCCTGGAAGATCGCCGCGGAACCGGCGACCGCCGCATGGAGCCCAGGGAGGAGCCGGCCGTGAACGACAACGAGCCGCGCCCCCCGTTGAACGCGAGCCCTCGCGGCGGGCGCACGGACATCGCCGATCCTGCCGGCATCGCCGGCGACACCAGCCACTTCAAGCGCCTCGAATCAGAGCTGCTGGAGAAGAACGCGCTGCTGGAATCGGTCCTGGAAAACGTCGATGCCTGCATCTACACCAAGGACCGCCAGCGCCGTTACACCTATGCCAACGCAAAGATGGCCGCGGTCGCGGGTCGCGCGCCGCATGAGCTGATCGGCCGCACCGACGAGGAACTGGTTTCCGCTGACATCGCCGCGGACTGGCGCGTGCTCGACGACCGCGTGTTCGCGACCGGCGAGACCCAGTCGGGCGAACAGATTTCCGCATCCGCCGATGGCGAGATCCGCCACTTCTGGGTCGTGCAGATCCCGCAGCGCGACAGCGGGGGCGAGATCGTTTCCCTGCTCGGCATCGCGACCGACTTCACCAAGTTCTACCGGTTGAAGGAAGAACTCGCGCGCCAGGCCACCACCGACGAACTCACCGGGGTGCGCAACCGCCGCAGCCTGCTGGAAACCGCGCGGCAGGAGTTCTCGCGCGCCAATCGCTACGGCCATCCGCTGTCGGTGCTGATGCTCGACATCGACCACTTCAAGCGCATCAACGACAGCCACGGACACGATGTCGGCGACAAGGTACTGAAGGCGGTCGCCGATGCCTGCCGCCGCGAGCTGCGCGACAGCGACGTGCTGGGCCGGCTGGGCGGCGAGGAATTCGGCGTGGTATTGCCCAACACCAGCAGCGAAGGCGCGGTGACCGTCGCCGAACGCCTGCGCGCGCGCATCGACGCCATCCGGCTGGTGGGCGAGTGGGAGGATGAGATCACGCCGAAGGTAAGCGTCGGCGTGGCGTGCATGCAGGGCGCCCATCGCGTCGAAGCGGTACTGAAGCGCGCCGATCAGGCGCTGTATGCGGCGAAGGCGGCGGGACGCAACCGCGTGTATGCGGCAGGCGACCTGGTCCGACCCGACGATCACTGCTTCCCGACGTCCACGTCCGCGTAGCGGCCGAACCCGCCCCATTCCAGCGCCGCGTCGCCGCCTTGGTCGCAGGGGCGGCACCGGAGGCCCGCGACGGTGCCGGCCACGAATCTGAACGAGGACGGCTCCGAACCTCGATTCCGCCCAGCGAATCCGCCTTCCCCGGGCCGGCACGGCAGCGCCGGCGGAGCGCTTCCAACCGGTATAATTCGCACTCCACGCACACGGTGGGAGAAGCGGACCAATCGGGCCCTGGCCTGATCCGCTGCCGAAGGCGCAACCGCCCGGAATCGCTCAGGCCCACGTACTTCCGTGTCGCGACAAACTCTGGAGAGACCGGCTTGCACCGCCCGCCCGGTATGGGGGCATGAGCGAGAACCGGCGCCGAAGGGGCAAGAAGCGCAGATCGGGATCTCCTCCCCCTCCCGCGCGCTTCCAAACTCTCAGGCAAAAGGACAGAGGGGCACGCTCTCATCGAGCACGCCATGCCGCAACCGCATCCGCGACCGCGGCCTCCAGACGACGCCCTGCCATGTCCCAGACCAAGCCTGCTTCCCTGCGCGCACTCGAACACCACGACGCCTTCCTCGAGCGCCACATCGGCCCCAACGACGCCGAGATCGCACACATGCTGCGCGTCGTCGGCCACGACTCGCTGGAAGCGCTGACCGACGCCATCGTTCCCGGTTCGATCAAGTCAGCCAATCCGCTCGCGCTGCCGGCGCCGATCACCGAAGTCGAAGCCATCGCCAAGATCCGTGCGATCGCCGACAAGAACCAGGTGTTCAAGTCCTACATCGGCCAGGGCTACTACGGCACGCACACGCCGAACGTCATCCTGCGCAACATCCTGGAGAACCCGGCGTGGTACACGGCCTACACGCCGTACCAGGCCGAGATCTCGCAGGGCCGCATGGAAGCGCTGATCAACTTCCAGACCATGTGCGCCGACCTGACGGGCATGGAGATCGCCAACGCCTCGCTGCTCGACGAAGCCACCGCCGCCGCCGAAGCGATGACGCTGGCCAAGCGTTCGTGCAAATCGAAGTCGAACACCTTCTTCGTCTCCAGTGGCGTGCATCCGCAGTCGCTCGAGGTCATCCGTACCCGCGCCGAACCGCTGGGCATTGAAGTCGTCGTCGCCGACGACGCTGAAGCGCTGAACCTCGACGCCTTCGGCGTGCTGCTGCAGTACCCCAACACCTTCGGCCAGGTCAGCGACTACAAGGCGCTCGCCGATGCCGTGCATGCGCGCGGTGGCCTGGTCGCCGTCGCCACCGACCTGCTCGCACTCACCCTGATCGCCGCTCCCGGCGAGTGGGGCGCGGACATCGTCGTCGGCAACACCCAGCGCTTCGGCGTGCCGTTCGGCTTCGGTGGCCCGCACGCCGCGTTCATGGCCTGCCGCGACGCCTACAAGCGCTCGATGCCGGGCCGCCTGATCGGCGTGTCGGTCGATGCCGAAGGCAAGCCGGCCTACCGTCTCACCCTGCAGACTCGCGAGCAGCACATTCGCCGCGAGAAGGCCACGTCCAACATCTGCACCGCGCAGGTGCTGCTGGCGGTGATGGCGTCGATGTACGCCGCCTACCACGGCTCGGAAGGCCTGACCCGCATTGCGCAGCGCACGCATCGCCTCGCCGCGATCCTCGCGGCCGCGCTCGGCAAGGCCGGCGTCAACGTGGGCCCGGACTTCTTCGACACCCTGCACGTCACCGGCATCGATGCCGCAGCGATCCATGCCAAGGCGAAAGCCGCGCGGGTCAACCTGCGCGCCATCGACGGCGGCAGCGTCGCGATCAGCCTCGACGAGACCACGACGCGCGAAGACGTCGCCAGGCTCGCCACTCTGTTCGGTGCGGATGCGTCCGACATCGACGCGCTCGATGCCGCCACCGCCGACGCGATCCCGGCCGGCCTCAAGCGTACGTCCGCATTCCTCACCCACCCGGTCTTCAACACGCACCACAGCGAGCACGAACTGCTGCGCTACATGCGCGCGCTCGCGGACAAGGACCTGGCGATGGATCGCACCATGATCCCGCTCGGCTCGTGCACGATGAAGCTCAACGCCACCGCGGAAATGATCCCGGTGACGTGGCCGGAATTCGGCAACCTGCATCCGCTTGCCCCCGCCGAGCAGGCTCTGGGTTACAAGGAGCTGATCGACGGCCTTGAGGCCATGCTGGTCGAGTGCACCGGCTACGACGCCGTCAGCCTGCAGCCGAACTCCGGTGCGCAGGGTGAATACGCCGGCCTGCTCGCGATCCGCGCGTACCACCGCTCGCGCGGCGACGACAAGCGCGACATCTGCCTGATCCCGGAATCCGCGCACGGCACCAATCCCGCTTCGGCGCAGATGTGCGGCATGACCGTAGTCGTCACCAAGTGCGACGCCAACGGCAATGTCGATGTCGAGGACATCCGCCGCGCCGCGGAGAAGTACAGCGACCGCCTCGCCGCGATCATGATGACCTACCCGTCCACGCACGGCGTGTTCGAGGAAGACGTGGTCGAGATCTGCGAGATCGTGCACAAGCACGGCGGCCAGGTGTACACCGACGGCGCCAACATGAACGCCCTCGTCGGCGTCGCCAAGCCCGGCAAGTGGGGCTCGGACGTCTCGCACCTCAACCTGCACAAGACCTTCTGCATCCCGCACGGCGGCGGCGGTCCTGGCGTCGGCCCGTGCGCGGTGAAGTCGCACCTCGCGCCGTTCCTGCCGCGCGCGCTGGGCAGCGACGGCGTGCGCACGCAGGGCGTGGGCAACGGCGAAGTCGGCATGGTCAGCGCAGCCAGCTTCGGTTCCGCCTCGATCCTGCCGATCAGCTGGATGTACATCACGATGATGGGCGCGCACGGCCTGCGTAAAGCCACCCAGGTGGCATTGCTCAACGCCAACTACATCGCCAAGCGCCTCGCGCCGCACTACGAGACGCTGTACACCGGCCGCAATGGCCTCGTCGCGCACGAGTGCATCCTCGACCTGCGCCCGCTCAAGGATGCCACCGGCATCAGCGCGGAAGACGTCGCCAAGCGCCTGATCGATTTCGGCTTCCACGCCCCGACCCTGAGCTTCCCGGTCGCCGGCACGCTGATGGTGGAACCGACCGAATCCGAATCGCAGCACGAACTCGACCGCTTCATCGACGCGATGATCCAGATCCGCGACGAGATCCGCGCCGTCGAGGAAGGCAAGCTCGACCGCGAGGACAACCCGCTGAAGAACGCGCCGCACACCGCGACCGCGGTCAGCGCCAGCGAATGGACCCACGCTTACCCGCGCGAACTCGCCGCCTTCCCGCTGGCGACCCTCAGGCTGCAGAAGTATTGGCCGCCGGTCGCGCGCGTCGACAACGTCTACGGCGACAAGAACGTGATGTGCGCGTGCATCCCGGTGGATGCGTACAAGGACGAAGTCGAGGCGTAAGCCGCTTCAGGCTCCAGGAGAAAAGGCCCCGCGATTGCGGGGCCTTTTCGTTAGATGGTCTCGATACCGCCCTTGGCGATGATCGGCCCGGTCGGCACGCCCTGCGGCGCACCGCCCGGCGGCTCCAGCGAGATCGCCAGCGTGGAGCCCTTCGCCAGTGCGCGCAGCAACGCCTTCGGCACGATCACCAGCTGTGTCCGGTCGACCGAGATCAGGCCCAGCGAACGCGGCGCCTCGCCTGGCGGAATCAGCCACAGCTCGGGAACGCGCCCCTGCGCATCGGCAGGTGCCGGCACCGGCACCATCCGCACCGTGCCGCGTGCCGCGTCGATCGAAGCCAGCCAGCCCGGCGAGCCGTCGTCGCGCGCCAGCGTGGTCACTGGTTGCGCCGATTCGGCAGGCTGCACGGCCACCGGCGGCGTGACCGGTGGTGCAGGCGGCGGTTGCACGCGGCCAAAGAACACCGCCGCCACAGCCGCAGCCGCGGCCAACGCCGTCATTCCCCTCCAGAAGCCCACGCTCTGCCACATGCCGCGCTTGCCGCCTTCGACCGGCGACCAGCCCAGGCGCGTGCGGATGCGTGGCCACAGATGCACGGGCACGACCACCGGCTCGATGCCATCGAGCCATGCACCCAGGCGTTGCTCCCAGCCTGCGACCAGGCGCGCGAATGCGGCGTCGGTGGTGATCCGCGCCTGCACCTGGCGTCGCTGCCCGGCATCGAGCACGCCCAGCACGTATTCGCCTGCGAGCATGTCCGCATCCGGCGGTTCGCGCCCTGGGCCTTCATCGAATCGAGGGTCGCGAATGTTCATTGTTCAAGGCACGTCCGCAGTTGCATCAGGCCGCGGCGGATCCAGCTCTTGATCGAGCCCAGCGGCGAGCCGCTGCGTACCGCCAGTTCCTCATAGGTGGCCCCTTCGAAGAACGCTGTATGAATCAGCGTGCGGCGGCGGTCGTCGAGTTGCTCCATGCAGTGATCCAACCGCTCGCGTTCCGTCGTTGCCTCGGTGTGCTGCAAGGGCGAAGCGAGCGGATCGGCCACTTCTTCGGCCAGTTCAATCGGCGCGTTCCGTTGCGGACCCGGCAAGGCGCGCAACCGGTCGATCGCCTTGTTCCGCGCGATCATTCCCAACCACGTGATCGCGCTCGCCCGTGCCGCGTCGAACTGCACAGCCTTGTGCCAGACACTGGCGTACACCTCCTGGAGCACATCCTCGGCCTCCGCGCGATCGGAGAGAAATCGCAGGCAGATACCGAACAGCTTGCTCGATGTCGCGCGATACAGCGTCTCGAAGGCGCTGCGGCTGCCGCTGGCGACATCCACCAGCAACTCCGCCAGTTCTTCGCGGGAGTCGACACTGGGTAGTAGCGATGAATGGGGCATCCAGGCACCTGGCGATATCGAATGCAGCGCGGCAAGGGGCGAAGCGCGCACGCAGGTCGCCATCCGTCTGTGGCTAACGGCAGCAAGCAGCTGTCGCGGCCAACATCCACGAACGATGCGCGCTACGAAGCGCTATACGAGTCGATGGCGCATCCGGATGCAGCCCACCGACGTATCCATCGATGCCGACCGATGGGCGCCTCCCTGGTTCCGCCTCCCACCTGACCCGTCCGACGAACGGATGCATCCGGACACCGGGTTTGCCCCGTAAGCACGCAGGAACGCAGGCAGCGCGACGCGCAAGCATCTGCGGTTCGGCTAGGCAGGCGCCGTTCGTGCCTGCACTTACCCAGGACCCCGCCATGAAGCCCTTGGTCAAACCCTCCCTCACGAAGCGCGGCCTGCTCGCGGTCGCCATCGCAGGCTTGACGGTCGCGGCCGGCTCCGCGCTTGGTTCCAGCCATCGCGAAGCCCCGCTGATCACCCAGACCCCGAAAGTCGACGGCACTGATTTCTACCTGTTCCGCAGCTATGAAAGCGGGCGCGCCGGCTACGTCACCTTCCTCGCCAACTATCAGCCGCTGCAGGCGCCCTACGGCGGTCCGAACTACTTCCTGATGGATCCCCATGCGCTGTACGCCATCCACATCGACAACGATGGCGATGCGGTTCCCGACATCTCCTACTTCTTCAAGTTCCGCAACCGTTTCAAGAACCTCACCGTGCCGGTGAACGGCATCGATGTGGCGGCGCCGCTGAGCAACATCGGGCCGTTCGGCGCCACCGCGGCGCAGGAAGCCAATCGCAACGTCGACGAACGCTACTCCGTCGTCAGCGTGCGGGAAGGCGGCCAGACCGAGGTGGCCCGCAATCTCGGCACCGGTGGCTATCTGTTCAAGAAGCCGTTCGACAACATCGGCACCAAGTCCATCGCCGACTACGCCAAGTACGCCGATCGCCAGATCTCGCGTATCGGCGTGGACAAATGCGCGGGCGAAGGCCGCGTCTTCGCCGGACAACGCAAGGACGGCTTCGCGGTCAACCTCGGCGAGGTATTCGACCTGATCAACACCAATCCCGTCGGTGCGCCGGACGGCGAGCGCAATCTGCTCGACGATGCGAACGTCACCACGCTGGCGCTGGAATTGCCGATCGCGTGCCTCACCCATTCCGGCAACCCGATCATCGGCGCCTGGACCGCGGCCTACACGCGCGAAGGCGATCACTACCGGCAGGTGTCGCGCCTGTCGGCGCCACTGGTGAACGAAGTGGTGATCGGCCTGCCGGACAAGGACCGGTTCAATGCCTCGCAGCCCGCCAACGATGCGACCTTCGCGAAGTACGTCACCAACCCCAGCCTGCCGATCCTGATCCAGGCGCTGTTTCCCGGCGTAAAGGCGCCGACCAGGTATCCGCGCACGGACCTGATCGCGGCCTTCCTGACCGGTGTGTCGGGCCTCAATCAGCCGGCCTCGGTGAAGCCGGCGGAAATGATGCGCCTGAATACGTCGATCGCGCCCAAGGCCGCCACCTCACAGAAGACGCTCGGCGTGCTCGCGGGCGATAGCGCCGGCTTCCCGAACGGCCGCCGCCCGGGCGACGACGTGGTCGACATCGAGCTGCGCGTGGCGATGGGCGTGTTGCTGCCCATCGCCGACGCTCCATCGGGGCAACTGCCATACACCGATGGCGCGGCGCTCAAGGCCAGCGACTTCCGCGCGACGTTCCCTTACCTCAACACACCGCTGCCGGGTTCACCGAGCAACTGAGCGGGCTGCTTTGACGTAGCCCGTCCTTGCATGGCCATCCGGCAACCACGCCCTGCGTGCTGCCGGATGGCCTGGAGGAAGTCACGATGTCGCGCCTTGCGCTGTTGCGCACGCTGCCCCTGGTTGCCGGTCTGATGGCGGCCTCCGCCGCGTGGGCGCAACGCCCACCATCGCAGGTCCCGGACGATCCGCATGCCGTGCTCGAGCGCCTGCCCCACGGCTACGCACGACTGATGCCATCGTCCATTCCCGCGGCATCGGCCGTCGCACCGGTTTCGATCACGCGCATCCGGGAGTTGCTGACCACCGCGGCGCAGACCGGCGACGCGCGGTTGGCGGCACGGGCCGACGCCCTGCTCGCGCGCCTGCCGGCAGGCACGAAAGATCCCGACGTGCTGCTGGCCCGCGCCTTCAGCGCCCAGCATCGGCACGACTTTTCCGCCGCGGTAGCCCTTCTCGACGTCGTGATCGCGCACTCGCCGCGCAACGCCGCGGCGCACCTGTCGCGCGCGCAACTCCAGCTGGTACTCGGCAATGTGGATCTGGCCCGCGCCGACTGCACGGCACTGGCGTTGGGCATCGACGCTGGCAGCGGCCTGCTGTGCGTGGGGATGCTGTCCTTGCGCCGCGGCGATTACGCCGCAGCGGCAGGCGCGCTCGAGCACTGGTTGCAGGACGCCCCCGCTACGGATGAGACCCGCCGCTACGCACTGCTGATGCGTGCCGAAGTCGCCGAACGTGCTGGTGATCGCGATGCCGACACGTGGTTCCGACGCGCGCTGGCACCCGCGCCGGACGACGTCCGCACCTTGACCGCATACGCGCGCTACCTGCGCAACGCGGGCCGCGATCGCGAAGTGATGTCCCTGCTCGCCGCGCAAACCGGCCACGAAGGACTGCAGCTGCAGCGCACCCTGGCGGCGTGCCGCCTGTCCTCCGGCGCAGCGTCGTCCCTGGTGGCCGCACAGGAACGACGCTTCGCGGCCGCGCGTGCCGCGGGCAGCCCCGTGGAATTGCGCGACGAAGCCGAGTTCCTGCTGGTCGCGCGCCATGCCCCCGTCGCAGCGCTGGCGCTGGCCCAGGCCAATTTCCGCACGCAACGCGACTACGAAGACGTGGCGCTGCTGCAGCGCGCGGCCGTGGCGGCAGGGCGCAGCGAGGTCCTGCAGCCGCTGCGCAGTTGGGCGGCGGCGCAGCACCTGTCATTGCCACCGGTGCCGGAGGTCGCGCGCTGATGCAGCGTCACTGGCTGGCATTGCTGCTGTTGCTGCTCGCGTGTTCCGTGCAGGCGCACACCTTGTCGGTCGCGCACCTGGACATCGCGCATTCCGGCAGCGAAACGCGGATCGAGCTGGACCTGGCGATCCGCGATATCGCCCTCAGTTTCCCGCTCGACGCCAATCGCGACGAACAGGTGACGTGGGGCGAACTCCACGCGTTGGAGCGCCCGTTGCAGCAGTGGGTTGCTTCGGGACTCACGCTGTCGACCGCGGCCGGCGCGTGTGCGTTGCATCCACTCGGACTCGCCACGCGCCGTTACGACGATGGTGCCTACGCCACGGTGCAACTGCTCGCGCAGTGTCCTGCGCCAGCGGGCACACGCATGCGCATGCGCGTGCGCTACGACCTGCTGTTCGCACAGGATCCGCAGCATCGCGTCCTGGTCACGCTGCGACAGGGCGCAGGCGTACGCACCGCCACCGTGCGCACCGATGCGCGCACGGTGGTCCTGGGGGCGGCGCCGGACCGACCGTTCACCGACTTCCTGCGCGAGGGCGTGCACCACATCCTGATCGGTTACGACCACCTCGCCTTCCTGCTGTCACTGCTGTTGCCCGCGGCATTGCTGCGCCAGCACGGCGAATGGTTGCCGGCGGAAGGCTTTCGTCGCGTCCTGACCCAGGTGCTGGGGATAGTCACCGCGTTCACGCTGGCGCACTCGCTCACCCTGAGCCTGGCGGCGCTCGGCTGGGTGACGCCCGCATCACGCTGGGTCGAACCCGCAATCGCCATCAGTGTGTTGCTCGCCGCGATCAACAACGTCCGGCCACTGATCACGCGGCGCGCCTGGGTGGTCGGCTTCGGCTTCGGTCTGATTCATGGCTTCGGCTTCGCGGGGGCGCTGGGCGAATTGGGCTTGCCCACCACCACGCGCCTGCTCGCGCTGGTGGGATTCAACGCGGGTGTCGAGCTGGGGCAGCTGGTCGTCGTATGCGCGGTGCTGCCAGGCCTGTTCCTGCTACGGCGCGCGCGCTGGTATGCCGGCACCGCCATGCCCCTGCTCTCGTTGGGAATCTGTGCGGTGGCGGCGACGTGGCTGTGGCAGCGCGTCGTGTAGAAGCATGCGCAACAAAAAAGGCCCCGCGTGCGGGGCCTTTTTGTTCACCTATTCAACGCTCAACGCCCCATCCGCGTCGTGCCCTGCTGCCGCTGCAGCCACGCATCGATCGCCGGCAGGCGCTCGTTGCGCACCTTCAGCCGGTACTCGATGTTGGCCACCGCCGTGTCCGTGGCGCGTCGCGAGCTCGCGGCGATGTGCTTCGACGCGAAGTCCTTGAGCTTGGCGATCGTGGCCGCGTCCAGCGAGTTGTTCGCCAGCCCCGGGTAGTAGCGGCTGAGCGAGGTGGTGTCGACCTTGGCGTTCACTTGCTCACGATGTGCAGTGGCAAAGTCGAACGCGAGTTCGGGGTGGTGATAGGCCACCGTCGAGATCATCCCCGCGCTGTTGGTCTCGCCGGGTTCCGCCGTCAAGGCGAGGTCCAGCGCGCGCTTCGCCAGGGCCGGATCCTCGGCCGACGACAGCAGGGCGTAGTACTCGTCTTTCACCAGCGGCGTCTTTTCCTCCTGCGCTGCAGCGTGCAGCCGCTCCCAGGTTGCCGCGTCCGCGTGCCGTGCAACCGCGCCGAGGATGGTCTTGCGCAGTGCGGGCGGCATCGCATTCGCATCGCCGGCGGCATAACGGCGTTGCGCTTCTTGGATGACAGACGCGTCGCCCAGCGTGCCCAATGCGTCGATCAGCTGGGTGCGCAGGATGGTGACCGGATCGGCCTCGCCCGCCCTGGCCTCCCAGCCCACGCGCTTGAACACCGGCGAGAGCGTGTCGATCGCGAAGGCGCGGAACCTGGCCTGGCGCTTCGCGTCGCCACGGTAGTAGTCATCCAGGCCGGTCAAGGTTTCGGCAATGTCGCCCCAGATCTGCGGGTCGGCGTCGATGGGCGTGGCCTTGGCCAGCTCGAGATAGTCCGTCGCCGGACGCAGCCCGGCCATGCCCAGCGCCCACGCATCGCCCATCAGGCCGAGCTGGTCGATGGCGTCGAGCCTGGCGAACTCCTTGCGGAGCGTCTCGAACTGCGGCTGCGCATACAGCGTGCGGTAGTAGCCGCTCTGCCCCGCATTGACGACCAGCGGACCGCAACCCGGCACCTCGATTGTCGCCGCGCCGCCTTCGACAACCGTGCGCACGGCTTCGCCGCCGGCCTGCGCGATCACCGGCACGCGCCACTGCAGCGCGGCCTTGCCGGGGCGGTCCTTGGTGAATTCGCCCTGGGTCAGCTTGACCGTGGTCGTGTGGCCATCACACGACGCCGATTCGACGCGGATCAGCGGCACGCCCGGCTGCAGGGTGAAGTCGTGGGCGATGTCGAGAATGGGCTTGCCCGCGGCGGTCTGCACCTCGCGCCAGAGGTCGTCCGACACCGTGTTGCCGTAGGCATGCGCCTTCATGTATTTGCGCACGCCCTCGCGCCAGGCGTCGGGGCCGACGAAGCCCTCGAGCATGCGGATCACCGCACCGCCCTTCTGGTAGGTGATCGCATCGAAGGCCTGGCTTGCCTGCTCGACCGTCTCCACGTGCTGCACGACCGGATGCGTGGATGCGACGGCGTCGCGCGACATCGCGCGCTCACGGCCGTCGACGGTGCCGAGCCGGGTATTCCATTCCGGATGCAGCTTCTGGGTGGTGCGGCCCGCCATCCACGTGGCGAAGCCCTCGTTGAGCCACAGGTCGTCCCACCAGCTCATCGTCACCAGGTCGCCGAACCACTGGTGTGCGATCTCGTGCGCGGCGACCGAATACACGCGCTGCTTGTCCGATTGCGTCGAGATGGTCGGATCGAGCAGCAGAGTGTGTTCGAAGGTGAAGATCGCGCCCCAGTTCTCCATCGCGCCGAAGAACTGGCTGCTTCCGGGCGAGGCCACGTTGTCGAGCTTGGGCAGCGGATAGGGCGTACCGAAGTAGTCGTTGTATTCGCGCAGTACGTCCACGGAGGAATCCAGCGCGAACTTCGCCTGCTCGACCAGGCCGGACTGGGTGACGACGCCGATTTCGGTGTCGCCCAGCTTCGCGGTGGCGCGCTCGAAATCGCCAAGGCTGAAGAAGAGCAGGTAGGTCGACATCTTCGGCGACTGGTCGAACCGCACCCGCTTGGTGCCGTTGCCGAGGTCCGTGGTTTCCACCGCCGGCATGTTGCTCACGGCCAGCTGGTTCGCGGGCACGGTGGCCGTCAGCGCGAAGGTCGCCTTGTAGTTGGGCTCGTCCCATGACGGCACGAACTTGCGCGCGTCGGAATTCTCGAACTGGGTGTACAGCGCGCGCTTCTTGCCGGCCCGGGTGTCGTAGTCGATCGCGAACAGGCCATTGGCCTGGGTGCCGATCTTGCCGGTGTAGTCGGTGGCCAGCGTGTAACGGCCCGGGGCGAGCGGCTTGTCGACGGTGAAGGTCGCGGTCTGCGCGTCGGCGTCGATCGACACCTTCGGGACCAGCGCCTTGCGGCCGGAGCCGGCCAACCCGGCCAACGTGGCGTTGGCGAAGATCATGTCGACGGCGTTGACGGTGATGGACGCCGTCGGCTCCAGCACGTCGAGCGTGATCGCGACATGGCCGTCGAAGGTCATCGTCCCGGCGTGCGGCACCACCGCCACGTCGTAATGCGCCGGGCGCACCGTGCGTGGCAGTTGCGTGGTCGCATCCTTCACTTCGGGCGCGGTCGTCATGGACGCAGCGGCCGGGGCCGGTGCGGCGAGGACGGAACCGGTGCCGGCGAGAGCCAGGGCGATGGCGGTAACCAGGGTGCGACGCATGCAATGTCCCTTGTGGTGGGCTCGCGCGGCCATGGGCCGATATCCGCAAACCGGAGGTGAGTGAAAGGATCGATGGTGAGGGCTGGCGGGGATGGCACCGACCGCCAGAAGTCATGCCGGAATCGACAGGTGTTGCGGTTTTCGCGGGGCCCATGGGAGCCCTCGCGCAGATCCGGCCTGCCGGCCCGTTCATCCCGTCGGTTCATCCCGCTTTCGGCCACTTCCGTCGCGCGATCCCCGGTTTCGTCGCGCTTCGGTTCCCATCGCGCCAGCGGCGGCTATTCTTCGCCGCAACCAACGACGCCCCGGGAACCACCGTGATCCGCAACGTCTTCTTCGTCGCCCGCATCGCCATCGCCTGGGGCCTCGCGCTCATCCTGCTGACGTCGTTCTACAACGAGATCCCCCTCATCGGCCGGTTTGAACTGCCGATGGTGCTGTTCACCTTCATCACCCTCGGCCTGGTCGTGACCAGCGCGTTCTCGCACCTGCGCCGGGTGCGCCTGATCGCCGGCTCCGAGCAGGAAGGCCTGGGCAACCGCCAGCGCCGCCAGATCGAGATTCCGTTCGAGGCAGGCGAGGCCTTCGACCTGCTCGATGCCGCCATCCGCGAACTGCCGCGCACGCAGGACGTCGAGAGCGCACGCGACAGCCTGCAGGTGCGTGCGAAGGTACTGCGCCCGGTCACCTACGGCGACGAGCCGCCCCTGGGTCGCTTCCACCCGATGCAATGGTTCGGCAACACGCGTAACCAGATCCTCGCCACGGTCACGCCCGTCAACGGCACCGGCAGCGTCACCCTGATCTGCGAGCCGGAAAGCGGTGCATGGAGCGACTGGTTCCGCGTCGACGACGGCACCAACCTCGAGAACGCCAACGCGATCACCCGCGCCATCACCCGCCGCGTCGCCGAGCGCCGCCGCAACGAACGCGATGCCGCCGCGCAGACCGCGACCGAGAAGGAGCTCACCGTGGCCCGCCTCAACCTGCTGCATGCGCAGGTCGAGCCCCACTTCCTCTACAACACGCTGGCCAGCGCGCAGTACCTCACCCGTACCGATCCGCCGCGCGCCGACGAGATGCTCGGCCACCTGATCCAGTACCTGCGCCATTCGTTGCCGCGCACGCAGGACGAACAGGCGACGCTGGGCGACGAACTCGAACGCGCCCTCGCCTATCTGGAAATCCTCAAGATCCGCATGGGCCAGCGCCTGGCCGTGCAGGTCGACGTACCCGACAATCTGCGCGGCACCAAACTGCCGGCGATGATGCTGCAGACGCTGGTGGAAAATGCGATCAAGCACGGCCTGGAGCCACGCACCGCCGGCGGCACGGTCTGGATCCGCGCACGGCCTGTCGATGACGGCGTGTCGATCACCGTCGCCGACGATGGCGAAGGCTTCAACGTGCAGAGCGCCGGCACCGGCATTGGCCTGAAGAACATACGCGAGCGGTTGCAACTGGTCTTCAATGGCAAGGCCTCGCTCGCGGTGGTCGCCAACTTCCCCTCCGGCGTCGCCGCGACGATCACCGTTCCGGCCGTGCCGGCCGCGAACTCGACTTCACCGCCGGCGTCTGCACCTGCCGCTGCCATGCCCGCCACTGCCATGCCTGCCAAGGCCGCCGAGGATCACGGCAATGTCTAAGGCCACCTGCACTGCCGTCATCGCGGAAGACGAAGCCCTGTTGCGCAGCGCCATGCTGGAACAACTGCGCGAGGCCTGGCCGCAACTGGACATCGTCGCCGAGTGCGAAGACGGCGCCAGCGCACTGGAAGCCATCGACGAGCACCAGCCCGACGTCGCCTTCCTCGACATCCGCATGCCGGGCCTTACCGGTCTGGAAGTCGCGGCCGCCGCGGCGCAGGCGAGCCCGCACACGCAGATCGTCTTTGTCACCGCCTACGACCAGTACGCGATCGATGCCTTCGACCGCGGGGCGATCGACTATCTGCTCAAGCCCATCGCGCGCGAACGCCTGGCCGCCACCGTGCAACGCCTGAAACTGCGCGCCGCATCGGGTGCCAGCGACGCAGCGGCGCTGAACGCCGTCCTGGAGCGCCTGGGCGCGACGTTGCCGAGGAACCCCTCGCGCCCGCCGCTTACCTGGCTCACCGCCAGCGCCGGCCGCGAGACGAAGCTGATCCTGGTCGACGACGTCGCCTACTTCCGCGCCGACAACAAGTACACGACGGTGATGACGGCCGAGGGCGAAGCCCTGCTGCGCACGCCGATCCGCGAACTGCTGTCGGTGCTGGATACCGATACGTTCAAGCAGATCCACCGCTCCACGATCGTCAACCTCAAGGCGATCGCCTCGATCGTGCGCGACGACACCGGCAAGGGCACGGTCCGCCTGAAGAACCGCCCCGAAACCCTGACTGTCAGCCAGCCCTTCATGACCCTGTTCCGGCACATGTGATCGCGACGCACGGCGCGTAGCCGCTTCCGTGATCGTGCCTTCCGCCATGGCGGCCATGCCGCCAGCAACCGCGAGACAACAGCCATGCGCAACCTGATCGCCGTGATCTACTACCTGCTTGCCATGTTCGGTTGCGAAGGTGGCACCACCATCGTGAGTCGCTCCGTCATCGACGGCGTCGACGTGATCCACAGCAAGACCCGCATCATGGCCGGCATCGCCCACTTCGAATGCATCGCCAGCGCCAGCGGCGAATGCCACTACACGCTGTTTCCGCGCCAGTGCGCCCCGGCCGACAGCGACTGCGCCACACAGCCGATCGAACGCTTCACCATGACGGCGGGCGCCACGCGCGAAGTCGTCGGCCTGCCTGGTTTCAACGCCTGCGTCACCCAGGCGGACATCCCGCTGGGCAGCGACTGCAAGCCACCACAGGGTGGCGGGGCCAACGAGCCCAGGTAGCAGCCCATGTTGCGCATGGAGATGACAAAGGCCCCGCCATGCGGGGCCTTTGCCTTGGAGCAGGCGAGTCCGATGTCGAATCAGTGCAGTGGACGCAGTCGTGTGTTGAACACGTACTTGCCGATGTGCTCGCCCAACGTCACCGCGTTGACGCAGCCGGTACGGAAATGGATCCCGCCATACACGCGCGCGGATGCGGCTTCGTCCGCCGCCTGCGACAGGCTGGTGTAGCTGCGGGTCACGGCTGGCGGCAATCCCGCGGCGGTGAAGGTGAAAGCAACATCATCAGTGCCAAAGACGTCGCGGATCACTTCGGTACCGGCACCGATCGTCGAGGGAAGCCCACAGGTGTAGTCCGGGTACGGCGGCGTGGTGATGTAGGAGGACCAGTTGGGATCGGACTCGGTATCCGGGTTGCCGTCATCTGCCCAGTGGATCGCGGTGACCGGACGCCAGAAGTTGTACTTGTACTTGGTCCTGAACGTCGCGATCAGCGTGTCGTTCACGGCGATGTTCATCAGTGCGAACAGACGTGCGTTCTCCCAGGAGTCCAGGTTCTGGCCGGCGACGATCACGCGCAGCACACCGTTGAGATTGGCGCCACCCCCGGGCCAGAAGCGCGCGATCCGGCTTTCTTCCGAATCCGGCGCGGCGCCGCGCACAGCGGCGGAGCCAACCGCCTTCACTTCGTTGTAGTCGACGGCGTAGGCCTTGCCGTGCACCCGCAGGAAATCGGTGCGCCCCGGATTGAACTGCGCCGCGTTTGCGAGCGCGAACGGCGTGACCTCGCCCCAGCCACCAAATTGCGGGAACGGCTGCGGCGCCGGCGGCGTCGGCAGCGTCGGCTGATAGACACCGATGCCCGGCGCGAGCGTATACGGCACGTGCGGCGTTTCCGACCCATCCAGATTGCGCATCATCACGATGGCATGCGCGGCGGCGGCGCCGATCGCTTCTCCATCGCTGATGCACGTGGCGTGCGCGGCCGGACACGCCGGCAGGGCGGCGATGTAATTGGCGTAGGTCGTATTGATCGCGGTGGCCTGGCTGGCCGGCAGTGTCGCGAGCAGCACGTCGCTCGCGGCGCGCGCCACCGCGGCATCCGCGGATGCATTGGGATTGCCGCCGCCGATGCGGGTGTAGGACTCATAGCGCGGATCGATGGCGTTGAGCGCGTCATGCACGGCGATCTGCACCATCGTGAAGACGCGGGTCTGCTGCGGCGGGCCTCCCGCCGAGCCGACGACTGCGTTGGCATTGGCATTCCAGTCGATGACCGGGTCGGCAATGGCGGCTCCAGGCAAGGCGAAAGCCACGGCAGCAGCCAGCAGCCAACGGCGCGGCATCGGGAAACTGGAGGCGCGTGCGCGAACGGACGAGAGTTTCATCAGGGACTCCTTCGGGAGATACAGCGGGGCGGACCAACGCGAGCGCGCATGCGGTCCAGCCGACGCGATCGCGGTACTCGGGGAAAAACGCTGGTGGTTACGGAAGGCGGCCGGGGAAATTACGGGCCCACTCGGGCCGTCGGCCTGGCGCGTTGCAGTGCAGCGTTGGCCGGAACGCTACCTGGCAGCGCTTTTTTTGAAGCCCGGCGCCTGCTGGGCCCATGCGCGGGACGGCCAGCACCACCCATCGGGGTCAGGCATGGAAGACGCGTGCGGGCTCAGCGATCAGCCAGCGCGGCGGCGTGGTAGGCGATGTGCTCGCCGATGAAACTGGCGATGAAGTAGTAGCTGTGGTCGTAACCTGCGCGGCGACGCAGGGTGAGCGGATGCGCGGACTCCCGGCAAGCGGCTTCCAGCAGTTCCGGCCGCAGTTGCGTGTCGAGGAATTCGTCGGCTTCGCCCTGGTCGACCAGCAAGGGCACCTTGTTGGCGCTGCCCGCAGCCGCGCGAACAAGCTCGCAGGCATCCCACTGTCGCCAGGCGTCGCGGTCGTCGCCCAGGTAGGTGGTAAACGCCTTCTCGCCCCAGGGCACCTGCATGGGCGCGACGATAGGCGAGAACGCCGAGACGCTGTGGTAGCGACCGTGGTTGCGCAGCGCGAGCACCAGTGCACCGTGGCCGCCCATCGAATGCCCGCTGATCGACCTCCGGTTGCTGGCGCTGAAGTGTGCTTCGACCAGGTCCGGCAGTTCGCGCTCGACGTAGTCGTGCATGCGGTAGTTCTCAGCCCACGGCGCCTGCGTGGCATCGAGGTAGAAACCTGCGCCCTGGCCGAGGTCGTAGCCGTCGGCATCCGCCACGGCCACGCCACGCGGGCTGGTATCGGGCGCAACCACTATCACGCCATGCTCGGCGGCGTAGCGCTGCGCGCCCGCCTTGGTGATGAAGTTTTGCTCGGTGCAGGTGAGGCCGCTGAGCCAGTACAGCACCGGACACTGCGCATGCACGGCATGCGGCGGCAGGTAGATGCCGAAACGCATGTCGCAGCCCAGCGTGTGCGAATGGTGTTGCCAGACTTCCTGCACGCCGCCGTGGCTGGCGTGCTCTTGCACCTTCTTCATGCTCGATCCTGTCGTGGCGGGTGGCCCACTTGCAGTCAGTCCTTCAGCACGCCCGATCTCTTCGCCAGGTGCGTCGAGATCGCGTCCATCAGCGGGGGGTTGAGGCTGTCGTAGGGCGTGAGTCCCAGTTCGTTGAGGCGTGCGCGCACGCCGTCCATCTGCTCCGGACGCGCGCCGCCGCCCTCGATGATCGAGGAAACGAACGCGGCGAAACGCGGTTCTTCCCAGCCGCTTTGTGGCGACAGTTCGGTGTGGACGAAGTCGAGGCCATGGAACGCGTGGTCCTTGTTTTCGATGCGGCCGAACATGTGTACGCCACAGCCCTTGCAGGCGTGGCGCTGGATGGTGGCCGTGTCATCGACGATGCCGAGCTTCTCTTCGTGAGCGGTGACGCTGACCTTGTCGCGCGGCACCACGGCGATGACCGCGAACGCGGCGCCCTTGGGCTTCCAGCATTTGGTGCAGCCGCAGACGTGGTTGTGCGCGACCTGGGCGTCGATTTTCACTTCCACCTTGTCGGTCGCGCACTGGCACTGCAGCGTGCCGCCCTTGAAACCGGCGTCGCCCTTCCTGACGCCGTTGTCGACGGACGGATGAATGGAGACTGCGTTCATTGTTCACCTCCTTCGTGGCCGGGGATGGTTCTTTCCAACATCGAAGCCGGGCGTGGCACCGTCGTGCGCATGCCTTCGCGTTGCCTGGGGCGTGGCTGCGGGATCCTCAGTAGTGGATCACCGTGCGGATCGACTTGCCTGCGTGCATCAGCTCGAACGCCTCGTTGATGCGTTCCAGCGGCAGGGTGTGGGTGATGAAGGGATCGAGCTGGATGTCGCCCCGCATTGCGTCCTCCACCATGCCGGGAAGCTGCGTGCGTCCCTTGACCCCGCCGAACGCCGAACCGCGCCAGACCCGGCCGGTCACCAGCTGGAACGGGCGCGTGCGGATTTCCTGGCCGGCACCGGCGACACCGATGATGACGCTCTCGCCCCAGCCCTTGTGGCAACACTCCAGCGCGGCTCGCATCACGTCGACATTGCCGATGCACTCGAAAGAGAAATCCACGCCACCGTCGGTCATCTCGACGATCACGTCCTGGATCGGCTTGTCATGCTCCTTCGGATTGACGACGTCGGTGGCGCCCATCTGCCGCGCGAGGTCGAACTTGCCGGGATTGGTATCGATGCCGATGATGCGGCCCGCCTTCGCCTGGCGCGCGCCCTGGATCACGGCCAGGCCGATGCCGCCCAGGCCGAACACCGCCACGGTGTCGCCTGCCTTCACCTTCGCTGTGTTGTGCACGGCCCCGATGCCGGTGGTGACGCCGCATCCCAATAGACATACTTTTTCGTGCGGAGCTTCCGGGTTGATCTTCGCCAGGGATATTTCCGCCACTACCGTGTACTCGCTGAAGGTGCTGGTGCCCATGTAGTGGTGGATGGGCTGGCCGTTGTACGAGAAGCGCGAGGTGCCATCGGGCATCAGGCCCTTGCCCTGCGTGGCGCGCACTTTCTGGCACAGGTTGGTCTTGCCGGACTTGCAGAACTTGCATTCGCGGCATTCGGCCGTGTACAGCGGGATGACGTGGTCGCCCGCTTGCAGGGTAGTCACGCCCTCGCCCACCTCCACCACCACGCCTGCGCCCTCGTGGCCCAGGACCGCGGGGAACAGGCCCTCGGGATCGTCGCCGCTCAGGGTGAACGCGTCGGTATGGCAGACACCCGTATGGGTGATGCGGACCAGCACTTCGCCTGCGCGCGGCGGCGCGACGTCGATCTCCACGATCTGCAAGGGTTGGCCCGGAGCGAAGGCGACGGCGGCGCGGGATTTCATGGCGATCCTCTGTGGGAATGGACGGGGCGCGGGACTGACCGCGCGCAGGAAGCGATTGTTGCGGTTGCGGCGGTTATCGGGAAGTAAAGCCGAATCCCCTGCTCCAGGCGGAGGCGCACCGATCCACCGCAGCGGCATCGATCGCAATCCCAAGGGAAGCTGGGGAAGAGGCCGGAATCGGCACGGTCCCTACCGCTCGGTCGCGGCATGATTGGATGGATCGAATCAGACGGATCGAATCAGGAGACCGATATGACCTCGCCATCGCCCAGCCCCGACTTCGCCGCGGGTCAATTGTGGCGCTGCGCCGGCCGCAGTGCCGACGAGGCGCCGCTGTTGCTGATCAACCGCGTGGATGCGCATCCACTAGGCGGCGAGATCTTCCACGTCTCGATTTCGGGCGTCCGCGTAAGGAATCCGGCGGACCCTTCGGGCTTCACGACCAGACTCCCGCACGTACCGGTCATCCGCCAGACCTTCGAACGCAGCAAGGCGGAGTTCCTGCGGAATGAGGTACCAGATCCTGCCTTCCTGACCGGGTACGCCCAATGGAAGCGCGAGTTCGACGCCGGCAACGCAGGTTCGTTCGGCGTCAGCGTGGCGGAAGTGCTGGATTTCATCGAGCGCGCGATGGCGGCCCGGCAATAGGCCTCAGACGCAATCAACCCTGCGGGGAAACAAAAAGCCCCGCAATGCGGGGCTTTTTTTGATCTTGCCTGACAGGCCGAGGGCTTACGCCCAAGGATCCCGCAACACGATATTGGCATCGCGATCCGGGCCGGTGGAAACGATCGCCAGCTGGCAACCCGAGAGTTCTTCCAGTGCGCGCAGGTAGGCGCGGGCGGCGGGCGGGAGCTTGTCCCACTCGGTGATGCCGGCGGTGGATTCCTCCCAGCCCGGGAACTCGAGGTACACGGGCGTGCACTCTTCCCAGCCCGCTGCATCAAGCGGGGCATATTCGCTGCGCTTGCCGTGGTACTCGTATGCGATGCAGACCTTGAGCGTCTTCATGCCATCGAGGATGTCGAGCTTGGTGATGCACAGGCCGGTGATGCCGTTGATGGCGACGGCGCGCTTGAGCGCGACGATGTCCATCCAGCCGCAGCGGCGCGGGCGGCCGGTGGTGGCGCCGTATTCCTGTCCGCGGTCGCGGATGCCCTGGCCGATTTCGTCGTCGAGCTCGGTCGGGAACGGTCCGCCGCCCACGCGCGTGGCATAGGCCTTGGCGATGCCGAGTACGTAGTCGATCGCATCGGCGCCGACGCCGGTGCCGGCATACGCACCACCCACCGTCGTGTTCGACGAGGTGACATACGGATAGGTGCCGTGGTCGATGTCCAGCAGCGAACCCTGCGCGCCTTCGAACAGCACGCGCTTGCCCTGCTTGCGCAGCTCGTGAAGGATGCCGGCAACGTCGGACTTCATCGGCTCTACGTATTCGCCAAAGGCGAGCGCGTCGTCGAGCGTTTTCTGGAAGTCGACGGCTTCGACGCCGAGGTACTTGGTGAGCACGAAGTTGTGGTAATCCATCGTGCCGCGCAGCTTCTCGGCGAGCTCGTTGGGATAGCGCAGGTCGGCGACGCGGATGCCGCGACGCGCAACCTTGTCCTCGTAGGCGGGACCGATGCCGCGCCCGGTGGTACCGATGGCGCTCTTGCCGAGGGCCTTCTCGCGCGCCTGATCCAGGGCGATGTGGTACGGCATGATCAGCGGCGTGGCCGGGCTGATCTTGAGGCGCGAACGCACGTCGACGCCATTGGCTTCGAGTTCGCCGATTTCCTTCTGCAGCGCGCCCGGATGCAGCACGACACCATTACCGATCAGGCACAGCGCGTCGTCGCGCAGGATGCCGGAGGGAATCAGGTGCAGGACGGTCTTCTTGCCGCCGATGACGAGGGTGTGGCCGGCGTTGTGGCCGCCCTGGAAGCGCACGACCGCGCCGATGTCCTGCGTGAGCAGGTCGACGATCTTGCCCTTGCCTTCGTCGCCCCACTGGGCGCCCAACACCACAACTGACTGACCCATCTGGAAATCTCCTGTCGCCCCGGATCGGTCCCGGAGCTGGTAGTGGCATGTCTGGACAGCCTGTCCTCGCCTTCGGGCGGGACGATGCGGGGGTCCACACACGGAAAAAGCCGGAGGGGCGGGCCCCGTCCGGCTTTTGTGCATTATCCGGGTTTTAGGGGGGCGGGGCTACCCTTCCCGCCTTCCGTTTCCGCTGTGCTCAGGGCTCTGGAACCGAACGACGCCCTAGACATGCCTGACCAGGATGTCCCTGACTAGGAACAGCGAAATCAGGCCGATGACGATGAACACGCCGCCCAGCAGGCGCAGGCCAAGGTCCGAAACCTGGTGCAGCTGCTCGATGGCCTGCCTCCAGCCGCGCGGGGCGACGAACAGGAACAGGCCCTCGAGCACGGCAACCAGGCACAAGGCGGAGAGCAACTCGACGGTCATGCCAATGCCCGCGATCAGCGATCCGACTTCATGTACTGCAGGAACGGATCGTCGCGGTCGAGCACGATCACGCTTTGGCCATCCGCGAACGAGGCGCGGTAGGCATCGAGGCTGCGCTGGAACGCGTAGAAGCTCGGATCCTTGTTCGCTGCCTGCGCGTACAGGCGCGTGGCTTCGGCATCGCCTTCGCCGCGCAGCTTCTGCGCGTCGCGCTCGGCTTCGGCCAGCAGCACCGCACGGTCACGTTCGGCCTTCGCCCGGATGGTCTGTGCCTGCTCCACGCCTTCGGCGCGCAGCTGGCTGGCGACCTGGAGGCGCTGGGAGCGCATCTGGTCGTACACCGAGCCCACCACGTTGCTGTCCGTCGGCAACTCGATGCGCTTGATGCGGATATCCATGATCTTCACGCCCAGCGTCTGCGCACCCTTGTTGATCGTCGCGAGCTGCTTGCCGATGAACGCGTTACGTTCGCCGGACACCACTTCCTGGAGCGTGCGCCCATTGATCTCGTTGCGCAGCGAGTCGCGGATGATCGGCGCGAGACGCTGCACCGCGACCTCCTCGTCGCCACCGGTGGCGCGGTAGAACGCCTGCAGGTTCTCGATGCGTCCAAGCGCGAAGAAGTCGATGCTGACGTCCTGCTTGTCGTCGGTGAGGTAACGCTCGGGTTCGGAATCGAGCACCTGCAGACGACGATCGAAAACGCGCGCGCTTTCCACCAGCGGCACCTTGAAATGCAGGCCGGGATCGATATCGGTGCGAACGATGGTGCCCAGGCGGAACACGATCGCGCTGTGGCCTTCGTTCACGACAAATACGGAACCAAGCAGCGCCAGCAGTGCGCTGACGGCAATGGCGATCCAGAGGGAAAATCTCATCGGCGGTCCTCCTCGCGGGTCGGGCGCGGGCTGCGCGACGGACGCGCGGAATCGGTGGATTCACTTGGCGGCGACAACACCTCGGGCGTCAGCAGCGGCGGATTCGAAGCCGCGTTGCTGGCGCCACCGCGCTTGTCTTCCATCGGCACATAGATCAACTGGCGCGAATCACCACCGATGATCTTGCGGTTTTCCGCCAGCACGTCCTGCAGGGTTTCCAGCCACAGGCGCTTGCGGGTGACATCCGGTGCGTTCTTGTACTGGTCGACCAGCAACGAGAAGCGTTGCGCGTCGCCATCGGCGTGCGCGATCGAGGCCGTCTTGTAGCCTTCGGCGGTCGTGCGCGTGCGCGCGGCCTCACCGCGGGCCTCGGGCACGATCTTCTTGGCATAGGCCTCGGCCTGGTTGATGGCCGTGTTCTTGTCGGCACGGGCGCGCTGCACTTCGTCGAACGCGTCCTTCACCTCGTCCGGCGGGCGGGCGTTGGGGAGGTTGACCTCGGTGACGACCAGGCCGGTGTGATAGGCCTGCAATGCCTTCTGCAGATGCTCGCGCACGGCAACGGTGAGTTCGCTGCGCGCATTGAGCACGGTGTCGAGATCCGAACGGCCGACCTGCTCGCGCACGGTGCTCTGCGCGGCCTGCTGCAGCACGCTGGCGGCATCGCGGGAACCGAACAGGTAGGTCTGCGGATCGCCGATGCGGTACTGCACGTTGATCTCGACGCTGACCATGTTGCCGTCGCGGGTGAATACCGGGACGGTTTCGCTGTACGCGTTGCTCTGCGTCGCGTTGACCTTCTGCACCGTCTCGATGGGCCAAGGCGCCTTGAAGTGCGGGCCCGGCTGGAGGATGCGGGCGAAGTGGCCGAAGCGCAGGACCACGCCGCGCTCCTGTTCGGTCACCAGCACGAAGGTCGTGAAGACCAGCCACAGGCCGAAGGCGATGGCCACCCAGCGCCAGATCGAACCACCACCACCGAAGAGGTCGCGCGCCGAGTCGAGCAGGCCGTCGAGCCCACCGCCCCCGGACCTGCGGCGCTGGGGACGGCGGCCATCCGGGCCGGGCTCGTTGCTGCCGGGGCCACTACTTCCAGGGGTGTTCCAGGCCATGCCTGCTCCAATGAGGACGTTCACGCCAGTGGGCGTGCGTTGATTCTAGGTTAGCGCTCGTGCGGCCTCAAACAAGGCAAGCCTGCCTTGCTGTGCGACTACCATCCCGCGGCTTCGTCTTCGAGCGCGCCGGCGGCTTCGAGCAGGGGTCGCAGGGCTTCGCCATGCGCCTGCGCGAACAGCTTGAGCGCATCGGCGATCGCCATGTCGACCTGCAGGCGCCAGCCCTGCTCGTCATGCGCCTCCTCGCGAATCACGCCGAGTGCATGCAGGCGCGCATGCAGGCGAGCGGCCTGCGAGGGCAGGCGCAGCTCACCGACGACATGGCGCAACTCGAGTACGTCGGCAAGCGCCTTGCGGACGAGATCCAGGCCGAGGCCGAGTTGCGCCGAAACCCAGACGCGCTGGCGGCCTTCGCCGGGGCGGTCGTGGCGTGGCTCGGGTGCGGTGTTGTCCTCGCGCTCCAGGCGATCGATCTTGTTGTAGACGAGCAGTTGCGGGAGGTCGCCCGCGCCGATCTCGGCCAACACCTCGTCCACCTGTGCGATGCGTTCGTCGCGCAGCGGATCGGCGGCATCGACGACATGCAGCAGCAGGTCGGCTTCGCGCGCTTCCGACAAGGTGGAGCGGAAGGCCGCGACCAGCTCGTGCGGCAGGTCGCGGACGAAGCCGACGGTATCCGCCAGCACCGCTCCTCCGCCCGGCAGCGCGATGCGACGCACGGTGGGATCGAGCGTGGCGAACAACTGGTCCGCGGCATACGCGGAGGCACCCGTCAGCGCGTTGAACAGCGTGGACTTGCCGGCGTTGGTGTAACCGACCAGCGCGATGCGCGGGAGCTCGCTGCGCATGCGTGCACGACGCATCTGCGTGCGCTGCACTTCGACCTTGTCGAGGCGTTTCTGTAATTGTTCGAGTCGCTTCTGCAGCAGGCGGCGGTCGGTTTCCAGCTGGGTTTCACCCGGTCCGCGCAGGCCGATGGCACCGCCGCGCTGGCGTTCAAGGTGGGTCCAGCCCCGCACCAGCCGCGTCGCCATGTGCTTGAGCTGGGCGAGTTCGACCTGCAGCTTGCCCTCGGCGCTCTGCGCCCGCTGGGAGAAGATGTCGAGGATCAGGCCGGTGCGGTCGACGACGCGGCGCTGCAACGCTTTTTCCAGGTTGCGTTCCTGCCCCGGCGACAACGCGAAGTTCACCAGCACCAGATCGGCGCCGCTGGCATCGGCCGCGGCCTTCATTTCCTCAAGCTTGCCGCTGCCCACCAGCGTGGCGGGATTGGGACGGTCGATGCGCGCCGTAAGCAGCGCGGCGACAGAGGCGCCGGCCGAACGGGCCAGGTCGGCGAACTCCTCCATCAGCCCCTCGTCCGGCGGTCCGCCGGCATGGGGCTGGATCAGCAACGCGTGCTCGCCCTTGCGGGAACGTTCAAACATCCGGTCTGTTTACTCCTTCCCCGGTAGCGGGGAAGGATGGAATGGGGGCGCGGACCGCCTGCTTCAAGCAGTGGCGCCCTGCACCGCCCCCAATGCCACGAACCGACGGGTTACTCGGCGTCGTCGCCTTCTTCGCCGCCATCATCGGCCTGCGCCTGGCCGCCACCCGGCCCCACGCGCACGTTGCGCGCCGGCACCACGGTCGAAATTGCGTGCTTGTAGACCATCTGGCTGACGGTATTGCGCAGCAGCACCACGAACTGGTCGAACGATTCGATCGTGCCCTGCAGCTTGATGCCGTTGACCAGGTAGACCGAAACCGGCACGCGCTCGCGCCGCAAAGCATTCAGGAACGGGTCCTGCAAGGATTGCCCCTTCGACATGTTTTCCCCACTGTATTTCTAGTTATAGGTGGCGAAGCGGATGGCCGGAGGCCCATTCCGCAATCGCATCGCCAATGCTGTCCCCGCACGGACGACGGGGCGATGGTAACCCAGCCCGGCGCAAAGCGAGCGGGACGGGTGCCGCGATCCGTGAACACGCCGGATCGGGCATGCGCGGGCGCTGGGACAGCCTGGCGGAGTGAACCCGCGCAGGCCGTACCGCGCTTGGGCCGCCGCTACCGGGAAGGGAGGAACAACCGCAACGCCCGTTCCAGTCCCGCCCGATCCTGCTGCGGATCGAACCAGCGCGCATCCAGTTCCCCGCGCAACCAGGTGAGCTGGCGCTTGGCAAGCTTGCGCGTGGCGAAAATGCCGCGGTCGCGGAACTCGCCGGCATCGAAGGCGCCATCCAGGTGCTCCCAGGCCTGCCGGTATCCCACCGCCCGCAGTGCCGGCAGGTCGAGCGGTCGCGGGTGGCGCCGCAGCTCCGGCAGGTCGCGCAGGCGGCGCACCTCATCGAGGAAACCGCCTGCCAGCATTGCGTCGAAACGCCGCTCGATGCGCTGGTGCAATACCGCCCGATCCTGCGGCGCCAGTACCAGCTTCAGAACGCGCACCGCCAATCGCGGCGCACTCCTGGCGGCACGACGCCAGTCACTGATGCTGCGGCCGGAGAGCCGGAACACTTCCAATGCGCGCTGGATGCGCTGGGCGTCGGTGGCATGGATGCGTGCGGCGGCTTCGGCATCGATGCCACGCAGTTCTGTGTGCAACGCGGCCCACCCGCGCTCGGCCGCCTCGGCTTCGAGTTGCGCGCGCGTGGCGGCATCGGCCTCCGGCATGTCCGACAGGCCGTGCAGCAGGGCATGGAAATAGAGTCCCGTGCCGCCCGCGAGGATCGGCAGCTTGCCGCGCGCAATGACGGCGTCGAGCGCCCGACGGGCATCCGCCGCGAATTCCGCCGCGGAGTACGGCTGCCAGGGTTCGCGCAGGTCGAGCATGTGGTGCGGAATCGCGGCCAGCTCGGCCGCCGTGGGCTTGGCGGCGCCGATGTCGAGACCGCGGTACACCAGTGCGGAATCGACGCTGACGATTTCGCCGCCCAACCGCTGCGCCCAGTCGAGGGCGAGTGCGGTCTTGCCCGAGGCGGTCGGGCCCATCAGGGCGATGGCGAGCGGGCGCTTGTCAGCAGTCATCGATGCACCAGTTCCGCGGGCGAGCGAGACCATCCATCGGGCCTCGCTCTGCGTGCCCGAAGGCACGCAGCCAGCGATCGATCCTAGGTCACGCTTCCTGTCCGCGTGCCAACAGACTGCGGCTGCGCCCGTAAGCGAGATAGGCCACCACGCCGATCACGTTCCAGGCCAGGAACCAGACCTGGGTGGTCCGTGGCAGGCTCCAGAACAGGTACAGGCAGCCCAGGATCGCGATCGGCCCGACCACCCATGCAAGCGGAGTGCGGAACACGCGTGCGCGCGCCGGATCGCGCTTGCGCAACACCAGCAGACACACCGCGACGGCGATGAAGGCCGCCAGGGTGCCGGCATTGGCGAGCGCCGCGATCTCATCCAGGCGTGCCACGCCCGCCAGTGCCGCCACCAGCGTGGCGGTGAACAAGGTCGTCGCGATGGGCGTACCGGTGCGCGGGCTGACCTTCGACAGGCCGCGCGGCAGCAGGCCGTCGCGCGACATCACGAAGAAGATGCGGCTCTGTCCGTACAGGAACGCAAGCAGGACCGTCGGCAACGCGATCACCGCGGCGGCCGCGATGATGGTGGCGGCCTTGCCCTGCCCCAGTTCGCGCAGGATCAGCGCGAGGGGCTCGGGGCTCTTGGCGAAGACGGTGTAGCTCAACGCACCCACCGCGGCCAGGGCGACGATCATGTAGATCAGGGTGCAGCCGATCATCGAGCCGACGATGCCGATCGACAGATCGCGCCCCGGGTTCTTGGTTTCTTCGGCCGCCGTGGAAATTGCGTCGAAGCCGTAGAAGGCGAAGAAGATGATCGCCGCCGCGGCCATCACCCCGCGCTCGACGCCGTCGGCACCCATCGACTTGACGAAACCGAAGGGCATGAAGGGTTGCGTGTTGCCGGCATCGAAATGCGGCAGGGCGATGGCGATGAAAATGCCCAGCGCGACGATCTTCAGCACCACCAGCACAGCGTTGAGCGTGGCGCTTTCCCGCGTGCCTGCCATCAACAGGCCGGCCACCACGAACACGATCGCCACCGCCGGCAGGTTGATCAACCCGCCGGCATGGTGCCCGACGGACAACCACAACGGCAGGTCCACGCCCAGGCCCTTGAGGAAACCGACCGCGTAGCCAGACCAGCCGACCGCCACCGCACTCACGACCAGTGAATATTCCAGGATCAGACTCCAGCCGACGACCCAGGCGATGGTCTCGCCGAGCACGATGTAGCTGTAGGTGTAGGCGCTGCCGGCAGCCGGCATCATCGTGGCCATTTCCGCGTACGCCAGCGCCGCGCAGGCACAGACCACGCCCGCCACCAGGAACGACAGCAGGACGGCGGGACCCGCAAGGTTGGCTCCGACGCCAATCAGCGTGTAGATGCCGGTGCCGACGATGGCGCCAATGCCCAGCGCGATCAGGTGCGGCCAGCTCAGGGTGGGGACCAGTCGGCGGCCCTCCTCGTGCACGGTGACCTTGTCGATGTCCTTGCGCCGGAGCCATGCCTGCATACAACCCTCGTCTCGAACGGGTGAACGGAGCCGACATACTGAGCCATCGACCGCTGCAATGCGAAGCGACGCGATACGCGGTGCCGCTCCCGGTTGCCGGTTGCCGACCGCGCCGGTCCGGGGCGGTCGCCTTCCGATGCATTGGGGGCTAGCCTAGGCGCATCACCGGACACTGGAGCCTTGCCCATGTCGACCCTGTTGATGCTGGCGGTTGCGGTGGCGCTCGTCGCGGTCGTGTGGCGGGCATCGCACGGCAGTCGTACCGGTCGCGTCTCCGGAACAAACGACGCCGCGTCGGGTACGCCCTATGCCGATGGAAGCGACACCGGCTCGGGTACATCCTTTGGCGATGACGCCTCGAGCGGATCCGATTGCGCGGATTCGGGTGGCGATGGCGGTGGCTGCGATGGTGGCGGAGACGGCGGCGGTGGCGACTGAAGAGCGCACTTCGATGGACGGATTCCGCCATGAAGGCGGCTGCCATTGCGGCGCGGTGCGCTGGACTTTCGAGACCGCGCATCGGCTGGAAGAATTCACTCCACGCGCCTGCGACTGCGATTTCTGCACGCGCCATCGCGCCGCATGGGTATCCGATGCGGCGGGTTCGTTGCAGGTGCGTGATCCGGGTGGCCAGCTGCGACGCTATCGCCAGGGCTCCGGGCAGGCCGACTTCCTGATCTGCGGAAATTGCGGCGTGCTGGTTGCCGTGACCTGCATGGACAACGACGGCTTGCTACGCGGCGCGGTCAACCGCAACAGCTTCGACGAGCGCCACTCGCTGGGCGCCGAGGTTGTTGCATCGCCGCAGCAACTGGCGCCGGAAGCCAAACTCGCGCGCTGGTCGCAACTGTGGACCCCGGCCACGCTGCCCTAGACCCGGCCCGATGTCGCATCGAGAACATGGCCGCCCCGCATGGAGCGCCAGTTGTTCACAACACCTGTGGATAGTTTTCCCGGACATCCTGTGGACAACCTTCTGCGCGCCTTGCAGGACAAGCATGTCAAGCGGGTTGGCTAAAAATTGACCACTATCGGACGATAATTTTTTTACCGCACGAGTGGCGAAAAAATAGCCATATCGCTTGACAGCCTTGTCCCGCCTGGGCGGCAGCCACTTGTCCACAGGATGTTCGGGAAACTTGCCCACAGGCCTTGTGCACAAGTCGACGACGAACGATCAGTCGTCGTCGGGCCAACGGATGGCCGGCGTGGCGGCCTTCGCCCGCGGCATCGGCTGCGCGGCGACGGCGTTCCAGACCTTGAGCGCATCGACGGTGGCCGCCACGTCATGCACGCGCACCAGCTTTGCGCCCCGCTGTGCCGCGATCACGTGGGCGGCGACGGAACCGAAGACGCGATCGTGGGGGTCGTCGCGACCGGTGAGTTCACCGATCGTCTTCTTGCGCGACAGGCCGGCGAGCAGCGGCACGCCCAACTCGCCGAACCGGTCCAGCTGCGCCAGCAGGGCAAGGTTGTGCTCGCGGTTCTTGCCGAAGCCGAAGCCGGGATCGACGACGATCCGCTTCTTGGCGATCCCGGCCATCTCCGCGGCGAAGATGCGTTCGGCGAGGAAGCGGTGCACTTCGGACACGACGTCGTCGTATTGCGGCGACGTCTGCATCGAGCGCGGCTCACCCTGCATGTGCATCAGGATGACCGGGACTTCCAGCGCGGCAGCGGCGTCGAGGGCGCCTTCGCGCCGCAGGGCGTAGACGTCGTTGATCAGGCCGGCGCCGGCGGCGACGGCGGCGCGCATCACCTCGGGCTTGGAGGTGTCAATGCTGATCGGCAGTGGGCATCCGCTGGCGAGGCGCTCGATCACCGGGATCACCCGGCGCAGTTCTTCCTCGACACTTACCTCATCGGCGCCGGGCCGCGTGGATTCGCCCCCGACGTCGAGGACATCGGCCCCCTCTTCCGCCAACTTCAGGCCATGGGCGACGGCAGCGTCGGCCCCGGCGTGCTCGCCGCCATCGGAGAACGAATCCGGGGTGACATTGACGATGCCCACGACCCGCACGCGGTCGAGAACCAGGATGCGGCCCTTGCAGTCGAGGGTTGGCGTGGTGTCGAACATGGGTCTGGCCGGGGCGGACGGAGCCCACAGTTTGTCATCCCGGCAACCAGGGCAGGACGTGCCGGGCCAAAAGCAAAGGGCCGGGATTGCTCGCCGGCCCTTTCCATTCGTCGATTCCCGTCTGCGATCAGGTCTGCGCGGCAGGCCCCGCGATCGGCGGCAGCGGCGGAACGACGTCATCGGTTTTGACTGTTCCGTTCTTGGTCCAGCCTTCCGGCGGCGGCGGCTCGCGGCCTTCCATGATCGCGTCGATCTGCTTGGCATCGATGGTTTCGTACAGCAGCAGCGCTTCCGCCATCGCATGCAACCTGTCGAGTTTCTCGCTCAGAATCTGCGTGCTGCGCGCATACGCACGATCGAGGATGTCACGCACGACTTCATCGATCTTGCGCGCGGTTTCATCGGACACGTTCTTGTGCTGGGTGACAGAGCGACCGAGGAAAACCTCGTCTTCTTCTTCACCATAGGTGATCGGACCGAGCTCGGACAAACCCCACTTGGTGACCATGTTGCGCGCCATCTTGGTCGCGCGCTCGATGTCGTTGGACGCGCCGGTGGTGACCTTGTCGGCGCCGAAGATGAGTTCCTCGGCGACGCGGCCGCCGTACAACGAGCACAGCTGCGATTCGATCGCGACCTTGTTGTAGCTGTACTTGTCGCCTTCCGGCAGGTACATGGTCACGCCCAGCGCGCGGCCGCGCGGAATGATCGTGACCTTGTAGACCGGATCGTGTTCGGGCACGACACGGCCGACGATGGCGTGGCCGGCCTCGTGGTAGGCGGTGAGCTTCTTCTCGGACTCGCTCATCGCCATCGAGCGGCGCTCGGTGCCCATCAGGATCTTGTCGCGGGCGCGGTCGAAGTGGTCCATGCGGACTTCCTTCGCGTTCTCGCGCGCGGCGAACAGCGCGGCCTCGTTGCAGAGATTGGCGAGGTCGGCGCCGCTGAAGCCCGGGGTTCCGCGCGCGATGGTCATCGGCACGACGTCGTCCGCCAGCGGCAGCTTGCGCATGTGCACGCGCAGGATCTGCTCGCGGCCCTTGACGTCGGGCAGGCCCACCACGACCTGGCGGTCGAAGCGGCCCGGACGCAGCAGCGCGGGATCGAGCACGTCGGGGCGGTTGGTCGCGGCGATCACGATCACGCCTTCGCCGCCTTCGAAACCGTCCATCTCCACCAGCAACTGGTTGAGAGTCTGCTCGCGCTCGTCGTGGCCACCGCCGAGGCCGGCGCCGCGATGGCGGCCGACCGCGTCGATTTCGTCGATGAAGATGATGCACGGTGCGTGCTTCTTGGCCTGCTCGAACATGTCGCGCACGCGGCTGGCGCCGACGCCGACGAACATCTCGACGAAGTCCGAACCGGAGATCGAGAAGAACGGCACCTTGGCTTCGCCGGCAATCGCGCGGGCGAGCAGCGTCTTGCCGGTACCCGGCGGACCCACCATCAGCACGCCACGCGGGATCTTGCCGCCGAGCTTCTGGAACTTGCCCGGGTCACGCAGGAACTCGACGAGCTCGTGCACTTCTTCCTTGGCCTCGTCGCAGCCGGCGACGTCGGCGAAAGTGACCTTGACCTGGTCCTCGCCCTGCATCTTCGCGCGCGACTTGCCGAAGCTCATCGCACCCTTGCTCCCGCCCTGCTGCATCTGCCGCATGACGAAGATCCAGAAGCCGACGATCAGGAGGATCGGCAACAGGTTGAATACGATCGACCAGAACGACGGCCCGGTGTTGGGCGGCTTGCGGGTGATTTCGACCTGGTGCTGGAGCAGGTCGGTGACCAGCCAGTTGTCGGACGGGCCATAGGCCGTGCCCTTGCTGCCGTCCTTGCGTTCGAACTGCAGCGCATTGACCGCCAGGTTGGTGTCATCGGTGTATTCGACCGACTTCACGCGGTCGGCCTTCACGTCCTTCATGAACTGGGAATACGTGACCTCCGTGGAGGTCGCCCCCAGTCCGGTGCGCGGGCCGAACGCCTGGAACACCACCATCAATACGACGGCGACGATGACCCAGAGCAGCAGATTTTTTGCGAGATCGTTCATTGGTTCGCCCGTTCAGCGGTCCGTGCCGGCTTCAAATAATGTGTTGAAACTGTCATTTCATCTGCGCCAGCTTTCCCTGCGCCAGCGCATAAACCTCCGGCGAACGCTTGCGCGAGGCCGCCGGCTTGCGGATCACGACCTTGGCGTAGCGACGGCGCAGCTCGCGCACGTAATCGTCGAAGCCTACGCCCTGGAACAGCTTGATCAGGAACGTGCCCCCGACGCGCAGATGACGGTCGGCAAAGTCCATTGCCAGTTCCGCCAGATGCATCGCCCGCGGCAGGTCCACCGCGTCCACACCGCTCATATTGGGGGCCATGTCGGAGAGCACAAGGTCCACAAGCTGGCCATCCAGCGTGCTCTCCAGATGCGATAGGACCGCATCCTCCCTGAAATCCCCATGAAGAAACTCCACGCCCGCCAGGGACGGCATCTCGAGGATGTCCAGGGCGATCACTCGGCCCTTCGCACCCAGCGCCTGCCGCACCCATTGCGACCAGCCGCCCGGCGCTGCGCCGAGATCGACCACGACCATGCCGGGCTTGAGCAGCCGGTCGCGCTCGACGAGCTCCTCCAGCTTGTAGGCGGCGCGCGAACGCAGGCCCTCGGCCTGGGCCTTCTTCACGAAGGGATCGGAAAAGTGTTCCTGGAGCCAGCGATGACTGCTTTTACTGCGGGTGGCCACGAAAGCGCTCGCCCGGGAGAGTTGGGCCTCCATGATACCCTGCACGCCCGTTTCGCCCGCCCGTGATACTGCCCATGAGTACCGTCCTGACCTCCGCCCAGACCCGTTTCCTGCGTGGGCAGGCGCACGATCTGAGGGCGATGCTGCAAGTGGGCGGCAAAGGCATCACCGACGCCCTGATCGCCGAGATCGACCAGGCGCTCGAGCATCACGAGCTGATCAAGGTGAAGGTCGCCGCCGAGGATCGGGACGCACGCGACACCATGATCGGCGAGATCGCTGAACGGGTCGGCGCCGCCCTGGTGCAGCGCATCGGCCATACCGCGGTGCTGTACCGGCCGAGCAAGGACAAGCGCCAGATCGTGTTGCCCCGGGCCTGAACAGCCAGATCGTCGTGGCGGCTCCATGCAACTGAACCTCGAACACCCCGACCATGAATTCCTGCTGCGCGGCGCCGACGGCCGGATCGCGGTGGTCAACGACCGCCAGCTGAATTCCAGCTTCATCATCGCCCCGGACCGGCTGGTCGAAGCGTGGCCTGTCCAGGATCCGCGTGCCCTCGCCGCCGGCGATCTCGAGGCCCTGCTCGAACTCGAGCCCGAAGTGGTCCTGCTTGGCACCGGAGCCACCCAGGTCTTTCCGCCGCCCTCGGTCATGGCGTTCTGCATGGGGCGCGGCATCGGCATCGAAGTCATGGCCAATGCGGCCGCGGCACGTACATTCAATGTGCTGGCCAGCGAAAGCCGGCGGGTAGTGGCCGGCTTCATCCTGCAACCCGCTCCTTAGAATCCAGCGACCGCCTGGCGCGTCGAAATGCGTGGCTAGAACAGGGGCGCCGGCGCGATAAAAAGCGCGCGCAGGCGACGTGACCGCGAATGGAATCAGCACGGGGCGACCATGCGAAGCATCTTCATCGTACTGACGCTGCTGCTGGTGGCGGGCAGCGCCCGGTCGCAAGCGGCCGGCAAGCCCGATGCAGCCGCCATACCAATGCGGGATCCAGCAGAGTTTCCCGCCCTACCCGTAAACATCCGCCAGGACCTTGAGCGGCGCGGATGCCGGGTTCCGCAGAACCAGGAAGCCGGTCCGAACACGCGCACCAACGTTGTCAGTGGCCATTTCCGATCAGCCACGCAGAAAGACTGGGCCGTGCTGTGTTCGCGTGACGGGAGTTCGGCGTTGATCGTCTACTGGCACGGTGACGTCAAGGATGTACTGGTGGAACCCGCTTCGCCCGATATCGAGTGGATGCAGGGAGCGGGCCCGGAAGAGTGGCACTACACCCGCTACATCGCGACCGCGACACCCAAGGTCATCCGCGACCTGGCCGATGCCTTCGGCGATCCGGCCGAACTGCCCTCACCACTCGATCATGACGGCATTGAAGAGGGCGACGCCGCCAAGGCGTCGAGCATCCGCTATTGGCACCAGGGCCGGTGGCTCGACCTGACCGGAATGGACTGACGCGCCGCCAGCAACACAAGAACGACTGCGGCCGCCGTATCAGCGCTTGGGCAGGTACGTAAGCGGATCCACCGGCTTGCCGTTGTAGCGGATCTCGAAATGCAGCATGTCGCGCGGTGCGCCGGTGCGGCCCATTACCGCGACCTGCTGGCCCGCCTTGACGATCGCGCCTTCGTTGACCATGCGCGAACGGTTGTGGCCGTAGGCCGAGAGCCAGGCATCGTTGTGCTTGATGATGATCAGTTCGCCATAGCCGACCAGGCCGGAGCCGGAGTACACCACGACGCCATCGGCCGCTGCCGTGACCGGTGCGCCGCCTTCGCCGGTGATGTCGATGCCCTGCTTGGTCGGTTCGCCAGCGACGAAACGGTTGAGCAGCGCGCCATCGGCGGGCCAGCGCCAGCTGATGTCGCTCACTGGCGCAGCGGGAGGTGGCGGCACCGGCGTGGTGGCAACCGGTGACGTCGCTACGGGACGCGGCGGCTTTGCCGTGCCTGCCGTGGGCCGTGATGGCGCAGCCGTGGCCGGCGGCCGCGTCGCGGTCGGACCAGGCCGGTTTGCCGCCGCCGCAGAACCGTTCCGTGGGTACAGGCGCAGGCTCTGGCCGGGATAGATCGTGTACGGCGCACTGATGCCGTTCCATGCGGCGAGGTCGCGCACGTCGATGCCGTTGCGGAACGCGATGCCGTAGAGCGTGTCGCCGCGTTGCACCTGCGCGGACGCACCGTATTTCGGCGTCGAGACGCGCGGAGCCACCGGGCTGGTCGAGGTCTTGCGCACCACGGTGCTGGTGCAGGCGGCCATCGCGACAGTCGCGATGGCGAGGAAGGCAATCCGGGTGATGTTGGTCATACGCCCTGTCGTGCCCTCCAGATCACCCAGGCCACCAGCGCAGCCAGCAACACCGTCGCAAACCAGCCGATCGGCTCGATGTAGCGTCGCAACATCTGTTCCGCGCGCGGGCCGCCGATGCGGATTGCCGCGGCGAGAAGAAAGACCCGTTTGCCCCGCCCGATGAGCATGCTCAGGAAGTACTGCAGGAGGGGCACGCCGACGATGCCCGATGCCCACGTGAACACCTTCATCGGAATGGGCATGAAGCCGCCCAGCACGAGGAACAGGAACACCGCCCACGGCGACTCGGCCATCTTTGYCTGCACGATCTGTATGCCGGACTCGATGCCATGCAGCATGCCCAATGCCGCGAACACCGGCTTGAGCGCTTCGAATGCGTAATGCCCCAGCGCGTAACCGACCATCGCGCCGGCCATGGAACCGGCCAGGCTGAGGGTCGCAAACCAGAACCCGCTCTTGGGCTTGGCCACGCACATCGGCGCGAGCATGACCTCGGGCATCACCGGGAAGATGATCGCTTCGACGAAACTCAGGCCGGTCAGATAGACCGGTGCGTGGCGATGGCGCGCCCAGCTCAGGGCACGTTCGTAGAGGGGACCAAAGATCTTCAATCAACCATCCCGGAAAGCAGGGGCACGAATACCACCGGCGCCATCACCTCCTGGGTGATCTGGCCGTCGGCGTCCTTGTGCAGCTTCAACAGCGACTGCGACGACGCTCCGCCCACCGGTGCGACCAGGTTGCCGCCCGGGGCGAGCTGCGCGGTCAGGGCATCGACCAGGGCCGGTGCGGCGGCGGTGACGATGATGGCGTCGAACGGGGCGTTTTCCGCCCAGCCGATGCGGCCATCGTCGTGCTTGCTGCGGATGTTCATGCCCAGCGTGCGGAAACGCTTGCGCGCCGTGCGCAGCAGCTCGCCGATGCGCTCGACGGTATGCACTTCCAGTCCCAGCGCGGCGAGCACCGCCGCCTGGTAACCGGAGCCGGTACCGATTTCGAGCACCTTCTTGGGCGCGCCTTCGAGCACGGCCTCGGTCATCTTCGCCACGACCCAGGGTTGCGAGATGGTCTGGCCCTGGCCGATCGGCAATGCGGTGTCTTCGTACGCCCGGGTCGCCAGTGCCTCATCGACGAACAAATGGCGCGGCACGGTGCGGATCGCGTTGAGCACGCGCTCATCGCGGATGCCGTTTTCGCGCAGGCGATCGACCAGGCGGTCGCGCACGCGCTGCGACGTCATGCCTTGTCCAATCGCTTCGGGTTGCAGTCGCATGCGCATCATCATGCGGCCTTTCCGGTCGCGGCGGCGAGGCCGCCTACCCAACTGGAGACCTGCTCGAGCGCGGTGTAGCGCGTCAGGTCGACGTGGATCGGGGTGATCGAGATATGGCCGCTGCGCACCGCGTGGAAATCGGTGCCGACGCCGGAGTCGGCTTCGGGTCCCGCCGGGCCGATCCACCACCATTGCCGGCCACGCGGATCGCGCTGCGGGATGCAGGGTTCGGCGCGATGGCGGTTGCCCAGGCGCGTGACTTCAAACCCGGCCAGGTCGTCCCACGGCAGGTCGGGGACATTGACGTTGAGGATCGTGTCGGCCGGCAGGGGTTCGGCGACCAGCCTGGCGATGATCTCGACCGCGGCGCGGGCGGCGCTTTCGTAGTGCCGTCCCTTGTGGTCGGTGGTGACCAGCGAAACGGCCACGGCCGGCAAGCCGAGGAAACGCCCTTCCATGGCGGCGGCAACGGTGCCGGAATAGATCACGTCGTCGCCCAGGTTCGCGGTGTTGTTGATGCCGGAGACGACGATGTCCGGTTCGGCTTCGAGCATGCCCGTGATGGCGACGTGGACGCAGTCGGTCGGGGTGCCGAAGACGCGCCAGGTGGCGGCGTCCTGCTGGATCACCCGCACTGGCATGTCGAGCGTGAGCGAGTTGCTGGCGCCGGAACGGTCACGGTCGGGCGCCACCACCAGCACCTCGTGGCCGGCCGCGCGCAGGCCCGCGGCAAGGATCTGGATACCCGGGGCGTCGACACCGTCGTCGTTGCTTACAAGAACGCGCATCAATTCAGAAAATCTGGGGGATTGGAGCGGAGTAGCCATGATAGCCGATGGCCTCACCGCAGGCCGGCCACGGCAGCCCGGAAACGACGCATGGGCGCCCGTCCGCGCCGAGCGGCCGTTCCCCCGTGTGCGCGGATGAGCGCGCAAGGCGCCATCGGCATCCCCATCGCGGTAGTCTGCCGCCATGACGTCAGACCAAGACGACGATGCCGATCTGTTCCGCTCCGCGGTCGGTCCGGTGCGCAGGCTGCGCGATGTGACGCCGCCTCCGGCATCCCGGCCGAAGCCGAAGCCGCGCGCGCGCATGGCCGAGCGGGATGAAGCGGCCGCACGCGACGAGTTCCGCCACGCCCTCGACGTGACGCTGGTGGAGTCCGGCGACGTGCTCTCTTACCGTCGCGATGTGTTGCCGCCGCGGGTGCTGCAGCGGCTGCGCCGTGGCGAGATCGCCGTGCAGGACGAGGTGGACCTGCACGGCGCCGATGTGCGCGAAGCCGAAGCGCTGCTGCGCGCCTTCCTCGCGCATGCACGCGACCACGACGCTGCCTGCGTGCGCATCATTCATGGAAAGGGATTGCACGGTGGCGGCCCAGGCCCCTTCTCGAGCCGCGACGTGCCGGTACTGAAAAACCTGGTGGACCGCCTGCTGCGCCAGCGCGCAGACGTCCTCGGTTTCCACTCCGCGCCGCCCGCGCAGGGCGGCACCGGAGCGGTGCTCGTGCTGCTGGCGCCGCGTCGTTCCGGCTCAGCCTGAGCGGTCAGCCAGGCGGAGCCAATCCGGGGCAGCGCGGGAGCTGCATTACTCGTCTTTTGCGACGATTTCGCGAGGCGGGTTCACCCAGGTCAGATCGATGCCACGACGGCGGTCGTAGGCTTCGATCCGCGCCATATAGGCCTCATTGTTGGACATGCGGGTCTGCGGATGTGATTGCGGTTTCGCGCTGTAACTGGTCGTGCCACCCGAGCTGGCGCAAGCGGCCAGGCCGAGCATCGACACGGTCAATACAGCCATGCGCACTGACATTTTCATGACGGCACTCCGAAGGCACTGCGTCCGTTCGTACGGACGGCACCGGCGCCAAGCCGGGTGCACTTCCTGCTTATACGCCGGGCCAATTAACGGGCCAGTGTCGTCAATGGCTTTCCGACGAGCGGTCGTCAGGCGGGAACTGCCGAGCTGACCGCGCCAAGTTCTGCCAGTACGACCGTGGCGTAAGTCCCGGGCGGTAGTGCGAACGAAAGCTCCAGCGAGGCGCCATCGCGCCACTCCCATGCGATGTCCAGCGGACGCAGTCGCAAGGATCGGCGCTCCTGTTCGAGGCCGGCGGCCTCCAGGCCCCTGCGCAGCGCGATTGCCTCTTCCCCGTCGAGGGCCCGGGTTTCCAGTTCAGCGGCGTCCGCACGGCTGCGCAGTTCGCCACGTCCCCAAAGCGGACCGCTCGGGTGGATATCGAATGCGGCCAGGCGCGCCGCCAACGCCTCGGTGAAAGGTTCCGGACCGAACACGCTGCGACTGCCATCCAGCGACCAGACTTCGCCCTCGAGCGCGCTGTCCCAATTGCCGGCCTCGACGCGTGCGGCGAGCACGCGGTTGAACAGTTCCGAGCGGGCCGCCGACAGCAGCAACGTGCGCTCCTCGCGGCGAACGCGGCGTCCGGCGAACATCGCCAACGCCTGCGCGACGTTGTCGCCGGCGCGGCCAAAGCGCTGCTCGCCGAAATAGTTGGGCACGCCGCGTGCGGCGATTGCCTGCAGGCGCTGCTCGATGGCATCGCGATCGCCACTGACCGCGCGCAGGACCAGCACGAAGCGGTTACCCGCCAGGGCCCCGCGCGGCAGCTTGCGCGAATGCCACGTGTGTTCGAGCACGCGCAGTTCTTCGCAGTCGAGCGCGGCGATATCCGGCGCGATTTTCTTCGGCAGGTGCACGCTGAAACGCTGGCGGGTGACGGCATGCCGGTCCTTGAGCCCGGCATAGCTCACCGCCATTTCCGGCACCCGCGCCCACGCCGCGATGCGCTTGGCTGCGAACGCGGTATTCATGCCGCGCTTTTCGATCGTCAGCAGCAGGTGTTCGCCGCTGCCGCTGGGTTCGAAACCGGGCAGCTCTTCGACAAGGAAGTCATCAGGCGTGCTGCGCATCCTCGCTGCAAGGACGGCCTCGCCATGGGCATGGGGCAAAGTCTGTTGTTCGTCCACGTTCGCTTCGTCCGCGCTGTGCGCGCTGATTCTTACGCCGCGCGCTCGGCACGCACGAGCAATACCGCCGCCTGCGCGGCGATCCCCTCGCCACGCCCGGTGAAGCCGAGCTTTTCGCTGGTGGTGGCCTTGACGCTCACCGCATCCAGATCGATCCCCAGGTCCGCCGCCAGCCGCTCGCGCATCGCCGGTGCGTGCGGGCCCACCTTGGGCCGCTCGCAGACCACCGTGATGTCGGCGTTGCCGACGCGCCAGCCACGTTCACCAATCAATTCATTGCACCGACGCAGGAAGGCGCGGCTGTCCGCGCCCTTCCATCGAGCGTCGCTCGGCGGAAAGTGCTGGCCGATATCGCCCAGCGCCAGCGCCCCGAGCATGGCGTCGCACAGCGCATGGATGGCCACGTCGCCGTCGGAATGGGCGACTACGCCCCGGTCGTGCGGGACACGGACGCCGCCCAGCATGACGTGGTCGCCCTCACCGAAGGCATGGACATCGAAGCCCTGGCCGATGCGGATGTTCATTTCGACAACCGGGCAGTGGCAATGGACAACTTCATTCGCATTCCCCCTGACTCGCCTTGCCCAGCAGGAACTCTACCAACGCGAGGTCCGCCGGCGTGGTGACCTTGATGTTGTCCTCGCGCCCTTCCACCAGGCGGGGCCGGAGGCCGCTCCGCTCCATCGCCATCGCCTCGTCGGTCACGACGACGCCGTCGGCGCGTGCGCGTTCCAGCGCCGCCGCCAGGGCACCACGCCGGAATGCCTGCGGCGTGAGCGCGCGCCACAGTCCCTCTCGCGGCTCGGTGGCGGATATGTCGCGCTGCGCATCGGCGCGCTTGAGCGTGTCGCGTACCGGCGCGGCCAGGATGGCGCCATCCGCATGCGCGTCGGCGGCCGCGATCAGGCGATCGATATCGCCCAGGCGCAGGTTCGGCCGCGCCGCATCGTGTACCAGCACCAATGCGGTGTCGGCGACACCGGCGGGCAAGGCCTGCAATGCGGCGAGCACGGAATCCGCGCGTTCGCAGCCCCCGTGGCAGCGCAGCACCGGCTTGCCCCACAAGGATTCCCAATTCGGCCAGCGCGTATCGTCGGCCGCCAGCGCCACCACCGCACCGGCGACGCGCGGATGGGACAGCAGGACTTCCAGCGCGTGCGCGATCAGCGGCCGGCCCGCGACTTCCAGGTACTGCTTGGGGATATCGCCGCCAAAGCGGCTGCCGCGTCCGGCCGCGGGGATGACCACCCAGACTGGATCCGCGGCGTGCGTCGTGGTCACTGCTTCGGCTCGGAAGGCGTCGCGTCCTCGTCCGTCGCCGTGGACCCTTCCGGCTCCACCACGCGGTAGAAGGTTTCGCCGGGCTTGATCATGCCGAGCTCACTGCGTGCGCGTTCTTCGACGGCCGCCTCGCCGGACTTGAGGTCCTCGACTTCGGCCCCGAGCGCGGCGTTGCGTTGCTTGAGGCCTTCGTTCTCGTGCGCCTGCTGTTCGACCTGCTGGCGCAGGTCGGCCACCGAACGGCGGCCGCCCTCGCCCCACCACAGGCGGTACTGCAGGAATGCGAGCAGCGCCACGAGCGCCACCAGCAGGAGCCCGACAACCTGGTTCGGCAGCCAGCGCATTCCCAAGCGCGTTGCCTCAGCGCTTCAACGAGACGAAGGCGTCGCGGCCGGCGTACTTCGCGGCGGCGCCGAGGGCTTCCTCGATGCGCAGCAGCTGGTTGTACTTGGCCACGCGGTCGCTGCGGCACAGCGAGCCGGTCTTGATCTGCGTCGCCGTGGTGGCGACCGCGATGTCCGCGATGGTCGTGTCCTCGGTTTCGCCGGAACGGTGCGAGACGATCGCCGCATAGCGGTTGGCGTCGGCCATGGCGATGGCTTCCAGCGTCTCGGTCAGCGTGCCGATCTGGTTGACCTTGATCAGGATGGCGTTGGCCACGCCCTGGTCGATGCCTTCCTTGAAGATCTTCGGGTTGGTGACGAACAGGTCGTCGCCGACCAGCTGCACCTTGTTGCCGATGCGGTCGGTGAGCAGCTTCCAGCCTGCCCAGTCGTGCTCGGACATGCCGTCCTCGATCGTGATGATCGGGTACTGCGTGCACCAGTTGGCGAGGAAGTCGACGAACTGCTCCGAGGTCAGGCGCTTGCCTTCGCCAGTGAGGTTGTACTTGCCGTTCTCGAAGAATTCGCTGGAGGCGACGTCGAGACCGAGCAGGATGTCCTCGCCGGCCTTGTAGCCGGCCTTGCCGATCGCTTCGAGGATGGTCTCCAGCGCTTCCTCGTTCGAACGCAGGTCCGGCGCGAAGCCGCCTTCGTCGCCCACGGCCGTGCTCAGGCCGCGGCCCTTGAGCACCGACTTCAGCGCGTGGAACACCTCGGTGCCGGCGCGCAGCGATTCGGCGAAGCTGCCCATGCCCACCGGCAGGACCATGAATTCCTGCATGTCGACGTTGTTGTCGGCATGCGCGCCGCCGTTGATGATGTTCATCATCGGCACCGGCAGCACGACTTCGCGGCCGTTGGCGAGGTGTTGCCACAGCGGCATCTTCTTCGACGCGGCCACCGCGTGCGCGTTTGCCATCGACACGGCCAGCAGCGCGTTCGCACCCAGGCGACCCTTGTTCTCGGTGCCGTCGAGGTCGATCAGGCGCTTGTCCAGCGCGGCCTGGTCGGCGGCGTCGAGGCCGGTAAGCGCGGAGGCGATCGTCGTGTTGACGTTCTCGACCGCCTTGCGCACGCCCTTGCCGAGGTAACGCGTCTTGTCGCCGTCGCGCAGTTCGACAGCCTCCTTGGTGCCGGTCGAGGCGCCCGAGGGCACCATCGCGCGGCCGAAGCTGCCGTCGCTGAGGGTGACGTCGGCTTCGAGGGTCGGGTTGCCACGGCTGTCGAGGATTTCGCGGGCGTGGACTTTGGCGATCGTGGTCATCGTCAGTGGTTTTTTTGTTTGAAGGGAATTTGGATCAGACGCCGGCTTCGAGGAAGCCGTTCTTCTTGGTGATGCGGTCGATCTCGAGCAGCGTCTCCAGCAGGGCGCGCATCTTCGGCAGCGGCCACGCATTGGGGCCGTCGCTCAGCGCCTCTTCCGGCCTGGGATGCGTCTCCATGAAGATGCCGCTGATGCCGACCGCCATCGCCGCGCGCGACAGCACCGGCACGAACTCGCGCTGGCCGCCGCTCTTGCCGCTAGCGCCGCCGGGCAGCTGCACCGAGTGCGTCGCGTCGAACACCACCGGGCAGCTGGTGTCGCGCATCACCGCCAGCGAACGCATGTCGCTGACGAGGTTGTTGTAGCCGAAGCTGGCGCCGCGCTCGCAGACCATGATGTCCTTGTTGCCCGTGGCCAGCGCCTTGTCGGCGACGTGCTTCATTTCCCACGGCGACAGGAACTGGCCCTTCTTGATGTTCACCGGCTTGCCGGCGCGGGCGACGTTCTGGATGAAGTCGGTCTGCCGGCACAGGAACGCCGGCGTCTGCAGCACGTCGACGACGCTCGCGACCTCGTTCATGGGCGTGTATTCGTGCACGTCGGTGAGCACCGGCAGGTCGAGCTGGCGCTTCACTTCCGCCAGCACCTTCAGGCCCTCTTCCATGCCTGGGCCGCGGAAGCCCGACACCGAAGTGCGGTTGGCCTTGTCGAAGCTGGACTTGAAGATGAAGGGGATGCCGAGCTCGCTGGTGATTTCCTTGAGCGTACCTGCGGTGTCGAGCTGCAACTGCATCGACTCGATCACGCAGGGACCGGCGATGAGGAAAAAGGGCTTGTCGAGACCGATCTCGAATCCGCAAAGCTTCATGCCGTGGCTTCCTTGAGGAGGCGGCCGCCCGCCTTGTGCTCGCGCGCAGCGCGGACGAATCCGATGAACAACGGATGGCCATCGCGCGGCGTGGACAGGAATTCCGGGTGCGCCTGGCAGGCCAGGAACCATGGATGCCTGGACCGCGGCAGCTCCACCATTTCCACCAGCGTCTCGTCCATCGACTTGGCGCTGATCACCAGGCCCGCGTTCTCGAGCTGGTTGAGGTAGCGATTGTTGAACTCGTAGCGGTGGCGATGGCGCTCGCCCACGACGTCCTTGCCGTAGACCTCACGGGCCAGCGTGCCGGGCTTGATCCGCTGGTCCTGCAGGCCCAGGCGCATCGTGCCGCCCAGGTCGGATTCCTCGCTGCGGCGCTCGATGTCGCCGCTGGCGGTGCGCCATTCGGTGATCAGGCCAATGACCGGATGATTGGACTGCTTGTCGTTCTCGGTGCTGTTGGCATCGGCGAAACCGAGGACGTTGCGCGCGTAGTCGACCACCGCGGCCTGCATGCCGTAGCAGATGCCGAAGTAAGGCAGGCCGTGTTCGCGCGCGTACTGCGCGGTGAGCACCTTGCCCTCGAAGCCGCGATCACCGAATCCGCCCGGCACCAGGATGCCGTCGACGCCTTCCAGCGCCTTCGCGCCGCTCTGCTCGACCTCGGTCGACTCCAGCCACTTCAGCTTGACCTTGGTGCGCTGGCGCAGGCCACCGTGCTTGAGCGCCTCGGCCAGCGACTTGTAGGCGTCCTGGTGGTCGATGTACTTGCCGACGACGGCGATGGTGACCTCGTCGACCGGATGCTCGGCGGCATCGACCACGGCGTTCCATTCCGAGAGGTCGGCATCGGGCTTGGCCTTGCCTTCCAGGCGCAGGCGTTCGACCACGATCTGGTCGAGCTGCTGCTGGTGCAGCCACATCGGAATCTTGTAGATGTTGTCCAGGTCGACCGCGGAGATGACAGCCTTTTCCGGCACGTTGGTGAACAGCGCGATCTTGCGGCGCTCTCCGTCGGGCAGTTCCTGCTCGCTGCGGCACAGCAGCACGTCGGGCTGGATACCGATCGAACGCAGTTCCTTCACCGAGTGCTGGGTCGGCTTGGTCTTCAGCTCGCCCGCAGCGGCGATGTACGGCACCAGTGTCAGGTGCATGAACAGCGCCTTGTCCTGGCCGCGTTCGGTGCGGATCTGGMGGATGGCCTCGAGGAACGGCAGCGACTCGATGTCGCCCACCGTGCCGCCGATCTCGACCAGGCCGACGTCGTAGCCGGCCGTGGCCTCGTCGATGCGGCGCTTGATCTCGTCGGTGATGTGCGGAATGACCTGCACGGTACCGCCGAGGTAGTCGCCGCGGCGCTCCTTGCGGATCACGGATTCGTAGATCTTGCCGGTGGTGATGGAGTTCTTGCCGGAGAGGCGCACGCGCAGGAAGCGCTCGTAGTGGCCCAGATCCAGGTCGGTCTCGGCCCCGTCGTCGGTGACGTAGACCTCGCCGTGCTGGAACGGGCTCATCGTGCCCGGATCGACGTTGATGTAGGGGTCGAGCTTCATCATCGTCACGCGCAGGCCGCGTGCTTCGAGGATGGCGGCCAGCGAGGCGGCCGCGATGCCCTTGCCAAGCGAAGACACCACGCCGCCGGTGACGAAGACGAGCGGCGTTATGGAATTTGGGGGGGTCATGGGGAAGCGGGCTCCCGGAAAGCCATAGTTTACAGACTGGTTGCGGCCGCGGCGAGCTTGACGGCGGCGGGACGGTTCGTTCCGCCTCTTCGCCGTGGCCAAAAAGCAGAACGCCCCGACATGCGGGGCGTTCTGCCTGGGAATTGCGGCAGGAATTAGCGGCCGTCTTCCTCGGGTTCGTCGGGCTGTTCCTGGTCCGCACCGGACTTGGCGTCCTTCTTCGCGGACTTCGGCTTGGCATCCTGCTTACCGTCCTTGCGGGCATCGGCCTTGGCGGCATCGGCCTTGGCTTTCGCCGCGTCGGCCTTGGCTGCGGCGGCAGCCTGGTCCTGGGCGTGTTCCTGGTCCTTGGCGCCCGCGTTCTGCGCGAAGGCGGTGGGCGCCGCCAGCGCGGCGGCAATCAAGGTCGGGAGCAGCAGCTTGCGGATCGTCATTGATTTCTCCTCGTTTGCTGCCAGGACATCGACAGCGGCGTCACCTTACGCCATGGGGCCATGCCTGGGACTGAACAGCATCCCCATCATGCAGACGCCCGGATTCCCGGGCGTTTGCATGCGGCGAGGCCCGCGCGATCGATCAGCGGCGTGGCGCGTTTTTCCGCTGCTGGTCGCGCGCGTCCTTGCCCTTGGCTGGCTGCTTGCCCTTGTCGTCGATGGCCTCCTCCTTGTTGCCACCCGCATTCGCACCCGCGTGGACGGCCGCATTGGCCGCGGCGTTGGCGTTGCCTTCCAGTCCGCCCGCCACCTGTCCCTGGCCGGTCACATCGGCCGAAGTGGTGGTGGCGTCAGCGGCGCCGAGAACGGAATGGGTGGCGGCATTCGCGTTGCCCGTCACCGATTCGACCGCCTGCGCACTGGCATTGGCACCCGCCTGCGCACCCGCGCGCGCCGTATCGCGTGCGGTCGCGCCCGCTTGCTTCGCCCTGCCGGTGCCTTCTTGGGCGGAACCTGCCACCGTCCGAGCGGCATCGCCCACGACATTACCGGTAGCGCGACCATCGGCGCCGTGGCTGGCATGGCTATCGATGCGCGAGTTGCGCGCATCGATGCCGGCGTCGCCGCGGCCATTGGCACCCAGCCCGACCGGGCCGGTGTTCACGCCGATGCCGCCACCACCGCCAAGGCTCACCTGGGCGTACGCGGCGGGCGCGCACAGGACGCCAGCAACCATCGCAGTCAACAGAGTCTTGCGCATATCCTTCTCCTTGCAGTCTTCGGGGGATGTCCGCGTACCCATGCGGAGTCGCTGCTTTCGCGACGCGATCCACCCTAGGAAGGGCTGCCCGTCTCCTTCCTGAATTCGCATGCCGCGGATTTCATCCCGAACATCGCCGGCCGGGTTCGCGTTCACGCTATCCTGCGCATTCCGTCACTCTTTCCCGGCTGCTGCGCAGCTCGTTGCGCGTTACATGCATTATTTGCGCGTATTCCGCCGCTCCACGCCCAGCCACAACCCTTGCAAGCACCACGTGAAAACAGCCGAATGAGCTCCCGTTACGACGCCGCCGATATCGAAGTCCTCTCTGGCCTTGACCCCGTCAAGCGCCGCCCCGGCATGTACACGGATACCGCGAGACCGAACCACCTCGCACAGGAGGTCGTCGACAACGCCGTCGACGAAGCCCTGGCCGGCCATGCGCGCTCGATCGAGGTGATGCTGTACAACGACGGCAGTTGCGAAGTGTCCGACGACGGTCGCGGCATGCCGGTGGACATCCATCCGGAAGAGAAGATTCCGGGCGTCGAACTGATCCTCACGCGGCTGCACGCGGGCGGCAAGTTCAGCAACAAGAACTACACCTTCTCCGGCGGCCTGCATGGCGTCGGCGTGAGCGTGGTCAACGCGCTGTCGAAGCACGTCGATGTCTTCATCAAGCGCGAAGGCAACGAATACAAGATGAGCTTCAAGGACGGCGACCGTGCCTCCAAGCTCGATATCGTCGGCAGCGTCGGCAAGAAGAACACCGGCACGCGGCTGCGCTTCTGGCCGGATCCGAAGTATTTCGACACGCCCAAATTCAACCTGCGCGCGCTCAAGCACCTGCTGCGCGCGAAGGCGGTGCTGTGCCCGGGCCTCACGGTGAAGCTGTTCGACGAAAGCACCGGCGAGAAGCACGAATGGATGTACGAGGACGGCCTGCGCGATTACCTCAAGGGCGAGCTCAGCGGCCTGGAGGCATTGCCGCCCGACCTGTTCGTCGGCTCGCTGAAGAAGGACACCGAAGTCGTCGACTGGGCCGTGGCCTGGCTGCCGGACGGCGAACTGGTGCAGGAGAGCTACGTCAACCTGATCCCCACCGCCCAGCACGGCACCCACGTCAACGGCCTGCGCACCGGCTTCACCGATGCGCTGCGCGAGTTCTGCGACTTCCGCAACCTGCTGCCGCGCGGCGTGAAGCTGGCGCCGGAAGACGTGTGGGACCGCGTCGCCTACGTGCTCAGCATCAAGATGACCGACCCGCAGTTCAGCGGGCAGACCAAGGAGCGCCTGTCGTCGCGCCAGGCCGCGGGCTTCGTCGAAAGTGCGGCACACGATGCGTTCTCGTTGTGGCTCAACCAGCACACCGACCTGGGCGAGAAGATCGCCCAGCTTGCGATCGAGCGCGCCGCGGCACGCTTGAAGACCGAGAAGCAGATCGTCCGCAAGAAGATCACCCAGGGCCCTGCCCTGCCCGGCAAGCTCGCCGACTGCACTTCGCAGGACCTCTCGCGCACCGAGCTGTTCCTGGTGGAAGGCGATTCGGCCGGCGGCAGCGCCAAGCAGGCACGCGACAAGGACTTCCAGGCGATCCTGCCGCTGCGCGGCAAGATCCTCAACACGTGGGAAGTCGCTTCGGGCAGCGTGCTGGCATCGCAGGAAGTGCACGACCTCGCCGTCGCGATCGGCTGTGACCCGGGCAAGGACGACATCTCCGGCCTGCGCTACGGCAAGGTGATCATCCTCGCCGACGCCGACTCCGACGGCCTGCACATCGCCACGCTGCTCAGCGCGCTGTTCGTCAAGCATTTCCCGGCGCTGGTCGATTCCGGCCATGTGTTCGTGGCGATGCCGCCGCTGTTCCGCGTCGACGTGGGCAAGCAGGTGTTCTATGCGCTGGACGAGGAAGAGAAGCGCATCCTGCTGGACAAGATCGAGCGCGAGAAAATCCGCGGCCAGGTCAACGTCACCCGCTTCAAGGGCCTGGGCGAGATGAATCCCTCGCAGCTGCGCGAATCCACGGTCCATCCCGACACCCGTCGCCTGGTGCAGCTCACCGTCGACGACAACGTCGAGACGCATGCACTGATGGACATGCTGCTGGCGAAGAAGCGCTCCGGCGATCGCAAGGCCTGGCTGGAAACCAAGGGCGACCTGGCAACGCTCGAGGTTTGACGCTGGCGGGCGGATCTCTACCGCCTCCCGTTCTCTTGAAGCATGGCGGGTCGAGACCCGCCTGCGGTTACCTGCTCAGCGCTTCGAGACCTTACAACGCGGCCTCCAGCAGCGAACGGATCACCGCCTGCGCATCGGCGGCCTTGCCTTCGTCATACGCGAACGTGGTCTCGTCCATGTAGATGCGCTGGCCGATCTCGAGCTGGATGGCATCGATGCCGTTGGCGGGATCGGCGTAATGACGGGTGATGTAGCCGCCCTTGAAGCGGCCGTTGACCACGAAGTCGTAACGCGATTGCGCCGCGAGCGCCGCTTCCACTCGCGCCTGCCGCGGTGGCGAACAACTCGCGCCGCCGGACGTGCCGAGGTTGAGGTCGGGCAGGCGCCCGGGGAACAGGAAGTCGAGGTCGCTGCCCTTGATGGAGTGGCCTTCCCACAGCAACACCCGGCCATGGGCTGCGCGCAGGCGCGCCAGTTCGCCCTGCAACGCCTCGTGGTACGGCCGCCAGTATGTTTCCGTGCGGGCCGCGATCTCGTCCGCGGACGGCGCCTGTCCGTCGAGGTACACGGGCGCGCCGGTGAACTGCACCGCGGGGCACAGGCCGGTGGTGTTCTGGCCGGGATACAACGAGGTGTCGTCCGGCGGCCGGTTGAGGTCGATGACGTAACGCGAATAGCGCGGCACCAGCATCGAGGCACCGAGTTCGCGCGCGAATGCGTACAGGCGCGCGATGTGCCAGTCCGTGTCTGGCGCGAGTCGCGCGCGATCGACCATCCGCTCCTTCAGCGCGGTTGGAATCTCGCTGCCGTTGTGCGGGACGCTTACCAGCAGCGGCGCGGTGCCGCGATGGAGTTCGAAGACATCGTTCATCTGATCGCTTCCATCAAACAAATCGCTTCCATCAGACAAAGCGCGCCGGCGCATACGGCGCGGGATCAACGGCTGCTGCCGAGCCGGTCACGAGATCGGCGACAAGCTGGCCCGTGGCAGCGCTCATGCTCACGCCCATCATGCCGTGCCCGGTGGCGATCCACAGGCCGTCGCGTCCCGGCACGCGGCCGATCAACGGCACGTCATCGATGCACATCGGCCGCCACCCGTACCACTTCTCGCGCACCTCGGGACCGGCGGGGCGTCGCAGGTACTCCGCCGCGCCGCGCTCCAGTGCGGCGAGGCGGCGCTCGTTGAGCGTTTCGTCGTAGCCGGAAAACTCCATCGTGCTGCCCAGGCGGAAACCGCTGCCCCAGGCCGTGACGCAGACGGAGCGCTCACGCAGCACGATCGGGCGGCGTGGGACCAGCGAGGGCGCCGAATACGTGATCGAGTAGCCCTTGCCCGGCTGCATCGCGCGCCGCAACCCGGGGAAGCCGATCGCCGATGCCAGCCGCGGCGACCAGGCCCCCAGCGCGAAGACCGCCTCGCGCGACTTCCACGTGCCATGCGATGTACGCAGCGTCACGCCATCGCGTACCGCATCGACCGATTCGAACGCGCATTGCTCCACGATCTCGCCGCCACGCTCGCGCACCAGCCGCGCCAGCTCATCGACATAACGATCCGGACGCAACACCGCATCGCCGTCGAAACGCAGTGCACCGGCGACACCACGCTTGAGCGCCGGTTCCATCGCTTCGTAGTGGCGGCCGTCGATGGCCTCGACGGAAACCCCGAACTCGCGCAGCGCGGACATTTCCTTCTGCTCTTCGGCAAAGGCACTCGCGTCGCGGAAGACATAATCGACGCCAGCCTCGGCGAACTCGCACTCGATGCCGTAGTCGCGCACCCATTGCGCCAGCCGCACGCGCGAATCGTTGAGCAGGATCGATTTCGCCTGCGCGCTGCGCTGCCAATCGCGCGGATTGCAGCGCGCGGCGAAACCGAGCAGCCAGCGCCACAGCGCGGGATCGATGCGCGGCTTGATGTAGAGCGGTGCGTCCGGCGTGAGCATCCAGCGCAGCGCCACAGCGACCATGCCCGGCGCGGCCAGCGGCGGTGCGTGGCTCGGGGTGATGGTGCCGCAGTTGCCGTGCGATGCGCCGCCGCCGACAACGCCGGAATCGATGACGCGGACGCCGCGCCCGGCTTCGAGCAATGCCAGCGCCGACGCCAGGCCGATCACGCCGGCCCCCACCACGATGATGTCGTTGGAATCCTTGTGCATTGCGCGATAGGGTCGTTGGAAGCCGGCAAAAAGAAAAGAAACCCGCGGCCGGCGCTTCGCCTTTGCCGCATTGCAGCATGACAGAACCCCACCCGCTCGCCAAAGATGCGCGGGTTCCCTCCGTGCTGCATGGGCCGCAGACGGATTGGTCACTCAACGTTTTGGACGCCGCCGTTGCGGGGCGTGCTCAACGCGAGCGTGCGCAATCCCGGTTCTCCGGTCCTTAGACATCACTCCAGGGTAATCAACGATGCAACTTCGTCTCCTCAGCGCGGCGGTTCTCGCCGCGCTCGCCGTTTCCTCTCCCGCTTTCGCTGTCGGCAAGGCCGATTCTCCGGCCGCCCAGCGCGCCCGCGGCCTGATCGACGGCAACGCCACTGCCGTCCAGCGCGCGGCCGAGGACAGCTTCACCGTCAAGAACGTCGTGGTCGAAGCCGGCGCCGAACACGTCCGTTTCGAACGCCAGTACCGCGGCCTGCCGGTCATTGGCGGCGACTTCGTCGTCCATTCGAAGAACGGCCAGTTCAAGTCGGCCAGCCTGACCCTGAAGACCAACGGCCGTCCGGATGTGGTGCCGCAGATCAGCGCCGACCAGGCGATCGTCGAAGCCGGCACGGAATTCGGCACCGGTTTCCACGGCGTCCCGACCGCCAGCCTGGTGGTGTATGCCCGCGGCGCCCAGCCCGTGCTGGCGTACGAAGTGCGCATGAACGGTACCAAGGCCGACCAGACCCCGACCGAGATGCGCTACTTCGTCGATGCGAAGAACGGCAAGATCCTCGATGGCTGGGACACGGTCGAAACCGCCGCCGCGATCGGCACTGGCAACACGCTGACCCTGGGCCAGGTGTCGCTCAACACCGACTCGACCGGCACCGGCTACCAGATGGTCGACACCACCCGTGGCAACGGCATCACCAAGGACAACAACAACGGTTCGACGTCCTCGACCACCGGCACCACCTTCACGGACGCCGACAATGTGTGGGGTAACGGCAGCAACACCGATCGCGCCTCCGCCGCCGCCGACGCCCAGTTCGGCGTCGCCGCGACCTGGGATTTCTACAAGAACACCTTCGGCCGCAACGGCATCAAGAACGATGGCAAGGGCGCCCTGAGCCTCGTCCATGTCGGCAGCAACTGGGTCAACGCGTCGTGGAGCGATGGCTGCTTCTGCATGCGCTACGGCGATGGCGACGGCACGACCTATCGTCCGCTCGTCGCGCTCGACGTGGCCGGCCATGAAATGACCCACGGCGTGACCTCGGCGGTGAACGGCCTGGCCTACTCCGCCGACGCGGGCGGCCTCAACGAGGCTTCGTCCGACATCATGGGCACGATGGTCGAGTTCTCGGTCAACAACGCCAACGACCCGGGCGACTGGCTGATCGGCGAAAAGATCTACATCAACAACCCGAACGGCACCAAGGCGCTGCGCCAGATGTTCAAGCAGGACCTCGATGGCGGTTCATTCGTCTGCTATCCGTCCAAGGGCTTCAGCCGCCGCAACGACCCGCACTACACCTCGGGCGTGGCGAACCGCTTCGCCTACCTGCTGTCGGAAGGTGCGGTGGTGCCGGCGGGCTTCGGTTCGGGCACGAGCTACAACCTGACCGCGTCGTCGCTGGTATGCAATGGCGACACCACCATCGCCGGCATCGGCCGCGCCAAGACCGCGGCGATCTGGTACCGCGCGATGGACCTGTACTTCACCTCGGGCACGACCTACCCGCAGGCGCGTGCCGCGACCCTGCAGGCGGCGGCCGACCTGTATGGCGCGACGTCCGTCGAATACCAGACCGTGGCCCGCGCATGGAGTGCGACGGCGGTCAACTGATCCAGGCGTCACGGATGGCCCGCGGTTGCGGGCCATTTCCGAGCAACTGCAGCCCCCGTAACCAGAGGAAAACCGGAATGAAACTGATCAGCGTCGTTTCCTGCTCCGCCGTACTCGTGGGCACCATTGCCGCTGCGGCATCCGCCCAGCCATCGGCGAAGGCCAATCCGCTGCGCGTCAGCCTCGTCGCCGCGCAGGCGTCCAGTGGCGGCTTCCTGGGCGCGGTCGAAGTCACTGTTACCAATACCAGCAACCACACCGTGCGCGTGCCGAAGTGGGAACTGCCATCCGATGCGATGGAAGCCAAGCTGTTCCAGGTCAGCCGTAACGGCGAGCCGGTGCAGTACGAAGGCTCGATGGCCAAGCGCGGCCTGCCCAAGGCCGAGGACTTCGCGATCCTGCGTGCAGGCGAAACCCTGCGCACCACCATCGACCTCTCGGGCAGCTATGACATGTCCAAGAGCGGCGACTACGTCGTCACCCTGCTGTCGCCCCTGCAGCACGCCTCGCTGTCGAACGGCGAAATGCTCAAGCACGACAACGGCCTGCCGATGACCATCCAGTCAGCGCCGCTGCGCCTGTGGGTCGACGGTACCGACATGCTCGCCAAGGGCGGCAGCCAGATCATGAAGAAGCCGCCGTCTGGCGGTGGCACGGTCGTCAACGGCGTCACCTTCGTCGGTTGCTCGACCACGCAGATCAGCCAGGCCGGCCAGGCCGTGGTCGACGCCCGCACCTATACCGAAAACGCCAAGGGCTATCTGAACGGCGGCACGGTCGGCGCGCGCTACACCACCTGGTTCGGCGCCTACACGTCGGCGCGCTACTCCACCGCGAACCAGCACTACGTCTCGATCGATGGCGCGATGGACCAGAGCGGCGGCCAGATCAAGATCAACTGCGGTTGCAACGGCAGCGAGTACGCCCATGTGTTCCCGAACTCGGCGTACGAGATCTTCGTCTGCCGCGCCTTCTGGCCGGCACCGGCGGTGGGCACCGACTCCAAGGCCGGTACGCTGATCCACGAAATGAGCCACTTCACCGTCGTGGCTGGCACCAACGACTGGGTCTATGGGCAGGCCGGGGCCAAGAACCTCGCCATCACCAACCCGACCAACGCGCTGGACAACGCCGACAACCACGAATACTTCGCCGAGAACAACCCGTTCCAGAACTGAGCGAAGCATCGCGCAACACAAAACGGCCCGCGCATGCGGGCCGTTTTCTTTTGGGGTGTCCAGAGCTTTGGGCAGCCAGGGCTACTTCGTCGCGCCGGCCCAGCCCGTCCATCCCGGCCCGCGCACGACCTGCCCGGGCGTGGCGCCGGTGTGTTCGCCAGCGCGCAAGACCTGCACGCCGTTGACGAAGACATCGCTCACTCCGGTCGCAAATACCATTGGCTTTTCGAACGTCGAGTGGTCGCTGATCGTGGCCGGATCGAACACCACCAGGTCGGCGTGGCAACCCGGATCCAGGCAGCCACGATCGCGCAACTTCCAGTTGCTGGCAGGTAGGCGGGTGAGGCGGCGGATGGCTTCCTCCACCGGCATCAACCTGCGCTCGCGCACGTAATGGCCGAGGAAGCGGGCGAAGTTGCCGTAGGCACGCGGATGCGTGCTGGACTTGAGGAAGACGCCCTCCGGAGCCGACGACTCCGCATCCGACCCCAGGCTGACCCAGGGCTGGCGCAGGCCGAGTTCGACGTTGTCCTCGCTCATCAGGAAATAGGCGGTGTCGACGCGCGAGTCGTCCTCGAGCATCAGGTCCAGCACGGTGTCCTCGACCGGGGTGCCACGCTGCGCCGCGACCTGGGCCAGCGTGCGGCCGATCAACGGCTTGAGCTTTTCCGACTTGAAGCCGATGAACAGCACGCGCTCGGGTGAGCCGGCCTGCAGGCGCAGGTTTTCCCACCCGGCGTTGGGGTCCTTCATGTCGGCGATGACACGGGCGCGCGTCTTCGGATCGCGCAGCCGCTGGTTCATCGCCTCGCGGCCACCGGCCTGCACCCACGGCGGAATGCTCGCATCCAGTCCGGTCGCACCCGCGGTGTAGGCATACATGTCGGCCGCGACATCGAGCCCCTGCGCACGCGCGCCGTCGATGCTGGCAATGGCCTGCGCCATCTTCGGCCAGTTCCGCTCGCCTGCGGCCTTGAGGTGGTAGACCTCGGTGTGCTGCTTCGTCGCGCGGGCGATGCCAATGGTCTCGTCGAGCGCGTCCTGCAAGCCGTTGGCTTCGCTGCGCATGTGGGCGACGTAACCACCGCCGGACTCGGCGGCAGCGTTGGCCAGCGCGGTGAGCTCCGTGGTCTTCGCGTAGGAAGCCGGTGCATAGATGATCGAGGCGCCGATCCCGAGCGCGCCTTCATGCATCGCGGCGCGCACCTGGTCCTGCATGCGAGCCAGCTGCACGGGCGTGGGCTGTATGTCGCCTTCGCCCAGTTCATGTATCCGCACCGTGGTCGCACCGACGAACGAGGCGATGTTGGGCGTGATGCCGCGCCGCTGCAGGTAATCCAGGTAATTGCCCAGCGTGGTCCACTCGATCGGATACCGGATGTCGCCCTGTTGGCGCAGCATCTCGGCTTTCATCTCCGGATTGAGCGGCCCCATCGACCAGCCCTCGCCGAAGATCTCCAGCGTCACGCCTTGTTTGGTATCGCTCACGCCGCGCCCGTCGGCGATAAGCGATTCGTTCGCCCAGCTCAGCACGTTGATGAAACCCGGCGCGACCGCCTGGCCCTTGGCATCGAGCACCTGCGCCGCCTCGGCAGGACTTCCCGCAGGCAGCAGCGCCGCGACCCGATCGCCGCGCACCCCGATGTCGACGCGTCGCGGCGGGGTCCCGCTGCCGTCGTAGACCAGCCCGTTGCGAATCAGCAGGTCGTAGTGCGCCAGCGCCGCGGGCTGCGGCGGCGATGTGCCGCAACCTGCAAGGGTCAGCGCGCCAGCGGTTAGCACGCCAACGGAGAACACGCCGATGGAAGACACGATCTGGACAATCCGGCTCATCGGGGTCCCCGCATTGAAGTGCGGGCGATTACACCATGGACGCGACTGAGCGGTGTCGCGGCGGCAGAAACGACAACGGCCCGCATGCGCGGGCCGTCGTGGAGAACACCATCGTGGAAAACCGGATTGCGCCGGCACTCAGTGGTGGTGACCGCCTTCGCCATGCACGTGGCCGTGCTCGACTTCCTCGGCCGAGGCTTCGCGCACGTCGACGATCTCGATGGCGAAATGCAGGTTCTTGCCCGCCATCGGGTGGTTGAGGTCGACGTCGACCACGCTCATGCCGACCTTCTGGATGGTCACGGCGCGCGGGCCGAAGTTGGTCTGCAGGATGACCTGCATGCCCGGCTCAAGGCGCTGATTGCCGAAGTGCTTCTTCGGGATGCGCTGGCTCAGGCCATCGCGCTTCTCGCCATAGGCATCGGCGGCGGCCACGTCGACCTCGAACTTGTCGCCCGCTTCGCGGCCATCCATCGCGGTTTCCAGGCCCGGAATGATGTTGCCGTGGCCGACCAGGATCACCAGCGGATCGCGGCCTTCGGAGCTTTCCAGCGACTCCTGGCCCTGCTCGCTGACGGTGTAGTGGAAGCTGACGACGCGGTCTTTCTCGATCTTCATTGCTTGACTCGGTGGTGGGCCACGGCTGTGGCCGAGAGCTGCCGCGCCTTGTCGGCTGCGGCGGGAACGGCCAAGCTTCGGTTCGTGAAGACGAATATTCCGAGCCCTGCCAAGGGAGTCGCGCATTATCCCGGCAACCCCGGCGCCATGCCAGCGCATGGACCGCTTCTCTTATTAATGTGGCTGGGGTTGATGCTTGCGGGCTGTGGCGGCGACAAGCTGGTGCGCCAGCCACTGCCGGCACATCGTTCCTGGCCATTGGTGGCCCCGGCCGATCCGGTCCGCGCCAATGCGGTGCTGATGCGGGCGATCAGCCTGGTGGGCACGCCCTATCGCTATGGCGGCAATACCCCCGACACCGGCTTCGACTGCAGCGGGCTCGTCAATTACGTCTACCGGGACATGCTCGACCTGCGTCTGCCGCGCACCTCGGGGGACCTCGCCGCATGGCAGGGGCCACGGATCGCCCCGGAGCGGCTCGCGGCGGCGGACCTGGTGTTTTTTGGCTCCGGCGGCAGCGTCAGCCATGTCGGCATCTACGTGGGGGAAGGCCGTTTCGTCCATGCCCCCAGCACGGGCGGCACCGTGCGGCTGGACTATCTGGACGGGCCGTACTGGCGCGACCACTACAGCGGGGCCAAGCGGGTCCTCAACTGACCAGCGGCCGTTTTTGCCAACTTTGACGGCAGATTTAACGAATCTATAACATCTTCTGAACAACATCACCCGGTCGGGTAGGCATGATCGCCACCAGTTTGTGAATCGCGATGACTGCGTGACGCCAGAGTTCGGCCGCCCTGCTGGTACCACCCCTTCCCGGCTTGCCCGGGTTTTGTTGCGTTTGTCGCTTGCGCTGGCGCTCTCCGCCCCGGCGTTGTCGGCCTTCGCGGCACCGGTGGACGATGCTGCGCCGTTCCCCGTCAAGCACCAGACGTCGGTCGCGACCGACACCGCTTCCTCGCTGTCCGGCCGCGCGCTCGACCTGGTGGCAGGCGCCAATCGCCTGTTGAACCCGGCGGCTGCGCTGGAACTGCCCGCCGAAGCCATCGGCACGCCCATCGGCGACGACAGCAAGGTCAAGAGCGTGCTGCAGAAGGCGCTCGCCCTGCTCGGCACGCCGTACCGCTGGGGCGGCACCGATCCAAACAAAGGTTTCGACTGCAGCGGCCTGGTCGGCTACGTCTTCCGCAATGCGCTGGGCATCGAACTGCCGCGCGTGTCCCGCGACATGGCCAAGAACGGCGAACTCGTCACCGACCGCGCCAAGCTGGTCGCCGGCGACCTGGTCTTCTTCGGTCGCAAGGGCCGCGTGAACCACGTCGGCATCTACCTCGGCGACGGCCGCTTCGTCCATGCCCCGCGTACCGGCAAGGACGTCACGGTCTCGAGCCTCGAAGAGGGTTACTGGAGCGGGCGTTTCGTGCAGGCACGGCGCGTGAATACCAGCGGCGGCTGATCCGCCCGACGCAAGAGATCAAGGCCGCCTTCGGGGCGGTTTTTTCATTTCCACGGCTTCTTATCCGCGTCAGCCGGGATCGCGGAAGTGCTCGATCGTGGCTTCGATGCCCTTGCTCAGCTCCATCACCTTGAGTGCGTACTCGGCCAGGCGCTTGTCTTCATCGCTGGCCATCTGCAGGGGCGGCACGGGCGTGGCCTTGCCGTTGGCGTCCATCGCCACGAACACGATCACGCAATGCGTGCACAGGCGCGTCTCTCCGCCCATGGGGTCGCGGGCGCTGACGTCGATGGAGAAGTGCATGCTGGTGGTGCCGGTATGGATGAGCTTGGCGCGCACCGCCACCAGATCGCTGATCAGGATCGGCGCGACGAACCGGATCCCGCCGACGGCGACCGTCACGCTGTAGTGGCCGCTCCAGCCCACCGCCGCGGCATAGCCGGCCTGGTCGATCCATTTCATCACCACGCCGCCGTGGACCTTGCCACCGTAGTTGACGTCGAGGGGCTCGGCCAGGAAACGCATGGTGAGTTCGCGCTGGGTTCCGCTCATGGCCGACTCCAGGAATGAGACGTGCAAGTGTGCACCTTGCGACGTCCCGTGGGCGTGGGCGATGCTTCCGCCAACATTGGGGAGGAAGCAGGCATGGGGCGTACGATCCTCGGCGTTCTGGCGGGACTGGTTGTCGCGTGGCTCACGATCACGCTGTGCGAATTCGCCAGCATGTTCTTGCACCACCCGCCGCCGGGCATCGACCTGCGCGACCCACAGGCGCTGGCGGCCCATGTCGCCGCCGCTCCGACGCCGGTGATGCTGATCGTGCTGGCAGGGTGGTCGCTGGCCGCCTTCCTCGGCGGCTGGATCGCGGCACGCATCGCGCGGCATCGCCGGGCGGCCGCGCTGGTCATCGGCACGCTGGTCGTCGTCATCGTGTTCGCCAAGCGCATGCTGATTGCCTATCCGCTGTGGATGACGGTCGCCGGCGTCCTGCTGCCACTGTCGCTGGTCTGGCTGGCCGCGCGCCTGGCGACACCGCGCACATCGCCCTGACGCCGCCTGCGCCGGATCGCGCACTGGCCCGGCCGTGCGCGATCGCCGACACTGTCGCGCCCCGGTTTCGCACGCCCCCACGATGCATCGATTCGCGCTCGTCGCTTCCCTGCTTGCCATCACATCGATCGCCCACGCCGCCGACCCGGTGCTGCCGCAATGGAGCCGTTACGAAACCGACGATGCCTGGCGCCAGCCGATCGCACCGTTCCAACTCGCCGACCACACCTGGTACATCGGCACGCAGGGCCTGAGCGCCCTGCTGATCCGCACGCCGGAAGGCGCGGTGCTGATCGATGGCGGCCTGCCGCAGGCGGCGGACATGCTGCTGCAACGGATGCGCGACCTGCGCGTGCAACCGCAGGAACTCAAGCTGATCCTGCACAGCCACGCGCACGGCGACCACGCCGGGCCGATCGCCGCGATCAAGCGGGCCACTGGCGCGCGCGTGGTCAGCAATGCCGAATCCGCCGTGCTGCTGGCGCGCGGCGGCAGCAATGACCTGCATTTCGGCGACGGCATCCTGTATCCGCCGGTGCAGGCGGACCGCCTGGTGATGGATGGCGAATCCGTCGAGCTGGGCGGCCTGCGCTTCGTTGCGCATTACACGCCGGGCCACACGCCCGGCAGCCTGAGCTGGACCTGGCGCGACACGCGCAACGGCAAGCCGCTGGACATCGCCTATGCCGACAGCCTGAGCGCGCCGGGCTACCAGCTGGTCGACAATCCGCGCTATCCCCGCATCGTCGACGACTACCGCCGCGGCTTCGCGACGGTGCGCGCGCTGCCTTGTGACGTGCTGATCACGCCGCACCCGGATGCGAGCGGCTGGACGCCCGCCAATACCACCACGCCGCATCCCGCGCCCGTCACCTGCCGCGACTATGCCGACAAGGCCGAAGCGCGGTTCGACGCGCAGCTGGCGACGCAACGCAAGGAACGACCGTAATGCCCTACACCCCGATCGTCGCCACGCTCGGCTACGTGCTGTCCGCGGATGGACGCGAAGTGCTGATGGTCCATCGCAACGCACGCCCCGACGACCACCAGCTCGGCAAGTACAACGGCCTGGGCGGCAAGATCGAACCGGACGAGGACGTGCTCGCCGGCATGCGTCGCGAGATCCACGAAGAAGCCGGCATCGACTGCGTCGACCTGTCGCTGCGCGGCACGATCAGCTGGCCCGGTTTCGGCAAGCAGGGCGAGGACTGGCTCGGCTTCGTGTTTCTCATCACCCGCTTCACCGGCACCCCTTTCGAAAGCAATGCCGAAGGCACGCTGGAGTGGGTGCCACGCGAGCGCCTGCACGACCTGCCGATGTGGGAAGGCGACCGCCAGTTCCTGCCGCTGGTGTTCGACGACGATCCGCGCCCGTTCCACGGCGTGATGCCGTATCGCGACGGACGCATGCTGTCGTGGAGGTTCTCGCGCGCGTGATCGCGCCGAAGGCCTAGTCAGCCGGGTTCGAGGCTACGAGATATTCCATGTTGACCGATGCCGGCGCCGTCTCGACGAAACCGTACCTGGCATACAGGTGGCGGGCTTCGCCATCGGCGACGAGGGTGACGTAGGCCGAAGGCTCCGCGTTCGCGCGCAGCCACTCGTCGAGCGCGGTCATGATCCGCTTGCCCAGCCCACGCCCCTGGAATGGCGGTGCCACCGCGATATCGACGACGGTGTAGAAGCAGCCGCCATCGCCGATGATGCGCCCCATCCCGATCACCTCATCGTCGTGGCGCAGGCTCACGCCATACAGCGTGTTGGGAAGCCCCTTGCGCGCGGCCTCGATCGTCTTGGGCGACATGCCGGCGGCGCTGCGCAACCGGCAGTAATCGTCGGCGCCGGGAAACTGTTCGACCAGCTGGATGTTTTCTTCGGCCATCGCCACCGCTCCGCCATCCGGGTGTCATGCCCGCATATCTTGCTGCGCGGGCATGAAAAGAATGTGTGAGGTTCGCGATGCGGAGTGGTTAGCCAGTGGCGTCGCTGCGGATCTCCGCCATTTCGCCCTCGGCCACGCCGACGTTGCTCGAAGCGGCTGCGTACAGTTCGCGGTCGAGCAATCCGGTTTCCTTCGCCACCAGCACTGGCACCAGCATCTGGCCGGTCACGTTGGTCATCGTGCGCATCATGTCGAGGACGCGGTCGATGGCGTACAGGTAGCCGATCGCTTCCAGCGGGAGGCCGGCGGCGCTGAGCACCACCGTCGCCATGATCACCGCGGTGCCGGGTACGCCGGCGGTACCGAAACTGCCCAGCACCGATGCCAGCGCGATGATCAGGTACTTGTCGAACGTGAGGTCGATGCCCGCGTATTGCGCGATGAACACCGCCGCCAGCGCCGGATAGATCGCGCCGCAACCGTCCATCTTGATGCTGGCGCCGAGCGGGACGGCGAAAGCGGCGTAGTCGCTGTCGACGCCGTGGTTGTGGACCACGCTGCGCAGCGACACCGGCATCGCGGCGAAGCTCGATGAAGCGACGAACCCCACCTGCATCGCGGGCGCGGCGCCACGGAAGAAGCGGATCGGATTCAAGCCGTGCGCCAGCAGCAGGCCGCTGTACACCACCACGATGTGGAACGCGCAGGCCGCGTACAGGGCGACGACGAAACTCGCCAGCGGCTTGAGCTGCTCGAAACCATAGCCGCCCACCAGCGCGGCGATCAGCCCGAACGTACCCAGCGGCGTGAATTCCAGCACGAAGCGGGTGACCTGGATCATCGTCTCGCTGGCCTCGCCGCACAGCCGGCGCAGGTGTGCGGTCCGCTCGCCCAGCTTGACGAAGGCGAAGCCGATCAGGCCGGCGAAGAAGATCACCTGCAGCACCGTGCCGTTGCGCGGCACCAGCACCTTCATGCCGTCGGCGGTCTTGGCGGTATCGGCACCCGCCATCGCCGCGATGGGATTGGACGGCACGATGTTGAACAGCACGTCGAGCACGCCGGGCGGGTTCTTGGGGACGTAGTCGGACGCCATCTTCAGGGTGCCGACATTGACGCCGACACCCGGCTTCACCACCCAGCCCGCGAGCAGGCCAACGCCGACCGCCAGCACGGCGGTGATCGCAAACCACAGGAAGGTACGTCCGCCGAGTGCGGCGATCGACTTCTGCCCATGCAGCGCGCTGACCGCGTTGATGACCGCAAAGAACACCAGCGGCACTGCGATCATCTTGATCAGGTTGACGTAGACGTCGCCCAGCGGACCAAACCACGTCGCCGCATCCTGGCCCAACAGCCAGCCCGCCAGCGCGCCCAGGACGAAGCCGAGCACCACGCGCTGCCAGAACGGAATCCGCAGCCAGCCGGAAACCACCTTCATCATCCGGAAAATCTCCATTGCGCCGGCCGGACCGGGTTGGCCCACGACCCAAGGCCGCAACTCAAGCCCGCAACATAGCCGAGGCCGGCGCGGGCTGGCGAGCCATGAATGCAAACCGTTGTTCCAAACCGGAATGTGCGTGGGCGCCCTCTCCGCCCACCCGTTTGCGCAAAGCCGGCCACGAAATCCCGCGCGATCGGCTTGGCATAATCCGCGATTCCCCATTCACCCGGTCACGGCAGGTTTTCATGCTTTCCTCGCGCGTCCTCGGCATTGCCCTGGCTTCCACCCTGCTCGGGGCCTGCGCCAGCACCGCGCCACGCGCGTCTGCCAGCGGGCCGTTCACGGTGGAGGTGCCGGCGATCAAGCGTCCCGATGGCGAAACCCCGGCCTGGTGGTTCCGCGACGGCGCCGCGCAGGCGGCCCAACGCGGCGCGATGGGCGGGCACGCGAAGAACGTGATCCTGTTCGTCGGCGACGGCATGAGCCTCACCACCGTGGCGGCGGCGCGCATCCTCGAAGGCCAGCGCAAAGGCGCACCGGGCGAGGAGAACCGCCTGAGCTGGGAGAACTTCCCCGCCACGGCCCTGAGCCGGACCTACAACACCGACTCGCAGACGCCGGATTCGGCCGGCACCATGTCGGCGATGGCCACCGGCGTGAAGACACGTGCCGGCGTGCTCAGCATCGGCCAGGAAGCCAAACTCGGCGACTGTGCGGCGGCATTGAAGACACCGGTGCTGACGCTGTGGGAACTCGCCGCCAGCAGCGGCCTGGCGACGGGTGTGGTCACCACCACGCGAGTCACCCATGCGACGCCGGGCGCGACCTTCACCCATTCCGCGCACCGCAACTGGGAGAGCGACGCGGCGATGACGCGCTATGGCGATCCCACGGGTGGCTGCACGGACATCGCGCGACAGCTGATCGAATCGCCATACGGCAGCGGTCCGGACGTGCTGATGGGCGGCGGCCGCGCCAACTTCATGCCGGACACGCAGGCCGATCCCGAATATCCCGATACGCGCGGCCTGCGCAAGGACGGGCGCGACCTCATCGCGCTCTGGCGCCAGCGCCATCCGCAGGGCGCCTACGTGTGGAACGCACAGCAGCTCGCGGCGGCGCCGGGCGACCAGCCGGTGCTTGGCCTGTTCGAGCCCAGCCACATGCGTTACGAACACGATCGGCCGCAGGACCGTGGCGGCGAGCCTTCGCTGGCCGAGATGACGCGCGCCGCGATCACCCGCCTGCAACGCAACGACAAGGGTTTCGTGCTGCTGGTCGAAGGCGGGCGCATCGACCATGCCCACCACAACGGCAACGCCTACCGCGCGCTCGACGAGACGATCGCGCTGAGCGATGCGGTGCGCACCGCCACGGAACTGACGTCTGCCAATGACACGCTGATCCTGGTCACCGCCGACCACGCCCACACGCTGAGCTTTTCCGGCTATCCCGAACGCGGCAACCCGATCCTCGGCAAGGTCCGTGGCAGCACTGGCGAGGAGGAAGGCAAGGACGCGTATGCACGCGATCTGCTTGGCCTCCCCTACACCACGCTCAACTACGCCAATGGCCCCGGCTACACCGGCGAAAGCGACGTGCAGCCCGCGGGCGCAAAGCGCAATCCGCACGAGCCGCGCAGGATCAAGCCGGCGATCGGCCGTCCCGACCTGACCAACGTCGACACCACCGACCCCGATTACCTGCAGGAAGCGATCGCGCCGTTCACCCAGGAATCGCACGGCGGCGAGGATGTCGGCATCTGGGCACGCGGCCCGGGCAGCGATGCCGTGCGCGGCAGCGTGGAGCAGAACACGATCTTCCACTTCATGCTGCAGGCGATGCCGGCCTTGCGCGCGAGGCTGTGCACGGCCGGTGATTGCGACGGCAACGGCGTGCCGGTGGTGTTGCCGAAGCCGGAGGCGTTCAAGTCCCGTTGATCCCCGCGCCCGCGGGGAGCACTCGGGAAATCAGAACGGCTTGGCGATCACGAGATAGACGATCGCCACGAGCAGCAGCACGGGCAGTTCATTGAACCAGCGCAGCGCGCGCGACGACGGCAAGGGCCGGCCGGCCTCGACACCCTTCAACCAGCGGCCGGCAACGATGTAGTACGCCAGCATTGCCGCCACCAGCGTCAGCTTCGCGTGCAGCCAGCCGCCGGTCGCGAACATCTGCGGCAAGGCATCGCCGAACACGCGGTATCCCTGCCACATCAGCAGGCCGAAGAGGAGCGCCAGCCCGAACATGATGTGGCCGAAGCGGTACAGTCGCCGCCCCATCAGCAGCAGGCGCGCGCGCACCCCCGGCTCGTTCCCGGCCTCGGCGAGGTTCACCAGGATGCGCGGCAGATAGAACACTCCCCCCATCCACGCCATGACGAACACGACGTGGGCGGTCTTGATCCAGAGATAGGCTTGCATTGGCAGGCTCCGCTGACGATGGCGATAGGATGACATGCGGCGCGCGCAAACCGCCCTGTGATCCCCTCACCACTTCCCATCACTCGAATCCATCACTCGACCCCGCCCATGTCCAAGGTCTACGACCAACGCTACTTCGATAACTGGTACCGGCAGCGCGGCATCGGCGACAGCGCGCGGCTCGCCCGCAAGGTGGCGATGGCGGTGACGAGCGCCGAATACTTCCTCGAGCGCCCGCTGCGCACCGTGCTCGACATCGGTTGTGGCGAAGGCGTGTGGCGCGCGCCCTTGCTCAAGCTGCGACCGAAGGCCCGGTATCTCGGCTTCGACAGCAGCGAGTACGCGATCCGCCGCTTCGGCGCGCGCCGCAACCTGCACCTGGCGGGCTTCGGCGACTTCGCCCTGCTGCGCCCGTGCCCGCCGGTGGACCTGCTGGTGTGCAGCGACGTCATGCACTACCTCGACACGCGCGAACTCGACCGCGGCCTGCCGGGCCTGGCCGAGTTGTGCGGCGGCGTCGCCTTCCTCGAAACCTTCGCGCGCGAAGACGGCGCCGAGGGCGACGAGCACGACTTCCGCAACCGTCCGGCGAAGTTCTATCGCCAGCGCTTCGGCAAACTCGGCTTCACCCAGGTCGGCTCGCACCTGTGGCTGTCGCCCGCGCTGCGCGACCATGCGACCGCGCTGGAAACCCAATAAGCCACCACCGGCGGCGCAACCCGGAAACCGCGACACGCTTCACAAACCAGTCGCCACCATCGGCTATGCTGCGGCGCGTCATGGCGTTTCGAACGCGCCGTTCCCAGGGTCAGGGGCCCTTCCGCGAATGCTGCTTTACCACCTGCACGAACTCGGCCGCGCCTGGATGCAGCCGTGGAACTACTGGGCCGAGGCCAATTCGCGCATGTTCGGCGCGTCGGGCAGCTGGTTGTCGTCGTTGCCGGGCGCTTCGCGCCTGTCCGCCGGCTACGAGCTGATGTATCGCATCGGCAAGGACTACGAGAAGCCCGAGTTCGGCATCCATTCGATCGAGAAGGACGGCAAGAACCATCCGGTGGTCGAGCGCGAGGTGCTGAAGAAGCCGTTCTGCCGCCTGCTCCGCTTCAAGCGCTTCGCCGACGACGCCGGCAACATCGCCGACTTCAAGGACGATCCGTCCGTGCTGGTCGTCGCGCCGCTGTCGGGCCACCACGCCACGCTGCTGCGCGACACGGTCAAGACGCTGCTGCGCGACCACAAGGTCTACATCACCGACTGGGTCGACGCGCGCATGGTGCCGCTCGAGGAAGGCGCCTTCCACCTCGACGACTACGTCGCCTACATCGAGGAATTCATCCGCACGATCGGCGCCGACAACCTGCACGTGATCAGCGTGTGCCAGCCGACCGTGCCGACGATGGCGGCGGTGTCGCTGATGGCTTCGCGTGGCGAGAAGACGCCACGTTCGCTGGTGATGTTCGGCGGGCCTATCGACACGCGCGAGAATCCGACCAAGGTCAACGACCTCGCCACGCACAAGCCGCTGTGGTGGTTCGAGGCCAACCTCGTCCACGCCGTGCCGCCGAACTACCCCGGCCACAACCGCCGCGTATATCCCGGCTTCCTGCAGCACGGCGGCTTCATGGCGATGAATCCGGAACGCCATTTCCAGTCGCACTGGGATTTCTACCAGGACCTGGTGAAGGGCGACCTCGAGGACGCCGATTCGCACCGCCGCTTCTACGACGAGTACAACGCCGTGCTCGACATGCCGGCCGAGTACTACCTGGAGACCGTCGACGTCGTGTTCCAGCGCCACCTGCTGCCGAAGGGCGAATGGGTGGTGCGTGGCGAGCGCGTGGATCCCGGTGCGATCCATGGCACGGCGATCATGACGATCGAGGGCGAGCTCGACGACATCTCCGGCCAGGGCCAGACCCGCGCCGCGCATGCGCTGTGCACGGGCATCGCGCCGGAAGACCATCGCCACCTGACCGTCGAAGGCGCCGGCCACTACGGCATCTTCAGCGGCCGCCGCTGGCGCACGCAAGTGTATCCGCAGGTGCGCGACTTCATCGCGCAGTACGCGGCGAGCTGAAGCAACAGGCATCCACGCCACGTAAGCGGGGCTGGCCCACCGGGCCTAGCAGTTTCAATAGGTTGTTTCGTTCGCGCCCTGCTGGCTACTCCCTCCCCCGCTTGCGGGGGAGAGCCCAACGGTCATGTTGTCCGCGCCGCGTAAAGGTTGAACCATGGGCTCCTTGTCCCGGAGCCCATCATGAAGCCATCAGCCGCGCTGCTGACCCTCGCCCTTTTCGCCCATGCACCCGCTTTCGCCGCCACCGCCGAGGGGCCATCGCGCCTGCTGACCGGCCAGGACCTGTTCTCGCTGGAAGTCGCCACCGATCCACAGATCAGTCCCGACGGACGCACCATCGCCTATGTGCGCCGTTCCAACGACGTCATGACCGACCGCGCGCGTTCGGCGATCTGGCTGATCGACGTGGCCAGCGGCACGCAGGCGCCCCTGATCGCGGGCACGGGATCGCACATGCAGCCGCGCTGGTCGCGCGACGGCTCGCGGCTGGCCTACGTGTCCACCTCCGATGGCGGCGGCGCGCAGCTCTACGTGCGCTGGATGAAGACGGGCGCAGCGGCGCGCGTCACCGGCCTGCCGGAGACGCCGTCGGGCATCGAGTGGTCGCCCGATGGCAACCGCATCGCCTATTCGATGTTCGTTCCCGCCGAAGGCGCCTCGCTGGGCAAGGCGCCGGCGAAGCCCGAGGGCGCGCAATGGGCCGAACCGCTGCAGGTGATCGACGCCGTCACGTATCGCAACGACGGCGACGGTTACGCCAAGCCCGGCTTCGAGCACATCTTCTGGGTACCGGCGGAGGGTGGCGCACCGACGCAGGTCACCTTCGGCCAGCACAACGCCGCGGGTCCGCTGTCGTGGACACCCGATGGCAAGGCGATCGTGTTCAGCGGCAACCTTTCGAAGGATTGGGAGCGGCAGGCGGTCGACACCGACGTGCACGTCGTGACGCTCGCCGACAACAGCATCCGCACGCTCACCGACCGCAACGGGCCGGATGGATCGCCGGTGGTGTCGCCCGATGGCAAGCGCATCGCCTACCTCGGCTTCGACGACCGCCGCCTGGGTTACCAGAACACGCGCCTGTACGTGATGGACAGCGATGGCCGCAACGCGCGCGTGCTGACCGGCAACCTTGACCGCAGCGTCGGCGATCCGGTGTGGTCCGGCGACGGGCGTTCGGTCTTCGTCGACTACGACGACCATGGCAGCGTGCGCGTGGCACGCGTCGGCCTGGACGGTTCGGTGCGCACGGTCGCGGAAGGATTGACCGGCAGCGGACTCGACCGGCCCTACAGCGGTGGCGAATACAGCGTGGCGCGCGACGGCACGCTGGCCATCACCAGCGGCACCCCGCTGCGCCCCTCCGACGTGGCGGTGGTGCGCGGCGGCAAGGCGCGGCGCCTCACCCACCTCAACGAGAGCCTGCTGGCGGCGAAGACGCTCGGCGACGTGCAGCCGTTGCCGGTGAAGGCCTTCGACGGTCGCGAAGTCGATGCGTGGATGGTGACGCCGCCCAACTTCGATGCGTCGCGCAGGTATCCGCTGGTCCTGGAGATCCATGGCGGTCCGTTCGCGGCCTACGGCCCGGCGTTCTCGACCGACGACCAGCTCTACGCCGCGGCCGGCTATGTCGTGGTGTACGTGAACCCGCGCGGCTCGACGTCATACGGCGAGGATTTCGCCAACCAGATCGACAAGGCGTATCCGGGCCACGACTACGACGATCTGATGAGCGCGGTCGATGCGGCGATCGCCAAGGGTTTCGTGGACAGCGACAACCTGTTCGTCACCGGTGGTTCCGGCGGCGGCGTGCTGACCGCCTGGATCGTCGGCAAGAACGACCGCTTCCGCGCGGCGGCGACACAGAAGCCGGTGATCGACTGGACCAGCTTCGCGCTTACTTCGGACGGCGCGATCTACTACCACAGCTACTGGTTCGACAAGCTGCCCTGGGAAGACCCGCAGGGTTACTGGGCGCGTTCGCCACTGTCGCTGGTCGGCAACGTGAAGACGCCGACGCTGGTGGTCGTGGGCTCCGAGGATTACCGCACGCCGGTGAGCGAAGCCGAGCAGTACTACACTGCGTTGCAGCTGCGCGGCGTTCCCACTGCGCTGGTCAAGGTACCGGGCGCGAGCCATGGTGGCATCGCGGCGCGGCCGTCGCAGTCGGCGGCGAAGGCATCGGCGATCCTGGCCTGGTTCGAACGTTATCGCGGCAAGGACGGAACGAGCACCGCGGCGAAATGATCCCACGCTTCCGCAAGGCAAAAGAGCCGGCATCGCTGCCGGCTCTTTTTGTTTACCGCGATGGCGCGGCTCAGTCGTACTGCGAGGTCTTCACCAGCATGTGCTTGGCCAGCTGCCCGTGCAGGTGGCCGATCGCGCGGGCCAGGTGCAGCGTGGCGAACAGCAGCACCACACCGACGATGAAGCACAGCGGCAGCGCCCACCAGCCGTCGACGCCGATCACGTTGACGTCGTCCATCCACAGACCGCCGTTGAATCCGCCGAACAGCGCGGCGACTGGTGCCGCGATCAGGCCCAGCGACGTCGCCAGCCCGGTGACCGCCACCGTGAAGTAGGCGATGCCCAGCGGCAGCATCAGCAGGAAGTACAGCTGCGTGGCCCAGGTGCGCGGATCGGTGAACAGGTCCTTGATGCGTTCCAGCCACGGCCTGCCGCGGGTGGAGTACAGCGGCCGGCGCGGCATGCGTTCGCCGAGCATCACCTCGACGATGCGTCCTTCCACCAGCGACAACACGCGGATCGAACCGAAGTACAGGATCACGAACGGAATGCCGATGATCAGCACCGCGAGGCCGCCCGACAGCGAGATGCCGGTAACGACCCAGGTGAAATAGAAGATGCCCGTGGCCAGCGCCAGCAGCATGTAGAACAGCGCCGCATATGTGCGCGGCTCGGCGATCACGCCGAAGAAGCGGCTGATCCACGAGCGGTTGGCGACGGCCGGCCGCGTGGTCGGCGTGCGCAGCGCGCTCTGCACCTTCACTTCGGTGTCGCGATAGATGTCGGCGACTTCGTCCGGCGCGCCATAGCTGCTGGCCACGGCGGCGATCACCTCGGCCTCGGACTTGCCGGGGTTCTCGGTCAGCTCAGAACGCAGGTATTCCTCGGCGTCGTACAGCGCGTCCTGCACCAGCGCCGGGTCGGCGCCGGCCAGCGAGCGGCGCAGCTGCTCGAGGTAGTCGGGAATGGTGGTCGGCAAGGCGGTGGCGTTCATTTGGCTTCCCCAAGGACTGCGTCGACGGAATCACGGGTGGCGCGCCAGGCGGCGGACCAGCCGCGCAGGGCTTCGCGCCCGGCTTCGGTAATGCGGTAGTAGCGGCGCGGCGGGCCGGAGACGGAAGGTTCGACGAAGCTGTCGAGCAGCCCGCTTCCCTCCAGGTTGCGCAGTACGGGGTACAGCGCGCTCTGCTTGCCGCTGAGGACGCCCTCGCCCTCCTGCTCCAGGCGCTTGGCGATCTGGTAGCCGTACATGGGTTCGTCGGCCGTGCCCAGTACGGCGAGCAGGGCCAGCGACACGGTGCCGGCGCTGAGCTCCTTCTGGAACTTGCGCAGGTGGCTGTCGAACGTGGGGGAATCCGGGGTCATGGCGTGTGTCCGGTAACTTGAAGCAAACACTACTGCTAACTTCGCTATACCGTCTCTGCCATTAGTCACGGGGTGCCGTTGGTCATGTGCGGGACTGGCGCCGTATCCTCGCCGCTCCGTCCCCACCAGAACGCCACGATGGAGAACACCACGATGGACATGCCGCGCCCTGGCGCCGAACACGAGCGCCTGTTCTCCCGCCTGCAAGGCCGCTGGTCAGGGCCCGAACAACTGGCACCCTCGCCCTGGGGCGAAGGCGGCGCCGCGATCGGCCGCACGCATTGCCGCGTCGCCCTCGATGGCATGACGCTGGTCCAGGAGTACGAGGAAGAAAAAGACGGCCGCGTCTGCTTCCGCGGCCACGGGGTCTTCCTGATCGAACCCGGCAGTGGTGACGTGCTGTGGTGGTGGTTCGACAGCATGGGTTTCCCGCCCGAACCCGCCCGTGGGCGTTGGGACGGCGACACGCTGTTGTTCGAGAAGAAGACGCCACGCGGCGAGGCGCGCTACCGCTACGACTTCGCAGGCGACGGCTACCGCTTCACCATCGAGAACCGCTTCCCGGGCCAAGTCGAATTCAGTGAATTCATGCACGGCAATTACCGCCGTGACTTCGAATAATGATTTCGAACAATCGGGTTTGATCCGTCGCGGCGTCCTCGCGATCCCTTAGGAGCTTCCATGCACTTCAACCGCGTAGTCCTGCTGTCCGCCATGCTCGGCCTGGCCTGTACCGCACAAGCCGCCAAGCCGACAAAGAAGCCGGCCACCCGGTCCTCGACGCAGAAAGCGCCGGCACGGAAAGCGGAACCGGCGACGCCCGGCGCGCAGGCCACCAAGCCGAAATCGATGCAGGAGATCCTCGACGCGACCCACGCGGCCGACTGGCGCACGCTCGATCCGGCCAACACGCTGTACCTCGATCTCGCCTCCGGCCGCGTCGTGATCGAACTCGCCCCCGGCTTCGCCCCCGCGCATGTCGCCAACATCCGCACGCTGGCGAAGGAAGGATATTGGAACGGCCTGAGCATCAACCGCTCGCAGGACAACTTCGTCGTGCAGTGGGGCGATGCCGCCGAGGACGACCAGCAGAAGAAGCCGCTCGGCACCGCCCAGGCCAAGCTGCCCGCGGAATTCGAACGCACGGGCAAAAGCGTGAAGTTCGATCGCCTGCCCGACAGCGACGGCTGGGCGCCGCAGGTGGGTTTCGCCGAGGGCTTCCCGGCCGCGCGCGATCCGCAGGCCGGCAAGACGTGGCTGGCGCATTGCTACGGCGCCATCGGCGCGGGGCGTGACGTCGCCGCCGATTCCAGCAACGGCACCGAGTTGTACGTCGTGACCGGCCAGTCGCCGCGCCAGCTCGACCGCAACATCACCGTGGTGGGCCGCGTAGTCCAGGGCATCGAACTGCTCTCGGTACTGCCGCGCGGCACCGGTCCGCTCGGTTTCTACGAGAAGCCCGAACAGCGCACCGCGATCAAGGCGATCCGGCTTGCATCGGAGGTACCGGAAAACGACCGCGTGCCGCTGGAGCTGCTGCGCACGGACACGCCCGCCTTCACCCAGCTGGTGGAAGCGCGCCGCAACCGCCGCGACGAGTGGTACAAGCGGCCCGCGGGGCATATCGATCTGTGCAACGTGCCGCTGCCGGTGCGTCCCGTGAAGAAATAACGCCCGCGTTTCCTGAAGCAGAAAGGCCGCCCGAAGGCGGCCTTTTTGTTTGCAGCGCATGACCCCGGAAATTCTGCAGATAGAAGCGGCTCCGGCTCGACAAAGCCCGGTCGCTCCGTCACGCACCCTTGCCGCGCCGGCGCCTAGCCTGACCGCGCCCCAGCCCAGACCAGGACAAGGCCGCGCCATGCCCCAACTGCGTTTGCGAATCACCGGCAGCGAGGACGATGCACGCGCGATCGGCAACCTGCTGGCGAGCATCGAAGGGATCGAGCACGTGGAAGAAGTGGCCGACCTCATGGACCACATGGACGACGACGACTCCAGCTCCGCCGGCCTGCCCGACGACCAGGGCCCCGGCGTGCACGAACTGGAGATCGACGCCCCCAACAACGCCACTGCCGGCAAGGTGCGGGAGGCGGTGGAGGCGCTGGCATTCGAACTCGACGTGCTCGTCGAATTCGAGTCCGACGCGGAATGGAGCGAATAGACCGCGGCTTCGTTCGTCCCTTCCGTACGACCATCCGCGACGCGCCAGACCAGGACCTGCGGCCCGCGCATCGCCGCGGGCATGGCGATATGCTCGGCCGTCGCAGCTCCGCTGCACACCCGACCACTCCATCCGAGATGCCCGAGACCACCATGCGCCTGCGTCCCGTCCCAACGGCGATCCCACTGTCGATCGCCCTCGCCCTCCTGATCTCCACCGCCGCCTGCCAGAAGCACGAAACTCCCGTTACCACCGCCACGCCGGCGGCGACGCAGGCGTCCACCGCCGAAGCCGACGCGAAGTTCGCCGACCTCTCCAAGCGCTGGCTCGACGGCTGGCTGGAACAGCAGCCGGTCAGCGCCACCCAGACCGGCAAGCACGACTTCGACGACCGCATCGACGACCTCAGCGCCGCCGGCCGCCAGAAGTTCACTGATTTCAGCAAGCAGATGCTGGCCGAGGTCGATGCGCTCGACGCCGGCAAGCTCTCGCGCGAGAACCAGGTCGACCTCGCCATCCTGCGCAACCAGATCCGCTACGACATCTGGCAGATGGACACGCTGCAGAGCTGGGCATGGGATCCGCAGGTCTACAACGGCATCGCCGGCGGCGCGCTGTACACGCTGATGGCGCGCGACTTCGCACCGATGCCGCAGCGCCTCAAGGCCGCCACCGCGCGCATGGAGAAGATCCCCGCGCTGTTCGCCCAGATGCGCGAGAACCTCGACTTGGCGCGCGTGCCGAAGATCCACGCCGAAACGGTGCAGAAGCAGAATGCCGGCGTCACCAGCATCATCGACGACATGATCGCCCCGCATGCGGGCGAACTCAGTGGCGCCGACCGAACCCGCCTGGATGCCGCGATGGCCACGCTGAAGAAGGCCGTTGCCGAGAACCAGGCCTGGCTCGACAAGACCCTGGTGCCCGGTGCGAAGGGCGACTTCCGCATCGGCCAGAAGCTGTACGACGAGAAGCTCGCCTTCGCGCTGAACTCGCCGCTCTCCCGCCAGGAAATCCGCACCCGCGCCGAATCCGCGATCAAGCAGACGCGCACCGAGATGTACGACATCGCCCGCAAGGTACTGGCCGGCAAGCCGACCGCGCCCACGGAGATGCCGGACGCGCCGAGCGACGAACAGCAGCAGAAGGCGATCGAAGCCGCGCTCGAACTTGCCTACGCCGATCGCCCGGCACGCGACAAGGTAGTCGAACTCGCCAAGCAGGCCACCGCCGATGCGACCGCGTTCGTGCGCGAGAAGCAGCTGGTGTCGGCGCCCGATGCGCCGGTGCAGATCATCCTGATGCCGGAATTCCAGCGCGGCGTGTCCGTGGCCTACTGCGATTCGCCCGGCCCGCTGGACAAGGGCCTGGATACGTTCTACGCGGTGTCGCCGATCCCGGATGACTGGAGCAAGGAGCAGGTCGATTCCTTCCTGCGCGAATACAACACCCGTTCGATCCACGAGCTGAGCATCCACGAAGCGATGCCGGGCCACTACCTGCAGCTGTGGCATTCCAACAAGTACCCGTCGACGCTGCGCGCGGTGCTGGGCTCGGGCTCCTTCATCGAGGGCTGGGCGATGTACGGCGAGAAGGTCATGGCCGATGCGGGCTACATGAACAATGATCCGCTGATGCAGCTGATCCAGCGCAAGTGGGCGCTGCGCGCGATGGCCAACGCGATCCTCGACCAGGCCATCCACGTCGACGGCATGAGCCGCGACGACGCGATGAAGCTGATGACCGTCACCGCCTTCCAGCAGGAGCGCGAAGCGGCCGGCAAGTGGGTGCGCGCGTCGCTGACCTCGGCCCAGCTGCCGACCTACTTCGTCGGCTACAGCGAGCACATGGACCTGCGCAACGAAGTGCAGAAGCGCGAAGGCGACAAGTTCAACGTCAAGGCCTACCACGACAAGCTGCTGTCGTTCGGCTCGCCCCCGGGCCGGTTCGCGCGCGAACTGATGCTGGACGAACCGATCAAGTGACACGCCGGGCCGGCGCGCGTCGCAAGGCGCGCGCCGGCCTACCGTGGTCGGTCAGTCGGTCAGTCGGGCGGACGAACGGACGCCGCCAGGTCCTTGTCACAGTCGGGCGGCGCCGCCCGACCCGTCCGGGTGGCGGCCGCCCTTGCCCGCAATGCCCCCACTTCGCCGTTCGTCCATTAGCAACATCCAGCGGTACCATCCCGGGCCCTCCCAAAGTCCCCTGCCTGCATGAGCCGAAAACCCGCCTTGCCCGATGACTGGTCGCGCACCTCGGTGCCCGCCATCGACGGCATCCGTGTCGGCATCGGTGGCTGGAACTACGTGCCCTGGCGCAGCAACTTCTATCCGCCCGGCCTGGTGCAGCGGCGCGAACTGGAATATGCCTCGCGCCACCTCAGCGCGATCGAGATCAACGGCACCTATTACGGCGCGCAGCGGCCCGCGGTCTACGAAAAGTGGGCGTCGGAAACGCCCGACGGTTTCGTGTTCTCGCTCAAGGCGCCGATGCGGATCATGCAGTCGCGCGTGCTCGCCAACACCGGGGCACAGGTCGAGGACTTCCTGGGCGGCATCGCGTCGCTGGGCGATCGCCTGGGGCCGGTGGTGTGGCAATTCGATGTCGGGCGCAAGCTGGAACACCAGGACTTCACCGCCTTCCTCCACCTGCTGCCAGAGGAAGTCGATGGCCGCCGCCTGCGCCACGTGCTGGACGTGCGCGACTCGTCATTCGTCGATGCACGCTTCGTCGCCTTGATGCGCGAGCGTAACCTCGGCACCGTGTTCACCGACTCACGCGACTATCCCTCGTTCGCCGACGTCACCAGCGACTTCGTCTACGCGCGGCTGATGCGCTCGCGCAGCGAGATCGACACCGGCTACACCGCAGAGGAACTGGCTCATTGGGCCGAGCGGGTACGACTGTGGGCGCGGGGCGGGCATCCGGACGACCTGCCGCACATCGCGGCCAATGGCGTGCCACCCACGGAGCAGCGCGACGTGTATGTGTTCTTCATCAGCGCCGCGAAGGAACGCAATCCAGCGGCGGCGATGGCGCTTACCCGCCTGCTCCGGCAATGACCTCGCCGTCAGCCCGCTGACCGCACCTCGTAGTGCTCCACCTGCGGCTCGCGCGCGAGCAGGAAGCCCTCGTCTTCCGGGTAGTACTTCGCTYTCAACAGGTCATCACCGGCGAACGCGCGGATCGCATCCTCGCTTTCCCAGTAGCTCAGGGTGAGGAAGTGGGCGATGTCGCCTTCGTCGCGCCGCAACACCTGCGCGCCGAGGTTGCCCGGCGTGCCGCGGTAATCGGGCATCGCGCGATCGGAGAGGAACGTCGCATACGCATCGGCGCGATCGAGGCGCGTGGTGCCATGCCAGAGTCGGGCGATCATGCCTCACCCCTTGATGAGTGGCGGAATGCCCGCCACTTGTCAGCGCGACGGTTGCTGGCTCATGGCCACACTACCCAGGATGAGCGCGGCCGAGATTGCCATCGTCCAGGTTAAGGATTCGCCAAGCAGCAGCCATGCCCAGGCGACGCCGAACACCGGGATCAGGTAGGTCACCGTCGAGGCACGGCTCGCACCGACGCGGGCGATCAGGCGGTAGTACATGACGAAGGCGATGCCCGTGCACAGCACGCCGAGCATGCCCGCGGACAACCACGACTTCAGCGGGATCGCATGCTGTGGCCAGGTGGCGATCGCAAACGGCAGCGTGAGCAGGGTCGAGGTGCCCAGCGTCGCCGACGCCACCGCCGCCGGCGGCAGGCCGGTCAGGTGGCGGCGTACCAGGTTGATGCCGATGCCATAGAGGAACGCCGCCGCGCTGCCCGCCAGGACCGCCCAGCCGATGCTCGCGCCCGCGATCTTGCCGCTGGCCAGCACCACGACGCCGGCGAAGCCGGTGAACAAGGCGACCGCGCGCTTGGCACCGATCTTCTCGCCGAAGAACAGGAAGCCGACGAGCGCGGTGAACAGCACCGTCATCGCATTGGAAATCGCGCCCACGCCCGCGGGGGCCCGCTGCGCCGCCCAGGCGAACAGCATGAAGGGCACGGCGGAATTGATCGCACCGATCAGCGCGAGCTTGCCCCACAGCTTCGGCGAAGCGAAGTGCGAACGATAACGCCACAGGAACGGCAGCAGCACCAGCGAGCCGAGGCCGAGGCGCACTTCCACCAGTGGCATCGGACCGAAGTCGTTGGCGGCCACGCGCATGAACAGGAACGAGGCGCCCCAGATGGCGCCGAGCACCGCCAGTTCCACCGGCGTCAGCCAGGCGCTTTCGCGCAGGCTGCGCAGCGGGCGATCGGTGGCAAGAGTGTTCATGGTGCGAGTCCTCGTTGGAATGCTGTCATGCGGGCCGGTCTGGCGTGATCGCAGCGACAGTCAACCTTGGCTGTAATTGAAACGATGTGCACGGCTTGCGGCTTCGCGCGCGGCCCCCAGCGCCGCCGAATCCAGGTTGAAACCGAACAGGCGCACGCCGGTCTCGGTCCTCGGTCTGTGGCTCGTGCCCGGCAGGAAGCGCACGTAGGTACCCGCGCCATGGCGCGCGTGGCCTTCGATCACTTCGCCTGCGATCACGTAGTAGTGCTCACCGGTGTCGTGGTCGTCGACGTACGGCCAGGTGCTGCCCGGCTCCATGTCGACCACCCACACGCGCACGCTGCCGTCGGACGACAGGTCGCGGCGCGAGCAACCGGCGCCGACGCGAACTGCCGGAATGTCGTCGATCAACGACGCCTGCAGGGTGGAAAGCGAGATCGCATCCAGTCGGCCCATGTCTTGTTCCGTTGGCGGTGGGCGCATGGCGCCCGTGGGGGAGGAGCACGGCACGGCCCGTCGGGCAGCACTGTCGGCATACGCAATTTTCGGCCCATGGCCATCCGGCACAAGCGCATACTTTCGCCGACAGACACAAACCAGATTTGAGGCTCATGATGGCCCTGCGTGCAGACCTGCTCCCGGCGCTGGCGGCATTCGAATCCGCCGCGCGCCACCAGAACTTCGCCCATGCCGCGGAAGAACTGCACCTCACCGCGAGCGCCGTCAGCCACCACGTCCGCAAGCTCGAAGCGCGCCTGGGCGTGGTCCTGTTCCAGCGCCATGCGCGCGGGGTATCGCTGACCGCCGAAGGGCGCCAGCTGGCCGACGCCGCGGGCAGCGCGATGGCCGACATGGAAAGCGTGGTGCGCAGCCTGCGCGTCGCACGCGCGGAGCTGGATCGCGTGCACATCACGACACTGCATTCGCTCACCTACACCTGGCTGCAGCCACGCCTGCCGCAATTCGCCGCGCTGCATCCGAACGTTCGGCTCACCGTCGATACCGAAGTGGCGCTGACCCGCTTCGACGATGGCGGGCCGGACCTCGGCATCCGCCATGGTGCGGGGCACTGGCCGGGACTCACCGCCCACCACCTGATGGACGACTACCTGTTCCCGGTGGCGTCGCCCACCCTGCCCGGCGTGGAAGACGTGCGCGATGCCGCCGCGATCACGCGCCTGCCGCTGGTGTCCGACCTCGCCCGCCAGGGCTGGCACGACTGGCTGCGCGCGGCCGACGTGCATGGCGCTTCGATCGAGGAACGCTACCGCTTCAGCGACAGCACGGCCGCCCTGAATGCCGCGGTGCATGGACTGGGTGCCGCCCTGGCGCGGGACAAGATCGTCGCGCCCTATCTCGCCGCCGGCATGCTTGTCCGCCTCCCCGGTCCGGCGTTGAAGGCGCGCTGGGGCTATTACGTGGTGTATCCGGCGCACAAGCGCCTCAAACCCGCGGCGCGTGCCTTCGTCGACTGGCTGCTCGCCCTGCCCGGCGAATCCGCTAGCCCACCTGGCTAACGAGGACGCCTGGAGGCGCGGACGCGCTTCGGCGCTGCGCTGGCCTTGCGCAGTGCCGCCTCGTAGGCGAGTTGCGCCCACGGCCGCATGTCCTGCGCGGATTCCATGGCGGTGGCCGGCGCGGACCAGTAACTGAGCGTGATGGGCTCGCGCTGCTTTTCGTACACGAACGGCGCACTGCCCGCCGCCTCGAAACGCGCCTGCGTCTGCGCATCGACTTTCAGGTACAGCGATTCGTCGATCACGAGCGCAAAAAACACGCCATCGCGATAGAGGCCGTGCCCGCCAAACATCCTGCGCGCGGTCACCGGACCGAAGTCGGCGAACAGGTCCTGCAGGTAATCGATGAAGTCATCGCGCATGGAGGATGTACTGCCGGCAGGAACCACTGGCGACGCGCCTTCTCGACGCTGCCTGGCACCAGCTTGCCATGACCGGGGCCGGTCGCGCGCCAGGCGGGCATGCTCGCGGATAATGCCCCCATGCCCATGACCGACACCCGCAAGGCCTTCCTGCAAATCCACTTCTGCGTGGTGCTGTGGGGCTTCACCGCCATTCTCGGCAAGATGATCTCGCTGCCGGCGTTGCCGCTGGTGTGGTGGCGCCTGCTGATCGTGGTCGCCGCACTCGCGCTGGTGCCACGCGTCTGGCGCGGGCTGCGCGCGATGCCGCCGCGGCTGATCCTCGCCTACGCCGGCATCGGCGCATTGGTGTCGCTGCACTGGCTCACCTTCTACGGCGCGATCAAGCTGTCCAATGCCTCGGTGGGCGCGACCTGCATCGCGCTGGGCACGGTCTTCGTCGCGATGATCGAACCGTGGCTCACGCGCACCCGCTTCTCCAAGCGCGAACTCGCCCTGGGCGTGCTGGTGCTGCCCGGCGTGGTGCTGGTAGTCGGCGGCGTACCGCACGGCATGCGCGCGGGCATCGCGGTCGGCGCGCTGTCGGCGCTTCTCGTCGCGATCTTCGGTTCGCTCAACAAGCGCTTCGTCGAACATGCCGATCCGCTCACCGTCACCGCACTCGAACTCGGCGCCGGCGCGGTCGTGCTCACGGCGCTCGCCCCCGTGATGCCGCTGCTGTTCCCGGCCTTCGCCGGCGACCTGCTGGTGCTGCCAAGCACGCGCGACGTCCTGCTGCTGCTGGCCCTGTCGCTGGCCTGCACGCTGTTGCCGTTCACGCTGTCGCTGGTGGCACTGCGGCACATGAGTGCCTTCGCCCAGCAGCTGGCGGTCAACCTGGAGCCGGTCTATGCCATCGTCCTGGCCATCGTGCTGCTGGGCGAACAGCGCGAGTTGAGTGCGCAGTTCTATCTCGGCGTCGCGATCATCCTCGCCGCGGTCTTCATCCACCCCTTGCTGGGCACGCCGCATCGCCTGCGCCCGGAAGTGCTGGGCACCGCCGAATCCAAGGGCGCGGCCGAATAGTCTCCTGAACGAGACGGACATCGCTACGCGCCCGTGTTCGTGGCAGGCTAGGCGCCGGTCCACCCCTGGTCTGCGCATGTACCTCGAGCACTACGGCCTCAAAGAGCCGCCTTTCTCGATCACGCCCGACCCGCGCTTCGTGTTCCTCAGCGAGCGCCATCGGGATGCGCTGGCGCACCTGCTGTTCGGCATCGGCCAGGGCGGCGGCGGCGGCTTCGTGCAGCTCACCGGCGAGGTGGGCACCGGCAAGACCACCCTGAGCCGGCTGCTGCTGGAACAGATCCCGCCCCATACCCGCGTCGCCCTGGTGCTCAATCCGCGCGTGACGCCGGCGGAACTGCTGGCAACGATCTGCGAGGAACTGCACCTGCCCGTCGACCCGGGCATGTCGGGCAGCATCAAGGCGCTCACCGACGCGCTCAACACCTACCTGCTCGACGCCTATGCGCAGGGCCTGCGCGTGGTGCTGATCATCGACGAGGCGCAGAACCTGTCCGTCGACGCGCTGGAGCAGGTGCGCCTGCTCACCAACCTCGAGACCGACACCCAGAAGCTCCTGCAGATCATCCTGCTCGGCCAGCCGGAACTGCGCACGATCCTGGCGCGGCCAGACCTGCGCCAGCTCGCGCAGCGCATCACCGCGCGCTACCACCTGACCCCATTGGACGCGCAGGAAACCGCCACCTATCTGCGCCACCGCTATCGCGTCGCGGGCGGCCTGCACCTGCCGTTCGACGCCGGCGCGATCAAGCGTATCCACGTGCATTCGGGTGGCGTACCGCGCCTGATCAACGTGATTGCCGAGCGCGCCCTGCTCGGTGGCTACGCGCACGACGACACCCGCATCGATGCCCGCACGGTCGATCGCGCCGCGCGGGAAGCACTGGCGCCGAGGGCGGCGTCGGCCTGGCGCGCCAGGCGCTGGCTGATACCCGGCGGCGTGGGCGTGGCGGCACTGGCCCTGGTCGCGGGCGTGTACGCATGGCGGGCGCCGCCAGCAACTCCGGTGGCGAAGCCGACGGCAACAAAGTCGATGACCGCAACGATCACCGCGGCCACTCCCGCGACGACGGCGGACAAGGTCCGGCCCGCTCCAGCCGCCGCAGCCGCGCAATCCGCGCGTCCCGCGGCGCTCGACGCCGATGCACTGGCCAATCGCATCGATGGCGCCGCAGCCGCTTCGCCACTGGCGTGGCAGCAATTGCTGCAGGCGTGGAAGCTGCCATCCGACAACCTCAGCATCTCCATCGCCTCGGGCTGCTCCTTCGCGATCGCCAGCGACGCCTACTGCCTGCGCGCACGGGGCACGCTCGACCGGTTGGTGGCGCAGGATCGACCCGTGTTGCTGCGCCTGCGCAGCGACACGCACGAGGCGTGGGCCGTGCTCCTGGGCGCCGATGCACGCATTGCCCGCGTGTCGCTCGACGGCCACACGCTCGATATCGAACGCCTGGCGCTGGCGCGCCACTGGAACGGCGAATACGCGGCACTGTGGCGCGGCCCCGCCAACCTGACCCTGCCCGTCGCCGGACAAACGCCGTCGCTCACGTGGGTGCGCGACCGCCTCACGACGCGCTACCTGCCGGCGGATGCCGTCGCCACCCTCAACGCCGACATGCAGGCCGCGGTGCGGCGCTTCCAGGGCGACAGCGGGCTCGCCAGTGACGGCGTGATCGGTCCGGAAACCCTGATGGCCCTCGCCGCGCGCGACGAAGCCGGCCCGCGCCTGCTGAAGGGACTGGAGTAGCCATGTCGATGATCCTCGAAGCGCTGCGCAAGTCCGAAGCCGAGCGTCGCCGCGGCCAGGCGCCCGACCTGCTTAGCGATGCCAGCCCGATCACACCAGCGGCAGCGACCGCGACGCGCAACCGGAACGCATCGATCGCGGTGGCGGCAGCGGCCCTGGCCACGCTGCTGCTGCTCGCATGGTGGTTGCGCCCGGCGCTGGTGGAGCCCGCGTCCAGCCCCATCGCCCCGGAACCCACGGCCCCGGCGGTCGTTTCGCTGCCCGCATCCCTGCCCCTGCAGCCGCGCGCGAACGCGCCCGTCACGACGGCCGCGGCCGGAGCCGTCAACCTGCCATCCACGGCTCCGCTCGCACCACCGCCGGTGGCGTCGCCGCGGCCCCGGCCACCGGCGGCGGCCGCCGCGACGCCAGGCAACCCCGAACCAGCTTCCGTCGCTTCCGTTGCTGCCGCCGTCGTCCCCACCCCGCTGCCGGCGCCCACGCGTGTCGTGCCCGAACCGCCGTCCACGACCGCGCAACCCTCGTTCACCAGTCCCGACCTGCCCCTGCGGCTCTCGGACCTGTCGTCCGATGAGCGCCAGCAACTGCCCGCGTTGAAGGTGAGCATGCACATGTGGGCGCCCGATGCCGCCGACCGCTTCGCGATCATCGACGGCACGCGCGTCAACCAGGGCGATCGCCTCGGCGAAGCCACCGTCGAATCGATCCAGAACGACGGCGTGATACTGGCGTGGCGCGGGCGCCGCCTGCGTTTGCCGATTCGCTGAAGGTTCGCCCGAACCGTCTCAACCCCTGCCCGGCCCCTTCGGATTGCCATCAGCATCGAAGGCCGGCGGGTAGTAGAAGTTGAGCGTCTTGAGCAGGGCGCGCCCGGTGTTGCGGACTTCATGGCGTTCGCGCTTCTCGATCACCAGCAGCGTGCCCGCCTTGAGCGGCACGCGGCGCCCCTCGACGATCGCCACGCCGCTGCCCGACAGTACGAACAGCCACTGGTCCGCGCCGCGATGACGGTTATCCGGCCCGCCTTCGCTGCCGCCCGGCGCGATCACCATCTCCGCCGCCTGCGCCTTGCGCACATCGAAGGCGACGCGGAAGCCCTTGCCGAACTTCAGGGTTTTGCTGCGCATGGCCGCCTCCCGGGAACGGGCCCAAGCCTGCCCGCGCCGGCGTCAACGCCGGATGCAGGACGACCCTGTAAGGAATCGCCGCTCTGCGCGAATCATGTTTCCGATGACGTCGTGGGCAGCCAGATGGCCCGCAGCCACTCCCCCTAGAATCGACACGGACCTTCCATGGAAATCGCCGCCCCCATGCAGGACAGCACGCGACAGGAATTCGGCGAACTGCTCGACCGCCATCGCGGCATCGTGTTCAAGGTGGCGTACTCGTACTGCCACCACCCCGACGATCGCGCCGACCTGGCCCAGGAGATCGCCACGCAGCTGTGGCGCGCGTTCCCCGGTTACGACGCCAGCCGCGCCAGCTTCTCCACGTGGATGTATCGGATTGCCCTGAACGTGGCGATTTCCCAACTGCGCAGCAACCGCCATCGCCAGCAGCAGTCGGTGCCGCTCGACGAGTCGCTGCACGACATCCCCGGCGATGGCGGGGACCACGAAAGCGACCAGCACCTGCGCCTGCTCCACCGCTTCATCGTCCGGCAGGACCCGCTCAACCGCGCACTGCTATTGCTGTACCTGGAAGACCGCAGCCATCGCGAGATCGCCGACATCCTCGGCATCAGCGAAGGCAACGTCGCCACCAAGATCAGCCGACTCAAGCAGCGAATCCGCAACGACATGGCCTGAGCCATGCACGCAGACAGGACCCCACCCATGGAACTCGACGACTTCAAGACCGCGTGGCAGAGCCTCGACCGTCGCCTGCAACAGCAACACCAGCTCAACCTGCAGGTGTTCCGCCAGGGCAAGCTCGACCGCATGAAATCCGGCTTGCGCCCGCTGTTCTGGGGCCAGATCGTGCAGATGCTGTGGGGCCTGGCGTTCATCGCCATGGCCGCGCTGCTGTGGAGCCAGAAGCCGGAAGCGGCGCCGGTGATCGTGGCGGGCGTGATCGTGCACGCCTACGGCGTGGCCTGCATCATCCTCGCCGGCATCACCCTCGGGCAGATGGCGCGCATCGATTACTCGGCGCCGGTGCTCGACATCCAGAAGCAACTGGCGAAGGTTCGGCGCTCGTACATCGTCAGCGGCATGGTGGCCGGCCTGCCCTGGTGGTTCATGTGGCTGCCCGTCCTGATGGTGTTGCTGGCCCTGGCCGGCGTCGATCTCTACGCGCGGGCACCATCACTGGTCGGGATCGGCGCACTGGTCGGCGTGGTGGGCCTGCTGGCGACCTGGTGGTTCCACCACTGGTCCCGGCATCCCAGCCGCCCGCGCCTGGCACGGGCCATGGAAGACAGCATCACGGGAGGCAGCCTGCGCAAGGCGAAGGCGCAACTGGACGAACTGATGCAGTTCGAGCGCGAGTAAATCCAGACGCAAACAAAAAGCGGGCCGAAGCCCGCTTTTTGTTGCGCGATATGAGGGCGTGGGGCGTGGGCCTCAGGCGTGCAGCTGCTTGAAGCCCACCATCCGGCGCGTCTCCTCGCACCACAGCTTCAGGCGCGCGCTCTTCAGGCTGGTCCACAGCGTGATGCGCGGCGCCGCCTGCAGCAGCGGGCTCGACTCGAAAGCCTCGCGCAAACGGTAGTTCGGAATGCGGCTGGCGAGATGGTGGATGTGGTGGTAACCGATGTTGCCGGTGAACCAATGCACCACGCGCGGCAGGTCGTAGTAGGAGCTGCCGGCGATCGCGGCCTGGCTCGAATCCCAGTCTTCCTTGCGCGACCAGTACGCGTCCTCGAACGTGTGCTGCACATAGAACAGCCACACGCCGGCGGCGCCCGCGATCAGCACGATCGGCAGGTGCACCAGCAGCACGGCCTTCCAGCCCAGCGCCCACATCATTGCGCCACCGACGACGACCAGCACCAGGTTGTTGAGCAGCACGCTCGCCCATTCCTTCTTCCACGTGAAGGGAAGGTCGAACGGAAAGCGGTGCTTGAGCACGAACTGGTACAGCGGGCCGATGCCCAGCAGCACCGGCGTGCTGCGATACATGCGGTAGACCAGGCGACCGAACTTCGAACGCGAACGGTATTCGGCGACGGTCAGCGTTTCGATATCGCCCATCTCGCGGCGGTCGAGGTTGCCGGAGGTGCCGTGGTGGATGGCGTGCGTCTTCTTCCAGTAACCGTAGGGAAACAGCGTCACCACGCCGAGGACACGGCCCACGATGTCGTTCGCACGCGCGCTGGCGAAGAACGAGCCATGGCCGCAATCGTGCTGGATGATGAAAGTGCGGACGTACAGGCCGGCTGCAGGGACTGCCAGCAGCAGCGTCCATCCATGGCCCCATTCGCCGATCACGCTCCATGCCATCAGCGCCCACAGCACGGCGAATGGCACCAGCGTGTTGATCAGCTGCCACACGGCACGACCCAGTTGGGGAGCGGCGAATTGCGCGCAGAGTTTGCGCAGGTTGACGGACGGAGCGGCGTTGGGGGTGACGTGCGATGCAGCAGTATTCAAGGTGTTCTCCCGAAAGGGGCCCCCATTGTCCGGCCCAGCACGTCCCACCGCAAATGAGGGGTGCTACGGTCCGATATGAATGCGGCCGCGGTCACACTCTGCTTGCGGATCCGCGATCCGGCTGCGACGCTGGGCCACCCCTGCCAGAAGCGACCATGCAACTCATCACTTTCGAACTCGATCGCGACTTCGTCGAACTCAACCAGCTGCTCAAGCTCACCGGCCTGTGCGACAGCGGTGGCGCCGGCAAGCAGCTAGTCGCCAGCGGCGTGGTGCACGTGGACGGCACGGTGGAGTTGCGCAAGACCTGCAAGATCCATGCAGGCCAGCGCGTGACGATTGACGACATCGGGATCGACGTGGTTGCGCCGGACTGAGCGCACGGGGCCCACGGGCGCAACCGACATTTCGCCGACGAAACTGGTTTACGCTTCGACTCCCGCACGCGGAGGTCGCCGTTGGTGGACGTCGTCAGTCGATTCCTCTTGCACCGAGACCGGCTGCTGCTGCGGCTCGACGAACTGCTGCAACAATCCGCCGATGCGGATGAGGTGGCCTGGATCCTGTGCGAGCACACCGGCCGCGAACTCAATCTCGCCGACTGCGTCATGTACCTGCCCGCCGGTGACGACACGCTGGTGCAGGCCGCGGCCTGGGGGCCACGGCGTGGCGCCGGGCGCATGCCGGAAGCGCGCCTGCGCCTGTCCGCCGGCCGTGGCGTGGTAGGCGATTGCGCGCGCCTGTTGCGCACGCAACGCGTCGACGACACCCGCCTGGATACGCGCTATGTCCACGACGGCGGGCTGGGCCTGTCCGAACTCGCCACCGCCATCAGCCACGACGAGATCCTGCTCGGAGTGCTCGACAGCGAAGCCGTGGACGCCGCGTTCTATGACCCGCGTTACGAGCAGGCCTTCGAAGCGATCGCGGGGTGTGGCGCGGCGCACCTGTGGCGTTTACGCAACGCGGCGGTCGCAGGTGCCGGCCGGCACTGAATACGTATTCATCCGCGTCCGGCGCGGAGCCCTGTCCGCTTGAGCAGCCGGTTTTCGTGAGTGGTCCTGAATCAACAGGAAGACACGAACGATGCGACGTTTCATGAAATGGGCCGGCCTCGGCCTGGCCATCCTCCTGCTCGGTGTAGGCGGGTTGTTCGCCGTGGCCTGGGGCGTTACCGGCAAGGCGATGTCGCGCAGATACGCGGTCAACGACCCGCCGTTGCGCATCGGCACCGACGTCGCGGCGCTGCAGCGCGGCAAGCACCTGTTCGACACGCGCGGCTGCGGCGATTGCCACGGCCCGCAGGGCGCCGGGCGCGTGCTCATCGACGATCCGATGCTCGGCCGCATCGTGCCACCCAACCTCACCCGCAGCCTGCGCAATCCGGCCTACACCGACGACGCGCTCGCCGCTGCCATCCGCCACGGCGTGCGTCCAGGGGGCAAGCCGCTGCTGCTCATGCCTTCGGGTGAGTTCGCCAACCTCGCCGACGCCGACACCGCCGCCCTCGTCGCCTACATGCGCACGCTACCGCCCAGCGACAACGATCCGGGCACCAGCACCATCCGTCCGATGGGGCGCGTGCTCTACACGCTCGGCAAGGTGCCCCTGTTTTCCGCCGAAACCATCGACCACGCGCCGCGCCCGCGCCAGGCACCGGCCGCTGCGGCCACGCCCGACTATGGCCGCTATGTCGCGCAATCCTGCACGGGCTGCCATGCGCCGGACCTCGCCGGCGGCACCGTCGTCATTCCCGGCAAGCCGATGTCCGCCAACCTCACGCCACATCCGAACGGACTGGCGAAGTGGAGCGAAGCCGACTTCCTCCGCCTCATGCACACCGGCCATCGCCCCGACGGCACCGCGGTGGATCCGCTGATGCCATGGGCCGTCTACAACAACATGGATGAAACGGAATTGCGTGCAGTGTGGGCCTATCTGCGCACCGTCGAGCCTTCGCCGGGACGCGGCAAGGTGGCCCAGCGCTAACCCAGGGTCACGCACCCCGGACGACGCGCCATCAAGGCGACGTGATGTCAGGCTCGACCCGCAGGCGATGCGACAGAGCCCGTTCCGGCGGGCAGAGCAATTGCCCGATCGCGGCGCGCCAGCCTTGCGCGCGCGCCGCGTCGCGGAACATCGCGATCCATTCGTGGAAGGTCAGGCGCAGCGGGTTGTGGCTGCCAAGCTTTCCAAGTGCGCCCTGTCCCACGATGCCGTACTCGCACGGCACCGCCGGGTCTTCCTCTACGAAGCTGCCGAACAGCTTGTCCCACACGATCAGCACGCCGGCGTAGTTGCGATCGATGTATTTCGCATTGCGCGCGTGGTGCACCCGGTGGTGCGAGGGCGTGTTGAACACGTATTCGATCCACCCCAGCTTCCCGACTGCCTGGGTGTGCACGAAGAACTGGAAGCCCAGGTTGATCGCCACCACCGCGACGATGTGCGTGGGTTCGAATCCGAGCCACGCGAGCGGCAGCCAGAACAGCCACATCCCGGAAATCGGATAGGTCAGGCTCTGCCGGAACGCGGTGGACAGGTTCAGCCGCTCCGACGAGTGATGGGTCACATGCGACGCCCACAGCCAACGGATGCGGTGGCTGGCGCGATGGAACCAGTAGTAGAAGAAATCCTGTGCGAGGAACAAGGCGGCGATCGTCCAGGCCGAAGCCGGCGCCAGGTCGAACAACCGATGCCGGTACACCGCATGGTAGAGGCCGATCACCAGCAGCCAGGCCACCGCATCGGCCGCCTGGTGCATCAGCGCCAGCGCCGCGTTCGACAAGGTGTCGAGGCCGCTGTACATGCCCGGCCGGCGCCTGCGCCAATACCAGGCCTCGAGCGCGATCAGGCCGAGGAATACCGGGCCCATGCCGAGCAGAATCCACTTCTCCATGACGTCGCTTCCTTGCTGCGGTCCGCCGGCGAGTCTGCCGGGTGATCGCGGCATCGTCCAGACCGTGGCGTATGGCGCCATCACAGGGCCCGGCGCGGCGTCCCGTGCCTATGGTTGGGCGACCAACGGAAGGAGCGGCCATTCGCGCCACCGGGCATGCTGGCGCCCCATGAACCTCCCGCACTCCCCTTCGTCGCGTGCCGCGATCGTCGCCCTGGCCGCCGCCGCGCTCGCTTACGCCGGCTCCCTGTTCGTACTGCAGCGCGAGCCCGGCTTCAGTGTCGCCGAACCCCTGTTCCTGTTCGCCATGCTCGGCGTGGTGTTTCCGCTGCTGGCGTGGCTGTGCACGCTGAAGCGGGATCTGGCCACCGCACCTTTGCCCGAGCCTCATCAGTTGCCGCGCGTGCTGGTGTACCTGGCGGTGTTCGCGCTGGCCATCCTCGGCTGGGGCTTCACCGCGATCAATACGGCCTTCCCGGACGAGCCGCTGCAATCGATCGTCCAGGTCGTGGTGAAGCTGGTGACCATGGTGGTGTTGCCCGCCTGGCTGTTCCTCGGCTTCCGCCTCGATACGCGCGCGACGCTCTCGTCGCGAAGGCTGCTGCTCGTCTTCGTCGTGATGTCGCTGGCCTACCTGGCGATGCAGGCCGTATTCGGACGCGGCCTGATCACCCTGCACGAACTCTCGCCCGCCGCCAGCACGCTCGCGTGGGCGATTCCGCTGTGCTGGCTCTGGCAGACGCTCGAAGCCGGGCTGTGCGAGGAAGTGCTGTTCCGCCGCGTCCTGCAGGAAAAAATCGCGCTGGCCAGCGGCTCGCAAGTGGCCGCGGTGGCGTGGGCTTCGCTGCTGTTCGGCCTGGCCCATGCGCCCGGCCTGTGGTTACGCGGCGGCCACCTGATGGAAGGCGTCGCGCATGCCACCCCGGCGTGGGCCATCGCCTATTCCCTCGTCATGGTCGCACCGGCCGGCATCGCCTTCGGCGTGTTGTGGGCGCGCACGCGGTCGCTGTGGCTGATCGTGCCCCTGCACGGCATGGTCGACCTGCTGCCGCAACTCGCGCCGTTCATTCGTGCGTGGACCGCAGCCTGAGTCCCGCAGGATCGCTGCCGGCAAGAGCCCGCTAGGAACGCCGCAGCGACCAGAAGCCGATGTCGCGCCGGTGGCGAAAACCGAGCTGCTCGTACAGCTGCTTCGCCCGCGTGTTCTCGTGGCTCACGTGCAGGAACGGAGTGCGGCCGCGAGCGAGCGTGTCATTGGTGAGCATCGCCGTCAGCCGGCGCGCGTAGCCACGGCCGTTGAAGTCGGGATGCGTGCAGATCGCACTCATCTCCGTGTACGCATCGGTGCCCAGGCGCTCGCCGATGATCGCCGCCAGCCTGCCCTCCTGGTAGATGCCGAAGTAACGGCCCATCTCCATCGTTCGCGGGCGGAAGTAATGCGGATAGACCAGTGCGGTCAGGGCCAGCACATCGTCACGATGTGCGTCGGACAGTTCGATGATCTCCGGCCCCTCGATCAAATCGAGCGGCGCGGTGCAGACCATCTGCGCCAAAGGCCGCAACGCTTCCAGGTGCCAGCCTTCCGGCACGATGGGCGCGACCCCCAGCAGGTACACGCTCTCGCCGGGGGCGACCAGCGGCGCCACGACGTCCACGACATCCACGCCGGCATGCGCGACGCCAAGGAACGGCGCGAACTCCGCCGGGTAGCGGGCCGCCTCACCCCGGGACAAGGCGATGCCACGATGCCGCGTGCGCAGGGAATGCCAGAAGGGATTGTCGAGGTCGGGGGCGATCATTCGCGATACCTGCAGCACAAGGGCCAACGGCTGCCTGCCGCCATGTTCGTCCGCCCGCCCGGCCGCTGGCAACACGCCGGGCGGGAACCACGCCCTGCATCACCGTCGTCCCGCGGCCCAATTCCACCTTTGCGACATGGGCGCTGCCGCGGCGGCGGCCGCCGTCGTGAGCCGTTCGATGACGAAGATCTCGCCGTCGAGATCGATGATGTAGAGGTTGCCGACCTCGTCGACACCGAAGCTGACGATGCTGTTGTAGCTACCGGCGTTGGGAGCGAAGTCGGCATTGCGCACGGTGAACTCCGTGCTCGGTATCGTCGTCCCCTGCGTCACCTGCGAGATCGGGAGCGTCCAGATATTCGGCGTGCCGAAATCGGCGAACACGTACTCTCGCTGCAACTGCTCGATGGGGCCGCGATAGACGTAACCGCCGATGACGGTGGTGCCCTGGCGCGTGCCGGTGCCGCGCGTGTACTCGGCGATGGGCGGGGTCAGGCCGGCCGTGGAGCCGCCACGGAAGGGGGCCGTGCCTTCGAGGATCGGCCAGCCGAAATTGGCGCCGGCGTCCTGGGGCCGGAGCATGTCGATTTCCTCCACGGCGTTCTGGCCGACATCGCCGATCCAGAGCACCCCGGTGTTGGGATCGATGCTGTTCCGGAATGGATTGCGCAGGCCATAGGCCAGGACTTCGGGGGCACCGCCGCTGGTCGCGAACGGATTGGCCGCCGGAATGCCGTAATCGCGCGTGGGGTCATTCGGGAAGTCATCGCGCGTGGGATCGATGCGCAGTATCTTGCCCAGCAGCGTGTTGGGGTTCTGGCCGTTGTTGTCGGGATCGCCGGAGCCGCCGCCATCGCCGATCGCGATGTAAAGCAGGTTGTCGGGACCAAACCCGATCCAGCCACCATTGTGGTTGTTGCGCGGGTGCGGCACACGCAGGATCGCGTCGCCGCTCGCGGGATCGGCAAGTTCGCGATTGTTGGCGAACGTTCGATAACGGCGCACTTCGATGGTGCCATCGAACACGGTGACGTACACATAGAACGTGCCGGTGGTGCGGAAGTCCGGCGACGTCGCGAATCCCAGCAGGCCCCGCTCGCCATCGAGCGACAGTTGACCGCTCAGGTCGAGGAACGGGTTCGTGGCGATCGCCCCGGTGGAAGGCGTCAGCACCACGATGCGGCCCGCGAGTTCGGTGACGAAGACCCGGCCGGTTCCATCCGGCACCGGTGCGAGGAAGGCGGGTTGGTTGAGGCCTGCCACCACGCGCCGCACGCCGAAGGCGGTTTCGGAGGCATCGGTGACCGCCACCGACAACGATTGCGTGACGCTTACCCGGCCGTCGCTCACGGCCAGGTCGACCTGGTAGACGTTGTCGCGGTTGGCGTCCGTCGGCACCTCGAAATCCGGCGCCGTGATGAAGGACAGGGCACCGCCCGTCGTGATGCTGAAGAGCTGCCGGTCGATGCCACCGTTGATCGAGAACGTCAGCGCGTTGCCATCCGGATCCGTTGCCGTGGCGGTGAAGAAGGTGCCCGCCGTGTTCTCCGCCACGGTGACCGTGCCGGCCGAGGTGAACACCGGCGGCCGGTTCATCCCGGTGACCGGCGTATTGCCGCCTCTGCCCCCGCCGCCTCCGCAGGCCACGGTTGCCAACGCGAGCAGCACGATCGCACCCAGCCCGAATCGCCTTGACCTTGCCATGGGACGCTCCTCGGCACCGGCCGACAGCGGGCCGGGGATTGCGCAAGATTCCTGCGACGCCCGCTTTGGTTTTGTGAAGGCGCCCCGGCGCCGGCAGGCGATGCGCGGCCGGGCCCCCCATCCACAGGACCTGAAGGTCCGGGCCGCTAACGTGAGTTGTGCCGCGTGTCGAAGCGCGGCCAGCCCATTCGTCGTGGTGAAGAGGTGCACGCGATAACCGCGCGCATCGGCCCACCCAGCATCCGCCCACCCACAGGAGAACCCCATGTCCTACATCGATGGCTTCGTGATGGCCGTACCCTCTGCCAACAAGGACAAATTCATCCAGCACGCCAACAGCGGCGATTCGGTCTTCATGGAATATGGCGCGACCCGCGTCCTGGAGTGCTGGGGCGATGATGTCCCCGACGGCAAGGTCACCGACTTCCGCCGCGCCGTCCAGGCCAAGGACGACGAAACGGTGGTGTTTTCGTGGATCGAGTGGCCGGACAAGAGCACCCGCGACAGCGGCATGGAGCGCGTGATGAAAGACCCGCGCATGAGCCCGGAAAGCAATCCCATGCCCTTCGACGGCAAACGGCTCATCTACGGCGGCTTCGCGCCGGTGGTGGAGCTGCGCAAGAACTAGCGTCGCGGCGATGCCCGGCTGACGTGCTGCGTCCACATCGCCGGCGCAAGAGCAGCGTGTTAAGCCTGGCGGGGTTCGCATCCTGCCCGCTGCTCTCTTTTCCGCAGCTTGCGCGCAGGCGCGTGGACGTTCCGTCGTCATGGCGGCACATCGTCATGGCGGCACGTCGTCCGGCGTTGCCGCAGCCACTAAACTCGTGGCATGTCCTGCTGGTACGTCTATCTGATCGAATGCCGCGACGGCAGCCTCTACACGGGCATCGCCACCGACGTCGAGCGTCGCTACGCCGAACATGTCGCGGGCAAGGGCGCGCGTTATACGCGCTCGCATCCGCCGCTGCGCCTGCTCGCGTGCTTCGAGCATCCCGACCGCGCCGCCGCGAGCCGCGCCGAATACGCGATCAAGCAACTGACGCCAGCGCGCAAACGCGCGCTGTGCGGGGCGGGATGAGGGCGGAACCCGGGACCGGCACGTGCCGGCCTGGCGCGCCATCCGGGCACCCCGTCGCATCTTGCCAACCCGGTTTCCGGCACCATCGAGCCGAGCGACCCCATCTGTCTCCGCCAAGGAGCCTGCCATGCGAATCCTGCTCACGGGTGCAACGGGACTGGTTGGCCAGGGCGTCCTCCGCGAATGCCTGCAGGATCGGCGCGTCTCGCATGTCACCGCACTGGGCCGGCATGCGAGCGGCCATGCGCACACGAAACTCGACGACCTGGTCACCCCTGACTTCGCGGACCTCCACGCCATCGCGCCCCGCCTGCATCCCTACGATGCCTGCCTGTACTGTGCCGGCGCCCCACCCATCGGCACGAGCGAACCCGAGTACCGTCACGTCACGCTCGACCTGACGACCCACGTGGCGCGCACGCTCGCCCGCCTCAATCCCGCGCTCACGTTCATCTACATCTCCGGCGCGCATTCCAATCCCGACAGCAAGCTGATGCCGCTGCGCATCAAGGGCGAAACCGAACGCGCGCTGGCCGCATTGCCGTTACGCACCATCATGTTGCGGCCCGGCGGCATCCAGCCCGTGAACGGCGTGACCTCTCCGCACACCACGCTCGCGCTCATCTACGCCGTCGGCGCTCCCTTCATGGGCCTGGGCGTGCGCCTGATGCCCGGCGTCATGACCACCACCGAACGGGTTGGCCGCGCCATGCTGCAATTGCTGCACCAGCCGGATCCGCCACGGATCGTGGAGAACGCGGAGATCAATCGGCTGGGCGAATGCGCCAGGCCATCGGGTTGAGCGGATCGGGAATCGCGGCCCGCTGCAGCGCGCCGAATGCACGTAAGCCGGAAACCCGGACCCACGGCCGCTTAACCGTCGAGTTCCTAGACTGGCAACGGCCACCCCACGGAGCACCACCATGTACAGAAGTGCTGCGATTGCATTGTTCGCCACCGCACTGGCCCTGTCATGTGGCCCGGTGGGCGCCCGCACCGGAACCATGACCTGCAAGATGACCTACTCCATGAGCGGGTGGTCGATCCTCTACAAGCATGCCTCGGGCACGGGCACGGTCACCTGCAGCAACGGCAAGAAGATGGCGGTCAAACTCACCGCCAACGGGGGCGGACTGACGGCCGGCAAGTACAAGATCACGAACGGAACTGGCGAGTTCTCAGGTGTGCGGGACATCAAGGATGTCCTCGGCACCTACGCCTCCGCGGGTGCGGATGCGGCGGCGGGCAAGGCGGCAGCCGCGCAGGCCATGACCAAGGGCGACATCTCGCTCGCCCTCGCGGGCAAAGGCGAAGGCTGGAACCTGGGCGTCCAGTTCGAAGGATTCACGATTTCCAAGCCGTGAAGCATCGCTACCGGCGCTTGCGCGCAGGCCGCGGAATCACGGTTTATTTCCTGGCCTTCGCGAATGGCAATCCCTGCAGCAGGAATTCCTGGGCTTTCGAACAGGCCTCCGCGGTGTCCTCGCAACGCATTGCGAGCTTCACCACCGGCTCGCCTTCCACCATGACAGGGCGGTAATGCGCAGCGACATTGACGCTCCCGCTTTTGAAGGTGAAGAGCCAGAACTCGCGCGCTCCCGGTTCACCGACCTGCACGAAGCGGCTTTGCACCGGATACGGCGATGGCCAGACCAGGTCGGGAGACGACTGGATGGCCTTATTCGCCGCGTCCGCGCTCGCGTACGCCATGGGCACATCATCCACCTCATAGCGCGGCCGCTGGTGCGTCTTCGGCCAGTCCACTTTCTGGTAAGTCAGGATCGGGCCCAGGTTGAAGGCGATCGGCAGCGCGACATGGCCGTCGATGGCGTTCGCGCGCAGGGATTCGGGCAAGGTCACGCCTTTGACCGAAGCCAGCGCCGCGTCATTGAAGGCCCGCTTGTCCGCCTGCTTCAGCCTGGTGTCGAGCACGCGGCCACACTTGTCGATCGTAAGGTCCAGGACCACGTTGCCGGAGATTTCGCGCGCAGCCATCTCGCCCGGATAGATCGGCATACGCAACGGTGTGCCGGGCGCGCACGAATCCGTTGCTGCAGCCGGCACCTGTTGTGCGGACACTGGCGCAGCCGCCATGGCGATCACCAATGCCGCTGCAACGCGCGAATTGCCCATCGAATTCCCCTTGGATGCGCCTGTCGTCACAGGCGACTATTGGCCATCGAGTGTATGCGGCAATCCCTCGTCTTTGGCGCACGGCCGAGCCCGCAAGCCCGCCACGTGCGCCATGGACGCATCACAGCATGGGCAACTTCAGCCCCTGCTCCTTCGCACACTGCTTCGCGATGTCGTACCCCGCATCCGCATGCCGCATCACGCCGGTGCCGGGATCGTTCCACAACACACGCGCGATGCGCTTGTCGGCTTCCGCCGTGCCGTCGCAGACGATGACCACGCCGGAATGCTGCGAGTACCCCATGCCTACGCCGCCGCCGTGGTGCAGCGACACCCACGTTGCGCCGCCCGCGACATTGAGCATCGCGTTGAGCAGCGGCCAGTCGGAAACCGCATCGGAGCCGTCGCGCATGGCTTCGGTCTCGCGGTTGGGCGAGGCCACCGAGCCGCTGTCGAGATGGTCGCGGCCGATCACGATGGGCGCCTTGAGTTCGCCGTTGCGCACCATCTCGTTGAAGGCGAGGCCGAGCTTGTGACGCAGGCCCAGGCCGACCCAGCAGATGCGCGCCGGCAGGCCCTGGAAGCTGATGCGCTCGCGCGCCATGTCGAGCCAGCGGTGCAGGTGCGGATCGTCGGCGATGAGTTCCTTCACCTTGGCGTCGGTCTTGTAGATGTCTTCCGGGTCGCCACTCAGTGCGACCCAACGGAACGGACCGACGCCGCGGCAGAACAGCGGACGCACGTAGGCCGGAACGAAGCCGGGGAAGTCGAAGGCATTCGTGCAGCCTTCGTCCTTGGCCATCTGGCGGATGTTGTTGCCGTAATCGACCGTGGGGATGCCCTGCGCGTGGAAGGCGAGCATCGCTTCGACGTGTGCGCGCATCGACTTCTTGGCGGCGTCGCGGACGCGGCCCGGGTCTTCGGTCTGCATGCGCAGCCATTGCTCGACGGTCCAGCCGATCGGCAGGTAGCCATGCACCGGATCGTGGGCGGAGGTCTGGTCGGTCACGGCATCCGGGCGCACGCCGCGGCGCACGAGTTCGGGCAGGATTTCCGCGGCGTTGCCGAGCAGTGCGATCGACTTGGCTTCGCCCGTGGCGGTGTACCTGGCGATGCGGGCGAGAGCGTCGTCGAGATCGGTGGCCTGTTCGTCGACGTAGCGCGTGCGCAAGCGGAAGTCGATGCTGGTCTGGCGGCATTCGATGGTGAGCGAGCTCGCGCCGGCGAGCGAAGCGGCCAGCGGCTGCGCGCCGCCCATGCCGCCCAGGCCGGCGGTGAGGATCCACTTGCCCTTGAGGCTGCCGTTGTAATGCTGGCGGCCCATCTCGACGAAGGTCTCGTAGGTGCCCTGCACGATGCCCTGCGAGCCGATGTAGATCCACGAGCCGGCCGTCATCTGGCCGTACATCATCAGGCCCTTCTTATCGAGCTCGTTGAAGTGCTCCCACGTCGCCCAGTGCGGGACGAGGTTGGAATTGGCGATCAGCACGCGCGGCGCGTCCGCATGCGTCGGGAAGATGCCGACCGGCTTGCCGGATTGCACCAGCAGGGTCTCGTTGTCTTCCAGGTTGCGCAGCGATTCGAGAATCGCGTCGTAGCTCTCCCAGTCGCGCGCGGCGCGGCCGATGCCGCCATAGACGACGAGTTCGGCGGGATTCTCGGCAACCTCGCTGTCGAGATTGTTCTGGAGCATGCGATACGGGGCTTCGGTCAACCAGGACTTGCAGTTGAGCGTGTTGCCGCGCGGCGCGCGGATCTTGCGGGAGGGGTCGCGACGGGTGGACGTCGACATCGTGGCGTTCCTGCGGGTACGGAGGTTGCAAAAATTATCGCGCCGCCGCTTCGGCTGCTGTCATGCGCGAGCCCCCCGATCACACGGAAACTGCTGTCTGAGGGCCGGATAGAGCCCTTCGCGACCGTTTTTGTATACGATGTATACATGCCCGCCCGCCGGCCCACCGCCGAACGCATCCTGCGCGCCGCCCGCGCCCTGTTCGAGGGCGGCGGTGCGGATGCGGTAAGCATGCGCCGCGTCGCCGACGCCGTCGGCCTGACGCCCATGGCGATCTATCGCCACTTCCCCAATCGCGAAGCGCTGCTCAAGCGCATCGGCGACGACAGTTTCGACGAGATCGCGCGGCACTGGATCGCGCGCAGCCAGGGCGGCGATGTGCTGGCGCGGGTGATCGGCCTGCAAAGAATCTATCTCGACTATGCCTTGTCGCATCCGCATCTGTTCGATCACGCGTTCTCGGCACGGCGCGCGGATGCGCGGAAGTACCCGGACGATTTCCGCGCCGGGCGTTCGCCCACGCTCACCGTCGCCGCCGAAGCCGTGGCCGAAGCCATGCAGGCCGGATTGCTGCGCGAGGACGACGCCTGGGATGTGGCGATGACCTTGTGGGCGCATACGCACGGATTGGTGGCGTTGTATCGCGCAGGACGCTTCAGCTACGACGAGGCGCAGTTCCGCGGGTTCTATGAGGCATCGCTGCAACGCTTGCTGCGTGGATTGATGCCATGACTTCACAAACAATCGAGCAAGAACCTGATTGACGCGTGCTTTTGGCGGCACGCCGAATCGCACACCGACGCCATCGCGATCTACGTCATCGAAGAGTAGCGCCGAGCTCCACTATGGTCGTGAGGGCTGTTCGCAAATTACGAACGCGGTGTTCTCGAATTGCTCTAGGCGCACGCTTCTTGTCTTGCTCAGAATCCGCGCTACACCCCACTTTTGGGTCTAATCGTAGTTAGGCGGCATGGCCATTCCCCAAAACCTCTGGCGATTCCCTACGGCAGATGCCATTGCCAGCCTTGCCTCGCGATTCCAGTTCGCTGTCGATCCGCATGTGCAAGTCCATGAGGCCGAGTTCGCGGATTCGCAAAGAATTGATGAGTTCCTGGCGGTCTATGAGGGTGGAGACCTGACAGAGGATGAGCAGTTCCTCCTCATGGCGATCCTACTGAACTCCTTTGAGTTCGCAGACGTCCCCCTGGCTTTACAGCCTCAATGGTCACGGACACTAGAGCTGTTAGATCGCGATATCCAGGTTCATATCTACTCAGTGCTGTATTTCTCAGACCCTGAGTATTGCCTCATCGGCCAGGACCTCTTAGCGATTGCTTCGAGGCGTAGGGCAGCATTCGGCTTATCGGGTGCCGCCTAACAATTCATTCAAGCCGAAGCCGCTTCGCGATAGGCGCACATCGGAGCTTCTGAATGTTCGGAGTTTTCAAAGGGCCGGAGATAATTTGTCTCGCCTGATTGCCTCCGCCCCCCTTGATCGTGAATGAAAAACGCCCGGCATGGCCGGGCGTCTGGAATGTAGCGGTGCGGCCTTCGGTGGATCGACTCGCTCAGTGGATCGAGGGATCCAGCTTGCGCAGCGCCGCGGCGATGTCGATTTCGCCGGTGAGATCGATGTCTTCTCGGGTGTAGGCGCGACCATTCTGCATCTGGTGGCACCTGTCCGACCGGCGGGTGTCGGCAGCATGGCGGATGCGCGTGCCGGTGTGGCGCAGGCAATAGCGATCGTTGACTTCCGGCGCCTGCGTCGCGTCTTGCGTGCCCGGCATGGTGGTGGCGGACGACGCGGTCTCCTGCGACTGGGCGACCTGGGGTTCGGCGGCCTGCGGTTGGACGGCTTGGGACTCGACGGCCTGGGGTTCGGCGGCCTGCGCCGCGGCGGCGAAGGCCAGTGCACCGAGCAGGCTGATCATCAGGCGTTTCATGATGCACCTCGGTTGCGATGTTCCTGCCACCACCATACGCCCCGATATCGGCGCTGGCACGTGCCCACCCGCGTGGATTCAGCCGCTTGTCAGCTGCGCTGCGCGCTGCGGCATTCGGCGCGACCCGCATTGAACGCGCTCACGTCCTCGGCCGTCGCGGGGCGTGGTTCCACGCCGTCGTCGAACAGCACCCGCCACACGCCGTCAGCATCCTTGTGCCACACGGAATGGAACGCGCCCAGCAGGTACCGGTCCTTGGCCTGTGGATCCAGCACCTCGAACAGGGCGGGGCCGCTGGACCAGGCGGTGTCGTCGACGCCCGCGGCCATCGTCACGCGCGTGGGATACCAGCGCAGCGCAACGTGCTTGCCCTCGATCAGCCCGGTCCAGCGCTTCACGATGGCATCGCGGCCGCGAGTCGGCTCCGGCGTGCCGGCGCCAAAGGCCGCGTTCATGCCCACGTGCCCGGCGAAGGCCGTGGCGTCATGCGCGGCGAGCGAGCCGGCGAAACTCTGTTCGCGTTGCCAGACCGTGCACTCCTCGGCGCTGAGTTGCGGCGTTGCGACAGGCGCGGCGATGGCCACGGTGGGAAACAGGCAGGCGAAGGCAAGCAGGCGTAGGCGCATGAGCAGGTCGGATTTGCCGTATCGGCCGGCATCTTGCCAGCCCGGGCGCGCCTGGCGTCCTGCAATAGTTGTCGCGTGGATGGCTGGCTATGATCGGACGATGCTCCCATTCCGATCGCTGGCCTGCGCCGCCCTCGTTTCCCTCGCCCTGACGGCCTGCGCCGCCGCACCTGTCGGCCCGCAGGAACCCCCACAGGAATCCCCGCAGGAACGGGCGCCGGTATTGCTGGTCTCGATCGACAGTTTTCGTCCGGACTACCTCGACCGTGGCGTCACGCCGAACCTCGCCCGCATCGCCCGTGAAGGCGTGCGCGCGCAATGGATGAATCCGTCGTATCCCTCGCTCACCTTCCCCAACCACTACACCCTGGTCACCGGCCTGCGTCCCGACCATCACGGCATCGTGCACAACACGATGCGCGACGCGGCGCTCGGCGACTTCAGCAATTCGAACGAAACGGCCGTGCGCGAACCGCGCTGGTGGGGCGGCGAACCTGTGTGGGTGACGGCGGAAAAAGCCCACCTGCGCACTGCCACGCTGTTCTGGCCCGGCAGCGAGGCGCCGATCAACGGCACCTGGCCGACCGACTGGATCAAGTACGACGACGCCATGCCGATGACGCAGCGCGTCGACACCGTGCTGGGCTGGTTGTCGCGTCCTGCCGGCGAGCGGCCACGCCTGACGACGCTGTACCTGGGCGCACTGGACCACACCGCACACGACTTCGGTCCCGACGCACAGCAGACGGATGCGACGCTGGCCGAAGTCGACGTGGCCATCGGGCGACTGCTACGCGGGCTTGCCGCGCGCGGACTGCAGGATCGCGTGAACCTGGTGATCGTGTCCGACCATGGCATGGCGCCGGTGCCGTATTCCCATTCACTGGACATCAGCGCACTGGTGGACCCTGCCGACGCGGCTTACGTGACCACGGGCGAAGTGCTCGGCTTCGTGCCGCATCCGGGCCATGAAGCCGCGGCCGAAGCGCGACTGCTCGGCCGCCATGACCACCACGAATGCTGGCGCAAAGCGGAATTGCCGCCACGCTGGCATTACGGCGCGAATCCCCGGGTGCCGCCGATCGTGTGCCAGATGGACGTGGGCTGGGAGGCCGTCACCGCGCAGAAGCTCGCGCGACGCACACCGGGTTCGACGCGCGGATCGCATGGTTACGATCCGGCGGATCCGTCGATGCGCGCGCTGTTCATCGCACAGGGCCCGGCTTTCAGGCGCGGGCAGGAACTGGCGCCATTCGACAATGTCGATGTCTATCCACTGCTGGCACGATTGATCGGAATCCAACCGCAGGCCAACGACGGCGACATCGGCCCCGTCCTGCCTGCGTTGAAATAGCGCGCCACGGTCAGCTACGGCGAGCCGCTTGGTCCAATGCGCCGCAGCGCGTGTGAACAGGGCGACCGACGAGCTTTTGCATCGATGTCCGAATCCGGCGAGTCCGCGCACCGGCGCGGTGCTAGCCTGCGGCCATGTCCAGCCTCGCCATCCCCACCCTTCCCGATGCGCAGACCTGCGAACAGGCCCGGCGCAGCCGCGACCCGCGCTTCGACGGGCTGTTCTTCACCGCAGTCCTGAGCACGAAGATCTATTGCCGGCCGGTGTGTCCGGCGCCGATGGCCAAGCGGGTCGTGTATTACGCCAGTGCCGCGGCGGCGGAAGCGGCGGGCTTCCGTCCCTGCCTGCGCTGCCGGCCGGAATTGTCGCCGGGCGATGGCGCATGGCGTCGCGGCGACGCGGTGCTGGCGCGCGCCTTGAAGCTGATCGAACAGGGCGTGCTCGACGAACAGCCGCTGTCGGCGCTGGCCGAACGCGTGGACATCGGCGAGCGCCAGTTGCGACGCCTGTTCGTCGACCGGCTCGGAGTTGCGCCCATTGGTGTGCTCGGCACCCGGCGATTGTTGTTCGCCAAGCAACTGCTGACCGAAACCACGCTGCCGGTCACCGAGGTCGCGCTGGCCGCCGGCTTCGGCAGCCTGCGCCGTTTCAATGCCGCCTTCCTCGATGCCTACCGCATGGCGCCACGCGATCTGCGCAAACAACGCGACGAGCTGCCCGGGAAAACGCTGACGCTGCGCCTGGGTTATCGCCCGCCGTACGACTTCGTCGCGATGCTGGATTTCCTGCGCGGACGTGCGTTGCCGGGCGTCGAAGTCGTCGACGGTGCCAGCTACTCGCGCGTGTTCGCCATGGACGCAGGATCCACGAGCGCTGCACCCGGCTGGCTGCGTGTCTCGCAATGGCCGGCTTCGCGCAAACACGCCGACCCGCATGCATTGCAGCTGGAACTGCATGGCGCGCGCCCGGCGCAGATGCTCGAAATCGTCAGCCGGCTGCGGCGCATGTTCGACCTCGACGCCGACCCGCAGGCGATCGGCGCCGCGCTGTCCGCGGATGCGCGACTGCGCCCGCTGCTGCAGCGGCGCCCGGGGCTGCGCGTGCCGAGCGGCTGGGACGGTTTCGAGATCGCGGTGCGCGCCATCATCGGCCAGCAGATCAGTGTCGCCGGCGCGCGCACGCTGGCTTCGCGCCTGTCGCAGAAGTTCGGCCAGCCCTTGTCCGCGCCGTTCGCCGTCGGCCTGGATCACCTCTTCCCGGCGCCGGACGCGCTCGCCGATGCCGACCTCACCGCGATCGGGCTGACCCGCGCGCGGGCCGAGACCGTGCGTACCGTGGCGCGTGCCGTGCTCGACGGTCGCGTCGACTTCAGGCCCGAGCGCACGCTTGACGATTTCACCGCACGCTGGGTCGCGCTGCCGGGGATCGGGCCGTGGACCGCGCATTACATCGCACTGCGCGCGCTGGGCCATCCCGATGCGTTTCCCGCCGATGACCTGGTGCTGCAGCGCGCGGTGCCCAACGATGGTTCGCGCATGAGTGCGAAGACCCTCGCGGCGCGGTCGGAAGCATGGCGACCGTGGCGCGCGTATTCCGTGATCCAGTTGTGGAAGGATTCGATGAACGTACCGAAGCCCGCGAAGGGGGTGGCATGAGCGACGTGCTCCATCGCCGCATCGAAAGCCCGGTCGGGCCGCTGCTGATCGCCGGAAACGATGCCGGGCTGCAGCTGATCGAGTTCCATGCGCCACGCCACCCGATGGCGCGTGGCGACGGTTGGCGCGAGGGCGACCACGCCGTGCTGCGCCAGGCGCAGGCGCAGCTGGCGGAATACTTCGCCGGCCAACGCCGCGACTTCGATCTGCCGCTGGCGCCGCAGGGCACCGGATTCCAACGCGAGGTGTGGTGGGAGATCGCCAACATTCCGTTCGGCGGCACGATCAGTTATGCCGAGCTCGCGCTGCGGGTGGGGCGGCCCACGGCCACGCGCGCGGTGGGTGCGGCAAACGGTCGCAACCCGCTCCCGATCGTGCTGCCCTGCCATCGCGTGATCGGTGCGGATGGCAGCCTGACCGGCTTCGGTGGCGGCTTGCCTACCAAGCAGTTCCTGCTGCAGCTGGAAGGAGCGCTGCCGCGCGAACGCGATCTGTTCGCGTAGACGTGCTTACGCCTGCAACAGGACCTTCATGGCGTTGCGGTAACGCCCGGCAATCGCATCGCGATCTCGGTGCATGCCATTTTTCACGACCTGCTCGCCGCCGACGAAGACGTCACGAACGAGGTTGCGGTTGCCGCTGAAGATCCAGCGATCGATCGCATCGCTGGCTTGCACGCCCGCGAAGTGCGGCGCATCGGTATCGAGCACGAGGTAATCCGCGCAGGCGCCTGGTGCCAACGTGCCGACAGGCTGGCCACTCGCATGCGCCGCGCTCGCCGCCACGCCGCGCAGCAGGGTTTCGCCGACGCTGCTGCAATCCGGGCGCACCGCGATGTTGCGATGGCGCGTGATCAGGCGCTGGCCGTATTCGAGCCAGCGCAACTCCTCGACCGGCGACACCGAGATATGCGAATCCGAACCCACGCCCCAGGCGCCATTGGCATCGAGGTAGGCGCGCAGCGGGAACAATCCATCGCCGAGGTTGCCCTCCGTGGTCGTGCAGATCGCCACCGCGGCGCCGCTTCCAGCGACGCGCCGCGTTTCATCCGCCGTGAGGTGGGTGGCATGCACCAGCGTCCAGCGCCGGTCGACCTCGGCGTTGTCGAGCAGCCATTCCACCGGGCGCGCATTGCGCAGCGCGAGGCAATCCTGCACTTCGCCCACCTGCTCGGCGATGTGGATATGGATGCGGCTGTCGGTCGGCAGCGCCGCCAGCACCGCCTGCATCGCATCCGCCGGCACGGCACGCAAGCTGTGCAGTGCGCAGCCGACGCGCAGCCGGTCGCCCGCTTCCGCGCGCAGCATGTCGAGCAGGCGCAGGTAGGCGTCCACGTCGTGGCCAAAGCGTTGCTGCCGCGCGCCCAGCGCGCGGCCGTCGAATCCGCCGGTCATGTACAGCACCGGCAGCAGCGTGAGGCGGATGCCGGTGTCCCGCGCCGCGGCGACCAGCGCGCGCGACATCGCGGCGGGATCGGCATACGCACGGCCATCGGGCGCGTGGTGCAGGTAATGGAACTCGCAGACCGAGGTGTATCCCGCTTCGAGCATCTCGGCATACAGCTGCGACGCGACGGCATGCAGCGAATCGGGATCGAAGCGCGCGGCGAAGTGGTACATCGTCTCGCGCCAGGTCCAGAACGAATCGCTGGGATTGGTCTGCCGCTCGGCCATCCCCGCCATCGCGCGCTGGAACGCGTGCGAATGCAGGTTGGCGATGCCGGGCACGATCCAGCCCCCACTTTCGCTGGGCTCGGCGCTGCGCAACGCAGTGATGCCGCCGCGGTCGTCTATGTCGAATCCGGAATCGGCCTGCCAGCCGGCAGGAGTCCAGAGCATGGCGGCGTCGGCTGTCTTCATGGCGCGCATTCTCGCCTATCGCGGCACGGGCTGGCTGCCCGCTGCCCGGTAGGGCCTCCGTTAGAATCGCCGCGATGAACACTCCTGCCTTCGACGGTTTGATCCTCGGCGCCCACCTGGCCACGCTGGATGCCGCCCATGGTTACGGCGAGATCGCCGATGGCGCGCTGGGCTGGCGCGATGGCCTGCTTGCCTTCGTCGGGCCCCGCTCGCAGCTGCCCGGCGAACCCCGCGCGCTGGCGCGCGAGGTGATCGAAGCCAGCGGCTGGATCACGCCGGGACTGGTCGATTGCCACACCCACCTGGTCTTCGCCGGCGACCGCGCGCGCGAGTTCGAGCTGCGCCTGCAGGGAGCCAGCTACGAGGAGATCGCGCGCGCCGGTGGCGGCATCGTGTCCACCGTGCGTGCGACCCGCGCGGCGGACGAGGCCGAGCTGCTCAGGCAATCGCTCCCGCGCGCGCGCGCGCTGCTTGCTGACGGCGCGACCACGCTGGAGATCAAGTCCGGCTACGGCCTCGACTTCGACAACGAGCGCAAGATGCTGCGCGTGGCGCGGCAGCTGGGCGATCTGCTCGGCATCGCCGTGCGCACGACCTATCTCGCCGCGCACGCCCTGCCGCCTGAATTCAAGGATCGCGCCGACGACTACATCACGGCGGTCTGCGAGTGGCTGCCGCGCCTGAAATCCGAGGGTCTGGTCGATGCGGTCGATGCGTTCTGCGAAGGCATCGGCTTCAGCCCGGAACAGACGCGGCGGGTGTTCGACACGGCGCGGGATCTGGGATTGCCGGTGAAACTGCATGCAGACCAGCTCAGCGATCTCGGCGGCGCGGCGCTGGTGGCGGAATTCGATGGCCTGTCGGCCGACCACGTCGAATACACGTCGCTCGAGAGCGTGCGGGCGATGGCGGCCCGCGGCACCGTCGCGGTGCTGCTGCCCGGTGCCTTCCACGTGCTGCGCGAGACCCGGCTGCCTCCGCTGCAGGCGTTCCGCGAACACGGCGTGGCGATGGCCATCGCCTGCACGCATTTCAAGCTCACGCCGGAAGAAGCGCTGCGTGGTGCGACCGTACATGCGGCGCGCGCGCTCGGGCTGGCGGATCGCGGCGTGCTGCGCGTGGGCATGCGCGCCGACTTCGTGCAGTGGCAGGTCGGCCATCCGGCGGAACTGTGCTATTGGCTCGGCGGCCAGTTGGCGGAAGCCGTGTACGCTTCAGGCCGCGCGCTGTGACGTTTACCGCTGCGCATCATCTGGCCCTGGAGAACGCATGAATCGCAATACGCTGGCAGTCCTGGTTTCCTTCTCGTTGCTGCTGTCCAATGCCCAGGCCGCCCCGGCGCCGGAGGCGGCACGCCGCCTCGCGCAGGACGCGACCATTGTCGACACCCACATCGATGCGCCTGAAGGCCTGGTCGACCATTGGGACGACCTGGCGCTGCCCACGCCCGGCAAGGAATTCGACTACCCCCGCGCACGCGAAGGCGGCCTCGATGTCCCCTTCATGTCGATCTATACCTCGGCCGACCAGGACGACGCCGGCACCGCCTGGCAGATCGCCAACGCGATGATCGATTCGGTCGAGGCGCTGGCGCAGCGGCATCCGGACAAGTTCGCACTCCTGCGTTCGCCCAAGGATCTCAAGCGGCTGCAACGCGGCGGCAAGGTATTGCTGGCAATGGGCATGGAGAACGGTGCACCGCTGGTCGACGACATCGGCAACGTCGCGAAATTCCATGCCCGCGGCGTGCGTTACATCACCCTCGCCCACGGCCGCAACAACCGCATCAGCGATTCGGCGACGGACACGCAGCCGCGCTGGCACGGACTGAGCCCGTTCGGCCAGCAGGTGGTGAAGGAAATGAACCGCGTCGGCATCATGGTCGACGTATCGCACTTGTCCGAGGACGCGATCCGGCAGGCGGTGGAGCTGAGCAGCGTGCCGGTCATCGCCAGCCACTCCGCGCTGCGCCACTTCACCCCCGGCTTCCAGCGCAACCTCAGCGACGAGAACGTCAAGGCGATCGCGGCCAAGGGCGGCGTGGTGCAGGTGCCGTTCGGCAGCATGTTTGTCGATGCCCCTGCGGCGAAGGCGTATGCGGATTACGTCAGCGCGCGCGAGGCCTACCGCCAGGCGAAGCTGGCAGCGGCCGCCGCGGGCCAGGCTTTCACCGCGACCGAACCGCAATTCCCGAAGGTCGCCCCGGGGTCGGTCGCCGAGGTACTCGACAACATCGATCGCATCGTGCAACTGACTGGCGGCGCGGACCACGCCGGCATCGGTTCCGACTTCGATGGCGTCAATGGCGCGCTCGTCTCGGAACTGCACTCGGTCGCCGACTATCCCGTGCTGGTCGCGGGCCTGCAGCAGCGCGGCTACAAGGACGCCGACATCCGCAAGATCCTGGGCGGCAACCTGCTGCGCGTGTGGAGCGAAGTGGAACGGGCGGCGACGCCCTGACCCGCCGCGCCGCGCCGCGCACACGGAGTCGCACAACAAAAAAGCCCCGCGATGCGGGGCTTTTTCTTGTCTCACGAAGACCTGCTCAGGCGGCGGACTTCTTGGTCGCGGCCTTCTTGGCCGGCGCCTTGGAAACGGTCTTGGTCGCGGCCTTCTTGGCGACCGGCGCGGCGGCGGTGCCGGCGGCCTTGGTCACGGCCTTGTTGCTGCGGGCGTTGCCGTAGCTGGAGTTGTAGCGCTTGCCCTTAGCGGTCTTGCGGTCGCCCTTGCCCATGTTCGTACTCCTGAATCTGTCAAAAATCCGCACGCGGGTGCGGGGTTACTAGAAATCGCGTCGCGCGCGAGGCCGCGAAGTCTATCACGCGGGCCTACCCGATGACCCTCTGGTGAGAGCCCTCTTGGTAAGGGGGCGCGGCGAAGCCGCGGGATCGGAAGCACATAGCGGGGCCCGAAGTTTGCTGCGCAAACTTTGGGATTAATCCATGCGGAGCATGGATTAATGCGCACACGATGCGTCGTGGACGTGGCCAAGCCTCAGGTTGGCCAGGTGCGCCAGTCCGATGAGCGTGCCGCCCAGGGTCATCGCGATGGCGTGCGGGACCAGCGCGTGGTGCAGCGGGCCGTACAACACCCCAACCCAGAGCGTTGCCAGCCCCGGCAACAGCAGGCCCAACGCACGGACCGCCCCGTGACGGCGATAGCCCCAGATCACGCTGAACAGGCCAAGCATGGTCGCGAACAGGACGAAACCGCGCTCGAAATCATCTCCCAGCCACGCCGCCACGCCGAGCGACGGCAGCGCCGCGATCAGCAGCGGCAGCAGTGCGCAATGGATCGCACACAGCAGCGATCCGGCGGCTCCGAGCCGGTCGAGTATTGACCGGGTCGAACCCTTGGACTGGGGGCGGGGGGCGAAGTCGCTCATTTCGTTACATTGTAACAGTTGCATGCCGTTGATCGGTCACGCTGCCGCGTCAAAAACGGCCTGCTCGGTTTCATGCGCAGGGTGGGAGCGGCGGACGGCCGGGACGGCCTGCGCCAGCAGGGCGCAACCGGCCAGGGTCCACACGATCATGGCGCCGCTGGGCAAGTCGAACACGGCCGACAGCACCAGGCCCGAGATATAGCCGAGCGCGCCGATGATGTACGCCGCGACCAGCCGCGACCGTCCCTTCATGCCCGCCGTCGCCAGGGCCGGAACGATCAGGCTCGCAAACACCAGGTAGACGCCCACCAGCTGCACCGACGCGGTGATGGCCAGGGCAAACAGGGCATAGAACAGCAGCCCGGCCAGCTTCCCGCCGCGCAGCCACATGAAAGCCAGCAGTACGGCCGACAACACGGCCGCCGGAATCAGCTGGGCATAGCTGACCCAGAGGATCTGGCCCACCAGTAGATCCTTCAGGTGTTCGCCGCCCTGCGGGTTGTCGGCCAGCAGCAGCAGGCCGCCGGTGGCAGCCAGCGCGAACAGGGTGCCGATCAGCGGCTCCTGGTATTCCGGCCAGCGCCGGTCGGTCCACGACAGCAGGCCGGCGCCGGCCAGTGCGGCGGCGGCGGCGGCGAGCTGCACGCCGAAACCGTGCTCGTCGATGCCGAGATACTGGGCGAGGATCACACCCAGCCCGGCGATCTGTGCGATCGCCAGGTCGATGAAGATGATGCCGCGGGACAACACCTGCTTGCCCAGCGGCACGTGCGTGGACAGCACCACGAGCCCGGCGACGCACGCGGGGCCGAGGATGCTGAGATCGAGACCTTCGAGTGTCATTTGGCGGCTCCCAGCAATTTGGAAATCGTGGAATCGAACAGGCCGAACAGATCCTTCGACTGCGCATCGCCGCCCACGGTGAACGGCAGCGACACTGCCGGCACGCCGGTGCGATCGGACAGCCATTCGGAGGGCTTCCCGTCCTGGTAGGCCGCGCGCACGATCGCCAGCGTGTTGCCGTTCTTGGTGGTGGCGATCAGGCTGGCCAGGTGCGCGCTGGTCGGCGGCACGCCGGGCTTGGGTTCAAGTGCACCGATCTGGTTCATGCCGAGCCAGTCCCACAGGTAGACCCAGCTGATGTGGTGGACGACCACGTTGCGGCCCTTCAAGGGCGCTGCTTCAGCCTTCCACTTCGCCATCGCGGCGAGCCAGCGCTTGCTGAAGCTGTCGAGGCGCTGCTGGTAGGTCGCGGCATTGGCCGGATCCAACTGCACCAGGCGGGCATCGAGCGCCTTGGCGATGACGAGCACGCGGCGCGGATCCATCTGCACGTGCGGATTGCCGTCCGGATGCACGTCGCCGTAGGCGCGATCGAGCGCGGTCGGCTTCTCCAGCGTCTTCACCTGCGCGGCGGCCATGAACGAACCAGGGCCCGAGGCCACCTTGGAGTTGCCGGACTGGCGGATCAGCTGCGGCAACCAGCCCACCTCGAGTTCGGCGCCCATGCACACCATCAGGTCGGCGCTGCGCACTTTGGCAATCAGGCTCGGCTTGGCTTCGATCTGGTGCACGTCCTGCAACGCCGACGTGCCGACATCGACGTCGACCTTGTCGCCAGCGAGTTCGGTCACCAGCGAACCCCATTCCGGTTCGCAGGCGAACACCTTCAGCTTGGCCTGCGCCGGCGTCGAGGCCAGCGCGGCAAGCAGCAATACGGGAATCGCGAAGAGCTTCATCGTCTGTATTCCTAAGGGCTTAGAACTTGTGCGCGCCGTGCGCGCCAAGGCTGGTCTGGTACTGCACGGTGACGGCGTTGTCGCTGTCGTCCGCGTTGGGTTTGTCGTGGCTCAGCTGCAGCCGGAACAGACTGAACTCGCTGTTGCGCCAGGTGAGTTCGGCGGAATGCCGATAGGGGTCGTGGTCGCTTGCGAACGGACCATTGGCATCCGCCCACAGCTTGTCGTAGCGATAGCCGACATCCCATAGACGGTTGAGGCGATACACCGCTTCGACGTAAGCCCCGCTGCGCTGGCCATCCCATGGCGAGGTGAGCGTGTCGTCTTCCGGATCGATGAAGACACCATCGCGGTCGTCGCGGAAGTATTCCGTGCGCAGGGTGATGCCACCGTCCTTGAAGTTGCCCTGCGGCGCCCACTTCCAGGTCGCGTCGGCGAGATACACCTTGGCATCGCCGTTGAAGCCGTCTTCGCCACCTTCGGTCTTCGTCTTCAGCATCGAGACGCCCGCCAGCCACTCGTTGTTGCTGCCGACGTCGCCGCCCATGTGCGCGAACAACGTGCGCGTGCCGAGGCCACCGTCCTGCGCGCCACCGCTGGGATAGTTCTGGCCGCGCAGCACTTCGCCGCCGACTTCGAACAGCAGGCTGGTCGGCGCGACCCAGCGCAGCTGCACGCCGTCGTCGCCGTACTGACCGCCGAGGAACGCCTGGTAGGCGAGCGGACGATCGAAGAAATTGTCGGTATGCGCGTGGTGGCCGTTGAGATAACCGATGTTGGAGAAGAAGCGGCCCAGGCGCAGGCTGAAACCGGCGGGCAGCGCGGTGGTATCGATGTAGGCCTCTTCGATGCCGAGGTGGTCGTCGCCGTCCTCGCTCTCGATCGATGCGGTCAACTGGCCGTAGAACTTGTCGTCGATGTTGGCGGCGAAGGAAACCTCGCTTTCGCCCAGCGAGAACCCGTTCGGGCTCGGACCACTCTCGCCCGCCAGCGGAAAGCCGGCGCGGACGTAGTTGTCGGGATCGAGCGAATGATGCGAGTAGCTGCCGTTGAGGATGATGCTGATCGCCGGGTTGAACGCGTTGCCATTGGCGCCGCTGGCGCTGGTCGTGCCGGGCGTCGCCGCGACGGATTCGGTGGAATCGGCAGTCGCGGGAGCGGCTTCCGGCGTGGCGGCAAGCGCGTCGATTTCTGCCTCTTCGCTGCTCGCGGGCGTGGCCGCCGACGCAGGCGTGGCCGCGACAGGCTGCGACTTCAACGCCTGCAATTCCGCCTGCAGCGCTTTGACCTGCGCTTCCAGGGCCTCGATGCGGCGATCGGTAACGGGATCGCCGGCGAACGCCGGAGAAGTCGCGAGCGCGCTCAGCACGCACAGGGCAAGCAGGGATTTCCGCACGGGCGCCGGGCTCAGTTTTAAAAGGATGTAATAACATAACACTTGTGCCGAACGGGTCGTCAATATGACCTTTGGCCCGGTGTCGCCCCCTATTCACCCCAGCGCCAGTCGCTCGTGCGCGGATATGCGTGTATATACACGCTATGCCCCGCCCAGACCCCCACCCGCCCAGCCTTTGCACCTGCTTCCGCCTGCGCAAGCTGTCGCGACTGGTCAGCCAGCGCTACGACCGCGAACTCGCACCGACCGGAATCAACATCAACCAGTTTTCGATCCTGCGCCGCGCATCGCGCGAGTCGAGAACGATCACGGCGCTGGCGCGTGAGCTCGGCATGGACCGCACCACCCTCAGCCGCGACATCAAGCCGCTGGTGGCAGCCGGCTGGGTCGAACTCACCCAGGGCGCCACCGATGCACGCCAGCGTTGCATCAGCGTCACCACTGCCGGCAAAGGGGTGCTCGATACTGCGCTGCCGCTGTGGCGCAAGGCGCAGCAAGCGATCGAAGCCACGCTCGGACAAACCGGCGTTGAAGTGCTGCATGGACACCTCGACCACGCGATGCAACAACTCGAAGGCAGCCCGACCGGATGACCACGACCCCGCATTCCCCGCGCTACTGGCCCTTGGTGCTGGCCGCCACCGCGACGCTGATGGTCACGATGGGCATCCGTCAATCGATGGGCCTGTTCGTCAGTCCGATCGGCAAGGCGACCGGACTGGGCATCGCGCAGATCAGCTTCGCGCTGGCGATCGGGCAGTTCGTGTGGGGCGCGGTGCAGCCGCTGTTCGGTGCGGTGGCCGACCAGAAAGGACCGGGACGCGTGCTGGTGCTGGGCGGACTGCTGCTGGTCGCGGGCACGGCGCTGGTGCCGATGTTCGATTCGCAGTGGGGCCTGTTGATGACGCTCGGCGTATTGACTGCCGCAGGTGCTGGCGCCGGCAGTTTTTCCGTGCTGATCGGGGCGACGGCGCAGCATGTCCCGACGAGCAGGCGGTCGATGGTCGGCGGCGTGATCAATGCGGGCGGTTCGCTGGGGCAATTCCTGTTCGCGCCGTTCGTGCAGGCGCTGATCAGCGCATTCGGCTGGGCGGCGGCGATGTGGGCGCTCGCGGTCGCCGCGCTGTCGACGTTGCCCTTGGCATGGCCGCTGCGCCGGCGCGCAGCTCCTGCCGCTCCCGCCACCGTGACATCAGCCGCACCTGCCGGAATGAGCCTGCGCGAACAGCTGCGCATTGCGCTGCGCGATCGCAGCTACTGGTGCCTGCACATCGGCTTCTTCACCTGCGGCGTGCACATCGCCTTCCTGGTCACGCACCTGCCGACGGAAATCGCGATGTGCGGCTTGTCGCCGCAGGTCTCCGCGATCAGCCTCGGGCTGATCGGCCTGTTCAACATCGGTGGCAGCCTCGGCATCGGCTGGCTCGGCCAGCGCTATCGCATGAAGCACCTGCTCGCGCTGATGTATGCGAGCCGCGCGGCGTTGATCGCGGTCTACCTGGCCTCGCCGCCGACACCGATGACGTTCTTCCTCTTCGCCGCGGGACTGGGCCTGACGTGGCTGGCCACGGTGCCGCCGACCGCGGGCCTCGTCGGCAAGCTGTTCGGACCGCGCTACCTCGGCACGCTGTTCGGACTCACCCTGCTCTCGCACCAGATCGGCGGCTTCCTCGGTGCGTGGGTCGGCGGCCTCGTCGTCGAACGCTTCGGCGGCTACACCTGGATGTGGTACGCCGACATCGCCCTGGCATTGATCGCGGCGGCCGTGAACCTGCCGATCCGCGAATCCCGGGTCGTCCTGCAACCAGCGGCCGCGTAGCCCGCGGCGGCTGGCCCGCTCAACCCGCGGACGCGGCCTGCCTGGCGCAGTCCGCGCACAGGCCATGCACTTCCAGTGTCTGCGCCTGTGGCATGAAGCCCACGGCGCGCGCACTGGCGTCAAGCGAATCGACGATCGCGGCGTCCTCGAGCTCGGTCGCCGACTGGCACCCGTCGCAGATCAGGAACGGCACTGCATGCGCGGCGCTGCCTGGATGGTGGCAGCCGACGAAAGCGTTGATCGAGGCGAGCTTGTGGATGAAGCCGTGTTCGAGCAGGAAATCCAGCGCGCGATACACCGTCGGCGGCGCCGCGGCATCGTGCGTGGCCTTCATCTGGTCGAGCAGGTCATAAGCCTTGATCGGACGGCCGGCATCGGCGATCAGGCGCAACGCATTGGCGCGGATCGGGGTGAGGCGCAGGCCGCGTTGTTCGCACGCACGCTCGACCTCGCGCACGAAGGCATCGCCATCGTGGACGTGGTGCTGCGGGTCGGTGCAGGCGTGCGAGTGGGCCATGGCTCTGATTTATGCCCCCGCCGGCACCTTTGCAAGGGCCGCGTCGATGCGCGTCACCGCCTCGCCCTGGCCCGCCAGGTACACGGTGTGCGAGATGTCCGGGCTGACCTGCGTGCCGGTGATCGCCACGCGCAGTGGTTGGGCGACCTTGCCCATGCCGATGCCGAGCGCCTCGGCGGTTTCGTGCAACGCGGCCGCGACCGATTCGGCGGTCCACGACGCCAGCTTCGCCAGGCGCTCGCGCGCATCGGCCAGCGGCGCCCGTGCGGCGGCGGTGAGGTGCTTGGCGACGGCGGCCTCTTCGTACTGAGTGAGCGGCTGGAACCACACTGCGGCACGTTCGGCCATGTCCTTCAGCGTCTGCACGCGGTCGCGCAGGGCGACGACGATGTCGGCGGGCTTCGGCCCCCTGGCGAGGTCGTAGCCCTGGTTGCGCAGGTGCCACTCGAGGTGCTTTGCCACGTCCTCGGGCGCATCGCTCTTCAGGTACTGCTGGTTGAGCCAGCCGAGCTTGGCGGAGTCGAGGCGCGACGCCTTCGGATTCACGTCCTTCAGGTCGAACAACGCCGTCATCTGCGCGATCGAGAAGATCTCCTGGTCGCCATGCGACCAGCCCAGGCGAACGAGGTAATTCAGCAGCGCGTGTGGGAGGTAGCCCGCATCGCGGTACTGCATGACGTCGGCCGCGCCGGTGCGCTTGGACAGCTTGGCGCCCTGCTCGTCGAGGATCATCGGCAGGTGCGCGAAATGCGGCACTTGCTTGCCCAGCGCGCGGTAGATGTTGATCTGCCGCGGCGTGTTGTTGACGTGGTCATCGCCACGCACCACGTCGGTGATCTCCATGTCGATGTCGTCGACCACGACGGCGAAGTTGTAAGTCGCGTAGCCGTCGGACCGGAAGATCACCAGGTCGTCGAGCTCGCTGTTGCTGAACTCGATGCGGCCCTTGACCTTGTCTTCCCACGCGACCGTGCCTTCGAGCGGGTTCCGGAAACGGATGACGCGGTTGGGATCGTCGCGGAAGCCGGCATCCTGCGTGCGATACGCGCCGTTGTAGCGCGGCTTCTCGTTCTTCGCCATCGCGGCTTCACGCATGGCCTCGAGCTCTTCCTTGCTCTCGTACGCGTAGTACGCATGGCCCGATGCGACGAGCTGCTCGGCGACTTCGCGGTAACGGTCCAGTCGCTGGGTCTGGAAGATCGGGCCTTCGTCGTAATCCAGGCTCAGCCATTGCATCGCATCGAGGATGGCGTCGATCGCGGCCTGCGTGCTGCGCTCCCGGTCGGTGTCCTCGATGCGCAGGACGAACGAGCCGCCGCGGCGGCGTGCCTCCAGCCAGCAATACAGCGCGGTGCGTGCACCGCCGATGTGCAGGTAACCGGTGGGACTGGGAGCGAAGCGGGTGCGGGTCATCGTGGGATTGGTGCAGCAGGCGGGAATCGCGCATTTTACTCGCCCCGGCGGACATCGGACGGCGGTCGCAATAATGCCGCGCGGGCGGCCGGCAGGGGCGAACAACGGCATCCAGGGCTCCGCGTTTGCCGACGTGACCCTAAAATGCCTCCATGACCACGCTTTTCATCTCCGATCTGCACCTCGATGCCGAGCGCCCGCAGGTCACCGACCTGTTCGGCCGTTTCCTCCGCGCGGAAGCCCGCAAAGCCGACGCGCTCTACATCCTGGGCGACCTGTTCGAGGCCTGGGTCGGCGACGACGACCCGTCCGAAACCGGCGCTTTCGTCGCGCGCGAACTGCGCACCCTCGCCGATGGCGGCGTGCCGGTGTACTTCATCCGTGGCAACCGCGATTTCCTGCTGGGCGAGGACTACGCGCGCCGCGCCGGCATGACGATCCTGCCGGACCCGGCGGTCGTGGTGCTTTACGGGCAACCTACGCTGATCGCACATGGCGACACGCTGTGCACCGGCGACATCGCCTACCAGCAATTCCGCGCGCAGGTGCGCAATCCGGCCTGGCAGCAGCAGTTCCTGTCGCAGCCGCTGGCCGCACGCGTCGCGTTCGCGCACCAGGCGCGTGCGGCAAGCAAGGCGCACCAGGCCGGGCTGCAGGACCAGGGGGCGATGGAAACGATCACGGATGTCGCTCCGGAAACCGTGGCCGCGACGTTCGCGCGCTTCGGAATCGGGCGCCTGATCCATGGGCATACGCATCGGCCGGCGATCCATGAACTCGTCATTGACGGCCGTGGGCATCAACGCATCGTGCTGGGGGACTGGTACGACCAAGGCTCAGTGCTGCGCGTGACGCGGGATGACGCGTTGCTGGAGTCCGTCTAGCAGCCGGCGCTGTGCCTCTCCACGCGCTGCGGCGCGTCGTGCTCTGCCATGAGCAAATTCGACCGAGGCGCGGTACGACCAAGGCTCAGTGCTGCGCGTGACGCGGGATGACGCGTTGCTGGAGTCCCTGTAACAGCCACGCTCCCACGCGCTGCGGCGCATTTGCGATGCGACAGGCGCGCACGCGCACGCGGCGCAGCTCACTTCGCCGCTTCCGCGCACCCCTTGTATGTCTTGTCGCCATAAAGGAAGCGCGACTCGTAGTGATAGCGGTTGTCGGACATGCCGTCGCTGCATTCCCCGGGGAGGATGTACAGATTGAAATCTGTCTTGCCGTCAGTGCCGAAAATGACCACGCCCCCCGGCGACGGCACGCGCCGCCCGTGCATGGTCCTGCCCGCCTGGTCTTCGGGCGTGGTGAACACCAGCGTGTCGCCATCCACGCGCACGCCCCAGAAGGGTTCGGTACCTATGGCACGCCAAGCCAGCACGGGCGCGTTCTCCTGGCCGGCAGCGCGCTTGCCCTGCGCCATGGGCGGAGTGATCGGTGGCGCCGTGACCGGCTCGGAGGGCGCCGGATTGGCGCTGCTCGTGGCAGGCGGTGCCGCCGGGGCATCGCGGGAAGTGGCGGGCGCCTGCGTCCCACGCGAGCACCCCGCGAGCAGCGCGGCTGCCATGCAAACGATCACCAGCGGCAGGATGGGATGGCGCACGGACGACTCCGGTCGACCCGCGCACGCTAGCCGCGCGGCCGTTAGCCAGTGGTGATGTCAGGGCGCGCTCGCGGCGGCCTCGGCCTGCAGGGTGAGCAGTTCGTCCGCGTCGAAGCCCGCCGCCAGGCGGGCGTCGGTGTTGAAAGGGCCATGCAGCACGCCGCCGGCGTACTCGCGCAACAGCTCGCGGAAGCGGACCGCGTGGCCGACGCCCGCGCGCTCGCAATACCAGCGATACCAGCGCGACCCGGCGGCGACGTGCGCCACTTCCTCGCGCAGGATCAGCTCCAGGATGGCCACGGTCGCGGTATCGCCCAGCGAGCGCAGCTTCGCGATCATGCCGGGCGTGACATCGAGTCCGCGCGCCTCCAGCACGCGCGGCACCAGCGCCATCCGCGCCAGGCCGTCATGGGCGGTCTTCTCGGCCATCTCCCACAGCCCGTTGTGGGCGTCGAAGTCGCCGTAGTCATGGCCCAACTGCTGCAGGCGCTCGCGCAGCAGGGTGAAATGGCGCGCCTCGTCGTCGGCGACGCCTATCCAGTCCGCATAGAACTCAGGCGGCAGGCCGCGGAAGCGGTAGGCCGCATCCCATGCCAGGTCGATCGCGTTGAATTCGATATGGGCGACGGCATGGATGAAGGCCGCCAGGCCTTCCCGGGTGCCGAAGCCGCGACGCGGCAGCTCGCGCGGATGCACGAGCGCGGGGCGCGCGGGGCGGCCGGGCATGCGCACCGGTTCCGGCGCGGGCGCGTCGTCGGGAATGGCGAGTTCGCCGCGGCGGAAGGCGTCCGCGGCGGCGAAAGTCCGGGCCAGCTTGTCCGTGGGCGTGGCCGCGTCGAGGCAGGCACGCGCGGCGTCGAACAGCGACGAACTCACGATTCGTCATCCCGGCGAAAGCCGGGATCCATTTTGATTTTGCTTTGGCAGTTCATTTGCATTGCAAAGGCAACGGCAAAATGGATCCCGGCTTTCGCCCGGATGACAACATGTCCCTTAGGACGCGCGACGCGTCTTCTTGGCCTCGTCCGAACGCAGCTGCTTGATGCGGTCGAAGTAGCCTTCCTCGATGCCGGTTACGTATTTGCCGTTGAAGCAGGACGAGTCGAAGTGCTCCATGCGCTGCTTCGGCCCGGATACGGCTTCCTCGAGGTCGGCCAGGTCCTGGTAGATCAGCCAGTCGCAGCCGAGCAGCTTCTGCACCTCTTCCTCGCTGCGGTCGTGCGCAACCAGTTCCTCCGCCGACGGCATGTCGATGCCGTAGATGTTGGGGAAGCGCACCGGCGGCGCGGCCGATGCCAGGTACACCTTGCGCGCACCGGCGTCGCGCGCCATCTGCACGATCTGTTGCGAGGTGGTGCCGCGCACGATCGAGTCGTCGACGAGCAGCACGACGCGATTCTTGAATTCCAGCGGGATCGGGTTGAGCTTGCGACGCACCGACTTCGTGCGCTGGCCCTGCCCCGGCATGATGAAGGTGCGGCCGACGTAGCGGTTCTTGATGAAGCCCTCGCGGTACTTCACGCCGAGCACGTTGGCGATTTCCAGCGCGGCGTCGCGCGAGGTGTCGGGGATCGGGATCACCGTGTCGATGTCGTGGTCGGGCATCAGGCGCAGGATCTTCTCGCCGAGCTTCTGGCCCATGCGCATGCGCGCCTTGTGCACCGAGATATTGTCCATCATCGAGTCGGGGCGCGCGAAGTACACGTACTCGAAGATGCAGGGCGTGTGTTCCTGCGGCGGTGCGGTCTGCTGCGCGAACAGTTCGCCGCGCGCGGTGACGACGATGCATTCGCCCGGGGCGACGTCGCGCACGCGCTCGAAGCCGAGCAGGTCGAGCGCCACGGATTCGGAGGCGACGGCGTATTCGTCGGAGCCCTCGTTCTTGTCAGCGCGCTTGGTGCGCTTGCCCAGCACCAGCGGGCGGATGCCGTGCGGATCGCGGAACGCGACCAGGCCCAGGCCCAGCACCGTGATGACGACCGCGTAGCCGCCGACGCAGCGCCGATTCACGCCCTCGATCGCCTTGAACACGGCTTCTGGCGTCAGCGCCTTCTGCAGGCTCAGCTCGTGCGCGAAGACATTGAGCAGCACTTCCGAGTCCGACTCGGTGTTGACGTTGCGCAGGTCCTGCTCGAACACCTCGCGACGCAGCTTGTCGGTGTTGATCAGGTTGCCGTTGTGTGCCAGCGCGATGCCGTAAGGCGAATTGACGTAGAACGGCTGCGCTTCGTCCGAACCTTCGGAACCCGCGGTCGGATAGCGGCAATGGGCGATGCCGAAGCGGCCCTGCAGCAGCTGCATCGAGTCCGCGTCGAACACATCGCTGACCAGGCCATTGCCCTTCTGCACGCGCAACTTGCCGCCGTCGCAGGTGGCGATGCCGGCCGCGTCCTGGCCGCGATGCTGCAGCACCGACAGGCCGTCGTAGAGCTGGGCGGCGACATCCGTGTTGCCGACGATTCCGAGAATGCCGCACATAGCAATGAATCCTGTCTTAGAGAACCCGCTTGTCGTCCGGCGTCGAGCCGTTCGGGGGCGGATCCGGGGTAACCCGTTTTGGATCGGGACGCGTTGCCGGTTGCTCCGGCACCCGCGAGAGAATTTCAGGAACCGCCCGCGGTAGCTCCGGGATCGACCGCGGCAGTCCTTCCGGCATCACCTGCCTGAGTTGCTCCGTCTGCGCCTGTACCTGCGCCTGCAGCGATGTTCCGCGCCCATCCAGGTCCACGCGTTGCGCCATCCACGGCGGCAGGCAGCCGCGCATCCACTTGGCCGCCGGCAGCAGCGTCGCGACGCCGGCCGACTCATGCCATGCGCGCTTGCCGGGAACGCTGGTCAGTCCCAGCATCAACAGCAACGCGCAGGCAAGGAACAGGCCGCGCACCACGCCCAGGCCGAAGCCGAACAGGCGATCCACGCCCGACAACCCGGCTTCCTTTGCGAGCCGCCGCACCACCAGGCCGACCAGCGCCACGGCGATCCACACGACGGCGAAGCTCAGTGCGTAGCCGCCGAGGTATTCGCCCCAGCTCAGTTGGCCCGCCGTCACCAGGCCACGGCCCACGTCGCCACCGAACAGATATGCGGCCAGCCCCGCCAGTAGCCAAGCCACCAGCGACACCACCACGCCGATCATTCCGCGCAACAGGCCGAGCACGCCCGACACGCCCACGATCAGCAGCAATACCCAATCCAGCGCCGTCATGGCTTGTCGCTCCTACAACCCTGGCTTCACCGCCCGCGACGCCGGGGGCGTCACGGGTGCGGTTTCACGATGGCGTCGCCGATGCCGAGCTTGGCCACGACCTGCGCCTTGAGCAGGTCGGCCTCGGCACGCGTCAGCACCGGTCCGACACGCACGCGGCTGAGCACGCCCTTGTCGGTGCGCACCGATTCGACGAAGGCATGCAGGCCGGCGGCACGGGCGCGGTCGCGCAGCTTGTTGGCTTCGACCGCGCTCGAGAACGCGCCCAGCTGCACGGCGAAGCCGGTGCTGGCGGCGGCGGGCTCGCTCGGCCGGGTCGCGGCGGCAATGGGAGTGGCGGGCTTGCTCGCGGCCGTCGCCGTGGTGGGTGCAGGCTTGGTCGTGGCCGGCGGCGGTGCCGGCTTCGACGCGGGTGCGGGGATCACGGACTTGGCGGCAGCGGGCTTGGTGGCAGTGGGCCTGGTCTCGGCCAGGGGCTCGGGCTTGGACACCGGCGCGGCAGGGGCGGCGACCGGTTGCGAAACCGGCGGCGCGGCGGTGCTGGCCGTCGCGGCATCATTCAGGACCACGACCTTGGCGCTGACATCGTCGCGCACGTGCGCCGCGCGCAGCCGCGCGGCTTCGGCGTCCGCCTGGGTGGTGAAGGGCCCGATGCGCACGCGGTACAGCGTGCGGCCGTTGTCGGTGATGGATTCCTGGTAGCCGGTCAGTTGCGAGGCGCGCAGTGCCGCAACCACGTTGTCGGCATCCGCGGCGGTGGCATAGCGACCGAAGCTCACGGCGTAGTCGCCAGCCGCGGTGGCGGCCGGCATCAGTCCCGTGCCGGCGGCGGCGCTGTCCGTCGTCGCGACCGAGGCGTCGTCCGGCTGGGCGTCGCTCGCATCCATCCCGACCACGCCGCTCGCGGGCGCCGCGCCCGGTGCCACCAAGGGCAATTCGCGGGTCTGGATCGCCCCGTCGCCCTGCGGGGCATCGGGGAGCTTGAGGGGAACATCGGAAACGCCGCTTTCCGGGGCGGGACCCTTGATCAGCATCGGCAGGAAAATCACTGCCAGGGCCACGAGTACGACCGCACCAACCACGCGCTGCTTCAAAGCGGGTTCCATCGATTCATCGGCCTCGGGGGAAATGGCGCGTGAATTATAACGCGCCCCGGGAACCCTCCCGCCCCCGGGTTGATGAACGCGTCGCCAATATCCATGCGCCGGAATTCGAGTGGAATCGAGCCGGAAAGGCGCGGCACACCGCCTTCAGGGCGACGCCTGCTCCCGCAGGGCAGCGGCCGCCGCATGGAACGATCCGAACACCAGGATGCGATCGCCCTGCCTGGCCTGCGCCAACGCGGCTGCAAGTGCCGCCGTGACGCCTGCATGGCGCTGCCCGGATGCGGCCGCGGCTCCGTCGAGGCGCTGTGCGAAGGCGTCGACATCGAGCCCGCGCGGGCCCTGCTCCGCCAGACCGGCGAGATGCCAGCGATCGATGTGGCTGGCCAAGGCATCGGCCACGCCACGCAGATCCTTGTCACCCAAAGCGGCGAATACGGCGATCGTCTGCCCGGCAGCAGGCTCAGCGGCGAGCCATGCGGCCAGTTCACGCGCGGCCTGCGGGTTGTGGCCGACATCGACGACCACTTCGACGCCACCGCGCTCGAAACGCTGCAGGCGCCCGGCGACGTGCGCATTGGCCACACCTGCCGTGAATGCCTCCCGCGGCAATTTCCTGCCCAGTGCGCGCAGTGCGGCGACCGCGGTGGCGGCGTTGCGCAACTGCACCGGTGCGGCGAGGCGTGGCAGCGGCAGCTCGAGGGCGAAACCGATTTCGCGCCAAGTCCAGCGTCCAGCACCGGGCAGAACGGCGTCGGTGGGCGTGAAGCGGTTGCCGTTGCCATCGGGGGTGTCGAAGAAGAAATCGCAGCCGGCACGGATCGCCGAGGCACCGATCGCATAGGCGTGGCGCAATACACTGGCAGGCGGATCGTCGTCGCCCAGCACCAGCGGCTTCCAGGCGCGCGCGATCCCGGCCTTCTCGAAACCGATCACTTCGCGGTCGTCGCCCAGGTAATCCTGGTGATCGAGATCCACGGTGGTGATTACCGCGACATCTGGATCGACCAGGTTGGTGGCATCCAGGCGTCCGCCGAGGCCGACCTCGAGGATGGCGAGGTCGAGCCGGCTACGCTCGAACAGCCATAGCGCCGCCAGCGTGCCGTATTCGAAATACGTGAGCAGCGTGTCGCCGCGCGCGGCCTCGATCGCGTCGAACGCCGCGACGAGATCGGCATCGCCCGCATCGGCGCCGTCGATGCGCACGCGCTCGTTGTAAGCGAGCAGGTGCGGCGACGTGTAGGCGCCCACCTTCCAGCCCGCCGCGCGTGCGATCGCCTCGATGAAGGCGACGGTCGAGCCCTTGCCGTTGGTGCCGCCGACCGTGATGACCTTCTTCGCGGGCTTTTTAAGCCGCAGGCGCGACGCGACTGCGCGCACGCGATCCAGGCCCATGTCGATGGTCTTCGGGTGTTGGCGCTCGATGTAGTCGAGCCAGTCGGCAAGCGTCTGCGGCATGCCGATATTGTATGGCGCGCCTTGCCCGCCCCCACCCCAACCCWCCCCCGCTCTGCGGGGGAGGGAGAAAATCACAGCCTCCGCTCTGCGGGGGAGGGAGCAATCACAACGCCCGATGCACCGCCTCGCCGAACAACGCCGTGTGGTGGCTGCAGTCGTTCAGGCGCACGACGTCGAGATAGTCGACATCGGCGCCTTCGAGCAGGTTGAGCGTGGTGGGCGCCTGGCGGAAGGACCACAGCTTCGCCAGCGGCATGCCGAGGATCCGGCACAGCAGGACGCGGTTGACCGCGTCATGCGCGACCACCAGCAGCGTCTCGTGGGCCCCCAGTCCCGCGCACGCTCGCGCGAACGCCGGCCACGCGCGGTCCAGCACGTGCTGCAGCGACTCGCCCTGCGGCATCAGCACTTCGTGCGGGGCATGCCGCCACGCCTGCATCAGCTCCGGATCGCGGGCCCGGATTTCCTCGGCGAGCAGGCCTTCCCAGGTGCCATGCGCGATTTCCTTGAGGCCCTCGTCGAAGGTGAGCAACGCCGCGCGTTCGTCACCCAGTGCGAGTTGGGCGGTACGCGCGGCGCGCACCAGCGGCGAGGCGACGGCGCGATCGATGCGCACCTCGCCGAGGCGTTCTCCGAGCGCGCGCGCCTGCACTTCGCCGATCGGCGACAGCGGGATGTCTTCCTGGCCCTGGTAGCGGCCCTCGGCGTTCCACGGGGTTTCGCCGTGGCGTGCGAGCAATATCTTCATGCTTACACCTGCTGCAGCGAGAGCACGCCCGGGGTGGCGCGCAGGGTGACGAGCTGCGGTTCGCTCAGGGGCTGGTCCACCGTGATCGCCGCGCGCGCCTGGCCATCGCCGGCGGCGCCGAGTGCGAAGTTGACGATATTGATCCCGGCCGCGCCCAGTTGCGAACCGACCGTGCCGATCATGCCCGGGCGGTCTTCGTTGCGAAGCAGCAGCACGTGCGCCTGTGGATCGAATTCGATCTCGACGCCGTCCAGGCGCACCACGCGCGGACCGCGATGCAGGGTCGCCTCGATCTCGCGCGGCTTGTTGCCGCCCTCGACGCGGATCCGCAGCAGGCGATCGAAACCGTCGCCGTCGCCGCCCACGGTTTCGGCGACGACCAGGCCGCGCGCGGCGGCTTCCTGCAATGCGTTCACCGGGGTGACGCGACCCGAGTGCGTGCCGAGTAGCGCCGCGACGAGCAGGCGCGTGAGCGGACGGGTGTCGAGCGCATCGGTGCGGCCTGCATAGGTCACGGTCAGCCTGGTCGGCGCATCGACCAGGCGCGAGGCGAGCTTGCCCAGCGACGACATCAGCGGCATCCACGGCCCGACTTCGCGCGCGGCTTCGGCGGTGAGCGGCGGCAGGTTGACGCAACCGGCAACGGCGCCGGTGGCCGTGAAGTCGATGATCTGGCGCGCGAGGATCGTGCTCACCGCCTGCTGCGCCTCGCTCGTGGACGCACCCAGGTGCGGAGTGAGGATCAGCTTGGGATGCGCGCGCAACGGCGAATCGCTCTGCAGCGGTTCGGTGGCGAAGGTGTCGAGTGCGGCGCCGTTGAGGTGGCCTTCGTCGAGCAGGCGCAGCAGCGCGGCTTCGTCGACCAGTCCGCCGCGGGCAGCGTTGATGATGTAGGCGCCCTTCTTCATCGCGCGCATGCGCTGCTCCGAGAGCAGGTTGGTGGTCTCTTTGGTGCGCGGAATATGCAGGGTGACGATGTCGGCCCAGGCCAGCAGTTCGTCGAGCGACTTCAGTGGCACGCTGCCCTTGCCCGCGGCCGACGCCGGCAGGAACGGATCATGCGCGGCCACTTCCATGCCGATGCCCTGCGCCTTGCGCGCGACGGTGCCGCCGATGCGGCCCAGGCCGATGACGCCGAGCTTCTTGCCTTCCAGTTCGAAACCGGTGAGCCCGGCCTTCGGCCACTCACCGGCTTTCATGCCGGCATCGGCACGCGGAATGTGGCGGGCCAGCGCGAACAGCAACGAGATCGCGTGCTCGGCGGCGGCGAGCGTGTTGCCGTCGGGCGCGTTCATCACCGCGATGCCCCTGGCAGTGGCGGCATCGACATCGATGGTGTCGACGCCGGCGCCGGCGCGGCCGATGACTTTCAGGCCGCTCGCCATGGCCAACGCCTCGGCCGGGACCTTGGTGGCCGATCGCACCAGCACGGCATCGACCTCGGCCAATGCCAGGGCGAGGACGTGGGGGTCTTTGATCGGTTCGGGGGCGACGAGGACGTCCCATCCCGCCTCGCGGAACAGGGCCAGACCGTCTTCGTGGATGCCATCGCAGGCCAGTACTTTCATCGCAAGCTCCAATAGGGTTGGGAGCGCGGAAAGCCTGCTAGCCGGCACGACGTGTGGAACCTGCGGCGTCCCGCACCGGCCAGGCCGATTGCGGAACGCATGCGTCGCACGGAAGCGTGGACGCGGTGTTACTCACGGGTCGGGAGACGGGGCCGGCTTGGCATGGGAATCCGCGACGGACCAAGCCTAGCAGACCCCGGGTGCGGATTCGCAACAGTTGCTTATGAAATCGTGCTTATGAAATCCGTGCCTGTGAAACCGCATGCAGCGGGCGGGTACGATGCGCCCTCCCCCGCACACGGAATGCGAACCATGAGCCAGCAGGTCAAGGGCCCCTTCGACGTCAAGCGCACCGCGATGGATTCGATCGATGCCGGTGGCGATGCCGCCTTCGCCCGGATCCGCTTCGAGAAGCGCTTCCACGGCGAACTGGACGCGACCAGCGTGGTGGAGATGCTCAGCGCCGGCAATCCCGCCTCGGGTTCGGCCGGCTATGTCGCCGTCGAGCATCTCGTTGGCACACTGCAAGGCCGCAAGGGCCGTTTCATGATGCAGCACAGCGGCGTGATGGATCGCGGCCGGGCCTCGCTGACGCTCACCGTCGTTCCCGACAGCGGCACCGACGAACTGACTGGCCTGCGCGGGCGCATGCAGATCGACATCGCCGAGGGCGGTGCGCATTTCTACACCTTCGACTACACGCTGGACTGACGGCACGCTGGACTGACGGCACGCTGGACTGACGGCACGCGGGACTGACCGGCGCTGGTCGCCACGAACAACGACAGATACCAGAGCAATGCGGCGGCGCATGGTCGGCATGGGCGGCGACGGGACAAGGAGCCGGCGCCGACTGGCGAAGCCGCCCGTTCCCGGCAAACCGCACGACCGGCCGCGACACGGGGCCGGCGTATAATTTCGCCCTCTCGCCGCGCCCGTCGCGGCTCTCCACGCAAGGCAATCCCATGTCGCAGACGATGAAGGCGCTGGTCAAGCGCGAAGCCACCAAAGGCATCTGGATGGAACAGGTGCCGGTCCCCGCGCCGGGCCCGAACGAAGTCCTGATCAAGCTCGAGAAGACCGCGATCTGCGGTACCGACCTGCACATCTACCTGTGGGACGAGTGGAGCCAGCGCACCATCAAGCCGGGACTGGTGATCGGCCATGAATTCGTCGGCCGCGTCGTCGACCTCGGCCCGGGCGTGACCGGCTACAAGATCGGCCAGCGCGTCTCCGCCGAAGGCCACATCGTCTGCGGCCATTGCCGCAACTGCCGCGCCGGCCGCCAGCACCTGTGCCCCAACACCGTCGGCATCGGCGTCAACCGCAACGGCGCCTTCGCCGAATACATCGTGATGCCGGCGTCGAACCTGTGGCCGATCCCGGACCAGATCCCGTCGGAACTCGCCGCGTTCTTCGATCCCTACGGCAATGCCGCGCATTGCGCGCTGGAGTTCGACGTCGTCGGCGAGGACGTGCTGATCACCGGCGCTGGCCCGATCGGAATCATTGCCGCCGGCATCTGCAAGCACATCGGCGCGCGCAACGTCGTGGTCACCGACGTCAACGACTACCGCCTCAGCCTCGCCGCCGACATGGGCGCGACGCGCGTGGTCAACGTGACCAACACGTCGCTCAAGGACGTGATGAAGGACCTGCACATGGAAGGCTTCGACGTGGGCCTGGAGATGAGCGGCAACCCGCGCGCCTTCAACGACATGCTCGAATGCATGTACCACGGCGGCAAGATCGCGATGCTCGGCATCATGCCCAAGGGCGCCGGCGTCGACTGGGACAAGATCATCTTCAAGGGTCTCACCCTGCAGGGCATCTATGGCCGTCGCATGTACGAGACCTGGTACAAGATGACGCAGCTGGTGCAGGGCGGATTCCCGCTCGGCAAGGTGCTGACGCACCAGCTGCCCATCGACGAGTTCCAGCAGGGTTTCGACCTGATGGAATCGGGCAAGGCCGGCAAGGTCGTGCTGAGCTGGAACTGAGGACGACCCCATGTCGCTGACGCATCGCTACGCCGAGACCCTCGACGAAATCCGCGCCGCCGGACTGTTCAAGTCCGAGCGCATCATCACCTCGCCGCAGTCCGCCGAGATCACCCTCACCGACGGCCGCACGGTGCTGAACTTCTGCGCCAACAACTACCTGGGCCTCGCCGACCACCCGGACGTGATCGCCGCGGCGAAGGAAGCGCTCGACACGCACGGCTTCGGCATGGCCTCGGTGCGCTTCATCTGCGGCACGCAGGACCTGCACAAGCGGCTCGAGAAGACGATTGCCGACTTCTTCGGCACCGAGGACACGATCCTCTATGCCGCGTGCTTCGATGCCAACGGCGGCCTGTTCGAACCGCTGCTGGACGAGAACGACGCGATCATCTCCGACGCGCTCAACCACGCCTCGATCATCGACGGCGTGCGCCTGTGCAAGGCCAAGCGCTATCGCTACGCCAACTGCGACATGGCGGACCTGGAAAAGCAGCTGCAGCAGGCCAAGGCCGACGGCGCGCGCACGATCATGATCACCTCCGATGGCGTGTTCTCTATGGATGGCTTCATCGCGCCGCTCGACGAGATCACCGCGCTCGCCGCGAAGTACGGCGCGCTGGTGCATATCGACGAATGCCATGCGACCGGCTTCCTCGGCAAGAACGGCCGCGGCTCTGCTGAAGTGAAGGGGGTGATGGACAAGATCGACATCTTCACCGGCACGCTCGGCAAGGCCATGGGCGGCGCGCTGGGCGGCTTCACCACCGCCAGGAAGGAAGTGATCGAACTGCTGCGCCAGCGCTCACGTCCGTATCTGTTCTCGAATTCGCTGCCGCCGCATGTGGTGGCCGCGGGCATCAAGGCCTTCGAGATGCTGGCCGCCGCAGGCGACCTGCGCGAAACGCTGGCGGCGAACACCGCCTACTTCCGCGAAAAGATGACCGCCGCGGGCTTCGACGTGAAGCCGGGTGTGCATCCGATCAGCCCGGTGATGCTGTACGACGCCCCGCTGGCGCAGGCATTCGCGCAGCGCCTGCTCGAGGAAGGCATCTACGCGATCGGCTTCTTCTTCCCGGTGGTGCCGAAAGGCCAGGCGCGCATCCGCACGCAGATCTCGGCCGCACACACGCGCGAGCACCTGGATCGCGCCATCGCGGCGTTCATCAAGATCGGCGGCGAACTGGGCGTGATCAAGGCCTGAGCGCAGGCAGGGGGAACGGACAACCGGTCGTCCCGCCCCCTATCCCGCAAAAGAGAAACGCCACCAACCGTGGTTGGTGGCGTTTGCCAGGCAATGCGCGGTTCGCGCGTTTACTTGCCGCCGCCGCCCTTCTGCGGCTCTGCTTCCTTCTGATCCTTCCCAGCCGCCGGCGCGCCGGTGGCGACGCGATAGCCGTTCTTCTTCATCCAGGCGTCGAAGTCGTCGGCGGTCATCTTCTTGCCGTCCTGGGTCATGTTGAAGCGCTTGCTGTCGGCCGCCGTGGTAACCGGAGCGGCGGCGGCCTTGGACGCCGGCTTGGGCGCGGCCTTGGGAGCTTCCTTCGCCAGAGCGAGGCCACTGAAAAGCAGGCACGGCAGTGCCACCAGGATCATGCGCATGTAATTTCCCCTTGGTCCGAGTTGCGGTGTGTGGTGCGTAAGAAACCACGCACTCGCCGCAAAAAAGGTGCGAACAGGCACATTTCGGAAAAAGCGCCTGGCGCACGCCGTCCCGGCCGTTGCGATTGCGTGGTGCGTCGCACATTACCCGACCCGGCGGGCAGGCGGACTAGCGGCCCAGGTTCTCCGTCCGCCCCTGCAGGCGGGCCACTTCGTCGGCCGTCAGCCACCGCCACTGCCCCTTGGCCAGGTCGCCCAGCACCAGGTCGCCGATCGCCACCCGCACCAGTCGCAGGACTTCGATGCCGAAGGCCGCCAGCAACCGGCGTATCTGCCGGTTACGGCCCTCGTCGAGGGTGATTTCCAGCCAAGCATTGCGTTCGCCCGCCCTCAGCAGGCGGACCGACTTCGCCCGCAACAGCTCGCCCTCGTGTTGCGCGCCATGCACGAAGGCCGCAAGCAGGGCGTGGTCGGGCACGGTGTCGACCTGCACGTGATAGGTCTTGTCCGGCCCCGATTCCGGGTCGGTGACTCGCGCCGCCCACTCGGGGTCGTTGCAGAACAGCAGCAGCCCTTCACTGGCCTGGTCCAGGCGCCCTACCGGTGCCAGCCATGGCAGCGGCCGACCTTGCCAGCTGGCGCCTTCCAGGCATCGGTAGACGGTATCCCGACCGCGTTCGTCGCGGGCGGTGGTGACCAGGCCCCGCGGCTTGTTGAGCATCAGGTAGAGGCGAGAGGCCGCATCCAGTTCATCGCCGTCCACGGCGATGCGTTGGCGGCCAGTTCCGGCGATGGGGAATTCAGGATCCCGAACGACGCGGCCGTCCACGGTCACGCGCCCGGCAACGATCCAGCGCGCGGCCTCCGTACGCGAGCAGACGCCACGCTTGGACAACACACGAGCCAGACCGTGGCGTGCCCCCCCTGCCGTCATCGTGGATGCGCTTGCGCGCTTACTTCTTCTTCTCGGGCGGGTCGGCTGGCTCGGCGGGTACGGTGGCCGCGCCAGTCGTACCTGCTGCGCCCTTGGCCACGCGCACGCCACGCGCTTTCATCCAGGCGTCGAATTCCTCGGCCGTCATGCGCTTGCCGTTCTGGCTCATGTCGAAGCGCCAGGGACTGTTGTCGTATTTGGTCTGCGGCTTGTATGCAGCAGGACTCGAGGACGATGGCAACGCGGGCGCCGTCGCAGGCACGGCGTTGGCAGTGAGACAACCCTGGAGGCGTTGGCGCAGCAGGACGTTGTCGACAGACAGGCTTTCGTCGGGCGTCTGCGCCAGCACGCCAGTCGGCGCTCCCAATTGGTGTGCCGGAGCACTGAGCTCGGGCGAAAGCGGCGCGACCAGGGTCGGCTGGACCGGCAGGCTGGTGGGCAAAGACGTCGAACCGCACTGCTGCGCGTTCTGCGCGTGCGCGACGCCCACGAGGGCGAACAGAGACAAACCACTCAGTACGCGTTGCATGTTGCGCCTCCGCGAGCCTCGTAGATCCGCGAGTGTAGGCGCGGCCCAGTGGACCAACAACCTTCGCGATGTGAAGACGGTCCGCGCTGCCATCGGACGGCAATCGGTTCAGTTGTTCACCCAATGGATGCTTCTCGCGAATGCTTCACGCAAAAACGAAGCCCGGCACAAGGCCGGGCTTCGCGGTAAAGCTGGCAACGTCGAAACTCAGTTCTGGACGTTCAGCTCGGTACGACGGTTCTTCTCGCTCTTGCAGCCCGGCATCGTCTGGCCCATGTCCTCCAGCGGACGGCTCTCGCCGTAGCCATTCGGACCGGTCAGGCGCGCGGCGTCGATGCCGTTGCTGGTCAGATAGTCGTACACGGCGCGCGAGCGACGTTCCGACAGGCTCTGGTTGTAGGCGTCCTTGCCGCACTGGTCGGTGTGACCAGCCACTTCGGCCTTCAGCTCCGGATAGCGCTTGAAGATCTCGATCGCCTCGTTGAGGATCTGCACCGCGTCGGGACGCAGCGTCGCCTTGTCGAAGTCGAAGTTCACGCCCTTCAGGTCGATCGACACCGGCACCGGGCAACCGTCCGGACCGATCGTCTGGCCGGCCTGCGAACCCGGGCACTTGTCGTCGCAGTTGTTCACGCCGTCGCCGTCGTCGTCGCCATCGGCGCAGCTCGGAGCCGGCGGCGGCGGCGGAGCGGCCACCACGGGTTCCGGACCCAGCGGGATGATGATGCCGACCGA
>NZ_JBFULP010000009.1:0-51933 GCF_054049835.1 Lysobacter sp. P5_B9
GCTGTTTACAGAGCAAAATCAAATCAAAATGGGTTCCAGCTTCCGCTGGAACGACGGAGTTTTTCCGTCGATGAGGAGTAGGACGGTAATCGTCCAGATTTGAAACCATGGCGCTGAAGATCAACGAGCTCTGCGTCAACTGCGATGTCTGCGAACCGGCATGTCCGAACCAGGCCATCTCGCAGGGCGAAACCATCTACGTGATCGATCCGTCGCGTTGCACCGAATGCGTGGGCCACTTCGACGAACCGCAATGCGTGGTCGTCTGTCCGGTCGAGTGCATCGACCCGGATCCCGCATTCCCCGAATCCAACGAGCAGCTGCTGGCCAAGCTCGCGCGCCTGCAGGCGCCGGGCTGATGCGGCTGCAGCGGGCCCGTTGCCGCCAAGCCCCGCCTGTGAGGAAGCCGCCGATGCCGTTGCGTGCGCTGCTGTGCCTGGTGTTGTTGTTCGCGTCCGTGGATGCCTGCGCGGCGGGATCCGCGCCTGCGACCCGGCAGCCGCACCCACCGGGCGCTGCCATTGCCAGTGGCCATGCGCTGGCGACGCAAGCCGGGCTGGAGATGATCCGCGCCGGCGGCAACGCGTTCGACGCGGCCGTGGCGGTATCGGCGACGCTGGCCGTGGTCGAGCCGATCAGTTCCGGCATCGGCGGCGGCGGCTTCTTCCTGCTCCACGATGGCAAGACCGGCAAGGACGTCTTCGTCGACGCTCGCGAAACCGCCCCGGCCTCCGCCACGCCCGCGGCGTTCCTTGACGAGAAGGGCGAACTCGATCGCGATCGCGCGACCAACGGCCCGTGGTCGGCGGGTATTCCCGGCCTTCCGGGGGCGCTGGTGCACCTGGCGCAGAAATACGGACGCCTGCCGCTCAGGACCACGCTCGCGCCGGCGATCCGGTTGGCGCGCGAGGGCTTCGAGATCTATCCGCGCCTGGAAAAGGGCTACGCCAGCCGCCGTGCGGTGATGGAACGTTATCGCGGCACGCGCGCGGTGTTCCTCGCCGACGGCACGCCGCCGACGACGGGCGAGATCCTCAAGCAGCCCGAACTCGCACGCACGATCGAGTTGATCGCCGAGAAGGGCTTCGACGGCTTCTATCGCGGCGACACGGCGGACAAGCTGCTCGCGGCCGTAAAGGAAGAAGGCGGCAGGTGGCGCGCCGATGAACTCACCGGCTATCGCGTCAAGGAACGCGAACCACTGCATTTCCGTTACCGCGAATGGGACGTCACCACCTCGCCGCCGCCGTCGTCGGGCGGCGTCGCGCTGGCGGAAATGCTGCACATGCTCGAAGGCTGGGACCTGGCGAAGCTGGATTCCGCGCATCGCCACCACGTCGTCGTCGAAGCCATGCGCCGCGCGTACCGTGATCGCACGATCTACCTTGGCGATCCCGACTTCGTGAAGATGCCGGTGCGGCGCCTGACGAGCCCGGACTACGCGGCGGGCCTGCGCGCAGGCATCAATCCCGACAAGGCCACGCCTAGCGCGCTGCTGCCGGGCCAACCCGCGCCGCTCGAAGACGACGAGACCACGCACTTCTCGATCATCGATGCCGATGGCAACCGCGTCTCCGCGACGCAGACGGTGAACCTGTTGTACGGCTCGGGCATGGTCGCGCCCGGTACCGGCGTGTTGCTCAACAACGAAATGGACGACTTCGCGCTGCGCCCGGGCACCCCCAACGCGTTCGGCGTGATGGGCTTCGCTGCCAACGCGCCGGAAGCGGGCAAGCGCATGCTCAGCTCGATGACGCCGAGCTTCATCGAGTCCAAGGACCGGCTCGCGGTGATCGGCGCGCCCGGTGGCAGCCGCATCATCACCGAGGTGCTCGTGGGCATCCTCGGCTACGACGCCGGCCTGGACGCGCAGCAGGTCGCCGCCTTGCCGCGCTTCCACCACCAGTGGATGCCGGATGCGATTTCGTCCGAACCGGGTGCGATCGATGCGGCGACCGTGTCGGCGTTGCAGGCAATGGGCCACACGGTGAACGTGGCCGAAACACCGTGGGGCAACCTGCAGACCGTGTCGTGGGACAAGCGCGCCAATACGCTGGAAGGCGGTTCCGATCCGCGCAATCCCGTCGGCAGCGCCGAGGTGCTGCCAAGCCGAAGCCATTGATCCCCTTGGCCGGAACGCCGCGTCCACTTCGCCATAGCGGTATTCGGCGCGATAATCACGCCATGCCTCCATCGGAAAAGCGGCAATGAAGCTCTGGTCCCTGCTCGGCAACAGCCAGAAACTCGACGGCGGCGCGATGTTCGGCAATGCGCCCCGTGCGATGTGGGAGAAGTGGTCGCCGCCCGACGCGCATAACCGTATCGACCTGGCCTGCCGCGCACTGCTGGCCAGCCCGCTTGCTGGAAAGACCGTGTTGTTCGAGGCCGGCATCGGTGCATTCTTCGAACCGAAGCTGCGCGAGCGCTATGGCGTCGTTGAAGAGCGCCATGTGTTGCTGGACTCATTGGCCGCCGCGGGCTTCAAGCCGGAAGACATCGACGTGGTCGTGCTCTCGCACCTGCATTTCGACCATGCCGGCGGCGTCCTGGCGGCATGGGAAGAGGGCGTGGCACCGCGGCTCGTGTTCCCCAACGCGAGCTACGTCGTCGGACGCGAGCATTGGGAGCGCGCACGCAAGCCGCACCCGCGCGACCGCGCGAGCTTCATCGCCGAGTTGCCGGGGCTGCTGGAAGCGACGGGCCGGCTCGAACTGGTTGATGGCGCGCATTCGAAGACGCTCGGCAACGCCGTGCGCTTCCACTACAGCGATGGGCACACGCCGGGGCTGATGCTGTCGGAAATCGTCGGCCCGGACATGGTCAACGGCGACGCGCATGGTGGCGTGGTGTTCTGCGCCGACCTGATTCCCGGCCGTCCGTGGGTACATGTGCCGATCACCATGGGCTACGACCGCAATGCCGAGCTGCTGATCGACGAGAAGAAGCAGTTTCTCGAGGACAAGCTGGTTCGCAACGTGCACCTGTTCTTCACCCATGATCCCGGCTGCGCGCTCGCGCAGGTCGTTCGTGACGAGAAGGGCAAGTTCGGTACTGCGCACGAAGTGGCCGCGTTGCACGCCAGGGCCCTGGCGGCGTGACGTTTCCGTTCCGCTTCGCCGCGTCGGCGCTGTTGCTGCTGCAGGCAGCGCCCGCCTGGGCGCAAGGCGAGCCCGAGAGTTTTCCCGATCCGGGGGAGTCGCTGGTGGACCCCGATTTCAGGGTGGGCACCCGTGAATTCGGTCTCGACCGCCGGGTCGAGATGTACCAATGGCAGCGCGTCGAGCACGGATACGAACGCGCCTGGCACGATGCGCCGATCGAATCCTCCGGCTTCGATGCGGCGCATGCGAATCCGCCCAGGCTGCCGCTCGACAACCGCCGCTGGTGGGCGGAAAAACCGACGCTGGATGGCAAGCCGCTGGATCCGGCAGTATTGCGCAGTCTCGGCGAATGGCGGGTGATGCGGCCCAACTTCTCGCGCCTGCCGGCCAACCTGGCCGCTTCCTTCCAGCCGGAGGGCGAAGGCCTGGGTAGCGCGGAGAACCCCCTCGAACCCCAGGTGGGCGACCTGCGGGTGAGCTGGCGCGAACTGGTGTTGCCGCCACTTGCCGGGAAGGTCGTGTTGCGCGCGGACGTCTGGCGCCTGGCGGCGGATCCCGACGACGGTGGGCATCCGATTCCGCCGCTTGCTCCCGTCGCCTCCAGGCCCGGGCACGTGCAGTGCGTCTGGCCATTCCTTGCCGGCGGGCTGTTGGCGATCGCCGGCGCGATCCTCATTGCTCTGCGACGCAGGCGGCAGCGCAAGGCCTGAGCGGGACGAATCTCCCCGCCGTCCGGCGTTACCCGTGCCGCGTTCCGAAGATCTTGTCGCCCGCGTCGCCCAGGCCCGGCAGGATGTAACCGACCTCGTTGAGGCGCTCGTCGATCGAGGCCGTGTAGACCTCGACATCCGGGTGGCGGGCTTCAAGCGCGCGCAGGCCTTCCGGGGCCGCGACCAGGAACAGGCCCTTGATGCGCCGGCAGCCTGCCGCCTTGAGCATGTCGATGGTGGCGATCAGCGTGCCGCCCGTGGCGAGCATGGGATCCAGGACCAGCGCGGTGCGTTCGTCCATGCGGCCGGTGAGCTTCTCGTAGTAGCCGATCGGTTGCAGCGTGCGCTCGTCGCGTTGCAGGCCGACCACGCCCACCTTGGCCGCGGGAATCAGCTCGAGCACGCCCGGCAGCATGCCCAGGCCGGCGCGCAGGATCGGTACCAGCGTGACTTTCGCGCCCTTGATCCGATGCGTGGCGACGGGGCCGGCCCAGCCGTCGATCACGACTTCCTCGGTTTCAAGGTCGGACGTGGCCTCGTAGGTCAGCAGCGTCGCGACTTCCGAGGCGAGTTCGCGGAATGCCTTGGTGCTGATGCCGGCCTCGCGCATCAGGCCCAGCTTGTGCCGCACCAGCGGATGGCGGACTTCGACGATCTTCATGCGGCGAGCATAAGTGCAAGTTCGACAGAGCGGAACCGCTACCCGCGCGACCGGAAGAGTGCGTCGATCCGATCGCCAGAAAAACAGAAGGCCGGATCTACCGGCCTTCTGGAGCACCATCGGGGGGAATGGGCTCTCAGGCCGCGGCGGCCTGCCGGGCGCGCGGACCTTCCTTCAACGCCCGCGCGACCATGCCGACCATCAGGTCGATCTCCTCGCTGGTGATGTTGAAAGTCGGGGTGAAGCGCAGCGAGTTGACGCCGCCGTGGATCACGCCGAGGCCATGCTCGCGCAACCATTCCTCGGTCGAGTTCGCGCCGTAGCACTTGAACTCGTTCGACAGCTCGCAGGAGAACAGCAGGCCGGTGCCCTGGACCTTGGTGATCATGCCGCCGAGTTCCGACTTCAGCTTCTCGAGCTTGTCGGTCGCTTCCTTGCCCTTGGCGCGGATGTTCTCGCGCAACGCCGGCGTCACCTGCTTGAGCACCGCCACCGCGACGTCGAGCGCGCGCGGATTGGTGGTCATGGTGTTGCCGTACAGGCCCTTCTTGTAGATCTCGCCGGCGCGCTTGCTCACCGCAAGCACCGACAGCGGGTACTGTCCGGCATTGAGCGCCTTGGAATAGGTCTCCATGTCCGGAGCCTCGATGTTCTCGAAGCCGGGGTAGTCGACGATCGACAGCACGCCGTTGGCGCGCAGGCCGGCCTGGATCGAGTCGACCAGCAGCAGTGAGCCATGCGCCCTGGTCAGCTCGCGCGCCGCGTTGTAGAACGCGACCGGCACGCCGCGGCCCGGATCGCCTTCGCCCATCACTGGCTCGAGGAACATCGCCTCGATGAACCAGCCGTTGGCGTCGGCATCGGCAAAGACCTTCTTCAGCGCGTCGATGTCGTAGGGCTCGACCGCCAGCACGCTGTCTTCGCCCCGGTAGCTGGCCAGGAACTGCGCGTAGGTCTTGCGCGAGGAATCCGAATACAGGGCAGGGCGCTCGGTGCGGCCGTGGAAGCTGCCCTTCACCACCAGGCGCTTGATCGTGCGGCCGGCATGGCGCGCGCCCGGATCGGTCATGGTCTTGGCATTGGCGTCGACGATGCGCGAGGCCAGCGACACGGATTCCGAACCCGAGTTGAGGCACAGGAACTTGTCGTACGGGCAGGCGCCGCGGCTCAGGCCGATGGCGGCGCGGATCGCCTTCTCGAAGCGCAGTTGCGTCAGCGACGGCGTCATGATGTTGGCCATCGCCTGCGGCTTGGCCATCGCGTCGATCACGGCCTTCGGGGTGTGGCCGAAACCGAGCATGCCGTAGCCGCCCGAGTCGTGCAGCACGGCGCCCTTGAGCGTGACGATCCACGGGCCGCGGGCGGCGAGGGCGATGTAGGGGTTCACGCCGTCGTCGGCATAGAAGTTGACGTAACCGGCCTGGACGGCGCGCAGCTGCGCTTCCTCGTCCAGGTCGAGCAGGTCGGCGAATTCACCCTTGATGCTTTCGTACTCGGCCGCGGCCGCATCGATGGCCTCGACCAGGTCGGGATGCGAAGCGGCGAATTTCACGATGACGGCGTCATCGAGGCCGACGGTGCGGCGCTTGCCACCATGGGCGCGCAGGGGTACGAGCTTTTCGGTCACGGCCATGGGGATTCTCCAGATAATTTGCCTATTATCGGGATAATTTCGTCGATCGGTAGTAATGAATTGGACGAAATAGTTGGTTATTTCGTCGATATGACGAATACAATTGTGCAATATGAAGATAACCGCCACCGACCAGCAGCTGCTCACCGTGTTGCGTGAGAACGCCCGCGCCTCGACCGCCGAGATCGCGCGCCGGTTGAAACTGTCGCGTACCACCGTGCAGAGCCGGATCGAGCGGCTGGAGCGGCAGGGCGTGATCGGCGGCTACACCGTGCGGGTCAACGACGCGGCCGAGCGTGGCCACATCCGCGCCCACATCATGATTACCGTGCTGCCCAAGCAGATGGCGGCCGTGGTCGAGTCGCTCCGTGCCATGCCCGAGGTGCGTGCATTGCATTCGGTCAGCGGCTCCTTCGACCTGGTGGCGATGGGCGTGGTCCCGACCGTGTCGGAGATGGATGAGCTGACCGACCGCATCGGAGCGGTGGACGGGGTGGAGCGCACCACCTCTTCAATCATCCTGTCGGCGAAGTTCGAGCGGTAAGTCGGCCATGGGCCAGGGGCGGAATGCCCGGAAGCCCTACAATTGCCGGCTCCCCGCCGCTTGCCCACCCCTTTGAAGAAGTCAGATTTCCATTACGACCTGCCCCCGGAACTGATCGCCCAGGCCCCTCTGGCCGAGCGTTCGGCCAGCCGGCTGCTGGTGGTGCCACCGGGCGGGGCGGCCCCTGACTGGCGTTTCGAGGACCGTGGGTTCCGCGACCTGCCGTCCCTGCTGCAGCCGGGCGACCTGCTGGTGTTCAACGACACCCGTGTGATCCCGGCACGGCTGTTCGGACAGAAGGCCACCGGCGGCCGGGTCGAGATCCTGATCGAACGCCTGCTGGGCGGATCCGACGCGCGTGTGCAACTGGGGGTCAGCAAGTCGCCGAAGGACGGCGCGCGCATCGCGCTGGATGCCGGCGGTGAACTGGAAGTGCTGGGCCGCGACGGCGAGTTCTACCTCGTGCGCTTCCATGTGCCCGAATCGCTGGAGCAATGGCTGCTGCATGCAGGGCGGCTGCCGCTGCCGCCCTACATCCAGCGCGAACCCGGCGTGGACGACGACGAGCGCTACCAGACCGTGTTCGCCCGCGAAGTCGGCGCCGTGGCGGCACCGACGGCAGGCCTGCACTTCGACGACGCGCTGCTCGACGCCCTGCGCGCGCGTGGCGTGCAGTTCGGCCACGTCACCCTGCATGTCGGCGCCGGCACGTTCCAGCCGGTGCGCGTCGAGAACCTCGACCAGCACGTGATGCACAGCGAATGGCTCAACGTCGGCGCGGAACTGATCGAACAGATCCGGCGTACGCGCGAGGCCGGTGGGCGCGTGATCGCGGTCGGCACGACGGTGGTGCGCGCGCTGGAAAGCGCAACACGCCTGGATGAAGCGGGGGACGCTGAACTGCAGCCGTTCGCCGGCGAGACGCGCCTCTTCATCCTGCCGGGCTACCGCATCCGCTCGGTGGACGCGCTGATCACCAATTTCCACCTGCCGGAAAGCACGCTGCTGATGCTGGTCTCGGCCTTCGCCGGCAAGGCGCGGATCTTCGCCGCCTACGAGCACGCGATCCGCCAGCGCTACCGGTTCTTCTCGTACGGAGATGCGATGTTGCTATATCCGCGCCCCGAGTAGTTTCGGACGTCATCCCGGCGAAAGCCGGGATCCATTTTGTTGTTGCTTTTGCTCTTTCGAAAGCAAGAAGCGAAGGCGAAAGCGAAAGCAAAATGGATCCCGGCTTGCGCCGGGATGACGAGCAACGGCAAAGGCCAAAAGTCAAAGGCCAAAGGCCAAAGGCCAAAGGCAAGAAAGAGAGCTGAGCAATACATATGAGCCGCATGTCCTTCCAACTGCTCAAGACCGATGGCGCCGCGCGCCGCGGCCGCCTCACCTTTCCGCGCGGCACGGTGGAAACGCCGGCGTTCATGCCGGTGGGCACCTACGGGTCGGTGAAGGGCGTGCTGCCGGAGCAGGTCCGCGAACTCGGTGCCGAGATCATCCTGGGCAACACCTTCCACCTGTTCCTGCGTCCCGGCCTGGACGTGATTGCCGACCACGGCGGCCTGCACGGTTTCGCCCGCTGGAACGGACCGATCCTCACCGATTCCGGCGGCTTCCAGGTGTTCTCGCTGGCGCACCGCCGCAAGATCACCGAGCAGGGGGTGAAGTTCGCCGCGCCGACCGATGGTTCGCAGGTGTTCCTCGGGCCCGAAGAGAGCATGCACATCCAGAAAGTGCTCGGCTCGGACATCGTGATGATCTTCGACGAGTGCCCGCCGGTGCACGTCGACGGCGTGGCGGTCGGGGCCGACTTGGTGAAGCGATCGATGGAGCTGTCGCTGCGCTGGGCCGAACGCAGCAAGCGCGCGCACGAGGGCAACGACGCGGCACTGTTCGGCATCGTCCAGGGCGGCGTCCACCACGACCTGCGCACGCGATCGGCGACGGCGCTCAAGGACATCGGCTTCGACGGCTACGCGATCGGCGGGCTGGCGGTGGGCGAGACGGAGGCCGAGCGCAACCACATGCTCGAACACACCGCGCCGCAATTGCCGGAAGACCACCCTCGCTACCTGATGGGGGTAGGGCGGCCGGAGGACCTGGTGGAAGCGGTTGCGCGCGGCGTCGACATGTTCGATTGCGTGATGCCGACCCGTAACGCCCGCAATGGCCACTTCTTCACCGCCACGGGGGCCGTGCGCATCCGCAATGCGATGTATGAGCGCGACACCCGGCCGATCGAGGAGGGTTGCGACTGCTACGCCTGCCGCAACGGTTTCAGTCGCAGCTACCTGCGCCACTTGGACCGCTGCAACGAGATGCTCGGCCCGGTGCTGGGGACTTTGCACAATCTGCGCCATTACCAGCGCCTGATGGCCGGGATGCGCGAGGCGATCGCCGCGGGAACCTTCACCGCGTTCCGGGAGTCCTTCTATGCCACCCGCGCCATGCCCGTCCCCCAACTCGGGGTCTGACGGCGTGCCATAATCCCCCGTTATTTCGCTTCCGGAAGCACCCCAATGAACCTGCTCGACCTCCTGATCGCTCCCGCCTATGCCCAGGCCGCGGCCCAGCCGCAGGGCTTGGGTGGCTTCGGCCTGCTGATGCCGATCGCGCTGATCGCGATCATGTACTTCCTGATGATCCGCCCGCAGATGAAGCGGCAGAAGGAACACCGCGCCATGCTCGACAAGCTGTCGAAGGGCGACGAAGTGCTGACCAACGGCGGCATCGCCGGCGTGGTCACCGACATCGGTGAGAACTTCATCACGGTCGAGGTAGCCGACAACGTGCGCCTGCGCATCCAGAAGGGCGCCGTTGCCAATGTCCTGCCCAAGGGCACCTTGAAGTCGGCATAAGCCGCCTTCATCACGTTTTGCACGACGGCGGCCGGGGAGCTGCCACGGGACCTTTTAGATGCTGACTTACGCACGCTGGAAATACGTTGCCTTCCTGGTCGTCCTGCTGCTCAGCGCCGTGTATGCGGTGCCGAACATGTTTCCGCAGGACCCGTCGGTGCAGGTCACCGCCAATCACGGTGCCCCCGTCGACGAGTCGCTGCGCAAGCGCGTGGCCGACAGCCTGCAGAAGGCCGGCATCGCGACCAAGCAGGTCGAGATCGACAAGAAGAAGAACAACCTGCTGGTCCGCCTGACCAATCCGGACCTGCAGGTGAAGGCGGCCGACGCGCTGCGCCCTGAGCTGGGCAGCGACTACATCGTCGCGCTCAACATCGCCTCGACCGTGCCGGACTGGCTGGAAAAGCTCGGTGCGCGGCCGATGTCGCTGGGCCTCGACCTGCAGGGCGGCGTGCACTTCCTGATGCAGGTGGACCAGAAGGCCGCGCTCGAGAAGCGGCTGGATGCGACGGCCGAAGACCTGCGCGTGCTGCTGCGCGAGAATCGCATCGCCTACGTCTCGGTGGATCGCCGTCCCGACAACAGCATCGTGGCCACGCTGCGTGATGCCGGCGCAGCCAGTGCCGCCACGGGCGCGATCGCGAAGAGCCAGCCGACGCTGGTGCAGCAGGCACAGGGCAACCAGATTGCCCTGCAGGTGCAGCCAACCGAGCTGCAACGCTACGCCGCGGATGCGATCGAGCAGAACGTCGCCACCCTGCGCAACCGCGTCAACGCGCTGGGCGTGGCCGAACCGGTGATCCAGCGCCAGGGCAACGACCGCATCGTCGTCGAGCTGCCGGGCGTGCAGGACACCGCGCAGGCCAAGCGCATGATCGGCGCGACGGCCACGCTGGAATACCGCGCGGTCGTCGAAGGCAATGCCATCGACGCGGTCCAGAGCGGCAACGTGCCGCCCGAGGCGCGCGTCTACTACCGCCGCGAACGCGGTCCGGACGGCAAGCCCATGCCGATCCTGCTCAACAAGCGCGTGATCGCCTCGGGCGACCAGCTGGTGGGCGCGACCACCGGGTTCGACCAGCGCAGCGGCTCGCCGACCGTGTCGGTGCGCCTCAATAGCGCCGGTGGCCAGCGCATGTTCGACTTCACCAGCGAGAACGTCGGCAAGCCGATGGCCGTGGTGTACATCGAGCGCCTGCCGGAAGTGAAGATCGTCGACGGCAAGGAAGTGCGCAGCACCCGCATCAGCGAAGAAGTGGTGTCGGTCGCGACCATCCAGGGCGTGTTCAGCAACGAATTCCAGACCACCGGCCTGAGCAGCCAGGAAGCGGCGGACCTGTCCAAGCTGCTGAAGTCCGGTTCGCTGGCGGCACCGATGGACTTCGTCGAGGAGCGCATCGTCGGCCCGAGCCTGGGCAAGGAGAACGTCGAGCGCGGCCTGCGCGCGGTGACCTATTCGTTCGTCTTCGCGCTGGTCTTCTTCCTGTTCTATTACCGCATGTTCGGCGTGGTCACCTGCATCGCGCTGCTGCTCAACCTGCTGATGGTGTTCGCGCTGATGTCGTTCTTCGGCGCCACCATGTCGCTGCCGGGCCTGGCGGGTATCGCGCTGACGGTAGGTATGTCGGTGGACGCCAACGTGCTGATCAACGAGCGTATACGCGAGGAGTTGCGGCTTGGCCTGCCTCCGCAGACGGCGATCGCGACCGGTTACGACCGCGCCGCGGGCACCATCCTCGACGCCAACATCACCGCGTTCCTCGTCGGCCTGGCCATGGCGGCGTTCGGCACCGGCCCGCTGCGCGGTTTCGGCATCACCACGATGCTGGGTATTGCCACTTCGGCCTACACGGCCGTGTCCGTCTCGCGCGCCATCGCCACGCTGATCTACGGTGGCCGCCGCAGGCTGAAGACGATCTGGATCTGAGGGAGCCGCTTCCATGAAACCTTTCAACGTGTTCCCTTACGACAGCCACATCAACTTCATGCGCGTGCGCATGGTGTCGCTGGCCATCGCGGCCCTGCTGATGTTCGTGGCGATCGGGGCCATGGCCGTCAATGGCTTCAATTTCGCCCTCGACTTCACCGGCGGCGTGGGCGTCGAGCTGCGCTTCGCCAAGCCGATCGAGGTCGAGGCGGTCCGTTCGCGCCTGTCCGCAGCCGGTTACGAAAACGCCCAGGTACAGAGCTTCGGCACCGGTACCGACCTGCTGGTCCGCTTGCAGGCGAAGGAAGGCGCCGCCAGCAGCAAGGTGGCGACGAGCGTCGCGCAGGACGTGAAGCAGGCCGCTTCCACGGCCGACAACCCGGCCGAGGTGCGCAGTAGCGCCGAGATCAGCGCGCAGGTCGGCAAGGAGCTGCGCGACAAGGGCATCCTCGCCCTGGTGTTCGTGGTCCTGGGCTTCCTGATCTACATCTCGTTCCGCTTCGAGTGGAAGTTCGCCGTCGCGGCGATCATCGCGACCTTGCATGACGTGGTGATCGTGGTCGGCTGGTTTGCCTTGACCGGGCACGAATTCGACCTGACGGTGCTGGCCGGTGCGCTATCGGTGATGGGCTACTCGGTCAACGACACCATCGTGGTGTTCGACCGCGTGCGCGAGAACTTCCGCTCGATGCGCGCGACGCCGTCGGAAGTGCTGAATGCGTCGATCAACCAGACGCTGTCGCGTACCGTGATCACCTCGTTCGTGGCCTTCCTGACCGTGCTGGCCCTGTACATCTACGGTGGCAACTCGCTGCGCGGCATGGCGGAGTCGCAGATGATCGGCATCATCATCGGCACGCTGTCCTCGATCTTCGTCGCCTGCCCGCTGCTGATGTGGCTGGGTGCGAGCAAGCAGGACCTGATGCCGAAGGCGCGCGACGAAGCCGCCTTGGCGCGCCGTCCGTAAGGCCGGCAACACGGCAACAAAAAAAGGCCGCGCATTGCGCGGCCTTTTTCTTTACGTCCGTTTGCCCGAGCCGTTCAATCCAGGGCGTTCGCGTATCCCGTCGCCACGATCTTGTTCTGCAAGGCATCGCAGATCTTCAGGTTGCCGGCGACCAGCGGGCGACCCATAAGGCCGCGCGTGTCCATCGGGCCCGTCGAACGGCCGCGATAGTCGACGACCTTTCCGCCGGCCTCGCGCACCATCAATGCGCCGGCGGCGATGTCCCAGGGCTTCACGCCGGATTCGAAGTACGCATCCGCGCGGCCGCAGGCCACGTAGGCCAGGTCCAACGCCGCCGAGCCCGTACGACGGATGTCCTCGGCATCCTGCAGCAGGGCTTCGATGCACTTGAGGTGGGCGCCGACGCTCTTGCGCTCGCGCGGCGGGAAGCCGGTGATCAGGAAGGCGCCGTTGAGGTCCTTGCGCTCGGCGACACGGATCTTCTTGTCGTTGAGGGTCGCGCCGCTGCCGCGGCTGGCGGTGAACAGGTCGTTGCGCAGCGGATCGAAGATCACGCCATGGATCGGCTCGCCGTTCTCGACCAGGGCGATGGATACGCAGAAATGCGGGAAGCCGTGCAGGTAGTTGCTGGTGCCGTCGAGCGGGTCGATGACCCAGGTGAAGCGGCCGGAACCCTGCGCGCCGCCTTCCTCGCCGAGGATGGCGTAATCGGGCGTGGCCCGGCGCAGTTCCTTGATGATGACCGTTTCGGCCTGTCCGTCCACTTCGCTGGCGTAGTCCAGCCGGTCCTTCTCCACGACGTTGAGAGCGTCGAGCTTGTGCATGTTGCGCAACAGCACATTGCCGGCGGCGCGGGCGGCCTTGACCATGAGGGTGACGGCGGGCTTCTGCATGGCGATACGGGCCTCTGATCGGGGCTGGGGACGGGCTGGCGGGTGCGAAAGAGCGGGCCGGTTCGATGACCGGGGCGCGGAGTTTACCATTGCCACGCATGAGCACCGCCCCCGCTACCGAAACCACCGCCTTCGCCGAGCGCATCCGCGTCGTGCTCGTGGGCACCCAACACCCCGGCAATATCGGCTCGGCCGCCCGGGCCATGAAGACCATGGGCCTGTCGCGGCTGGTGCTGGTGGCGCCAGAACGCGCCCCGGACGCCGATTCCTACGCGCTCGCGGCCGGTGCAGACGATGTTCTGGCCGCCGCCGCCGTCCACGGGACGCTGGCCGAGGCCATCGCCGACTGCCGCCTCGTGCTGGGCTGCACCGCGCGCAGCCGCCGCATTGCGCTGGAGGAGCTGGAGCCGCGCGCAGCCGGCGCCAGGGCGATCGGGGAAGCGGCGGCCGGGGGTGAGATCGCCCTCGTGTTCGGCCGTGAACGCACGGGCCTGACCAACGACGAATACGAGCTGTGCCATGCGGCCGTGCACATCCCGGCCAATCCGGAATACAGCTCGCTCAACCTCGCCATGGCGGTGCAGGTACTGAGCTACGAGGTCCGCCTGGCCGCCCTGGCGACGGTGCCGGTGGCGCCAGGCCCCGAAGAGCAGGAGCAGCCGGCTTCGCACGCGGAAATGGAGGGCTTCTTCGCCCAGCTCGCCGAAACCCTGGACGCCATCGACTTCCACAAGGGGCGCGCGCCGGAATCGGCGATGCGCAAGCTGCGACGACTGTTCCTGCGCGCGCAGCCGGATACGCGCGAGGTGCGGATCCTCCGCGGCGTGCTGGCGGACGCACAGCGGATGGCCAGGCTGGCCGGTGCGCGCGACTCCTAGCCCGGGGCGAAGCAGGCTGCCGGAGCCGCGGACAAATTCCCCACGCCCGGTTTTTTTGCTTTAGTCTGCGGCGTCGTCTCGCTTGCCGGTCCACTGCTTGAGCGCTTGCCTGTCCGCCCACCTGCGACGTATCGCCGCCCTGGCCCTGGCTTTCGCCCTGCTGCTGCCGTTGCCGGCGCTGGCCGGCGATCCCGGCGTGCTGGTGCTCGGCCGGATCAGCGACGACCCCAAGGCTCACTACGAACAACTGAAGTCGCTGCTCGACTACGTGGTGCCGCGCATGAGCGACGTCGGCATCCGCGAGGGCCGCATCCTGATGGCCAAGGATGCGCAGCAGATGGCCAGCTACCTGCGCCGCGGCCGGGTGGACTGGGTCACCGAAACCGCCGGCACCGGCATGATGCTGCGACAGCGCGCGGGTGCGAAGGCACTACTGCTGACCGAGCGCGATGGCACCAGTCATTACCACACGGTGTTCTTCGCCCGGGCGGACAGCGACGTGAAGTCGCTGGACGACCTGCACGGCCATAGCGTCGCTTTCCAGCGACCGAGTTCGACCAGCGCCTACTTCCTGCCGGCGACCGAGTTGCTGCACCGTGGCAACTCGCTGGAGCTGTTGCTGTCGCCGACCGACAAGCTCAATTCGAGCGTCGTCGGCTATGTCTTCGCCCGTTCCGAACTCAACATCGCCACCTGGGTGCACAAGCGCCTCGTGGATGTGGGCGTGATGAGCAACGTCGACTGGGAAAATCCGCGCCGCGTGCCCGCCGCATTCCGCCAGGACCTGCGCGTGATCGCCGAGACCGGCGACGTGCCGCGGGCACTCGAACTGGTGCGGAGCGACATGGATCCGAAGGTCGAGGCGCGCCTGCGCAAGGTGCTGCGCGATGCCGCCACGGACCCGGAAGCCCGCGATGCCTTGCAGGGGTTCTTCCAGACGACCCGTTTCCTGCCGGTGGATGCCGAGTCGCAGCGCGCGCTCGACAACCTCGCCGATGGCGTCTCCCGCGTGCGCAGCGAAGTGGAATAAGGCGCAATCGATGATGCAGGCGATCGACGGGGCGTTTCGCGGATGAATCTTCGCTACGGGCTGCAGGCCCGATTCCTCGCTCTCATGGCTTTGGCCCTGCTGGTCGTGCTGTCGCTGATGGCCTTGCTGTGGGGCCGGCAGACGCGCATGCAGGGCGAAGTCGAAGCCGTCACCCGAGACGGCATGGAGCGCATCGCCAGCGCCGGCCTGCGCCGCCAGGGCGAGGGCATGGTCACGCAGCTGTCGGAATCGCTGGCCAATCCGCTCTATTACTTCGACCTCGATGCGATCGGCGTGCTCAGCCGCGCCACGCTCAACCAGCCGGGCATCCGTTACGTGCTGGTATACGACGATGACGGCAACATCCTCCATGACGGCAGCGAGGAAATTCCGAGCTACGGCAAGCGCATGGACGATGCGATGGCGCCGCAGGCGGTCGCCGCGCCGCAACTGCTGACGCAGTTTGGCGAGGACCTGATGGATGTCGCCTCGCCGATCATGATCGGGAACCAACGCATCGGCGGCGTGCGCGTCGGCTTCGACCTGCGTGGCCTGCGCAACGACCAGGATGCCGCCGTTGGCGAACTGCGGGCGCGGCTGGTCGAACTTGGGCACCGCCAGTTGCTGTGGGTGGTGGTGCTGAGCGCGGGCCTGCTGGGCCTGGGCGTGCTCATGCTGTGGCTGATCCAGAGGTTCCTGGTGCGTCCCATCCGCCAGTTGGCCGATGCCGCGCATTCGATGGAGCTGGGCCACTTCGAGGCCGCCCGCACACCGGTCAGCAACCGCAACGACGAAGTGGGCGACCTGCTGCGTGCCTTCAGCCGCATGAATACTTCGGTCGCGCGCCATGACCGCGAAATCCGGCGCATGGCCTATACCGATGCGCTGACCAGCCTTGCCAATCGGCTCGCCTTCCGCGAGACCCTGGACGAGCGCCTGCTGCGGATGCAAGGCGCCGGCCGCCAGCTGGCGCTGCTGTTTGCCGACATCGACGACTTCAAGCGCGTCAACGACACCCTCGGCCACGATGCCGGCGATGAAGTGTTGCTGCAGTTCGCCCAGCGGATCCGCGACAGCGTCACGCGCTATGGCGGCGAAGGAGCGGCGCTCGCGCGCTTCGGCGGCGATGAATTCGTGATCCTGGTCGAGCCAGACGCGCACAGCGGGCAGGACGCGCGCGACGTGGCCAGTCGCCTGGCCGAGGCGCTGGTGAGCGAACTGGGGCAGCCGATCACCGTGCACGATCGCCAGGTGTTCCTGGGCACGTCGATCGGCATCACCTTGTTCCCGCAGGACGCGTCGGGCGCCAACGCGCTGATGAAGAACGGCGACATCGCGATGTACCAGGCGAAGGTGGCCGGCAAGAACTGCTACCGCTTCTACAGCCGTGCGATGGACCAGGCGGTGGAGCGCCGCGTGCACCTGGAACACGAACTGCGCGGGGCGTGGGACCGTGGCGAACTGAGCCTGGTCTACCAGCCGGTCTACCGCGTTGCCGACAATGAACTGGTGGGCGCCGAAGCGCTGCTGCGGTGGCAGCATCCCGAGCACGGCATGATTGCGCCGTCGGTGTTCATCGAAGTGGCGGAGCAGAGCGGGTTGATCGAGACGCTGGGTCCGCAGGTGCTGCGGGCCGCGTGCCAGGATGCCGTGCATTGGGGCACGCTGCGCGGCGATCGCGAACCGTTGTTCGTTTCGGTCAACCTGTCCCCCCGCCAGCTGCGCAGCGGCGACCTGCCGCAGCTCGTGGCCAAGGTGCTGCGCGAAACCGGACTCGATCCCGCGCATCTGCACCTCGAACTCACCGAAACCGCCGTGCTGGGCGATGAATCGCTCGCGAGCGCGATGCTGTCGCAGCTGCGCGACACCGGCGTGCAGGTGTGGCTGGACGACTTCGGTACCGGCTTCTCGGGGCTGAGCCACCTGCGCCGGGTGCCCATCGATGGGGTCAAGATCGACCGTAGCTTCATCGCGGACATCCTCCGCGATCCCGACGACCTCGCGTTGACCACCGCGATCATCGCGATGGCGCACTCGCTCGGCATCATCGTCGTAGCCGAGGGCGTGGAACGCGAAGGGCAGTACGAACTGCTGCGCGACCGCGACTGCGACCTGGCGCAGGGGTACCTGCTGGGCCATCCGATGCGGATCGCGGAGTTCCAGAAGCTCCTCTAGCGAGGCGTTCGCCCCGGCCGCACGCGGCGGGGCTCAGAACGCCATGTCGAACCAGTGCTTGGCCGCCGATGCCAGGCTGCCCGACAGCACGCCGAACACCGCGATTGCAGACACGCTCGCGGTCCAGGCGACGGCCAGCAGTCGGCCGTCGCGTTCCAGCAGTCCCAGCGCGAACAGCAGCAACAGCAACGCGAACACCACGTTGGTGAACGGAATGGGCAACGAGAGCAGCAGGCCCAGGACGATCAGGTTGAGCCCGGTGAAGGCGCTCGCCACCGGGTGGTCCAGCAGCACGTGCGCGCGCGGCTTCACCACGCGCTCCAGCCGCGCCAGCCATGGATCGAGCTTGTCGCGGAACTTGACCATGGCGAGGCGGTGCGGGCCGCGACGGCCGATGAAGGCAGGCAGCCAGGGTTCGTTGCGCCCGAACAGCAATTGCACGCCAACCAACATCACCAGTGGCCCGCTGATCACGCCGGCGACGCCGGGAATGAAGGCCGTGGGGATCGAGAGGAACAGCACCATGCCGAACGCGCGCTCCTCCAGGTCGGCGAGCACGTCATCGAGGTGGATGGTTTCCGCCGGATCGCCCTCGGCGAAGTGATCTAGCAATGCACGGGCCCCGGCTTCCTGCGGACCTGCAGGGCGACGGTGCTCAGCCGTTGGCGTCATCGTTGTCGTCGTCCTCGTCGCGGGTTTCGCGTTGGAGCAGCAGCTTGTCGATGCGCGGTCCATCAAGGTCGACGACCTCGATACGCCATCTGCGCCAGCCGAAATGCTCGCCGACGTGCGGGATGCGGCCGAAATGCGCGATGACCATGCCGGCCGCCGTGTGGAAGTCGTGTTCGTCCTCGCCCGGCAAGCTGCCCCCGCCGACCAGTTCGCGCAGTTCCTCCAGCGGCAACGCGCCATCGACGAAATACGAACCGTCCTCGCGTTCAACCACCGGAGGTTCGTGCGCGTCGTCCTCGGGCGACAGCCCCTCGTAGATGCGTCCCATCACGGCGCCCATCAGGTCGTTGACGGTTACCAGGCCGCTGACGTCGCCGTACTCGTCCACGACCAGCGCGAACGACTGCTGCTCCTCGCGGAAGATGTCCAGCAGCTTCAGCGCATGCGTGGATTCGGACACGAACAGAGGCTCGCGCAGTTCGCCGAAGAGATCGGGATCGGTTTCGCCGAAGCGTTCGAGCAGCATCTTCACCTCGAGCACGCCGAGTACGTCGCTGTCGCTGTCGCGGTAAACCGGGTAGCGCGAATACGCGTGTTCCCGCATCGCGGCAAGGTTCTCTTCGCGGCTCGCGCCCGCGTCCAGCCAGACGATGCGCATGCGCGGCGTCATCAAGCTTTCCGCGGTGCGGTCGCCGAGACTGAGCACGCGATTCATCATCTTGCGCTCGTCGGCATCGATCACGCCCTGCTCATGGCTCTCGCTCACCAGCATGCGGATCTCCTCTTCCGTCACGCGCTCGTCATTGCCCGTGCCCAGGCCGATCAGGCGCATGAATGAGCGCGTGCACCACGCGAGCAGCATCACGAAGGGCTTGGCCGCCTTGGCGAAGAAATCCATCGGATAGGCCACGGCCGCGGCGATCTGCTCCGGGCGCAGCGTGCCGATGCGTTTCGGCACCAGTTCGCCGACCAGGCCGAACGAGAAGAGGATCAGCAGGAAACCGGCGACGAAGCCGATCTCGCCGGCGTATGGCGCCAGCAGCGGCACATTGCGCAGCGGGACGGCGATCTCAACGCCCAAGGATTCGCCGCCGAAGTAGCCGATCAGCAGGCTGAGCAACGAGATCCACAGCTGCACCGCGGAGAGGAAGCTCTCCGGATGCTCGGCTAGCTCCAGCGCCTTGGCGGCACGACGGCTGCCCACCGCCATCTGCTTGAGGCGGCTCTTGCGGGACGTCATCACGGCCATCTCCGACATCGCGAAGAAGGCGTTGAACAGGATCAGGGCGACGACGATCAGGAAACGCAGCATCCGGGCCGGTCCTTGATGGCGGTGTCCGCGGACACGGAATCAATGTGGCGGCAGGGCCAGGTCGCGAGGGGGCTGGCCTTTGCGGGGGGGTGCGATGCTGGGTCGTCGTCCACGAGGATGGCGGGAAGGGGGGGCGAAGGGATGTTAACAGGCGCCCGTCACGCCCCGGCGAATGCGCCACGCCGGCTCGGACGGCGGCATGGCCGCATGCAGTCGGAGCGCAATCGGCGCCCGGACATGGCCCAAGGTGTCGCCGAACCGTCATAATCGCGCCCGCCGCAGCTCTCGCCGCACCCAACCAGTTCCGCCGACCGATCCACGAGGCTCCTCATGTTCTCCCTGCAAACCATTTTTGGCCAAGGCATGCAGTTCTACACGCTGCTCGAGGCGGCGGCGAACGCGGCGCACGACAGCACCAAGGCCCTGCACGGGATGCTCAAGGACACCCAGCGGTCCCCGTCGCTGGATGCGTTCAAGCTCGCACGCCAGCGTGAGCGCGAGGCCTCGGAAAAGATCAGCCAGGAGCTGGTGAACAGCTTCATCACCCCGATCGAGCGCGAGGACATCGAGGCACTCAGTTCGGCGCTTTACAAGATCCCCAAGCAGGTCGAGAAGTTCGCGGACCGTTATTCGCTGGCGGTCACCCACCTGGAAGGGATCGATTTCGCCCCGCGCGCGGCGATGCTGGAGCAGGCGGCGTCCGTGGTGGTCGAGATGGTCCACGAACTGCGCCACATGAAGATCGAGAAGATGAAGGCGCTCAACGACCGCCTGCGCTCGATCGAGATCGAGGCGGACCGCCTGATGCTCGAGCTGTACCGCGACATCTACTCCGGCAAGCTCGACCACCTGCAGATGTTCCTGCTCAAGGAATTCTTCGAGATCCTCGAAAAAGCCATCGACCGTTGCCGCGAAGCCGGCGTGGTCTCCTACGAAATCGTGCTGAAGAACTCGTAAGCAGCGGCATACGAAGGAGATGCCGTCATGCTGACCCTAGTTTTGGTCGTGGTGCTCGTGGCGCTGGTGTTCGAATACATCAACGGCTTCCACGACACCGCCAACTCCATCGCCACCGTCGTGGCAACCAAGGTGCTTTCGCCGATGCAGGCGGTGGGCCTCGCTGCCGGCATGAACCTGTTCGGCGCGCTGTGGGGCACCGCGGTCGCGAAGACGGTGGCCTCGGGCATCATCGATTCCGGCGTGGTCGATGTCACCTCGCAGCTGATCCTGTGCGCGCTGCTCGGCGGCATCATCTGGAACCTCATCACGTGGGCCCTGGGCCTGCCATCGTCGTCCTCGCATGCGCTGATCGGTGGCCTGTGCGGCGCGGCGCTGGCGGCCGCCTCGAACAACTTCGACGCGATCATCTGGGCGCAGGCCAAGGAGCCGGTGTGGAAGAGCGCCGGCGTGTTGTGGAAGGTGGTGGTACCCATGGTCACCTCGCCGGTGCTGGGTTTCGTCACTGGCTTCCTGGTGATGGGGGTCATCTTCGCGGTCATTTCCGGCATGGCCGCCAGCGGCGGCGTGCTGCGGCGGATGGCACGGCCACGTTGGGTCAACGGTTTCTTCGGCAAGGCCCAGATCCTCAGCGCCGGTGCCATGGGCTTTGCGCACGGCTCCAACGATGCGCAGAAGACCATGGGCATCATCGCGCTGACGCTGGTCGCCGCTCAGGCGGATGGCTCGCTCGCCAACCTGCCGGGGTGGCTGTCGTTCCTGCATCCCTCGCAGGGTGCGATCGACAACAACGACATCGATACCTGGATCAAGGTCGCCTGCGCGCTGGTGATGGCGTCCGGCACCGCGGCCGGCGGCTGGCGCATCATCAAGACGCTGGGCCACAAGCTGGTGAAGCTGCATCCGATCCACGGCTTCGCGGCGGAAACCAGCGCGGCCTCGGTGATTCTGCTCGCCTCGTCGCTGGGCATCCCGGTGTCGACGACCCACAACATTTCCGCGGCGATCATGGGCGTGGGCACGGCCAAGCGCTTCAATTCGATCAAGTGGACCGTGGTCGAGAAGATGATCTGGGCGTGGATCCTCACCATTCCGGCCGCAGGCACCTTCGCCTACGCATTCTTCAAATGGTTCAAGGCAATGGGCTGGGTGTAACCCGCCCTGCAGATGCAGAAAGGCCCGCGGATGCGGGCCTTTTCTTTGGAGCAGGAGTTCCTGGTGGGAATTCCTGGTGGGAGCCGCGCCGGGATGTCAGAGCAAGTCGCCGCCGGCTGACATCATGCGTTCCATGCGGTCGCCGAGGCCGCCGATCTCCAGCACCAGGCGATCGACTTCCGCGCCATCCAGGCCTTCGTACGGACGGTTCTCGACCAGTTGCAGGTAGGGCACGCCGTCGAGGTTGCCGATGGCGAGGTAACCGACAACGCTCTGCCAGTTGAAGCCCAGCGCGCGCTTGGGGTCCATGCCAGTAGTAGGGGCGATCGCGGTGCTGACGCGCAGGTAGGGACGACCATCGTCGTCGTCGAGTTCGGACAGGAAGATCGACTGGTGCCGCGTACCCTTCTCGAGCGACAGCTCGATGCAGATCACGTCCTCGCCATGTGCGGTGGCGTTGTAGCCCGCGGTCTGGATATGGCGGCGGAGGGATTCGAAATTGCGCACGGGAAGCTCCTTGCAATGGATCCAGACGGACGAGCCGGACTGATGTCGATGGCGCCGGCGGCTATGCTACCGCGATGGGCACGCACGCGACCAAACCGGATTCAACCCAGGATGCGGGCAAGCCGGATTCAACCAAGCCGGATTCAAACAAGCGGATCCTCGACGCGGTCCGCGCGATCCCGAAGGGCCAGGTCGCGGGTTACGGCGAAGTGGCCCGCCGCGCCGGCCTGCCCGGGCGTGCGCGGCTGGTAGCGCGCCTGCTCAGCCAGAACGAAGATCGCCGGCTGCCATGGCATCGGGTACTGCGCTCGGACGGTCGCATCGCGTTCCCGGAAGGGTCGAAGGGCTGGCATGAACAGACGGCGCGGCTGCGTGGCGAGGGAATCCTGGTCGAGAACGGCCGCGTGCGCGGGCTGCGCGCAGCAGTGACGCGGGAAGACGCCATCGATGCCGAGGTGTGGGGCGCGCCGCCGGTGTCGCGCAAGGCCGCGAAGGCGATCGGGAAAAGCGGCCGCCGGCGCTGAACCGGTCAATGGCGATTCCGCGAGACTGAGTATCCCCCGCGAGGCGAGGCGCAATGCCGCTACCATGTGGCATCCCCCGAGGTGTTACTGATGTTCTCCCGACTCCCCCCTGTCACCAAGGGCCTGTTGATCGCCAACGGCCTGATGTTCCTGCTGCAGTCCCTGTTCGGCGACGAACAGTTTTCCGCCCTTGCGCTATGGCCGCTCGGCATCGACGGCAACCTGCTCTCGCAAGGTTTCCTGCCCTGGCAGCTGCTTACCTACGCCTTCCTGCATGGCAATTTCATGCACCTGGCCTTCAACATGCTCACGCTGGCGATGTTCGGCTCGCAGGTCGAATACGTCTGGGGCCAACGCCGCTTCCTGACGTTCTACCTAGTGTGCGTGGTCGGTGCGGCGTTGTGCCAGCTCGTCGTAGGCTGGTGGACGCTCTCGCACGGCGGCGAGGCGTATCCGACGCTGGGCGCATCCGGTGGCATCTTCGGCCTGCTGCTTGCGTACGGGCTCCTGTTCCCGAACCAGCGCGTGATGCTGTTGTTCCCGCCCATTCCGATGAAGGCCCGTACGCTCGTCATCCTGTATGCCGTGGCCGAACTGCTGTTTGGCCTGAACGGCTGGCAGCCGGGCGTGGCGCATTTCGCGCACTTGGGCGGCATGCTGTTCGGCTGGCTGCTGATCCGTTACTGGAGCGGGAAGCCGCCGTTCGGCCGCAAGCGGCGCAGCGTGGGCAAGTTCAAGGTCGTCCGGTAAGCGCCGACTTCACGAATACCTGCGCGCTCGCGTGCGCGCAGGTTCGTGCAAGACCGGCGCATCAGGCCGTCATTTGCGGGTGACGGGCGGACCAGCCAATGCGGTTGGCCAGAGCGCGGTGCGCTGGTCGGCCTTGACCTGCATGGCCGTTCCCGCCCGACAGCCGAAGGCCTCGCCGAATCCTGCCAGGTTGGACAGCGGTCCGTTCGCGCGCCACTGACCCGGAGCGTAGATGCCGCTGGCCGCGCGTTGCGTGGCCGCTTCCCGGGTCAGCTGCTGCGGCCACAGGCGCGCCCAGCCGGTGAAGAACGCCTGTCGCGACTCCTTGCTCGCGCCAGGCTGCGCAGCGTTGAATGCGAGCCACGCGAGTTCGACGCCCGCCTGGTCCGCGATCGCGACATCCCGCACCTGGTTGCCATTGACCCTGGTGCCGACGACGGGAAGCGGATACGCAGCGTATTGCGCGGCAATGCGGTTACCCAGTGCGCTCCAGGCGCCGGATTCCGCCGGCGTCCACCAGTCGCGCACTTCCACCCTGGCATCGACGAGGCGGCCCTTGTCGTCCACCGCGTGGCTGAGTTCGCGGCCCACCAGCGCGCCGAATGCGCCGTATTGCGTGGCCATGTCGGCGCCGGGATCCAACACCGGTGGCTGCAGGACGGCGGCGGAAACGATCAGCCGGTTCTGGGCGATGTCGTAGGCGAGGGCGGGTTGCTGCGGCAATACATCCCAGCGGCGGTCCGCGTTGCCGCGCCCGATGCGCTTCATTTCCTCGCGGTGGTGCCACGTCGAGGCGATGAGCATGTTGCTGCCAAAGCTGCCGCGACCCATCGGCTGCACGCTGTAGTCCAGGTCCCGTCGCGGTGCGCCGACTTCTATCTTCAGGGCCGCGATCTTGGCCTTGGCTTCGGTCTTCGCCTGCTCGCCCAGCCGGGGATCCGTGGCGATCGCGTCATCGAGCGCCTTGCGCACGTTCGTCGCGATCTCCTCCGCGCGCGCACGCGTGCCCGCTGGCAGATAGCGGGCGACATATTCGTGGCCGAGCATCGGTCCGGCGGCGAGGTTGATGGCGTCGAGCACGGCCTGCTGGCGTGGCGGTGGCGTCGGCTCACCCGCGAGCACGCGGTTGCGGAAATCGAAGCTGGCATCGCGCCAGGGCTTGGCCATGTACGGTGCCATGGCATCGCCCACGCGCCAGCGCAGGTAGGTCTTCCATTGCGCGGGCTTGAGCGAAGCCACGAGCTGGTCGAGTTGCGCGAACAATGCCGGGTTGGCGATCGACACCGAGTCGTCCTTCACGCCCTGCGCCTTCAGGAACTCCGCCAGCTGCAACCCGCGGTAGGTTTTGCGAAGGCTGGCCACGGCCACGGGTGCGTAATTCGCGCGTGGTGCGCGCAGATCGACCAGGGGCTTGCTGGCCTGCGCAATCCGCGTCTCCACGTCGATCACCTCCTGCGCCTCCGCCGCGGCCTTGTCGGCCGGGGTGCCGGTCAGCACGAGAATCTTCTGCACGTAGCCGTTGTACAGGCCGAGCAGTTTGCGGGTCTCGGCATCTGTGCGGGTGTAATACGCCGGATCGGGCAGGCCCAGCCCGCCCTGGCTGAAGTAGCCGATGTGGCGGCTGAGGTCGTTGAGGTCGACATCGGCCCCGAAGTTGAAGGCGACCGGGATGCCGACCTGGTGCAGCGCCGCGATCGAGGCCGGGATGTCGTTTGCCTTCTTGATGGCGTTGATCCGGCCAAGCAGCGGTGCGATCGGATTGGCGCCATCGCTTTCCACGGCGGCTTCATCCAGCCCGCTTGCCCAGAAATCGCCGAGCAGCTTCTGCACGTTGCCTTGCGGAGCGGTCATCGCCGCGTTGAGCAGGTCGAGCTGCTGCTGCCGTGCCCGTGCCCCGAGTTGCTCCATGGCCGAGACCGAGGCGGTGCCGGCCGGCAGGGAATTCGATTTCAACCATCCGCTGTTCGCGTAGGCGTAGAAGTTGCTGCAGGCATTCGCGCCGGTTGCAGCAGGCGCCTTGGTGGCCGCTTTCTTCTTCGCGGCGCCGGCGTCGAGCGCCATGCCGCTCGCGATCGCGGAGAGGAGCAGTGCACAGGCAAGCGGTCCGGCGTGACGCATGGCGAGCTCCAGGTCCGGGGGCGGCCGAGTGTAACAAGGGCCCCGCGAATGCCTTGAACACAAGTACTACACACGCCGGATGCGCACATTCGCCTCGCAAAAAAGAAGGCCCGGACGACGAGGTGCCGGGCCTTCCGCTCGGCCGCCGGAAAACCCGGCGGCCAATCCTTCGCGACGATCAGATCATCCGATCATCGGATCACCAGATCACGACCTGCTTGTCGGCTGCGCGCACCATCGGCTGGCCCGGCTTGCACGAGAACGCTGCGGCAAAGGCCGGCAGGTTCGACGGCGCACCGATCGCGCGGAAGGCGGCGGGGGCGTGTTCGTCGGTGGTGATGCGCTTCTCGAGCTCCTGCGGAGTGAAGTTGCGGCGCCACACCGTGCCCCAGTTGAGGAAGAAGCGCTGATCGCGGGTGAGGCCGTCGGTCTTCGGGTCCGGGGTGCCGGCCGTGGCCTTGATCATCGCGTCGTAGGCCGTTGCGAGGCCGCCGAGGTCGGCGATGTTCTCGCCCAGCGTGTGGCTGCCATCGACATGCAGGCCCGGAGCCGCTTCATAGCTGTTGAACTGGGCGACGAGCTTGTCGGTACGGCCCGAGAAGCCCTTGGCATCGGCCGGCGTCCACCAGTTCTCGAAGTTGCCGGTCGGTCCGAAGCGGCTGCCCTGGTCGTCGTAACCGTGGGTCATCTCGTGGCCGATCACCGCGCCGATGCCGCCGTAGTTGATTTCATCGGTAGCCTTGGGATCGAAGAACGGCGGCTGCAGGATCGCGGCCGGGAACACGATCTCGTTCTGCTGCGGGTTGTAGTAGGCATTGATCATCTGCGGCGGCATGCCCCACTCGGTGCGATCCACCGGCTTGCCGATCTTGCCCAGGTCCCACTTGTAGTTGAATTCGTTGAGGGCCAGCACGTTGCCGAAGTAGCTGTCACGCGCGGTGTCCAGGCCGGTCCAGTCACGCCACTTGTCCGGGTAACCGATCTTCGGCGTGAACGAAGCCCACTTCTCGAGCGCCTTCTTCTTGGTGTCTTCGCTCATCCAGTCGAGCTTTTCGATGCGGGCCTTCAGCGCTTCGCGCATGTTCTGCACCAGCGTTTCCATGCGTGCCTTCGACTCGGCCGGGAAGGCGACCTTGACGTACAGCTGGCCCATGGTCTCGCCGGCCTGGCCTTCGATCATTTCCAGCACGCGCTTGCCGCGCTCCTTCAATTCCTTCTGGCCGCTGAGCTTCTGGTTGTAGAACGCGAAGTTCTCCTGCACGAAGGCATCCGACAGGAACGGCGACGCGGTATCGACGGTGCGGTAGCGCAAGTAGCTCTGCCAGGTCGCCGGCGACACGTCGTCCAGCATCTTGCTGACTTCGGCATGGAACGCCGGGATCGCCAGCGAGAACATCTTCGGCGCTGCCAGGCCCTGCGAGTCGAAGAACTTGCTCCACGGGAAGTTCGGCGAGACCTTGTCGGCATCGGCGAGGCTGACCGGGTGGTAGAACAACTCGGTATCACGCGACAGTTCGGCGCGCGACTTCGACGCCTTGGCCAGGCGCGTCTCGAACGCCACCACGTCCTTGGCCTGCTTGGCGGCATCGGCGGCGGCGACGCCGGACAGTTCGAGCACCTTGGCAACGTGGCCTTCGTAGGCGTCGAGCTTTTCCTTGTTCTTGGCGTCGGTGTAGTAGGTCGAATCCGGCAGGCCCAGGCCACCCTGGAAGGCGATGGCGATGTTCATCGTCGAGTCCTTGAAGTCCGGCGACGAACCGAAGGCGAACAGGACGTTCTCGCCCTTGGCCGCGCTGGTGCGCAGGTACTCGGCGACCTTGTCCTTGCTGTCGAGCGTGGCGATCGCATCAAGGCGCGACTTCAGCGGAGCAATGCCCTGCGCGTTGATCTTTTCCGCGTCCATGCCGGTCGCGTAGATGTCGCCGACGATCTTTTCCACGCCCGTGGCGCTGGTGTTCGCCGCGGCCTGCTCGGCGAGCTGGCGCTGCACGGCCTTGGAGCGCTCGTTCAGCATTTCGAAGGCGCCCCACGAGGTGCGGTCGCCCGGGATGGCGTTCGCGGCGAGCCACTTGCCGTTGACGTAGCCGCCGAAGTCGACGCACGCGTCCTTGCTGGTGTCGAGATCGCCGACGGCGAAGCGGTTCACCGGCGGCAGCTTGCTCTCGTCGAGCTTGAGCGTGGTATCGGTCTTCGCGGTGGCGTCGGCCTTGGCGGCCTCTTCCTTCTTGGCGCAGCCGGCGAGCGCGGCGGTTACGGCGAGGGGCAGGACCAGCAGTTTGACGCTCGAGGATATGGCTTTCACGGATTCTCCGGCCCGAACAGGGCGTGGCAGGGTTACTGGGGCGCGCGCAGGGCGACAGCGGACTCTATCGCCTTTGCAACCGGGGCTTGGGGTGTCGAAGGTCATGGGGGGGCGGCCGGTATTGGCGCGAATCCTTCCTTCCCTCGCCCGGGAAGCCTGCTGCAGGGCAGGATTCCCGGAGGCATCAGGGCTGCTTGGCGTTATCGGGGCCCTGAACCTGGCGAGTCGGCAAACGGCTCGCCCCGGGCGCATTGCCGGCCGGCAAGCTGCACGACAGGTGCATGACGCCATTGTCAGTTGCCATGCACCTGAAGCCGAGCCTGGAGTACAGGCGCTGGGCCGGATTCTCGACGTAGACCCGTAGGCGCAGCTCCGGCAGGCCCCTGTGCGTTGCCAGCCGCTTTGCCTGCTCGATGGCCCACGCGCCTATCCCTTGACCAGTGAGCGGCGCGAGAACCTGCAGGTCCCTGATCTCGAGCGCGCCCTCGACCTGCAGGAGCCTCAGGATCCCGGCCGGACTGCCATCGGCTGAAATGACCAGCTTTTCGAACGGCGAACAACTGGCGAGATGGCGTTGGGGATCCCAGGGAATTCCCCTCGCAGCGAGGTATGAGGCCATGTTGGCGCGAGTGAGCGACTCGCAGAAGCCGAAGTCCGCGTCCAGCGCCGGCCTGAGGGAAAGTTCGGGTCGAGGCCCTTCAGGCGCCATCTGCGCCCTGGGGGTCTTTCATTTCCACAGCGATGACGTGCAACGCGCGTTCGCCAATGTTGTGAACGTAATGAGGAACCAGCGGCGCGGCCCACAGCGAAGCTCCGACAGCGGGTTTCATGGCCATGGCCCGGGAGTCCAGGAGAACGTTCCCTGCGGGGTCATACCGGATGAAATCACTCCAGCTCAGTATGTATAGAGCCGCAGGCCATTGATGGGTGTGGACAGGCGTGCGCTCACCCGGACCAAGGCGGGTGTCGAGCACTCTTACGCGATCATTCTCCATGAGCACTTCGTGATGCCCGGGAGCGACGCTCATTGCGTCAAGAGGGTGCAGGTCGTGACCCGGCATGATGGTCTCCGCAGTGGTTTCCCGTGGCGTATGACTGAACTTCTGCAGGCTAATGTATGAATCAAGCCGAGTCCCGAAGCGGCTTCGGCTCGAATGAATTGCCGGGTTGCGACCAACTCCACCGCACAACCTCTTCTCCGTTGGAATCCGTGATCAATGGGCCAGCCACAAAGCCCAGACGTTCAACTACCTTCGAAGACGCGATGTTGTCCGGCCGGACGCAGGCAATAACTTCATTGGCAATACCGGTGGAAAACGCCAGGTCAAGCAACTTGCGGATGGCAGTAGTGGCAATGCCGCGAGACCTCTCGCTTGCCGCCACGCGACAGTGAATCTCCACGCTGCCCTGATCCGGGGCGGTCTTGAACCCGCAACTGCCGACGATCCTGCGGCGTGGAACTGAAACTATGAAGAACGGCACACACCAGAATGCAGGGGTTCCGCGCTCGAGTTGGGCGGTGGCGCGGTCGACGGTTCTCGACACTGGTAGTGCCCCATCGGAAAGTTCGAAGGGACTGACATCAACACTCTGTGACAATGCCAGCCGTCGAAGGTTTGGCAAATCCACCTGATGCAGATCGATGTCTTCTTCAACAAGTTGCCGCATTGGCATTTCGCAACCTGACGCCTGAGTCAAGCCCGAGCCGGGATGCTTCGGCTTTGATTGGTCGGGCCCGGTCACGGCAGCAACTGAATGCCGAACTGACGGACCACCGCAGCAAACAAGCCAAAGCAGAGCACGGTGATTCCGATACTGGCCAGCAGGGTCAGCCAGAAGCCGAGGCGGGGCAACAGCAGCGGGAACGCGAGGAACATGGGTAACGTGGGCAGCACGTACCAGAACGTGTACCAGGCATGGTTGGAGATCTTGGCCTGCGGTTGCTTCTCGACGTAGAGCCAGATGAGCGCAAGGAATGTGACCAGTGGAAGGGCGGCGATGAACCCTCCCAGCCTGTCGCTGCGCTTGGCCGCCTCCGACACGATGACCACGACGGCAGCGGTAAGCAGGTACTTGGTGATAAGCCAGCCCATGGTGATCTCCCAAGTCCGCCAGACACCTTGATCAAGCCGAGTCGCCAACTTCGGGTTGAATGGTGCCAAACCGGTCCTGCACTACGGAAGGGTGAACTTGCGCGTAGCGCGCAACGGCCAGATTGATGTGAAACGTGCGCCACCGACCAGACGGAATGCCGCAGAGACGCCGCGCAGGATGCCCAATCTTTCCAGGACCTCCCGCACGCGCCGAAAAGAGTGTCTTGGGTCATCCGTCAGGACAAAAAGGTTGATCTCCTTCGGACTGACGTCATACCCGTCCACCTCGGCAGATTGACCCAGCGCCTCCTTCAACTCGTTCTCGATCGTCGCAAGGAAGGCTTCGTCTTCCAGCGACTTTCGCCAAAATTTGATTACAAGCTGGTAATCCATCGTAGGCCTGATGCCTGAACTGGGGCGGGCCGCGAAGCGGCTTCGTTGATTGTCAGAGGGCTGCCAGCAACTGCCGAAGCCCAAAGACGAGCATGCCGTGACCTTGGGAGATGTACAAACCGATCTGCGCCACAAGCGAAATACGCCACCGCGATCTGCGCGATTGCGAACACGGCGACGGTGAATTGCGACACGCTGAAAACGCCGACCTCGAACTGCGAAATGCAGATCACACCGCAGCCGAATTGCCCGATCGCAATGACGCCTCGTGCCACCACGGGCGTCCGATTGGGGCGAAACTTGAAGGCGATGTGCAGGAGGGGAAGGCCGGCGATGGCCAGTCCGGATTTGTACTCCCAGCCCCACCCATCCCAGGACTGCCGTGCCGGGTACGGAGCACCGCAGTTCGGGCAGGAGAGGGCCTGCTCTGAAATCTGATGCTTGCATTCGCGACAGGCTTTCATGGAGTGCCCCTGGCGCCTGAGCCGCGAAGCGGCTTCGGCTTGAATGAATCGTCAGGCCCCGGCCCGCGCGCAAACTAGTCGCCGAAACCCCAGATCAATGTAACCACAAGAATGACCGCGAAAGTCGCGGACGCAAGCATGCCGATGGCTATGATGACGATGGTCGTGGACTTCGGCGCGGCGAGGCGACTGAACATGGCTACAAGCAGGCCAGCCGCCGTGGCCCCAAGGGCAAGGGGGCAGATAGCCGGCCGGCTGCCCGGTAAGGTGGACGCGGATGTGCTGGAGCAATGTGGCGCAGGCAATGAGGACGCTGCCTGCGGCAGCCAGCAGTACGTACCAACGAGCACGTCTTTCCATGGACCCTGACGCCTGAATTAAGCCGAGCCGCGAAGCGCCTTCGGCCTGGGAGAATTGTCAGACCGCAGCTTACTCACTCACCTGCCGGGATGGACCCGTCGAACAGGCGCCATTTCCAGTCATGCCCTCGTTTTACGAGCACGCCCGAGAACCGATAGGGCACCTTTTTTACAGCGCCGGTGTCCTCGGTGACAGTCATCGTGCCGTCCACGAACGCCCAGGCGGTATTCCCGTTCGCATCGATGTCAGAGTGCGACAGGTCCCAGGAAAAGCGGTTGTGCTCGAAGAGCCGGGCAAGCCAGGCCCGTATTTCTTTTCTGCCCCGGTAGACTTCACCGCGATCCGATCCTGCCAAGATGACGTTGTCCGAGTCATCAAAGAGCGCCATGAAGCCTTCGAGATCGGCTCGGTTGGCCGTCTCGTTCCACTTGTCGAGGGCAGCATGTATCTCCTTGGAGCCTGCGACCTCTTTTGCCGAAGCTGTTGGCAATGCAATGCACGCAACGAGCAAGAGAACAAGCGATAGCAGTTGCTTCACGAGAGTGTCTCCAATGCGATCTGGCGCCTGGGCGAACCGGGCCCGTGAAGCGGCTTCGGCCTGAATCAGGTTTCAGAGTTCATGCGGCGCGGTGCGTCACGAGACGCCGGACAAGCCAGGTCAGGAGCACCAGGACCGAGGGGCATATCCAGCCAAGGGCTGCAGCAATTGCAAGGGTGTCATCATTGGCGTGCGACGGGTCATTCGCAGTAGTTTGTTGTACGGCAAAAGCCCATGCCAGATTGAGAGCCCAGCCCGCCGCAACAGCAATGCCAGCCGCCTGCAGACCGTTCAAGCGCGAGCGAGACCGCAGTAGCCAGAACAGCACGACTGGAAGCGCCAGCGCCGTTAGCAAAACAGCGGTGATTGCAAAATTTTCCATGAGTCCAGACCCCTCAATAAGGCCGAGCCGCGAAGCCGGTCCGGCTTGGATGAATTGCTAGGCCGCAGGTCACTGTCCAGCGGGCGGTTCCCAAAGCTCGACTTTGTTGCCCTCGGGGTCGATGACCCAGCCAAACTTGCCCTGTTCTGATTCTTCCGTGCGGTCTAACACGTTGCAGCCTTCATCCCGGAGCGCGGCGAGAAGGGCGTGCAGATCAGCAACGCGAAAGTTGACCATGAAACTGGCTGCAGGCTCCAGATAGGTCGAGTCACCCTTGAACAGACTCCAGATGGTCATGCCTTTCTCGCTTCCGGGGCCGCCCCATTCGAAAATGGCACCTCCCCAATCCGTCACATCCAATCCAAGGTGAGCTCTGTACCAGGCACCAAGGGCCTTGGGGTCATTCGATTTGAAGAAAATTCCACCTATCCCCGTTACGCGCTTCATCTGTTCTCCAGTTGGCCAATAGGCCTCTGCTGCGGTCCAGCGCTTGAATCAAGCCGAGCCGCGAAGCGGCTCCGGCTTGAACGAATTGTCAGGCCGCACATAGCGCACTGACCATGACGTAGTAACCGTCAGGATCGAGCAGCGCAAACTCACTGGTGCCTGTGTTGGGATTGATATTTGGCTCTTCTTCGAGCGCTGTGACAAGGCTGCGCGCCCGCTCCAGCGATTGGTCGAAGTCATCCACGCGAAAGAACAGAAGCAGGCCGTTTCCAGTCCCTGCACGATCCGGGTCGGCCAGGGTGGGATGCTCGTGCGCGCCCCACTGGTGTAGGCAGAGCAGGACTGTCCCGTCCGTATCGAGGATTTGCCCAAAGTAATCATGGGCAGGTTTCGTGGCGGGTAGCCCCAGGAGCGACTGGTACCAGGTGAAGGCGCGGGCGACGTCTGTTACGCCGATGATTGTCCACAAGCGCTTCATATCCTGCTCCTGCGGTCCAACGCCTGAACTAAGTCGAGCCGCGAAGCGGCGAAGCAGCTTGGCTTGAATGAATTGTCAGGCGCCACTTTGCACGACCTCGCTCATGAGCGCCAATTGGTTGCCATCTGGATCGGTGAACTCCGCCAGCCAGAGCTCCGAGCGCGGCGTTCGATTGACCATGTGCGGATCGGACTTGAACGAGACGCCAGCTTCTTTGAGCGAAGAGAAGACGGAATGGATATCTTGAATTTGAAAATAGATAGCCGAGCCTCTTTGCGCTTCCTGCCCTGGTGGCATGACGCCAACCAGAAGCCGGACCCCGCCGCAGTTGAAGAATGCCATTTGCGGAGGCGCTGCAAAGAGAAAGGGAATGCCAAGCGTATCCCGGTAAAAGGCGACTCCCGCGTCAAAGTCACTTATCGGGATCAGCAATTGGGCAATCTTTGCATCCGCGAGATTCATGTCGATCTCCTTGGCCAGATGTTGTGGCGCATACCGTAACGGCTGAATCAAACAGAGCCGCGAAGCGGCTTCGGCTCCAATGAATTGTCAGGCAGGATCGTTGCCTCGAATGTCCATGGAAACACGCGTCAGGTCATTGTCGAACTGGTGTCCGCCATTGTCGATCGCGCGAGTGATCGCGCGTGGGAACTGTGCGCCGTAAAATGCAAGGTGGGCGAACGGGACAACCTCGTCATCACGGCAATGGTAGAAGAAGAACCGGGGAATTGCGGCAAGCTTTTCAGCACTGTCGCCCGGCAACTTAAGGTCGTCGAAGTTCCAATGATCCTCGTCCCAAGAGGGGGCGGCAAGCAAGAACAGGCCAGCAATTTCGCTCTCGACCTTCTCCTCTGACAGGTACCTCAGCAGAGTGGGTCCGCCCACGGAGTGGGCTACCAGGATCACCTTGCCAAGCGCATGCGATAGCTCCGAGGAGATCTTGTGTTTCCAGGGCTCTACTTTGCTTTTGAATGAATTGCTAGGCCCGTGTCGCATGACTACGGGCCGCCACTCTCATGAGCTTGCTCCATGCGGCGGCTCATTGCCAAGCCGGAGCGGGCGGCAGTAATGCAGTCAAGATCCTTGCGGAGTCAGGCCATAGCGGGCCATGACACCAACTAGCGCGGCTATATCCGGTGGGCCACCGACATTCACTACTGAAGCAATGTCCTTGAAGTACTGCTCACCTATGTCGGGTGATTGCACAATCAGTGCCCTGGCCGCTGTATCGAATGGGTTCGAGAAGGCATGTGCAGTGCCCTTGGGTGTGTGCGTTGCGTCACCTGGACCAAGGTCACGCGACGTTGCGCCAACCGTATAGCGGAGTTTGCCCTCAAGCACGTAGACACACTCTTCATTTCGGGCATGACTGTGCGGCGGGGGTACGTTCGACCCCGAGGGAACCGTCAGTTCAAAGACGCCCAAGCTGTTTGTGGCTGACCCATCGAGGGTGTATCGAATGCCTAGCTGGCCAATCCGAATTTCTGGGGTATCCATTTTCGCAACTCTCCTGTGTGAAGGATGAGTATGTGACTATGTGCTGCCTAACGCCTGCACTAAGCAAGACGCGAAGCGGCTTCGGCCTGGATGGATTTGTTAGGGGCGTCTGTCGAAGTACAGCACGACGTAGTAGTACTTTTCATCGCTGACCTCCCGGCGCATGAAGCTGGAAAAGACGAACGCATCCTTGGGCTGGGTCAATGGTGCCATCTGAGTCTTGCCGGAATTCTGCACAAGCTCTAATGCCTTGTCGATAAAGGTCAGCTCCCCGGCCGCATCGATGGGGGCTGGATTATCTGGCGTTTCAACTCGGCCAAATAGCTTAGTCATGGCTTGATAAAGAGTGAGCCAAGTCCGAGCGCCAGCTACAGGGTCTTGGCTCTCGTGGAGGTATACGCCGATGCGCCGCAGTTGGCCGTCCTGAAAGAAGAACTGGAAGTTCTCCTTCTTGCCGTCAAAGACGCCGTTATAGGTCTCCAGATCTCCATTGCTGAAGGTCTTGTATGGACCGCACTCGGCAATAGCAGCAACCTGCGCGGGAGACATGCCGAATTTCCAAGGCATTGAGTCGCACTTGGCGAGAGCATTTCCTGTAGCGAGCGCCGACAGAAGAAGGAAAGAGCTGCGAAAGTGCATGGTAGACGCCCCTAACGCCTGAATTAAGCCGAGCCGCGGAGCGGCTTCGGCTTGAATGAATTGTTAGGCCGCCCGTACCGGAACGGCCCAGCCCCGCCTATCCGACTTGCGATTCCTTCACTTGCTCTTCGGTCATTGAGCCGTCTTCAAGCCAACTGCCGACATTCGTAAGGTTGACCCATATGTCGTAGCCGAGGCCCCAGCATTGGAAAATTGCCTCGCCGGAGTCAAGGAAGAAGACGTTGTCGCGCGGATCGGAACCGTTCCTCTCCACACACAGCCGTTTAACTATTTCTTCGTATTTCGTGAGAGATCGCATTAGTTGGAAGGCGGCCTAACGCCTGAATTAAGCCGAGCCGCGAAGCGGCTTCGGCTTGAATGAATTGTTAGCCAACTCAAGCAGGTTGGCGGGCGTCCTTGTCAAGCAATACATAGGTTCGTGCCGCCATGTCCCCGAGGCGTTGCTTATGGCGCGACACCAAGACTGCAATTCCAGCAGGCACTCCTCCCGCGAGGATTGGATTGACTTCAATGAGCCTAAACAAGGTGCGCACTACCGACTGCATAAATGAGGGCTTCTCACCGCTCGCGTTCACGACTCGCGTGCGAGTTACAAACTTTCCGATGGTTTTACCGAACAAGGTCTCCATGACAGGGAAGTACGCAGCAAAAAGCCCGACCCAAATGGCGAGGGTTGCTCGATAGGTTTCGTTGCCAAGCACATAGTCGGGGATAAGTAGAAACAACAGCAAAACTATGAAATCAATCCAAGCGCCTACCCACCTACGAGCAACCATAGAACCATCGTACGTTTCCGCTACGGCCATGGCCGAGGCTGCCACACCTCTAAAGGCAATGTTGTTCATGTCGCGAGACATCGAGGACCCCCATGAGTTGGCTAACGCCTGAATTAAGCCGAGCCGCGAAGCGGCTTCGGCTTGAATGAATTGTTAGGCCTCACTGTCGGCTTTCCACAGATCGACCAGCCGCGCAAAAATGCTAAACGCGCAAACGACGAGGGTGGCGTATCCAGGGACTGCGGCCAACTTCGAGTGGAACGCGCCAAGCAGGAAGAAGGAACCGAGTGTGATATGGACGGCTACAAGCGCGACCGCGCCTAGTCTTGAAGCTGGAATGCCGAATCGCCACCGCGCCCTAAATATTGGCTCATAAACAGACTTTGGTCGAACCCATGTGACCCAGGTCGTGCCGATGGCGTAGACGATCAGAGCTACACCAAGAAGAGCAAGAATGCTGTCTTTGTTTTCCGCGGTCATCTGTCAATGAGGCCTAACGCCTGAATTAAGCCGAGCCGCGAAGCGGCTTCGGCTTGAATGAATTGTTGGGGGGCAGCCTACGGCCCATCATGCACGATGAACAAGGCGCCGATGAACCAAGACCATAGAACGCCGGCCAAGGTAACCAGATGCACGACGGAGAGCCATTTACTGCGCAGGGCCAGAACAGAAGGCACTAGCAGTAATAGGGGTATGGCCGAAGCCAGTGTATGCAGCCACTGGACAGAATCTGAAACGGGCGGCCTTGTCCAAGGCGATGCCAGAAAGGCAGTGATGTAAATGCCCGCACCGAACAAGCCGGGTGAGCTTGCGGCGAGCTTGCGACCTTGGCGCGCGCCGAATAGCAAGAGAGGCACAGGCGACAAAAGGAGCGCCAGCCCCAGCGCAAGCTCCTCTAAGCCGGAAATAGCATCGAGATCCATGGATGTATTTCTGCCCCCTAACGCCTGAATTAAGCCGAGCCGCGAAGCGGCTTCGGCTTGAATGAATTGTTAGGGCTCATTGAACGACAACTCGACCGACGTATGGAAGGGCGTTGGCCACTGCCCTGCAAGGCCAGATGCAGCCAACTCCTTGTGCACGCACTGGGCCAACGGTGTTTCACCCTTCCGCCAGCTTTCAGCCACAGAGCCGTCTGGATTTAGAGAGAGAACAACAGTAAATGTTGACTGGTCCATACCGGGATGGCCGCACGTGGCCATGGCTGAGCCAAGCGCCTTGCCTTGGGCCCGGAGGAGTTGAGTGCTGACTCGCTGAGGAAGGCTCTTTTCGTTGGCATCAGCCATGGCCTTGGCCTGATCAAAGCCCACAGGAGCGGCGGCCAATTGAGCCGCAAGGATTATTACTTCGAGCACCTATGAACTCCCCTATGAGCCCTAACGCCTGAATTAAGCCGAGCCGCGAAGCGGCTTCGGCTTGAATGAATTGTTAGGCGCGACGGTACAGCAGCGTCCGGCAAGGATCAAAAGCGGAGTGTAGGACCGCTTGGCGCCACGTGGTTGTGCCCGGGAAAACGGCGACCATGGCCGACTCAAGCTGCTCGAATCCTGGCTGCTCCTCACTGACCGAGATGCTTTGACCGCCGGCGTGGAACTCCAGCAGTGCCTCGTCTGTGGTGAGGCGATCTACCTTGTAGCCCCAAATCTCCGGGACGGCCTGCCACGCAACGAAGGATTCGCCGACGGTGAAGCCAAACGACGTCACCGAAACCGGAGGAAGCTCCGGCTTGCGGGTTAACCGATCTGTCAGGCTTGAAATTGTTCCCGCGTGCGCCTAACGCCTGAATTAAGCCGAGCCGCGAAGCGGCTTCGGCTTGAATGAATTGTTAGGCCCCTCCAGGAGGATTGGCCGGTTACTTACTTGAGCAGGATCGTACTGTCGTTGCCGGAGCCTGCGCCAGCGAGCCTCGCCTCTACAACGTTGTCGATGAGGGTCTGGACATTCAGGCGGGCAGCTTTGAAGCCCTTTGCCTCAACGATTAGTGGGACGGCGTAGTGACCTGGGGCGACAGTAGCTGATAGCTGAAAAGAGCCATCTGGCGCCGTAGCTGTCTCGAAGCTCGCCGGATAGCGGGTCCTGCCCGGGTCGTCCAGATACACCCGAGCGCCGACAACCGCGGCGCCAGCAGGTCCAATGACTTGTCCCTTTACGTGAAACCTTCCGTCCCCCATGCAGCCCGCGAGGGAGAGAGCCAGAAAAATGCCTGCAAAACGCGGACGCATCGTTGAGGGGCCTAACGCCTGAATTAAGCCGAGCCTCGGCGTCCGGGTAGCGCGCCGCGAAGCGGCTTCGGCTTGAATGAATTGTTAGGCCCCAACTCCCCCAGCAGCCAAGCCGCGAGCTGTCGCGGCCCACGACGGTTGTCGTTGGCTGTATTGGCCGCCTCGCTGCATGCGGAGAGAAATAGCTGGCCGACGGAGCCAATCACCGGCAAGCCAAGTTGCTCTCGAAGGGCCACGCTTTCGCTGGCTAGCGACAGGAGCAGCTCACTCCGCTCGCCGAGCTGATGGTTCCCGAGGTAGGCGGGATAAAACGATGAGTTGAAGAAGAGCATGTCGCCGTGCTGTGCGGTATACGGCAATGCAATGGCAAGGAGTTCAAGGAGCTCGCCTTCCGCGGCCGCGAGCTGAGTCTCTAGCTTGTCCTGGCGGGATGCTTTCATTGGGGCCTAACGCCTGAATTAAGCCGAGCCGCGAAGCGGCTTCGGCTTGAATGAATTGTTAGGCCGTTACTCGACGTAGTGACCTAGCGCTGACTTGCGGACCCTAACGGCAATGGCGGAGCCAACCCCATAGGGTGTGCGCGTACATAGCCTGACAAAGCCTGCATTCTCCGTCTTAACGGTTACCTCGGCGCAGCCTCGAGACCAGCGAGATGAAACTACCGTGCCCAGTTCTGGGCTGCTGTTGCCAAATATCGACGTAACCAGCATGCCTGCGACGAAGCACAGAAGGAAGAAGATGCTGCCGGAGAGAAGTGTGGCTTGGAAGAACACGTTGGACGTGTTGAGCCTGGCTTCGCGAGTGCGCTCCGGATGAGCGTTCCAATGCCGAAGCAGATATCGATAAATCGCCTTCCATGAGACTAGCCCGACGCCAAGACATAGCAGTAGATATAGCTTTTCGGGTGAGAAGCGAAATCCATAAAAGACAAGAAAAGAACCAGCTATGAACGTAGAAGTCACGAGGAGTGAGCGCATGATTTCCTAACGGCCTAACGCCTGAGTTGAGCCGAGCCGCGAAGCGGCTTCGGCTTGAATGAATTGTTAGGCGCCCACCTAGTTCTCCTCATCGTGAAATACCTCTCCGAACTCGGCAGAAGAAGTGCGGGTTGCCGTATAGACCTGGACGTGCAATGGCTCAGAACACCATCCGAGGCGAATGAGGGCAGAGCCAAGCTCCTGCGGAAGCTCAGGGTGGATTGGCGGCAAATTACTGTCGCGCAATGCCTTTAAGTGCTTCCGGTAGTCGCTGTTCTCCTTGGACTGGAGATTGATATCCCACAGCAGGATGGAGGCTTTTGATTGAGCCTCATAGCGAATACGTGAGTCCGCAAAAAGGCGAACGCTCCAGTGTGGATGCGTCATGTCCGCGTCGGGATGCATGAATCCGGTGAGGTATGCCATCGATGTAAAGAAGCTTTGACCGTTGCGACTGTGGACGTGCTGAACATCAGCAATGAACGAAACGCCAGAAAATGAAAGCGGTCGAACGAAATATTCGCCGGAGAGAATCTCAAATTGCTGAGGTACTGTCATTGGTGCCTAACGCCTGAATTAAGCCGAGCCGCGAAGCGGCTTCGGCTTGAATGAATTGTTAGACGCGCCCCGGTTGAGCGCAAAACCCAAAATCAAGGCTGCGACAGGAAGTGCAAACAGTTCTGCCGCCCAGTCGAGCGCAATCATGCCCGGAAATTGCCCAAGCATCGGGTCACCGATGAGGCCGAAGTTTTGCCAAACGAAGCTTGGGATAACTGCGAACAACAGGTAAAGCCAAAGCTTATTTGGCCGAAGCTTGAGAAGTGCATATGCCGCCGGAAGTGAAATGACGACGCTGGTAATGAAGTCAGCAGGGAGCAGAATGGCGCGAAACGCCGAGCCCCTTAGTCCAAGCTCTACCAGCCAGCGGGGGAGCGGGCTATATGCGGCAATGTAGGCCCAGCAGAACAACAGGACGAAGTGCTGCGCCAGGCCGACCAACAATGCCACTGCTGCGGATGTCGATAGTGTCTGTAGCCTCATGCCAAAGATCTCCGTTTGCGCGTCTAACGCCTGAATTAAGCCGGGCCGCGAAGCGGCTTCGGCTTGAATGAATTGTTAGGCCGCGACTTGCTCACTGGCCGGCCTGGTTTGGGTAAAACACCAATGCACTACCTTGATCCAAGGCCTCTTGATAGAAACCAGCGAATCCTCGGAATGCATCTGTGTTGAGCACCTCAACCTGCAGTTTGCCGCGACGCGAGAACGCAATCTCCGCAAAGCCGTAACGGCGACACTCTGCCTCAGCCCGATCGTACTCATCCGAGTCAGCAGTCTGTCGGAGGAACAAGATGCATTTGTGGGTGACCCCAAGGTCGGGATGGTTCCAGTCGTACTCGGAGTTGCCGGAGTACTGGCCTGAGAATCCATAGATGACGATTACGCTCATAGCGGCCTAACGCCTGAATTAAGCCGAGCCGCGAAGCGGCTTCGGCTTGAATGAATTGTTAGGCCTACTCACGGGTAAGCCGAGCGCAATAGTCATATGAGTTGGTAATGACAAATGTATCCCCCTCGTGGAACCCACCGTGCTCCGGACTCACGGCACAGAACTCGCTGGAGCCATCCTTGGTCTCGAAGCGTCCGATATAGACGACCTCGGGCTCCCACTTATCTTTCACCCGGAAGTAGGCCTGCTCTTTATAGCGGAAGCTGCCCGATCCCCTCTTGGTAAAGCTAACAAAACCCGTTGCCTTATCTCGTTCCGACTCGACCAGCCAACCTTGGGCGGGGAGTGTCGCTGAGAATGAGGCGACTTGAACTTTGATCTGACCGTCCGTGTGTCCGCGCCACGTCACGGCGCCATGCGGCAGCGAGGCGCATCCCCCGAGCGTCAGTGATGTGAGGATGACTAACGTCCGTATCACCGATACCTCCAAGTAGGCCTAACGCCTGAATTAAGCCGAGCCGCGAAGCGGCTTCGGCTTGAATGAATTGTTAGGCCGCACCGCCCTGCACTGGGCCGCAGACGGAGACAAGGAACTGGCCCGCAGGTAGGCCGGCTTGCCGGCAAACTCGGCCGGCTCAGGTGAAACCTCCACGCGGTACTCGCGATGAGAGTCAAAAAGACAATTGCTGCACTCCCTGGCGGAGAGGATTTGCATCCGGGTGCCGGGCTGCAGAGCGACTACAAACGTCACCTCCGGCCCGGTGAAGCCAGGGTTCCAAATGGAGATGTAATCGGTCTGCTTGTCACGCCGTAGCTCTTGGCTAACGCCATGGGAACGAATAGGGACGAGCAACTCGCAGACGTTACCGATAAGGCCATCCGAGACGTCTCGGTGCTGCGCATCGCAACCCGCGAGGGCGATGAGGAGAATGGTGATAAGCGCAATGACGGGCTGACGTTGTCTCATGTGCGGCCTAACGCCTGAATTAAGCCGAGCCGCGAAGCGGCTTCGGCTTGAATGAATTGTTAGATCTCTCTAGGCGGAGGGCTAGGCCCTGTTTGCCCAAAGAAATATTGGAAGCGCGAGCGCGGCGCCGACGACATGCTCGACAGGGTAAGCGCTCCATTTGCCCCGCATGGCTGAGGTTAAGAGGAAGATGGCAAGGCTTATAAGAGGTAGCCCTGTCCATATTTTTACCAGGAGCTTGGCATGGCGGAATTTGATCAGCAAAGCGCAGATGACGGCGATATTCAGAGCAACTCGCAGCCAGCTCAGATGCCCACCAGCTAAGGCTGATAGTAGATTTGAGACGAGAAGGAACGTGGCCAAGCATATGGCGGCAGCCAAGAACGGTTTTGAGTTAACGGTCTCGTGAGACATAGGTGAGAGATCTAACGCCTGAATTAAGCCGAGCCGCGAAGCGGCTTCGGCTTGAATGAATTGTTAGCTGCCACCCGCGTACACCATAGGCAAGTAAGGTGGGCAGCAGTGGAGTTGCGGCTCACCGCTGGGCACAAAGCCGAAGCTACGGTAGACCGGAACGGCAAGTAAGGACGAATTTACCGTAAGCGCCCCTGGGCGGGCGACTTGAAGAAGGTGTTGCCAAAGCAAGCGGCCGATGCCTTGCCCATGAAACTCGGGCTGCACGAACAAGTGGTAAAGGTGCTGTCCATCCCGGAGGGAAATATAGCCACGCAGATCGCGGCCGCTCTCCGCTATTAAGTGGATGTAGTTCGGGGCAGCGAGGCGTGCTGCGACGGCTGGCGCCTCAAAGCTCTCTAGAAAAGACGCGGCCTCAGGTGTAATCGAGTCGGGAAGGATTAGAGGTGTCACTGTGCGCAGCAGGGCGCAGATGGCAGGGGCATCTGTTCCTCGTGCTTGGCGGACTAGGACTTTCACCTGTGGCAGCTAACGCCTGAATTAAGCCGAGCCGCGAAGCGGCTTCGGCTTGAATGAATTGTTAGGCCCCATGCGGGCCATTACCAGCACCGTGCTTTGCGGAATCCGCGCTGTCCCTATTGGCCATCAACTGGCCAAGAGTTTGGCCCCCATATGCCGGCGGGGTTGGATGACTCCGCTTTGGCTTGGCAGTAAGCATTGCAAGGCCCGGTAAGGAAAGGGCTATGGCGACGGCAAAAACAACACCCCCAGCCGGTAAGAGCAGCCACGGCAACACGGTCGTGTCCTGCTCCAAAAGGTGGCTAGCGAAGTAGACGAAAAGACAAATCGCCGAGATCCATACCAGGGCGATCCAGCCAAAGCCTATCCAAATGGGTGAAATCTTCATGGGGCCTAACGCCTGAATTAAGCCGAGCCGCGAAGCGGCTTCGGCTTGAATGAATTGTTAGGCGGCACCCGACGACTCCCGACCTTTGAGCGCGCGGACGAGGGTCTCTGAGTGACGCTCCTTAACGGGCGCCAGCGTGAAGGCGTCCGTTCCCATCTGCATTTCCTGTAGGTAGCCGATGCTAGCGATCTCAGGGATCTGTCGGCCACTCTCCGTCATAGGTCGCGAGCTCAAGAAACTGCAACCTGCCCTCATAGATGTACAAGAGCGTAGCCAACCCTTCCGGCACCCCGAGCACTTCCAGATTGACGTCGCCGATGATGATGACGCGCGAATCCAGGAACGAAGCCGAATCAGGGACAGCAAAGTCAACGTACGCACCAACTCCCGTGTGAGTTCGTTTTGAGACGTCACATGCGTCAGCTTGCGAACGAAGCACCTCGAATATTGGGTCGTCGCCAGCAAGGCAAGCGTCAAGAACCCGCTTTTCGAATGCTGTGAGGGTGCTCATGTGCCGCCTAACGCCTGAATTAAGCCGAGCCGCGAAGCGGCTTCGGCTTGAATGAATTGTTAGGCCGCTGGGCCTGGCCAGACAACCCCGAGCCAAAGACCAAGAACAGCCGCAAAGTTGATTGTAAACACGACGCCTCTAAGGCGAATGTTGGTTGTCGGTATTTGGACCAGGCTATGCAGTACTCGGCCGACAACAAAGATCCATGCCAGAACTATCGAGGACTGGCTTGCGCCAAGCTGGAGAAGGATCAGGCAGGCGGCATAGAAAAGCAGCGGCCACTCGAATTGGTTAGAAAGGTTGGCGCTAATGCGGGGCTCAAACTTTGCCCAAGGATTGCTGCCATCCGGCAGGCGCCCGATGCCCCAGATTGCCGGCGCGCGAACAACCGTGAGAAGGGCATAAAGGGATGCAGCTAGCGCAACATGCGCCGCCATGGGAATGATCAGCGGATGCGTCATAGAGACTTGAAACCCCAGTGATGTGTTTCCAGCGGCCTAACGCCTGAATTAAGCCGAGCCGCGAAGCGGCTTCGGCTTGAATGAATTGTTAGGCCTCATTGCCCCGAGGCCCGCCACCGCAGAAAGATAACCTGCAACTCAATGGGCGTGACAGAGAGCCATTGCGACCAGGCCGCCTCTTGCCTGTGTGGGTAGCCCAGGAGGTTGCCCATTGCGTTGTTGAGCGCGAGCGCCACGTCACCAGAGAGCGGAGTGGCAGGACCGAAGGAGGCCGCGATGGACTCGACCTCCGCCCGATCTAGCCCAAAGAGGGAATGGGACTCCCAATCCGGGAAGAATGGGCCGCGGGATGCGGCAACCAGCGACTCTTTAAAGGCTTGGAAGTCCGGAGCACTTTCCATGAGGCCTAACGCCTGAATTAAGCCGAGCCGCGAAGCGGCTTCGGCTTGAATGAATTGTTAGGCGCGCCCGACATGAAGCGGAGCAGCCATGCCGCAGCGGGTAGCGCAAACAGCTCGGGTATCCAACCGAGTGCGATCTCACCTGCGAATTGGATGGGCAGTGGGTTTCCGACGAGGCCACGGTTGAGCCAGATGAATCCCGGAAAGACGGCGAGGATCAGGTAAGGCCATAGCTTGCCCGGGCGGAGTTTGAGCAGAAGATGGGCGGCGGGAAGCGACAGTAGAACGCTTGTAAGAAAGTCTATGGGCAGAAGTGCAGCGCGAAATGCGTGCCCCTGAAGCCCCAGATCAATGAGCCAGCGAGGCAGCGGGCTATGGGCGGCGATATACGCCCAACACAGGACCAAAAGGCATGTCTGGGCCAGCCCGACAAGAACCGCCACCGTAGCCGACATGGGTTTTAGCTTCATGCCGATAATCCTCCTGCGCGTCTAACGCCTGAATTAAGCCGAGCCGCGAAGCGGCTTCGGCTTGAATGAATTGTTAGCCCTCATTGGCGGGCTCTACGCAGGGCTCAAGCAGCCCTGGTGAGCCTGCGGGAAGCAGGTCTTGTGTCAAAGACATGACGAAAGACTTGATCTCTGGTTTGGCGCCACACTTAGGAACCAGGTAGGTGGTGCTATTGAGGCCGCCAGAGCCGTTAGAGGCGCCTATGGTAATGACATAGTTCTTTGATGCACCTATGTCTTCGGTGCCACCCGCTGCGGGGTAGTTGGCAAAGCCAAGTGTCTTTGCCCTTTGCCACAGGCCATCAAATCGCTCGCGGGAGTAGCTGGACATTTTCGCCTCCCCTTTGCTGCTTTGCGAAAATTCACGCACTGAGGATCGTACGAAATCCGGTGACTCGAGCACCATGACAATATGCAGGCCGTTCGTGTCCTGAGTCGTGAGTGAAAGCACACGATCCTCCGACTGTTGTGCAGCTGTGATGCCTGGAACTAACAGCAGCAGTAGAGGAAGAAGTTTGATCATGAGGGCTAACGCCTGAATTAAGCCGAGCCGCGAAGCGGCTTCGGCTTGAATGAATTGTTAGACCTTATGGCTGAGCCCGGTGGACGGCTGCGATGACTGCATGACCAGCGTGGAAGAGAGGCGCGAGGGCATCGCGCTCCTCACCGAGCTCAACCTCAGGCGCGGTATAGGATCGAATGCCGTCAAAGGTGAGAAAGAAGAACTTGGTGGAGCCTTTGGCAGGCGCCTGAGTTGAGCGGGCTGACTCGGCCGAACCTACGAGGCGGTTGCCCCAGCCGATGAACTGACGGCTTGCCTCCCGTACGTCTGGCTTTTCCCCGGCGCCGATAATCCCTCCGCCATTGCTGAAGTAAAGGCTAGTTGTGCCGTCCGCCAGAACAACAAGAGTGTAGAAGCCCGCATCCATACCGGTCTCCATAACTACACCCCAAGCCTCATGTGGGAAGTTCTCACGGGTTATCCCAATTTCGCCAGGGGACAAATTGAGGACCATCGAACGTAGATCGCCCGCCATGGACTCAGGTGAGCTAGGAGCCGTCTGCGCGGCGGCATGGCCAGCGCCAAACATGGACAGTAAAGCGGCAAAGATCTTTCGCATAAGGTCTAACGCCTGAGTTAAGCCGAGCCGCGAAGCGGCTTCGGCTTGGACGAATTGTTAGGCCTGTACCACCTAGCTGACTGCGGCAGGAACATGAGTACAAGAGCCGCCAAGTAAAAAAAGGCCTGCGCAAGTAGAGCGAGTTTGAGGGCGGATAGCGAAATGCGACCAGCGGCGAAGAGAATCAGCGCAAGATTTGCCCCGAGCAAAGCAGCAACTGTCCAGCGGGCCCAGTTAATTCGGGAGAGAATCGCTGCGATAAGCAATGCACCGAGAGCGAAAACGGTGGCAAATGCAATCCCGGTCATTAGACCGGTCGTTGGCACTTTGATGAATAGGAACTTGGCGTGGCCAGCCAAGATGCTGCACGCAACAGCCGCCGCGGCAAGCTTTACCGCCAACGGCCGGCGAGGTGCATCGTGAAGGTGTGTGCCGCTTCGTGGTGCCGAGTAGGGATTTTCTTGCATACGGGCCTAACGCCTGAATTAAGCCGAGCCGCGAAGCGGCTTCGGCTTGAATGAATTGTTAGGGCGCACCCTAGTCAAGGTAAACGACACGACTAGAGACGACACGCCCTTGTGCAGCCTTGACCCAACAAATATGGCGGGACAGCGGCGTGGCGCCCGAGAAGGTGACAGGGAGCTGATCTTGACCGTCCGACTGGTACCACTTGGTATGGACAGTGTCGGCGCCATGAGAGATTGCCGAATCCAGAAGGGCGGCAGTTGCGGAGCCGGGGACAGTGGTTCGGCAGAAGTCCTCGGCCTTGCCTGATGCGGAACGCTCAGAGAAGGCGGCATAACCAACGAATAGGCCGAACACGAGCACAAGCGCAAGCAACGCCTTGCCGAGACCCGCCAGTAGCCCTTTCAGAAACTTTGGCATCTTGCTGTGCGCCCTAACGCCTGAATTAAGCCGAGCCGCGAAGCGGCTTCGGCTTGAATGAATTGTTAGACGGCAAGCTACTCACTTGAGTTGCGCGTTGCCGACAAGATGAGAACAGAAAGGTTGCTGGTGGTAAAGCTTACGGTTACCAGTATGTGCTTGTCTTTGAGTTGCCGCATGGATGAAGTTACTTCAATGGGCCACTCGTCGTCATCAAGCTTGCGAATCAACTTGCGTCGCTCCGCGGTGTCAAGACACGCTATTGCATCTTTTGCATTGTATTTACCGAACTCCCATGAAGTATTTGGAAGAAGGTAATCGCAAAGCTCTTTGCCTGGCTCATAACCAGAATGTACGCAATCGTGCGTCATGATCAAATCCGGCGTGTCTCCGCCCCATCCGCCTCGCAGTGTCACTGATCGAGTTACGCCAACTTTGGCAGACTCAGCAAAATGCGCGATTGCATTGCACATTGAATCCGAATGCTTTGGACCCGCAGATGCGCAAGACGCGACAAAGAGCGGCGCGCTGAATAAGAAATTGAGCCACCGAACATTGGCCATTGCCGTCTAACGCCTGAATTAAGCCGAGCCGCGAAGCGGCTTCGGCTTGAATGAATTGTTAGGCCACATCGCAGTGACGGTGACCTATCGACGCTTTTTATCGTTATACCTGATCACTCCCCCGATGATCAGGAAAGCTCCGCCAGCAAAGAACGCAAGCAGTATTGGGCGAATGTTCGGCATGAGCATTATGAAAAATATCGGAGCGAGCCAAGGTGCTGCCGTAGTGTCATCCGCCGAAGCAATGACATTTCCAGTTGCATAGAGTGTGTGCAAGACGCAGCCACTAAAAGCAAACATGGCACCAGCCAAGAGCGCCGTTCCCGCTATCAAGAAGAATCTTTCCATGAAATCCTCTGTGGCCTAACGCCTGAATTAAGCCGAGCCGCGAAGCGGCTTCGGCTTGAATGAATTGTTAGGCCTCATCCTAGATGATGTGGGACGCACTTGGGTCCTTCCCAACAATGATCTGCATGGTCTCGTACTGATCCGAATCATCAACGAGGCGAACCTCCAGTCCATTCTCGAAGCAAAGGACTAGGGTCCTCTCATCTGCAAGTTCGGCGCTCGCGACCGCCGTGCCCATCAGGTCGTAAAAGGCAGGTGGTGGCCAGCTTACCGAGTCCCAGGTTCCAATCGGGCAGCCGTCCTTGAGCAGCTCAATTGGCGAGTAAACGATGAAGCGAAACTTTCCAAGCGAGAACTGCAAGTCGAACTGACCGACGCAGATCTGCGTCGTGAACTCGCCCACTAGGGAAGAAAAGTCTAGGTCGGTCGGAAATCTGTACATGAGGCCTAACGCCTGAATTAAGCCGAGCCGCGAAGCGGCTTCGGCTTGAATGAATTGTTAGGCATCTATCCGTGGCGCTAGGCCACGAATGATGTCGAGCCTATTTGCGGGAGCATTTGGTGACATGAAGTCCGGGATAGTTCGAGCTGTGCGCCGTGGACGTGTAAGCCAGACAACTTGCCACTCAGCAATGCGCCGCTCCCGCATATGGACATATTGACCCGGCTCCGGCTCCGCTATGTACTCCTCTTGGAGGATAAGAGCCAATGGCTCTTTTGCTCCCTCCGTCTGCTGCGAAAACTCTAGAGCCTCTTGATAAGACTCAAAAGGATAGAAGTAATCGCTACCGTCCTCCAGGTCTGGCGCACCGAGCTCGGGGTGACACCACACGCGGTACTCCAAGACGGCATCCCAAACATAGCCACCACCCGCCTTCGCCAAGGCGGCATAAGTCCCGACTCGTTCTGGGTCTACTGCATTGGGATATGGCAGATGTGTCATAGATGCCTAACGCCTGAATTAAGCCGAGCCGCGAAGCGGCTTCGGCTTGAATGAATTGTTAGGTATCACTCTCGTCGAAGTGGCCACACAACTCAAGAAACTGGTGATGTCTGTTGTGACCAATCCCGTCCCTCTGATCAACGGCAAGCTCGTGATTCGCGGATTGAGGGAAAGCAAAAAATGGGCGGCTCTTTGCATTTTGGAACTCGATCTCAAGAGGCTGTCCAGCAATCTCTGGGAACCCCGGGATGGTGTTGGCTAAAGTCCCCTTGGCCTTGGTGCCCTGAGCCAGATCATTGCTGTAATTGTCTAAGTAGAAGTCGTGAACTGCCTTAGGAACCTCAGCCCAGACGCCCCAGGCAAACTCTCCCTCTTGGTGCGTGAAAGGAATCATGAGAAGGCCACGGAGGAAGAAGCGACCCTCATCAAGCGCGCAGAGATCCGCGTTTGAACGGGTCCTCCGATACCTTTCCAAGTAGGACAGTTCAAAGACTTCATCCGGAAGTTTGAAGCCCCAGTCCGTTGGCAGCCCCTCATGGGTCTTGCCGCAACTGGAGCAAACGTAGCTGTGATCTGTCATGTGAGGCCTAACGCCTGAATTAAGCCGAGCCGCGAAGCGGCTTCGGCTTGAATGAATTGTTAGCCCTCTGCGGCGACTGCTGGCGCCAAAACCGTCAACGCAATGGCAGCAACAAACCGGAGGGCAACTGAAAGGTAGGCGACTCGCCCCAAAAGCGCTAGGCCGCGAGGGCCGTAGTTGATTATGGACGGTCCAAATGCCGATCCCGCCGAGCAAATAACGGCAATCCATCCGAAGACCACAGCCATTTGTGGAGAGAACCACGCCAGTGCACAGCAAAACATTGAACTAAACGCGAATCCAAAGAGGCAAAGCTTGCGGAACGGGGCGGTAAACGGATTGCGATAGCTGCCCTGAAGGAGATCGGAAAATTGATCGTCAATAGCGACAGGGAAGGCTAGCCAGCCGTTGAGTCCGGCGACGATACATATCGTGTAGAAGACGAAATCTGTCACTGAGGGCTAACGCCTGAATTAAGCCGAGCCGCGAAGCGGCTTCGGCTTGAATGAATTGTTAGCCCTCGTACTAGTGTCCGGAGAGCTTGCCAAAGGGGTCAATAATCGTAAAGGAGCTGGATGCTTGCTCAGTCCGAGTGCCAGGGCCGATTTTGTCTAGGGCGGTCACGAAGAAGCGAAAGCTTAGGGAATCCGTTTCTTTGGCTTTAGCGCCTGGAGGGATAGGCGGAAAAGTGACGTCCCGTATGTCGAACGTCAAAGCCTTTGAGCGATTAGCACCGAGCGTATAGATCGGGTTGCCGTAGTCGGACGGCTTGCCGTTGAGGTGCCACGGCCACTCTCTCCAATCCCCACCTTCCTCTTGGGCCTCCAGCGAGGCATAGAAGCGCACAGGCTTGGAGCAATAGTTAACGACCGTGATTTGTACGGGTTGGTCGCGCTCGAAAGCGGCGCCGGACACTACGAGCGAAAGCGGGACATCGCAGGCGCTTGCTCTGCCTGCCGCAAGGCCTAGAAATAGGACGGCTAGGATTCTGCGCATAGAGGGCTAACGCCTGAATTAAGCCGAGCCGCGAAGCGGCTTCGGCTTGAATGAATTGTTAGCGCCCAGCCCGCGAGCGCCAATAATCAGAAGCTGATTTGCGTGCGCCAATCTTTACCGGATCGCACCAGATCAGGTATCTGCGGTTCAAGTAGTAGATCAGTCCCGCCGGCGCAGCGTTAAGAGCTACGACCAGCCACCACGGGATGGATTTTAGAATGGGGCGGATGCTCTCAATCTTAAATGCCACCACCAGAATTGGCGCTGCAACAATGAACAATGCAAGCAAATAGCAGAACGAAAAGATCAAATACCGATAGATCCAGCGTGTAGCAAAGTGCGGACTGTCTATAGATTCTGTTGATAGCTTAAAAGCGCCAATGTTTAGATGGGCGCCGAGGCCTAGAGTTGCAGATGCCAGGAAGAATAGCGCAACGATTTCGGACATTCCCATGGGTGCTAACGCCTGAATTAAGCCGAGCCGCGAAGCGGCTTCGGCTTGAATGAATTGTTAGGGCCCGCCCGATACGCGCCGGAACCCGCCCCAAACGACAAGAACTACTCCAGCGGCGAAACATCTATGGCCTGGAGCGCTTGAGCGACCGAGAGCCGCGTGGACTCTGGCAAATGCCCAAGGCCCATCATTGTCTCCTCAATCTGGCAAAGGTGCCTGGCGATGAACTCGGTCGACTCGCCGCGCGCCAGATATTTGTATATCTCTCCAATATAAGAGTCGTACTCGTCGCGCGGCCAATCCGGCTCCTCCATGACGCCAATCGGGTCCCATTGGGTAATGAGTACCTGGCGAATCTCGTCAGTGATGCGTTTTGCGTGAACTCGACGGTCGTCCATCTGCGGGGCCTAACGCCTGAATTAAGCCGAGCCGCGAAGCGGCTTCGGCTTGAATGAATTGTTAGAGCGCATCCCGGAGCATGTCCACGAAAGCGGCCCATGACGAGGCCACGGTGTTTGCCGCAGATGCGTCCATGCCAATGAATGGTAAGCACACAACTGAACCCACTGGAGAGATTGCCAGCATCTCGCCGCCGCCATTTGTGGCGAAGCCAAAGTACCCGGGCGCGTACTCCGGGACTTGATACTCCAGGTTGTACGTGCCCAGCTCGCCTTGCGGCCAAAACTCACATAGGTACGGGTTGGCATCAAGCTCGCAGACTAGCGACTTGCCGGAAGCGTAGTAGTCAATCAACCCAGTCGGGACGGAAGTTGTCATGCGCTCTAACGCCTGAATTAAGCCGAGCCGCGAAGCGGCTTCGGCTTGAATGAATTGTTAGGGCGCACCCTGCAAACCCAATGAGTAGCAAGGCCGACCACTAGACCCGTAGCCATAGCCGGTATTGCCAACTCACGGGCCAGCAGGAGCATGCCGATCCCGGGAGCGACGCCGATTGCCGCTGCCGAGGTAAAAGACGCCCGTCCGGCGCGCAAAAGCAAGACATAGGCTGGAGCGGCTAGCACTGCGATGACAGCGGTGCCAATAACGAAGCCCCACAAGACGACTACGCCGGGAATGAAGAGAGTTAAAGGCCAGTTGACCTCAGGCCACTCGGACCAGGCGCCAGCGATCACCATAGCGACATACGCAAGTAAGCCGCAGGCCGCCAACGAAAGCAGGCTTGTCAGGAGTACATGTCCGAAGCCGCGTAATTGTTCCATGTGCGCCCTAACGCCTGAATTAAGCCGAGCCGCGAAGCGGCTTCGGCTTGAATGAATTGTTAGGCCGCAATGGCCCCGATCAGTGTGGCTACCGGTGCCCAAGCTACGGGCGAGGCAAGCCACAGCCAGGACAACCAATGCAGCCCCTTTTGGTGATTCCAGCCACGAAACAGTGCCATTGAAGCTAACGAAAAGAGAATAGCAGCGGGGGCAAAGTAAATGACGGCGATAACAAGGCCGTATGCGCC
>NZ_JBFULP010000010.1:0-49338 GCF_054049835.1 Lysobacter sp. P5_B9
GATCTGCACCGCGTCGGGACGCAGCGTCGCCTTGTCGAAGTCGAAGTTCACGCCCTTCAGGTCGATCGACACCGGCACCGGGCAACCGTCCGGACCGATCGTCTGGCCGGCCTGCGAACCCGGGCACTTGTCGTCGCAGTTGTTCACGCCGTCGCCGTCGTCGTCGCCATCGGCGCAGCTCGGAGCCGGCGGCGGCGGCGGAGCGGCCACCACGGGTTCCGGACCCAGCGGGATGATGATGCCGACCGAGGCGAGGATGTCGCCGTACCAGTTCGAGTCGGAGTGCACGCTCTGGTCGTCGAAGTCGGCGCGGTAGGCCAGTTCGGTGCGGACGCCCCAACGACCCATGTCGGCCTGGATGCCGGCGCCGACCTTGGCGGCGAAGTTACCGTCCTTGCGCTGGTCCGGCGAGTCCGCGTTCGGGAATGCATCGAACTCTTCCTCGGAACGCTGATAGCCCAGCCCACCCATGAGGTACGGGTTCCAGTTGCGGCCTTCAGAGATGAAGTGATAGCGCGCGTCGAACGAGATGCCGTACTGGCTCCAGTTGAGGTCCTGGTTGTCGTCGAAGTTGGGGTTCTGGTAATTCAACTCGGCATCCACCGACCAGTTGTCGGTGAAGAACTTGCCGACGCCGAGGCTCACGAAGGGGTCGTTACCGGTGCCGCGATCGTTGTCCTGGAAGTTGAAACCTACAGCACCGGTCAGGTACCAGCGGTCATCGAAGTCTTGCGCTTGCGCTACTTGGGCAAGGCTCAGCCCACCCAGCAGGGCGGCGCAGAGGAGTTTCTTATTCATCTTGTGCTCCTTTGAATTGGAAAGCCGCCACTGCGGGGTTCCTTGGTCTTGGGGGATGGCATACCTGAACGACACGCCACCCGCGCAGGCTAGGTACCCCCTCGTGAAAGCAGTGTTAAAAAATACGTGTTTCGTACAAGTCTGAATCCGCATTTGAAACGCCTGCGCTTGTCAGCAGCGCCATGAAGGCAGTTACCGGGAGGGCATCCAGCCTTTCGGGGTCGCCGGCCAGTGCCAACAGGGTCTCGACATTGGCGGCAGGCAGCTTCGTGCGGACCGCGGCTTCGAACTTGGCCATCAATAAAGGGATCGCTTCGGCGCGGCGCTTGCGGTGGCCCAGGGGGTAGTCGATCGAGATCTTGGCGGTGGCCGTACCGTCCTTGAAAAAGGCCTGCACCGAATTACCGATGTAGCGCTTGTCCGGATCGAAGTAGTCGCGGGTGAAGCGTGGGTTCTCCTTCACCACCATCCTGTCGCGCAGTGCATCGAGGCGCGGGTCCGCGGCCACTGCATCGCTGTAGTCGGTCGCGACGAGGCGACCGAAGACCAGCGGCACCGCGACCATGTACTGCAGGCAATGGTCCCGGTCCGCGTAGTTGGCGAGCGGGCCGGTCTTGTCGATGATGCGGATAGCCGCCTCCTGGGTTTCCAGTTCGATGCGTTCGACCTGGTCGAGCCGATCCTTCACCTGGTCGTGCAGCCGCAGCGCGCATTCGACCGCGGTCTGCGCATGGAACTCGGCCGGAAAGCTGATCTTGAAGAGCACGTTCTCCATCACGTAGCTGGCCAATGGGCGTTCGAACTCGAACGGCTTGCCTTCGAAGGCGATGTCGTAGAAACCCCAGGTCGGAACACTCAGTGCACTCGGGTATCCAACCACGCCCTTCACCGCGTTCAACGCATGGATGACGGCACGGCGACAGGCATCGCCAGCGGCCCAGCTCTTGCGCGGGCCGGTATTGGGGGCATGGCGATAGGTGCGCAGCGCGCCGTTGTCGATCCAGCTGTGCGAGATGGCGGTGATCACTTCGTCCCTGCCGCCGCCGAGCATTCGCGTACTGACGGCGGTCGAGGCCAGGCGCACCAGGATCACGTGGTCAAGGCCAACGCGGTTGAACGAATTCTTCAACGCGTAACAGCCCTGGATTTCGTGCGCCTTGATCGCATGACCCAGCACCTCCCTCATGGCCAGGGCCTTGCCGCCTTCCCGCTCCGCCTTTCGGCCGAGATAGTCGGCGACCGCGAGGATCGCGCCGAGATTGTCGGACGGGTGCCCCCACTCCGCGGCCAGCCAGGTGTCGTTGAAGTCGAGCCAGCGGATCTGGACGCCGATGTTGTAGGCGCCCTGTGCCGGGTCCAGCGCGTGCGAGGTGAATGGCACGCGCGCACCACCGGGCATGTCGGCGCCGGCAACCAGCGGCCCGAGGTGCTTCACGCATTCCTTGTGGTCCATTGCCAGCGCGGCGCAGGCCAGTGAATCGAGCAGCATGTAGCGTGCGGTGTCGAAGGCCTCCCGGGAATCGATCCGGTAATCGACAACGTAGTCCGCGATCTCCGCCATCGGCGGGTCGGGCTCCGGGCGGACGGTAGAACGGGTGTTGAACTGGCCCATGGGTGTGCTCCGCAGGTGGGCGACGCTCGCGGGGTTGGCCGCGGCGCATTTCGCCGGGCGGGATGCCGGACGGCTCGCGCATTGTGGAACGCATCGACGCGAAGGGCGTGCTTGGAATCCAGCGGTGCCGGGCTCACCCTGACGGCATGGATATCGAACGCCTGCCCACCGTTTTCCTCTCCCACGGCTCGCCGATGCTGGCGACGGACGACTCGCCGGCGGGTCGCTTCCTCGATGGGCTCGGCGCGGCCCTGCCCCGCCCCCGCGCGATAGTGGTTGCCTCTGCGCACTTCCTGACCGACCGGCCCGTGCTGGGGGGCCATGCCCAACCGCATACCGTCCACGACTTCGGCGGATTTCCAGAACCGCTGTACCAGCTCCAATACCCCGCGCCCGGTTCGCCCGAACTGGCGGAAGACATCGCCGGGCGACTGGCAAGCGCCGGCCTGGCGGCCAGGGTGCGCCCCGGCCATGGCCTGGATCACGGCGTCTGGGTGCCGCTGCGGCGCATGTATCCGCAGGCGGATATTCCGGTCGTGCCGCTGTCGGTGAATCCCCTTGCCGATGCCGCCGCGCACTTCGCGCTCGGGCAGGCGCTGGCCGGCCTGCGGGGGGAAGGCGTGCTGGTGATCGGCTCCGGCGGCTTCGTCCATAACCTGGGCGACCTGGACTGGCAGCACCGCGATGTCCCGCTGGCCCCCTGGGCGGCTGCCTTCGCCTCCTGGATGCACGAGAAGCTGGCCAGCCATGACTGGGCCGCCCTGCTCGACTGGCAGGCGCAGGCGCCCAATGCCCGGCACGCCCACCCCACCACGGAGCATCTGATGCCCTTGTTCGTCGCGTTGGGCGCCGCGGGGGCCGACCCGGAAGTCGAAGTCCTGCATCGCTCGCACGAGTTGGGCACCCTCGCCCTGGACGCCTTCGCCTTCCGCTGACCCTCCATGACGGATACTCGCGCCTAGCACCGGACCGGGCTGGGCACAATCCGTGACCGGCTTCACCAATTCAGCTACGGTTAGGAAAACCGCCGCTACCGTGCGCCAACTTTTCAGCCGCCCCCCGGCGGCACCGTCGCAACGCCCGCGCCCTCGCGCGGTCCCGATGCCCGGGCAAAGCACGCCAGAGAGCGTGCCGCCCTCCCCAGTACGCCATACCGGATCCCGCCCCCGGCAGCCGCCTCCCGAATGGAGACGACGCCGACGTGCGGACCGGCCAACGGAGCAAGGAGTACGACATGAAACTCGCCTGGATCCTGTGGCTGGCGTCCGTGCTGCCACCGCAATCAGCCGATTCGCTGTGCCTGAGTACCACCGTCTACCTCGAAGCCCGCGACCAGTCGGTCCGTGGCCAACAGGCGGTGGCCGAGGTCGCCCTGCGCCGCCGTGACAGCGGCCTGTGGGGCAACACCGTGTGCGACGTGGTGACGGCCCGCAAACAGTTCGCGCCGACCCTGGTCTCGCCCTCGACGCAACTGGGCAATACCGAAGCCTGGGCGCAGGCCGTGACCGTGGCGCTGGAGGCGGAGAACAACTGGTCGCTGCCCGCCGGCAAGCGCAAGGAAATCGTTCCGGGCGCCAGCCACTTCGCCGCGCTCGGCATCGCCAGTCCTACGTGGCGCAACGCCTACCAGGTGGCGACGATCGGCGATCACACCTTCTATAAGGTGCAATCGCTCAAGCCGCGCAGGACCTGATCCGAAAGCCCCCTGGAAGAAGCAAAAAGCCGCGCAATGCGCGGCTTTTTTTCGGGCTTCGCAATCCATCAGCGCGAGGCTGGCTCGCGCCAAAGGCGCGACATCTCCAGGTAAGTGAAGGAAGCCGACCAGGTGATCAATAACAATCCGGTCAAGGACTCCATGCCGGATACCAGCCGAATGGCGCCCACCGGCGCCAGGTCGCCAAACCCGACGGTGCTGAACGTGATCGCCGACAGGTAGACCGCGTCGAAGACTGTGTCGGTGCCTGGGTTGCCATGCAGGAATCCGGTCCCCGGCACCTGGATCAGGCCCCAATAAGTGAGGCCATAACACCAGATCTCCACGATGTGCAGCCCCAACAACGCGAAGATGATCTGGAGCATCGCGCCGCGGTCGTGCCTGGGCGCGCGCCGCGAATAGCGGCGCGCCAGCCAATGCACCCCTTCGTAATGGATCACCACCACCAGCGCCGTCACCACGAAGGCGACTGCGGCGACCAGCAGGTGCGCCCTGAACTGACCTTCCGGGATGAACCAGCTCAAGGACGGCACCTCGCGCGTTGTCAGCGCTTGTCGATCGCCACGTATGCGCGATCTTCCGGCCCGATGTAGTTCGCGCTCGGGCGGATGATCTTGCCGTCCTCGCGCTGCTCGATGACGTGCGCGCTCCAGCCGGTGGTGCGGGCGATGACGAACAGCGGCGTGAACATCGGCGTCGGGATTCCCATCATGTGGTAGGCCGATGCCGAGTACCAGTCGAGGTTCGGGAACATCTTCTTGGTGTCCATCATCAGGTTCTCGATGCGCTCGGACACGTCGAACAGCGTCTGGTTGCCGCCGTCCTTGCACAGCTTGCGCGAGAGTTCCTTGATGATCGGATTGCGCGGATCGCCGATGGTGTAGACCGGATGTCCGAAGCCGATGATGATCTCCTTGCGTTCCATGCGCGCGCGGATATCGGCTTCGGCCTCGTCGGCGCTGTTGTAGCGGCTGATGATGTCCATCGCCACTTCATTGGCGCCGCCGTGCTTGGGACCGCGCAATGCGCCGATCGCGCCGGTGATGCACGAATGCAGGTCCGACCCGGTGCCGGCGATGACACGCGCGGTGAAGGTCGACGCATTGAATTCGTGTTCCGCGTACAGGATCAACGACTTGTCGAGCGAGTCGGCATGCAGGGCGGACGGCTCTTCGCCGTGCAGGAGATGCAGGAAATGTGCCGCGACGCTGTCGTCGTCGGTTTCAACGTCGATGCGGCGTCCATTGCGGGTGAAGTGCCACCAGTACAGCAGCATCGAACCGAAGCTGGCGATCAGCTTGTCGGCGATGTCGCGCGCCTCGGACGCCGGGTGGCCCTCGCGTTCCGGCAGTACGGCGCCCAGCACGGAGCAACCGGTGCGCAGCACATCCATCGGATGCGCGTTCGCCGGCACCAGCTCCAGTGCTTCCTGAACGATCGCAGGCAGGCCACGCAGGCGCTTGAGCTTGACCTTGTAGGCATTGAGCTGCGACTGCGTGGGCAGCGCCCCGTGCACGAGCAGGTGTGCGACTTCCTCGAACGTCGACTTCGTTGCGAGGTCGTGGATGTCGTACCCGCGGTAATGCAGGTCGTTGCCACTGCGGCCCACGGTGCACAACGCGGTGTTGCCCGCGGCGGTGCCGCTCAGGGCGACGGATTTCTTGGCCTTCGGCAGGACCTGGGCAGCGGAATCGGTCATCGGATCTCTCCTTGGGGTTGCAGCAGGATGTTGTTCATCCTGCTTGTCATTGCCGTGTCCGGAATCGGTAAGCAGCGGCGTTTTCTGTTGTAGGAAATAGCCTGGATGCGACCATTGGGGGTCGCGACGACTGCGGCGGGCCAGATCGCGCTCGCCGCAGTCGGAGGGCGGACGGACGCGCCGGCGGAGGAGGCTACAGGGGGCACGCATCGCGTGAACCTGTTCCGCTCCGTCGGCCGACCCCGCATGTTCAGTCCTTGCCGCCGGCAAACAACGCGTCGAGCTTGTCCTCGTAGGCGTGATAGCCGAGGAAGTCATACAGCTCGGCGCGCGTCTGCAGCGTGTCGACAATGTTCTTCTGCGTGCCTTCGCGACGCACGGTCTCGTAGAAGTTGAGCGCCGCCTTGTTCATGGCACGGTAGGCACCGCAGCAGTAGAGCGCGATGTCGACATTGGCATCACGCAGTTCACCGGTGGTGAAGAACGGGGTGGAACCGAATTCGGTGAGGTTGGCCAGGATCGGCACCTTCACCGCTGCCTTGAACCGGCGGTAGTCGTCGAGCGAGTTCATCGCTTCAGGAAAGATCATGTCGGCGCCGGCCTCGACATAGGCCACGGCACGCTCGATCGCCGAATCGACGCCTTCCACGGCCGCGGCATCGGTGCGGGCCATGATCACGAAGCTGTCGTCGGTGCGCGCATCGACGGCGGACTTCACGCGATCGACCATTTCGTCCTTCGACACCACTTCCTTGCCCGGGCGGTGGCCGCAGCGCTTCTGCCCCACCTGGTCTTCCATGTGCACGGCGGCAACGCCGACGTTGATGAAGGAACGAATGGTGCGGCCGATGTTGAAGGCTCCGCCCCAACCGGTGTCGATGTCGACGAGCAGCGGCATCTGCGTTGCGTCGACTATCCGGCGTGCGTCGGTGAGGACGTCCTCCATCGTGCTGATGCCGAGATCCGGCACGCCAAGCGAATTGGCGGCGACGCCGCCGCCGGACAGGTACAACGCCTTGTAGCCCGTACGCTTGGCCATCAGGCCGGCGTAGGCGGTGATGGCACCCATCACCTGCAGCGGGGATTCTTCGGCAACGGCAGCACGGAAACGCGCGCCGGCGGAGGGTGACGTGGTCATGGCTTCTCCAGAGGGACCGGCCATTTTAGCCGAGTGCCCCAGGCTGGTTGCCCCCCGATCACCCCCCCGTGGGCGGCTCTGGCGCTCCAAAGCAATGGGGCGGCCGAAGCCGCCCCACTGTGCACTCTTGTTACTGCTTGCCCGGTTCGCGCCGGCACGGGTGTCCGTCGGCACGACCCGTGGCTCGCAAGTCCGCTCACCCCAGGAGGTGAGCCACACCGGCACGCTCTTCTTCCAGTTCGGCCAGCGTCTTGTCCATCGCCGCGCGGCTGAAATCGTCGACCGGCAGGCCTTCGATGCGCGTGTACTCGCCATTCGCGCAGGTCACCGGCACGCCGTACATCACGCCTTCCGGGATGCCGTAGCTGCCGTCCGACGGCACACCCATCGTCACCCACTTGCCGTTGGTGCCCAGTGCCCAGTCGCGCATGTGGTCGATGGCCGCATTGGCGGCCGAGGCGGCCGACGACAGGCCGCGCGCCTCGATGATCGCCGCGCCGCGCTTGCCGACCACCGGAATGAAGGTGTTGGCGTTCCAGTCGGCGTCGTTGATCTTGTCCTTCAGCGACGCGCCATTGACGGTTGCGAAGCGGTAATCCGGGTACATGGTCGGGCTGTGGTTGCCCCACACGACCATCTTCTCGATGTCGGCGACGGCGACACCGGCCTTGCTGGCCAGCTGCGACAGCGCGCGGTTGTGGTCGAGGCGCAACATTGCAGTGAAGTTCTTCGCCGGCAGCGACGGTGCCGACTTCATGGCGATGTAGGCGTTGGTATTGGCCGGGTTGCCCACGACCAGCACCTTGACGTTGCGCGAGGCCACGTCGTTCAGCGCCTTGCCCTGCACCGTGAAGATCTCGGCGTTCTTCAGCAGCAGGTCCTTGCGCTCCATGCCCGGGCCGCGCGGCATCGCGCCGACCAGCAGGGCGTAGTCGGCGTCCTTGAACGCGACCTTGGGATCATCGGTGCCGACCATGCCGGCGAGCAGCGGGAACGCGCAGTCCTCGAGCTCCATCATCACGCCCTTGAGCGCGGCCTGGGCCTTCTCCATCGGCAGCTCCAGCATCTGCAGGATGACGGGCTGGTCCTTGCCAAGCATTTCGCCGGAGGCGATGCGGAACAGCAGGGCATAGCCGATCTGGCCGGCAGCACCGGTGACGGCAACGCGGACGGGGGTCTTCATGTGGGGCAACTCCTGGATGGAAAGGCGGGGCGTTCACGCGCCCCGCGACAAACGGATCGTTGGATCAGGACAGTTCGTTGAAGAAGTCCTGGAAACGCTGCAGGCCCGGGGCAAGCTGCGGTGTCGGGCAGGTGTAGCTGATGCGCAGCGCGCGCGGCTCGCCGAAAGCCGAGCCGGGTACGCAGGCCACGCCCTTGGCTTCGAGCAGCGCATCGCAGAAATCAACATCGTTGTTGACCTTGATGCCGGTCGGACCGTGGGTCTTGCCGAAGGCGACGCTGACGTCGGGGAACACGTAGAACGCGCCCTGCGGACGCGGGCACACCACGCCCGGCAGCGAATTCATCACCGCCATGACCTGGTCGCGCTTGGCCTGGAACTCGGCGTTCTTCTGCGTCGGCACGTCCTGCGGTCCGCACAGCGCGGCCACCGCGGCGGCGGTGACGATTTCCGGAATGTTGGTGATGTGATTCGAGTTCATTGTCGCGATCGCCTGCGCGACCACTTCGGGACCGGCCATGAAGCCAACGCGCCAGCCCGGCATGCCGTAGGTCTTTGACAGCGAGTCGATGAAGATCACGCGGTCGCGCAGTTCCGGCCGTGCGTGCACGAAGTTGTGGTAACCCACGCCATCGAACACCATGCGGTTATAGATGTCGTCGGTGATGATCCAGGTGTCGGGATACTTCGCGGCGACGTCGGCGAGCGCGCTGATTTCTTCCTTCGAGTAGACCATCCCGGTCGGATTCGAAGGGTTGTTGAACAGGAACACCTTGGGCTTCTTCGCCAACGCCACGTCGAGCTGGGCCGGCGTGAGCTTGTAGTCCTGCGAAGGCGGGCACGGCAGCAGGTCGATCTTCGCGTTGACGATTTCCGCGATGTCGAGGTAGCTGGTCCAGTACGGCGTCGGGAAGGTGATGGTGTCGCCTTCGTCGAGCAATGCCTCGGCCAGGTTGTAGATCACGTGCTTGGCACCGATGCCGGTGGCGACGTTGACCTTGGCGTAGCCGTCCAGGCCGATCTTGTGGATATGGGCAAGGAACGCATCCAGCAACACGTCGGCACCGCGGTTGCTGCCGTACTGGCCGCTGTCCTTGGTCAGCGCCTCGCGCGCGGCGGCGTAGACATGCTCGGCGGGGAGGAAGTTGGGGACACCGATCGAGAAGCTGATGATGTCGCGGCCTTCGGCCTTGAGGCGCTTGGCCTTCTCGGCCACCTGCATGATCGCGCTGGGCTTGGCGCGACCGATGCGCCGGGCAAGCTGAGGCATGGGGCGGAACCTGTGGAGAGGAAGCTTCATATTGTAGCGGCGCAAGTGTTGCGTGGCAGCCACGCAGTTTTCCGCCGGCCCAAATGAAAAGGGGCGCTTGCGCGCCCCTTCCCTGCTCCACCCGGCCGACTCAGGCCGCGAGGATCTTGTTCCACTCGGCCACGCGGTCGGCCTTGGCGGCCAGCGCCGCGGCGGCGTCGCCTTCGATCTTGAGCGAGTTGATCTTGTCGCCCTGCTTGATCGAGTCGACCACGTCCTGGCCCTCGAGCACCTTGCCGAAGACGGTGTGCTTGCCGTCCAGCCAGCCGCAGGGCACGTGGGTGATGAAGAACTGGCTGCCGTTGGTATTGGGGCCTGCATTGGCCATCGACAGGACGCCGCGCTCGTGGCGCAGGCCGTTGTTGGCCTCGTCCTCGAACTTGTAGCCCGGGCCGCCGGTGCCGGTGCCCAGCGGGCAGCCGCCCTGGACCATGAACTCGTTGATGACGCGGTGGAACTTGAGACCGTCGTAATAACCGCGCTGGGCCAGGTTGACGAAGTTGGCGACGGTCAGCGGCGCCTTGTCGGCGGCCAGTTCGACGCGGATCGTGCCGCGGTCGGTGTCGAAATTGGCGATCAGGCTCATGGGGAACGGCTCCGGTAGTGGAATTCACGGCCCGATATGGGGTCCGTGAACAGGACCGACAAGAATACCGCAGCTGTTCAACCTGAACAGGACGCGGGTAATCGGGGCGGGCTATACTTACCGGCTTCCTTCCGCTGACTTTGCGTCCTCGCCGGCGCCTTCCTGCATGTCTATCGAACGCCTGCGCAATATCGCCATCGTCGCCCACGTCGACCACGGCAAGACCACCCTCGTCGACTGCCTGCTGAAGCAGTCGGGCACCCTGTCCGAACGCACGGTGCTGGCCGAACGCGCGATGGACAGCAACGACCAGGAAAAGGAACGTGGCATCACGATCCTGGCCAAGAACACGGCCATCACCTGGCAGGGCAACCGCATCAACATCGTCGACACCCCCGGACACGCCGACTTCGGTGGCGAGGTGGAGCGCGTGCTGTCGATGGTCGACTCGGTCCTGATCCTCGTCGACGCGATGGACGGCCCGATGCCGCAGACCCGCTTCGTCACCCAGAAGGCGTTCGCGATGGGCTTCAAGCCGATCGTGGTCGTCAACAAGATCGACCGCCCCGGCGCGCGTCCGGACTGGGTGATCGACCAGGTGTTCGACCTGTTCGACAAGCTCGGCGCCACCAACGAGCAGCTGGATTTCCCGATCGTGTACGCCTCGGCGCTGCACGGCTATGCCAGCCTCGACGATGCCGCGCGCGACGGCGACATGACCCCGCTGTACGAAGCGATCATGAAGCACGTCCCGCCGCCGCAGGTCGACCTCGACGGTCCGTTCCAGATGCGCATCAGCCAGCTGGACTACAGCAATTTCGTCGGGCTGATCGGCATCGGCCGCATCCAGCGCGGCAAGGTCCGCCGCAACATGCCGGTCAGCGTGGTCGACCGTGAAGGCAAGAAGCGCCAGGGCAAGGTCCTGCAGGTACTGGGCTTCATGGGCCTGGAGCGCCTGGAGACCGAGGAAGCCGAGGCCGGCGATATCGTCGCCATCTCCGGCGTCGCCGACCTGTCGATCTCCGACACGGTTTGCGCACTCGACACCCCGGAAGCTCTGCCCGCCCTCACCGTGGACGAGCCGACCATCAGCATGACCTTCCAGGTGAACAACTCCCCGTTCGCCGGCAACAAGGAACTGAGCGGCGGCAAGTTCCTCACCAGCCGCCAGCTGCGCGAGCGCCTGGAGCGCGAAACGCTGCACAACGTGGCGCTCAAGGTCGAGGAAGGCTCCGATCCGGACAAGTTCCTGGTCTCGGGCCGTGGCGAACTGCATCTCTCGGTGCTGATCGAGAACATGCGCCGCGAAGGCTTCGAGCTGGCCGTGTCGCGCCCGGAAGTCATCATCAAGGAAATCGACGGCAAGCTCATGGAGCCGATCGAACAGCTGGTGGTCGACATCGAGGAGCAGCACCAGGGCGGCGTCATGGAGAAGCTGGGCACCCGCAAGGGCCAGCTGAAGAACATGGAATCCGACGGCAAGGGCCGTGTGCGCCTGGACTACATGATCCCGGCGCGTGGCCTGATCGGCTTCCAGAACGAGTTCCGCACCCTCACCCAGGGTTCGGGCCTGCTGTTCCACGTGTTCGACCATTACGGTCCGAAGGAAACCGGTGCGATCGCCAAGCGCATCAACGGCGTGATGATCGCCAATGCCCCCGGCACGACCCCGGCCTACTCGCTCGGCCCGCTGGAAGAGCGCGGCCGCCTGTTCGCCGCGGAAGGCGACCAGGTGTACGAAGGCCAGCTGATCGGCATCCACTCCAAGGACAACGACCTGACCGTCAACGCGATCAAGCCCAAGCCGCTGACCAACATGCGCGCCTCGGGCAAGGATGACGCGATCAAGCTGACGCCGGCGATCAAGTACACCCTTGAGCAGGCGCTGGACTTCATCGAGGAGGACGAGCTCGTCGAAGTCACCCCGAAGGAAATCCGCCTGCGCAAGAAGTTCCTCACCGAAAGCGATCGCAAGCGCGCCTCGCGCGCCGCGTAAGCCATGCTGCTGATTGCCACGGGCGTCGCCTGTCCATGACCGACGTCGCCCAGCATCAGCATCCGCACTACAACCCGGATCCGCATGCGCATCCGGGACTGCATGTCATCGCGATCTTCGAAGCGGCCAAGGGCCTGCTCGCCCTGGTGGCGGCCAGCGGCCTGGAAATCCTCGGCCCTGCCCCGCTGCAGCGCTGGCTGCATGAGCTGATCAACCGCTTCCAGCTCGATCCGCACCACGGCGCGATCGACTGGTTGTCCCACGTCATCAATCCCGGTTCCGTGCACCTGGCCGCGGCGATCGGCTTCGGCTATGCGGCGCTGCGTTTTGTCGAGGCCTGGGGCCTGTGGCGCGTGCGCAGGTGGGGATCGTGGCTGGGCTGCATCAGCGCCGCCGTGTACCTGCCCCTCGATGTGTATGCGCTGGTCCAGCATCCCGGCTGGCTGGCGGTGACCGTGCTGGTGGTCAACCTGATCGTGGTCTGGGTGCTGGCGCGCGACCTGTTCAACCGCCGCTACTGACCGCGCCCCTCGGCGACGCAGGCGGCGAAATATCCGCAGCGTGACCGCGACCACAGCTTCAAGCCCGCCCTGCCCTTGTCTGCACGCCCGTCCGCGGTGATGCTGAACGGGGCCCGCGCCATGCCGCGGCAAGGGGAAAATGCAATGTCCGTGTTGAGCCGAATCCGCGGCGGCCATGGCGTGCGCGCCGCCGCATTGTCTGTTGCCGTGATCGTCGCGCTGGGCGCCTGCGACCGGATCAGGGACCTGATGACCTCCGCCGACGGAGACGCGGTCCGGCCGGAAGCCACGTCCCCCACCGATTTCGCCTTCGCCGAAGCCGGCATCGGCGATCTGTCCGCGCGAATGGACCGCGGCGAACTGAGCAGCCATGCACTCACGCGTGCCTATCTCGATCGCATCGCCGCCATCGACGACGCCGGGCCAACCCTCAACGCGGTGATCGAACTCAATCCCCTCGCGCTCAAGGAAGCCGACGCGCGCGATGCGGAGAGAAAGGCAGGTCGCGTCCGCGGTCCGCTGCACGGCATCCCGGTGCTGCTCAAGGACAACATCGATGCCACGCCCATGGTGAATTCCGCCGGCTCGCTGGCGCTGGCAAACCACAAGCCCGGGCGCGACGCATTCGTCGTCGCGCGGCTGCGTGCGGCCGGCGCGGTGATCCTCGGCAAGGCCAACCTCAGCGAATGGGCGAACTTCCGCTCGCCGCATTCGACCTCCGGATGGAGCGCACGCGGTGGGCTGACACGCAATCCTTACGTGCTTGACCGCAGCGCCTGCGGCTCCAGTTCCGGCACTGCGAGCGCGATCGCCGCCAACCTGGCCACCGCGGGCATCGGCACCGAAACCGACGGCAGCATCATCTGCCCCGCTGCGGTCACCGGCCTGGTCGGCCTGAAGCCGACCGTGGGCCTGGTCAGCCGCGACGGCATCATTCCGATCTCCCGCAGCCAGGACACCGCCGGTCCGATGGCACGCAGCGTTTCCGATGCGGCCTATCTGCTTGCGGCCATGGTCGGGCGTGACGAAGGCGACGCGGTCACCGCCAACAGCGTCGGGCATGCGGTTTTCGACTACCCGCTGCACCTCAAGGTCGACGGCCTGCGCGGTGCACGCATCGGCGTGCTGCGACAGAAGATGGGGGCCAACCCGGTCGTCGATGCCGCGATGGAACGGGCCATCGCCGCGATGCGGCGCGCAGGCGCCCTCGTGGTCGATGCCCAGATCCCCACCGACGGGCAGTGGCAAGCGGGTGAACTCGACGTGCTCACCTGGGAATTCAAGGCCGGCCTCGAGCATTACCTGGAAAGCCATGACGCACCGGTGCGCACGCTCGCCGAGCTCATCGACTTCAACAAACGCCATGCCGGCGACGAACTCAGCTACTTCGGCCAGGAATTGTTCGAGCAGGCCGACGCGAAGACCCCACTGAGCGATCCGGTCTACCTCGACGCGCGCAGCACGATCCGCCGGCTGGCCGGCGTGCAGGGCATCGATGCGGCCCTGCAGGCGCAGCAACTGGATGCGCTGGTCGCACCGGCGGCCGGCGCCGCGTGGTTGGCCGACATGACCAATGGCGATCCCCACATGGGTGCAGGCTCCGACGCCGCCGCGGTGGCGGGCTATCCCAGCCTGAGCGTGCCCATGGGCGAATCGCGCGGACTGCCGTTGGGCATCGTCTTCATGGGCACGGCGTGGAGCGAGCCACGACTGCTCGAACTCGGTTACTCCTTCGAACAGGCGACGAAGGCACGCAAACGGCCACGGTTCCTTGCCACCCTGCCGGCCCTCAATTCCCCGACGGCCAGAGCCGCGAGGTAGCTATTCCAACCGCGCCAGCTGGGCCTGCTTGCGCACGATCAGCATCGCGATTTCCAGCGCCTGCTCGTAGTTGAGGCGCGGATCGACGGTGGAACGGTAGGCGCGCTCCAGATCGCTCTCGGTAAGCTCGCGCGCGCCGCCGAGGCACTCGGTCACGTCTTCGCCAGTCAGTTCCAGGTGCACGCCGCCCAGGCGCGTGCCTGCCGCGCCATGCAGGTCGAAAGCCTGCTCCAGCTCGCTGCGGATGTTGCGGAAGCGGCGCGTCTTGTAGCCGTTGCTGGTGCTTTCGGTGTTGCCGTGCATCGGATCGCAGATCCACAGCACGCGGCGGCCTTCGCGCTTGACCGCTTCAAGCAGTGCCGGCAGTTTCTCCGCCACGTGGGCGGCGCCCATGCGGTGGATCAGTGTCAGGCGGCCGGCCTCGTCGTTGGGGTTGAGCACATCGATCACGCGCAGCAACTGGTCCACCGTCGCCGACGGCCCGACCTTCAGGCCGATCGGATTGCGGATGCCGCGGAAGTATTCGATGTGGGCGCCATCGAGCTGCGCGGTGCGCATGCCGATCCACGGGAAATGGGTGCTGAGGTTGAACCAGCCCCATTGCCGCGGCACCTGCCGCGTCTGCGATTCCTCGTAGGGAAGCAGCAGCGCTTCGTGTGAGGTGTAGAAGTCGACCCGGTTGAGGTTGTGCACCTCGCTGCCGGACAGCGTTTCCATGAAGCGCACCGCATCGCCCACGCCGTCGACCATGCGCTGGTACTCGTCCGCGAGTGGCGAGTGACCGACCCAGCTCAGGTTCCAGTATTCGGGATGGTGGAGGTCGGCGAAGCCGCCATCGATCAGCGCGCGGATGAAGTTCATCGTCATCGCCGAGCGCGCATGCGCCTTCACCATGCGCCGCGGGTCGGGAACGCGCGCCTCCTCGGTGAAATCCGGTCCGTTGATGATGTCGCCGCGGTAACTCGGCAGCGTCACGCCATCACGCGTTTCCGTGTCGGTCGAACGCGGCTTCGCATACTGGCCGGCGAAACGTCCCACGCGCACTACCGGCAAACGCAAGCCATGCACGAGCACCAGGCTCATCTGCAGCAGCACCTTCAGCCGGTTGGAAATCACCTCCGGCGTGCAGCCCTCGAAGACCTCCGCACAATCGCCACCCTGCAGCAGGAAGCGCTTGCCTTCCTGCGCCTCGGCGATCTGCTTCTGCAGCGCCAGGATTTCCCACGATGTCACCAGTGGCGGCAGCGCATGCATTTCCTGCAGCACGCCCTCGAGCGCGGCGGCGTCCGGATACGTCGGCATCTGCAATGCAACCTTTCTGCGCCAGCTTGCCGGCGACCACTCGGTCGGCAGGTTGACGGCGCGGAGATTGCGATCGGAAGCGGACATGGCACTGGAAACGAGAAGGTGCTGCGGTGCAGCGAACTTGCATCATCCGCCGTAAATGCGGGCGCTGCAACGGTTGCAGGGGCAACCGCTGATTCCGTTTCTGCATGGGAAATTCTGCATGGGAAACGCCGCACCTGCACGGCGTGCGATCAGCGGCGACGGAATGCGGCGTAGCCCGCCCACAGCGCCAGCAGGATCAGGCAAAGCAGGCTCCATGCCGGCATCGACAGGCCCAGAAACGTCCAGTCGACCTTCGCGCATTCGCCCGAACCGGTCATCACTTTCTGGATGAGTTTCATCGGCCCCATGGTCTGGCGCATGAACTCGAACGGCGCGCCGCAGCTGGGCACCTGGTCGGCGGGCAGATGGGTGATCCAGACATGGCGGCCGGCCACCGCGATGCCGACCCCCGCAGCGATCAGGGCCAGGACGCCATAGACGCGGCGCCAGCCCCGCTGCGCAGGACCATGCAGCGCACCGAGCAGGAACACCACGCCCAGCGAGAAGAACGCGATGCGCTGGAAGATGCACAGCGGGCACGGATTGAGCGGGTTCACATCGCGGAACTGCGTATGGAACGCATAGGCAAGCATCCCGGCACAGGCCAGGAAACCCAGCAGGAACTGGATGCGGAACGAAGCGCGGAAAGGATTGATCATGTCGCTACCTTAGCGGTTGGCCAGATCCATGCAAAGACAACGGCCGCGTTGTCCCGGTTCCACCGCGCGGGAATCGAACCGAACCAGCGGCGGGGAATTTACGACCCCCGAAAAGACGAAAGCTCCGGCCGGGGGCCAGAGCTTTCGCGATCGAATACTGCAGCGACTCACACCGCGCGAGGCGGCACCCGAAGCGGATTACTGCGCGGCTTCAGGACGGTCGACCAGCTCGACGTAGGCCATCGGCGCATTGTCGCCAGCGCGGAAGCCGCACTTGAGGATGCGCAGGTAGCCGCCCGGGCGAGCCTGGTAACGCGGACCGAGGGTCGTGAACAGCGTGCCCACGGCTTCCTTGTCGCGCAGGCGCGAGAAGGCAAGACGACGGTTGGCGACGCCATCGACCTTGGCGAGGGTGATGAGCGGCTCGGCGACGCGGCGCAGCTCCTTGGCCTTCGGCAGGGTGGTGCGGATGAGGCCGTGCTTGATCAGCGAGGCAGCCATGTTGCTGAACATCGCTTCGCGATGGGCAGTGGTGCGGCTGAGGGCACGTCCGGATTTCTGGTGGCGCATGGCTTTGATTCCTGATGAATGTTGGAACTATTGGATTTCGCTGTCGCCATCGTGGCGTTGGAACTTGGACTGCGGATGGTCCGAACCGATCTTTTCCCTGACCGGCGTGTCGCGAACCTTCTGGTCCGTCGACTGGTGTTGCACGATCCCCGTCCGGGGACGGGGATCGCTTATTGCTCTTAGCCCATCATCCCGTGCGAAGCGATACCGGCCGGCGGCCAGTTCTCGAGCTTCATGCCGAGCGAAAGACCACGCTGGGCGAGGACTTCCTTGATCTCGGTGAGCGACTTCTTGCCGAGGTTCGGCGTCTTGAGCAGCTCGACTTCGGTCTTCTGGATCAGATCGCCGACGTAGTAGATGCTCTCGGCCTTGAGGCAGTTGGCCGAACGCACGGTCAGTTCGAGATCGTCGATCGGACGCAGCAGGATCGGATCCACGCCACCGGTCTGCGGCTTGGCAGCACCGCGGTCGCGGTGGGTGAAGTCACCGAACACCGACAGCTGGTCGCTGAGGATGTCGGCGGCGGTGCGCACGGCTTCCTCGGCGTCGATCGTGCCGTTGGTTTCGATGTCCAGAACCAGCTTGTCGAGGTCGGTACGCTGTTCGACGCGCGCGGCTTCCACGGCGTAGGCAACACGACGGACCGGCGAGAACGACGCATCCAGCATCAGGCGACCGATCGTGCGGGTTTCCTCATCCGGACGACGACGCGCGGCAGCCGGCTGGTAGCCGAAACCGCGTTCGATCTTCAGACGCATGTTCAGCGCAGTGTCCTTGGTCAGGTGCGCGATCACGTGCTCCGGATTGAGGATCTCGACGTTGTGGTCGGTCTTGATGTCGGCAGCGGTGACGATGCCGGGACCCTGCTTGCTCAGCGACAGCATGGAGCTGTCACCGGTGTGCATGCGGATGGCGACGTCCTTGAGGTTGAGGAGGACTTCCAGCACGTCCTCTTCGAGGCCTTCGACCGTGGTGTACTCGTGGAGCACGCCGTCGATCTCGACTTCGGTGATCGCGAAGCCGGGGATCGAGGACAGCAGCACGCGGCGAAGCGCGTTGCCGAGGGTGTGGCCGTAACCGCGTTCAAGCGGCTCGATCACGACCTTGGCGCGGTGGCCGGAGATGCGTTCGATCTGGGGACCACGCGGGCGTAGTACCTGGTTTGCGGTAACCGTCATGTTGTTGCGTTCTCCTGCAATGCCTTCGTTCGTTGTGGGGGTAACGACGTCGGCTGAGGCTTTTGGAGCTCCCTCTGTTCGAGGGAGAGGCCGGTGCGCAGGGCGCACCAGCCTGGGTTTTGGCGGGAGCGACCCTTGCGGGTCGCGGCCGTCCTTACTTCGAGTACAACTCGACGATCAGCGCTTCGTTGATGTCGCTCGGCAGGTCGGAACGATCCGGCACGGCCTTGAACACACCAGCGAACTTCTTGGCATCCACTTCGACCCACGACGGCGACAGGTCCATCTGGGCGGCGACGCCCAGGGATTCCTGCACGCGCAGCTGCTTCTGTGCGCGTTCCGACAGGGCGATCGCGTCGCCGGCCTTGACCTGGTAAGACGGCAGGTTGACCGACTTGCCGTTGACCGTGACGCCGCGGTGCGAGACCAGCTGGCGAGCGGCCGGACGGGTCACAGCGAAGCCCATGCGGTAGATGACGTTGTCAAGACGGGTCTCGAGGAGCTGCAGCAGGTTCTCACCCGTGTTGCCCTTCTTGTTCGAGGCCTTCTTGTAGTAGTTGCGGAACTGACGCTCCAGCAAGCCGTAGATGCGCTTGACCTTCTGCTTCTCACGCAACTGGGTCGCGTAGTCCGACAGCTTGCCCTTGCGGGCAGTCGGGCCATGCTGGCCAGGTTTTTGTTCGAGCTTGCACTTCGAGTCGAGAGCGCGGACGGGCGACTTCAGCGAGAGGTCGGCGCCTTCACGACGGGAGAGCTTGCACTTGGGACCAATATAACGAGCCATGTGTCTTCAGCTCCTCAGACGCGACGCTTTTTGGGCGGACGGCAGCCGTTGTGCGGGATCGGCGTGACGTCGATGATGTTTACGATCTTGTAGCCGACGTTGTTCAGAGAACGAACGGCGGACTCGCGACCGGGGCCCGGGCCCTTGATGCGCACTTCCAGCGACTTGACGCCGTAGTCGAGCGCAGCACGGCCGGCCTTTTCCGCGGCAACCTGCGCGGCAAACGGGGTCGACTTACGCGAACCGCGGAAACCCGCGCCGCCCGAAGTCGCCCACGAGAGCGCGTTGCCCTGGCGGTCGGTGATCGTGATGATGGTGTTGTTGAAAGAAGCGTGGACGTGGGCGATGCCGTCGGTGACGACTCGCTTGATCTTCTTCTTGGTCTTGGCAGCAGCAGCCGGCTTGGCCATGGTTGTCTACCCCTTACTTCTTGATGGCCTTGCGCGGACCCTTGCGGGTACGTGCATTGGTACGGGTGCGCTGACCACGCAGCGGCAGGCCGCGACGGTGACGCAGGCCGCGGTAGCAGCCCAGGTCCATCAGACGCTTGATCGACATGCCGATCTCACGACGCAGGTCGCCTTCGACCACGAACTTCGCGATCTCGCCACGCAGGCGCTCGACTTCCGGTTCCGACAGGTCGCGGATCTTGGTCGACAGGGTGACCCCGGCCGATTCACAGACCTGCTTCGAACGGGTACGGCCAATGCCGTAGATGCTTTGCAGCCCGACCCAGACGTGCTTCTGGGCAGGCAGGTTGACGCCAGCAATACGCGCCATGACGCGATTCTCCAACTGGTTTGACGGCCGGGGAATAAACCCGGCGGAGTGAACAAGAAATTTTAGCAGGGTCTCGGGTTACTTGGAAGCACTGCGACCGAAGTCGCACTACCCGGCATGGGGAGTGTGCCCATGCTCCGGCGACAGCCCCGGACTGGCCGAACCGGACGGGGCGCCCTGGTGGGAGCTCCGCCTTGTCCGGCCCCGCGCGCTACTCTGGCGCGCGAAAGGCCCGGAACCACTCGTGCGCGAGACGCCGCCCGAGTCGCCCATCTGAATCCCGGGGTCTATCCCGGGATTCGTTGCGGCCAGGATTCACCCTGGCCACCAATCGGTCCCGGCCAGGCCGGAACCGCCTTGTCTTGCTTAACGGCCGAGTCCGCTGCGCGAACCCTTGAGGTTCGCCTTCTTCAGCAGGCTCTCGTACTGGTGCGACATCAGGTGCGCCTGGATCTGCGCAATGAAGTCCATCACCACCACCACCACGATCAGCAGCGACGTGCCGCCGAAATAGAACGAGGTACCGAGCTGCGTGCGCATGATTTCCGGCAACAGGCAGACGATTACCAGGTAAATGGCACCGGCGGCCGTCAGGCGGGTCAGCACGCCGTCGACGTAGTCGGCAGTGGCCTTGCCAGGACGGATGCCAGGGATCAGCGCGCCCGACTTCTTCAGGTTGTCGGCGGTTTCCTGCGAGTTGAACACCAGCGCGGTGTAGAAGAACGCGAAACCGATGATCAGCGCCGCATACAGGATCATGTGCAGCGGCTGGCCCGAATTGAGCATCTGCGCGACCTTCTGCAGCCACGTCGCGGAACTGCTCTGGCTGAACCACGCCGCGGCCGTCGCCGGGAACATCACGATGCTCGAGGCGAAGATCGGCGGGATCACGCCCGCCATATTGAGCTTGAGCGGCAGGAACGAGGACTGGTTCATGTACGCGCTTCGGCCGCCTTGGCGCCGCGCGTAATTGACCGTGATCCGCCGTTGCCCGCGCTCAACGAACACCACCAGGTAGGTGAAGCCCAGCACCAGCGCGGCAATGACGATCGCCGCCAGCGCGTTCATGTCGCCGTTGCGGATCTGCTCGAACATGCCGATGACCGCAGCCGGCAGACCAGCGACGATGCCGGAGAAAATGATCAGCGACACGCCGTTGCCGATGCCGCGCTCGGTCACCTGCTCGCCGAGCCACATCAGGAACATGGTGCCCGCGGTCAGCGCGATCACCGCAGTCAGGATGAAACCCGGGCCGGGGTTGTAGACCACCGGAATGCCCTGGGCGGCGCCGCCGCTTTGCAGCGCAGTTGCAATCCCCCAGGCCTGGAACACGGCCAACGGAATCGCACCCATGCGGGACCACTGGTTGATCTTGCGACGACCCGACTCGCCTTCCTTCTGGATGGCCTTCAGGCTCGGCACGATCTGCGTCAGCAGCTGCACGATGATGGATGCCGAGATGTACGGCATCACGTTCAGCGCGAACAGACTGAAGCGATGCAGGGCGCCACCGGAGAACATGTTGAACATGTCCACGATGGTGCCCTGCTGGGTCTTCATCAGTTCCAGCATGGCATCCGGATTGACGCCCGGCACCGGGATGTAGCAACCGATGCGGTAGACCATCAGGGCGCCGACGACGAACAGCAGGCGTTGACGGAGCTCGGTGAACTTTCCGAGACCGCCGCCGAGGCCGGCCGCTGCGTTGCTGCTCTTCGCCATTCGTGGATTACTCCGCCGAGACCTTGCCGCCAGCCGCTTCGATCGCGGCCTTCGCACCGGCCGTAGCCAGCACGCCCTTGAGCACGAACTTCTTGGTGAGCTCGCCCTTCTTCACGATCTTGGCCTGCTTGGCGTTCGGCGGCACGAGCTTGGCTGCCTTCAGGGCGGCCAGGTCGATGTCACCGGCGGCGAGCTTGTCCAGCGCGTACAGCAGGACTTCGGCCGTGTCCTTCTTGATCAGCGAACGGAAGCCGACCTTCGGGAGGCGACGCTGCATGGGCATCTGGCCGCCTTCGAAGCCAGCCTTGATCTTGCCCTTGCCCGAACGAGCGAACGAGCCCTTGTGGCCGCGGCCGGCGGTCTTGCCCAGGCCCGAACCGATGCCGCGACCGACGCGCTTGCGATCGGTGCGCGCACCGTCAGCGGGTTGCAGAGTGTTGAGACGCATGTTGATTACTCCTCGACGCGAACGAGGTAGTGGAGCTGATTGATCAGGCCGCGCACAGACGGGCTGTCCTTCAGTTCACGCACATCGTTGAGCTTGTTCAGGCCCAGCGCCTTCACCGACAGACGGTGACGGGACTGGGTGCCACGCAGACCCTTGACCAGGCGCACCTTGACGGTGCCGGCAGCTGCCGCTTCCTTCTTAGCCATGGTTCAGGTCCTCCACCTTCTTGCCGCGCTTGGCTGCGATCTTGGCCGGCGAATGCATTTCGCCCAGGCCACGCAGGGTGGCGCGCACCAGGTTGATCGGGTTGCGCGAACCGACGGCCTTGGCCAGCACGTTCTTGACGCCAACCGCTTCCAGCACGGCGCGCATCGCGCCACCGGCGATCACGCCGGTACCTTCGGAAGCCGGCTGCATGAACACGCGCGCCGCGCCGTGGCCGGACTTCACCGCATGCCACAGGGTGCCGTTGTTCAGGTCGACATTGACGAAGCTCTTGCGGGCGTATTCCATCGACTTCTGGATCGCGACCGGCACTTCGCGTGCCTTGCCGTAACCGAAACCGACCTTGCCATTGCCGTCGCCCACAACCGTCAGCGCGGTGAAGGTGAACTGGCGGCCGCCCTTGACGGTCTTGCTGACGCGATTGACCGCGATCAGCTTCTCGATCATGCCGTCATCGACTTCTTCGCGGTTGCGATCGCGATCGCGGCCCCGCGGTGCACGTTGTTCTTCTGCCATTTCGATTACTCGGTAGTTGAAGGATTTGCGGCGTGGCCGCTTATCGTTGTTGAGTACTTCGGGCGTTTCGCCATACCGGCAATCCGGCATGGCGCCCGATGCGGCCCGCATCGGCAGGTTGGGTCAAGGTGCGCTTGGTGCGGCATTGCCGCGCCGCCTTGGCGAACGCCCGGCCATGGATGGCCGGGCCGGACGATCCGAAGGCACGTGACGTCTCGCCATGGATGGCTGCCGTCACTCGCACTTTCAACCCGTGGGCGGGCAGGCTTCCAACAGCGAAGCTGGTCAACCCTCCCCTACAGCAAATCAGAACTGCAGACCGCCGTCGCGCGCGGCATCGGCCAGCGCCTTGATGCGGCCGTGGTAGCGGTAGCCAGAACGGTCGAATGCGACCTTCTCGACGCCCGCGGCCTTGGCCTTCTCGGCGATGGCGCGACCGACCTTGGCGGCAGCGTCGGTGTTCTTGCTGCTCTTCAAGCCGTCCTTGACGTCGGCCTGCACGGTCGAGGCGGCGGCCAGGACCTTGGAGCCGTCGGCGGTGAACACCTGGGCGTACAGATGCTGGCCGGTGCGCAGCACCGTCAGGCGCGGCACGCCGAGGTCGCGGATGTGCGCGCGGGTCGATTTGGCGCGGCGCAGACGGGCGTTGTTCTTGATGCTCATGATCTGGTTCCTCGAAAGCTGAAGACCGATTAGGCCTTCTTGGCTTCCTTGCGAATGATGACTTCACCGGCGTACTTCACACCCTTGCCCTTATAGGGCTCCGGCGGACGGAAGCCACGGATCTTGGCGGCGACTTCACCGACGCGCTGCTTGTCCGCTCCGGAGACCAGGATTTCGGTCTGCGTCGGGGTGGCGATGGTGATGCCTTCCGGCGTCTGGAACAGCACCGGGTGCGAGAAACCCAGCGACAGATTCAGATCCTTGCCCTGCATGGCGGCGCGATAACCGACGCCCACCAGCTCGAGCTTGCGCTCGAAGCCTTCGGAGACGCCCTTCACCATGTTGGCGAGGATCGCGCGCAGGGTGCCGGTGAGGGCGATCTGCTCCGCGTTTTCGGTCGAGAACAGGGCATTGCCGTCTTCGACCTTGAGTTCGATCCCGGCCGGCTTCGCGATGCTCAGGGTGCCCTTCGGGCCCTTGGCACTGATGCTGTCGGCGGCGACGTTGACTTCGACACCCTTCGGGAGGGCGACCGGCTTCTTGGCTACACGAGACATGTCAGTGGGCTCCCGTTAGGCCACGAAGCACAGGACTTCACCGCCGACGCCCTGCTGGCGCGCCTGCGCATCGGTCATGATGCCCTTGGAGGTGGAAATGATGGCGACGCCGAGGCCACCGAGAACCTTCGGCAGCGCGTCCTTGCCGCGGTACTGGCGCAGGCCGGAACGCGAGTAGCGCTCGAGGCGCTCGATGACGGGCTTGCCTTCGAAATACTTCAGCACGACTTCCAGCTGGGCCTTGGCGCCATCCTGGGTCACGCGAAAATCAGCGATATAGCCCTCGTCCTTCAGGACGGTGGCGATCGCAGTCTTGATCTTGGACGACGGCATCTTCACCGTCTGCTTCCGAACAGCGGCCGCATTCTTGATGCGGACCAGCATGTCGGCGATGGGATCAGTCATGCTCATTAAAAGTCACCTATGAGTGCACCGATATCCGCAGGATTGCGAATACTTCAGTTGTGACGCCCAGCCGGGCTGAATAGCCGGGCCGGGCGTTGGAGCAGCCGGCAAGTCTAGCAGACTTCCCGGCTTTTTTACTGCTGCTTACCAGGACGCCTTGCGCAGGCCCGGAACGTCGCCGTTCATGGTCGCCTTGCGCAGCATGTTGCGGCCGAGGCCGAACTTGCGGTAGACGCCGCGCGAGCGGCCCGACAGTTCGCAGCGGTTGCGCTGGCGGCTCTCGGAGGAGTCGCGCGGCAGCTTCTGCAGCTTGGTCGCGGCTTCGATCTTCTCTTCGTACGACGCGGTCAGGCTGGAGATGATCTTCTTCAGCGCTTCGCGCTTCGCGCCGTGCTGCTTGTTCAACTTCTTCCGCTTGATTTCGCGGTTGATCATTGAGGTCTTGGCCATGATCTATGTCTCTCGAAATCAGTTACGGAACGGGAAGCGGAACGCTTCGAGCAGCGCCTTGGCTTCGGCGTCGGTCTTGGCGGTGGTGGTGATGGCGATATCCATGCCGCGGATCGCGTCGACGGCGTCGAAGTCGATTTCCGGGAAGATGATCTGTTCCTTCACACCCATGTTGTAGTTGCCACGGCCGTCGAACGAACGGCCCGACACGCCACGGAAGTCGCGGACGCGCGGCAGCGAAACGTTGATCAGGCGATCGAGGAACTCGAACATCTGGGCGCGGCGCAGCGTGACCTTGCAGCCGATCGGCCAGCCGTCACGGATCTTGAACGAAGCCACCGACACGCGGCTCTTCGTCACGATCGGCTTCTGGCCCGCGATCTTGGTCAGGTCGGCGACGGCGTTTTCCAGGATCTTCTTGTTCGTGGCGGCTTCGCCGACGCCCATGTTGATCGTGATCTTGGTCAGGCGCGGCACTTCCATCGGGTTCGTGTAACCGAACTTCTTGGTCAGGGCCGGGACGACTTCGTCCTTGTAGAACTTTTCAAGACGGGTGTTCATGTCAGATAGCCTCGCCGCTGGAGCGGAACACACGCAATTTGCGTCCATCCTCCAGCACCTTGAAGGCAACGCGTTCGCCCTTGCCCGAGGCAGGGTTGAACAGCATCACGTTGGAAATGTGGATCGGCGCTTCGCGCTCGATCACGCCGCCGGGCTGGCCGGCCTGCGGGTTCGGCTTGGTGTGGCGCTTGATGATGTTGATGTTGGACACGACGATCTTGTCGCCGGCCACGCGGATCACATCACCCTTCTTGCCCTTGTCCTTGCCGGCGATGACGACAACCTGGTCGCCCTTGCGGATACGGTTCATCTCAATTCCTCCGCTCAGAGCACTTCAGGTGCCAGCGAGACGATCTTCATGAACTTCTCGGTACGCAGCTCGCGGGTTACTGGCCCGAAGATGCGGGTACCGATCGGTTCCTGCTTGTTGTTCAGGAGCACGGCGGCATTGCCGTCGAAGCGGATCAGCGAACCATCCGGGCGACGGACGCCTTTGCGGGTGCGGACCACGACGGCGTCATAGACGTCGCCCTTCTTGACCTTGCCACGCGGGATCGCGTCCTTCACGGTGACCTTGATGATGTCGCCGATGCCGGCGTAACGGCGCTTGGAGCCGCCCAGCACCTTGATGCACATCACTTCCTTGGCACCCGAGTTGTCAGCCACGTCGAGGTAGCTCTGCATCTGGATCATGATTCAGCCCTCCTCTTATTCGGCCGCACGGGTGACGATCGTCACCACGCGCCAGTTCTTGGTCTTGGACAGCGGTGCGCATTCGGCCACGCGGACGATGTCGCCCTCGTTGCACGAGTTGTCGGCGTCGTGGGCGTGCAGCTTGGTCGAGCGGCGGATGTACTTACCGTACAGCGCGTGCTTGACCTGGCGCTCGACGAGCACCGTCACCGTCTTGTCCATCTTGTTGCTAACGACCCGGCCTTCTACCGTGCGCAGCGCCTTCTCTGTTTTGTTGTCGGTCATGACTGCGGGTCCTTACTTCTTCTGCCCGAGCAGCGTGTTGACGCGAGCAATCTCGCGGCGCACGCGGCGGGCTTCGTGGGTCTTGGCGAGCTGGCCGGTAGCCTTCTGCATGCGGAGAGCAAACGTCTCCTTGTGCAGCGCGGCCAGGTGGGCCTTCAGCTCGTCGGCCGACTTCGCGCGGAGTTCTTTCAGTTCCATTAGCGCACCGTACGGGTCACGAAAGTGGTGGTGACCGAGAGCTTGGCCGCGGCCAGACGGAACGCTTCGCGCGCCGTGGCTTCGTCCACACCTTCGATCTCGTAGATCATGCGGCCGGGCTGGATCTGGGCGACCCAATACTCGACGTTGCCCTTACCGGAGCCCATTCGGACTTCGATCGGCTTCTTGGTGATCGGCTTGTCGGGGAACACGCGGATCCACATCTTGCCGCCGCGCTTGACGTAGCGGCTGATGGAACGACGTGCAGCCTCGATCTGGCGCGCGGTCAGCTGACCGGTCGCGGTCGACTTGAGGCCGTACTCGCCGAAGCTGACGGCGTTCGCGCTCCAGCTCAGACCGTCGTTACGGCCCTTGTGCATCTTGCGATACTTGGTTCGCTTGGGTTGCAACATGGTCAATTACCTCGCTTCGCGGGCCGGACGGCCACGACCGGGACGATCGTTGCGATCCTTGCGGTCGCCACGGTCCGGACGGTCACCACGCTCAGCGCGCGGCGTGTCGTCCTGCTTTTCCTGGCCAACCTGGGAGAAATCGAAGATCTCGCCCTTGTAGACCCATACCTTGATACCGATGATGCCGTAGGTCGTCTTGGCTTCTGCGAAGCCGTAGTCGATGTCGGCACGCAGCGTGTGCAGCGGCACGCGACCTTCGCGGTACCACTCCGAACGCGCGATTTCGGCGCCATTGAGACGGCCGGCGACGTTCACCTTGATGCCCAGCGCGCCCAGGCGCATCGCATTGCCGACCGCGCGCTTCATCGCACGGCGGAACATGATGCGGCGCTCCAGCTGCTGCGCGATCGACTCGGCGACCAGCTGTGCGTCCAGTTCGGGCTTGCGGACTTCGGTGACGTTGATGTGCGCCGGAACGCCCATCACATCGCTGACTTCCTTACGCAGCTTCTCGATGTCCTCGCCACGCTTGCCGATCACCACGCCCGGACGGGCGGTGTGGATCGTGACGCGCGCGTTGTTGGCCGGACGCTCGATCAGGATCTTGGAGATGCCAGCCTGTGCAAGCTTCTTGCGCAGCATCTCGCGAACCTTGAGGTCGGCCGCCAGGAACGAGGCGTATTGCTTCTTGCCAGCGAACCACTTCGACGTCCAGTCCTTGGAGATGCCCAGGCGGATGCCGGTCGGATGTACTTTGTGACCCATATCTATGCTCCGCCTTACTTGCCCGCGCCCACAACCACAGTGATGTGGCTGGTGCGCTTGAGGATACGGGTGCCGCGGCCCTTCGCACGCGCCATGAAGCGCTTCAGCGAGGGACCCTCGTCCACCGTGATGGTCTTGACGCGGAGGTCGTCGACGTCGGCGCCCTGGTTGTTCTCGGCGTTGGCGATGGCGGACTCGACGACCTTGCGGATCATCGCGGCTGCCTTCTTGTCCGAGAACTTCAGCAGGTTCACTGCGCGCTCGGCCGACAGGCCACGGACCTGGTCGGCGACCAGGCGGGCCTTCTGGGCGGAGATGCGCGCGCTGCGCAGGATGGCTTTCGCTTCCATTGTCATCTCCTTACTTGCCCGACTTCTTGTCGCCGCCGTGACCCTTGAACGTACGGGTCAGGGCGAATTCGCCAAGCTTGTGGCCAACCATGTTCTCGTTGACCAGCACGGGGATGTGGTTCTTGCCGTTGTGGACGGCGATCGTGAAACCCACCATGTCCGGCAGGATCATCGAACGGCGCGACCAGGTCTTGATCGGCTTCTTGTTGCTACCGGCCGTCTCCACCTTCTTGAGGAGGTGGTGGTCGACGAACGGACCTTTCTTGAGGGAACGTGCCATGGCCGATTAGCTCCTACGATCGCGCACGATGAACTGCGAGGTGCGCTTGTTCTTGCGCGTCTTGTAACCCTTGGTCGGCACGCCCCACGGGGTGACCGGGTGCGGGTTGCCCTGACCGGCCTTGGCTTCACCACCACCGTGCGGGTGGTCGACCGGGTTCATGGCCGCACCGCGGACGGTCGGCTTGATGCCGCGCCAGCGCTTCGCACCGGCCTTGCCGAGCTTCTCGAGGTTGTGTTCGTCGTTGCCGACTTCACCAATCGTGGCGGCGCATTCGACCGGCACCTTGCGCATTTCGCCGGAGCGAAGACGCAGCGTGGCGTAGCCCTGCTCGCGAGCGACCAGATAGGCGCTGGCGCCGGCCGCGCGGGCCAGCTGGGCGCCCTTGCCCGGCTTCATCTCGACGCAGCACACGGTGGTGCCCACCGGGATGTTGGTCAGCGGCAGCGTGTTGCCGACGCGGATCGGGGCTTCGCGGCCCGCGATCACCTGGTCGCCATCCTTCAGGCCCTTCGGCGCGATGATGTAACGACGCTCGCCGTCGACGTAGCACAGCAGTGCGATGTGCGCGGTGCGGTTCGGATCGTATTCAATGCGCTCGACGCGGGCGGGGATGCCGACCTTGTCGCGCTTGAAGTCGATGATGCGGTAATGCTGCTTGTGACCACCACCGATGTGACGGGTGGTGATTCGACCGTGGTGGTTGCGGCCACCGGTCTTGCTCTTGGCCTCAACGAGGGCCGCGTGCGGCGCGCCCTTGTGCAGGCCCGGCGTCACCACGCGGACCGCGCTGCGGCGGCCGGGTGAGGTGGGCTTGAAAGTCATCAATGCCATGAATCTATCCTCAGGCCGTGGCCATCACGTCGATCGACTGGCCTTCGGCCAGCGTCACGTACGCCTTGCGCGAATCGGCGCGGCGGCCCATGCGGAACTTGAAGGCCTTGTTCTTGCCCTTCACGTTCACGACGTTGACCGCTTCGACCTTGACCGCGAAAAGCTTCTCAATGGCCGACTTGATGTCTGCCTTGGTAGCGTCCGTCGCGACTTCGAAGACGTATTTGTTGGAAACTTCCTGCAGGCGCGCGGTCTTTTCGGACACGAGCGGTGCGCGGATGATGTTGTAGAGCTTGGCGTCGTTCATGCCAGCCACTCCTCGATCTTCTTGACAGCGTCGGCGGTGACCACGACCGAGTCGGCGCCGACGAGGGCTACCGGATCCAGGCCCTGGACGTCACGCACTTCGACGTACGGCAGGTTGCGTGCCGAGAGATACAGGTTCTCGGTGGCGTCTTCGGTAACGATCAGCGGACGCTTGCCGACTTCCAGGCCCTTGAGCTTGGCGATCAGGCCCGAGGTCTTCGGTGCGTCGACGTCGAACGATTCGACGACCATGATCCGGCCCTGGCGGTTCAGCTCGGACAGGATCGCGGCGATCGCGGCGCGATACATCTTGCGGTTGACCTTCTGCGCGAAGCTGCGCGGCTTGGCCGCGAAGGTCACGCCGCCGCCGACGAAGATCGGAGCCGTCAGCGCGCCGTGACGCGCACCGCCGCCCTTCTGCTTCTTCGACTTCTTGGTCGTGCCGTTGACTTCCGAACGGGTCTTCTGTGCCTTGGTGCCAGCGCGACCGGCGTTGCGGTAGGCAACGACCACCTGATGGACCAGGTCTTCGCTGAATTCGCGGCCGAAGATCGCGTCGGAAACCGACACCGTCTTGGTGCTGTTATTGATTGCGAGTTCCATCATCAAACTCCCTTGCTCGACGGACGCACGATCACGTCGCCGCCCGGAGCACCCGGAACCGCGCCCTTGATCGCGATCAGACCGCGCTCGGCGTCGACCTTGACTACTTCCAGGCCCTGCGTCGTCTGCTGTACGTCGCCCATGTGACCGGACATCTTCTTGCCCGGGAACACGCGGCCCGGCGTCTGGCGCTGGCCGATGGAGCCCGGCGAGCGGTGCGAGAGCGAGTTACCGTGGGTGGCGTCACCCATGGTGAAGTTCCAGCGCTTGATCGTGCCCTGGAAGCCCTTGCCCTTCGTTACGCCCTGGACGTCGACGATCTGGCCGGCTTCGAAAATGTCGGCCTTGATCTCGCCGCCAATTTCAAAGCCACCGATCTGGTCGGCTTCAACGCGCAGCTCCCACAGGCCACGACCAGCATCAACCTTGGCCTTGGCCAGGTGACCGGTTTCCGGCTTGCTCAGCAGCGAAGCGCGCTTCACGCCAGCGGTCACCTGCACGGCGCTGTAGCCGTCGGTTTCGACCGTCTTGATCTGGGTGATGCGGTTCGGCGTGGCTTCGATCAGGGTCACCGGGACCGACTTGCCGTCGGTGGTGAAAAATCGGCTCATGCCGGCCTTACGGCCGACGATGCCCAACGAATACTTCTTCGCGGTCATGGTGGCGGGCCTCAGGTCAGCTTGATCTGCACGTCGACGCCAGCCGCGAGTTCGAGCTTCATCAGCGCGTCCACGGTCTTGTCGTTGGGGTCGACGATGTCGAGCACGCGCTTGTGCGTGCGGGTCTCGTACTGGTCACGCGCGTCCTTGTCGACGTGCGGGGAGACGAGAATGGTGTAGCGCTCGATCTTGGTCGGCAGCGGGATCGGGCCGCGCACTTGCGCGCCGGTCCGCTTGGCCGTCTCGACGATCTCGCTGGCCGAGCGGTCGATCAGGCGATGATCGTACGCTTTGAGCCGAATCCGGATCTTTTGGTCCGCCATGGCGGAAACTCCTTCGTTTAAAGAGCGACAGGTCCGATAACTGGGTGTATCGGACCCCTGGACTTGGTGCTTCAACTTCCCCGGGACCGCACCAAACCCCGGACAACCTTCAAAAACAAAGGCAGACCGGTTTCCCGGCCCGCCCAGACTGGAAGTCATGAACGCGCAAACGGCCCCGTCATCGATGTCCCGAACTATCTTTCGGGACGGACGGAGCACTGCCGCGCGACATTTCCCTGTCTGGCGAAAACGAAGCGCTTCCTGCACCTCATTTCGCTGGTTCGCACCCTTTCCCGAGAGAAAGGCCGCGAGGGTCTTGCATTCTAGAGGGTCTGGGCAGGTCTTTGCAAGCCTGCCCAGTCCTTTTTCTGCCTCCCGGCGTTGACCGGCCGGAGCTGGTCAACGATGGGTTGCCATCCCGGACCGTTTTGTGGCCGGGACAACCAGACATCAGCCTTACTTGATGATCTTGGCCACGACGCCGGCGCCGACGGTACGACCGCCTTCGCGGATCGCGAAGCGCAGGCCGTCGTCCATCGCCACGGGGTGGATCAGCTCCACCACCATCTTGATGTTGTCGCCCGGCATGACCATTTCCACGCCTTCCGGCAGGGTCACGGCGCCCGTGATGTCGGTCGTGCGGAAGTAGAACTGCGGACGGTAGCCCTTGAAGAACGGGGTGTGACGGCCGCCTTCGTCCTTGCTCAGCACGTAGACTTCGGCTTCGAACGTGGTGTGCGGGGTGATCGAACCCGGCTTGCACAGCACCTGGCCGCGCTCGACGTCGTCACGCTTGGTGCCGCGCAGCAGCAGGCCGGCGTTGTCGCCCGCCTGGCCCTGGTCCAGCAGCTTGCGGAACATTTCCACGCCGGTCACGGTGGTCTTCTGGGTCGGACGGATACCGACGATTTCGATTTCGTCACCGACCTTGATGATGCCGCGCTCGATACGACCGGTCACCACGGTGCCGCGGCCCGAGATCGAGAACACGTCTTCCACCGGCATCAGGAACGGCTTGTCGATCGCGCGCTCCGGCTGCGGGATGAACGTGTCCAGCGCGTCCACCAGCTTCAGGATCGCCGGCACGCCGATTTCCGACTGGTCGCCTTCCAGCGCCAGGCGGGCCGAACCCTTGATGATCGGGGTGTCGTCGCCCGGGAAGTCGTACTTGCTCAGCAGCTCGCGCACTTCCATCTCGACCAGCTCGAGCAGCTCGGCGTCGTCGACCATGTCGGCCTTGTTCAGGAACACGACGATGTACGGCACGCCGACCTGGCGCGACAGCAGGATGTGCTCGCGCGTCTGCGGCATCGGGCCGTCCGCGGCCGAGCACACCAGGATCGCGCCATCCATCTGCGCTGCACCCGTGATCATGTTCTTCACGTAGTCGGCGTGGCCCGGGCAGTCAACGTGCGCGTAGTGGCGGTTGGCCGATTCGTATTCCACGTGCGCGGTCGAGATCGTGATGCCGCGCGCCTTCTCTTCCGGCGCCGCGTCGATCGCGTCATAGGCCTTGAACTCGCCGCCGAAACGCTCCGCGCCCACCTTGGTCAGCGCTGCCGTCAGCGTGGTCTTGCCGTGGTCCACGTGGCCGATCGTGCCGACGTTTACGTGGGGCTTGGTGCGCTCGAACTTACCCTTAGCCATGGTATGTCTCTCTTTAAATTACGTATTGATTGAACTGGAAAGCTTGCTTCGAAATTCGATCGGAAACCGATCAGGCCTTCTTCATCACCGCTTCGGCGATGTTGTTCGGCGCTTCAGCGTAGTGATCGAACTCCATCGTGAACGTCGCACGGCCCTGCGTCAGCGAACGGATGGTGGTCGCGTAGCCGAACATTTCGCCCAGCGGCACCATCGCGTTGATCGTCTTGCCCGACGGCGTGTCGTCCTGGCCTTGGAGCAGGCCGCGACGGCGGCTCAGGTCGCCCATGACGTCACCGACGTACTCTTCCGGCGTCACGACTTCGACCTTCATCATCGGCTCGAGCAGGACCGGATCGGCCTTGCGGAAGCCTTCCTTGAACGCCATCGACGCGGCGAGCTTGAACGCCATTTCCGACGAGTCGACGTCGTGGTACGAACCGAACACGAGCTTGGTCTTGACGCCCACGACCGGGAAGCCCGCGAGCGGACCGCTGGTGATGGTTTCGCGCAGGCCCTTCTCGACCGCCGGAATGAATTCCTTCGGAATGACGCCGCCGGTGATGTCGTTGATGAACAGGAAATCGTTCTCGACATCCGGATTCGCCTTGTCGGCGTCGTTCATCGGCGACAGCTCGATCACGACGTGGCCGTACTGACCCTTACCGCCCGACTGCTTGGCGTGCTTGTAGTCCGACTTGACGTCCGACTTGCGGATCGTCTCGCGGTAGGCCACCTGCGGCTTGCCGACGTTGGCTTCCACGTTGAACTCGCGACGCATGCGGTCGACGATGATGTCCAAGTGCAGCTCGCCCATGCCGGCGATGATGGTCTGGCCGGATTCCTCGTCGGTACGCACGCGGAACGAAGGATCTTCCTGCGCCAGGCGACCCAGCGCCATGCCCATCTTTTCCTGGTCGGACTTGGTCTTCGGCTCGACCGCCATCGAGATGACGGGCTCCGGGAAGATCATGCGCTCAAGGGTGATGATGTGGTCCTGCGCGCACAGCGTGTCGCCGGTCGTCACGTCCTTCAGGCCCACGGCCGCGGCGATGTCGCCGGCGCGGACTTCCTTGATTTCAGCGCGCTCGTTGGCGTGCATCTGCAGGATGCGGCCCACGCGCTCCTTCTTCGACTTGACCGGGTTGTAGACCTGGTCGCCGGAGTTGAGCGTGCCCGAGTAGACGCGGAAGAACGTCAGCGAACCCACGAACGGGTCGGTCATGATCTTGAACGCCAGCGCCGAGAACGGCGCCTTGTCGTCGGCGGTGCGGGTGTCTTCCTTGTCGTTATCGTCGATGCCCAGAACCGGCGGACGATCGGCAGGAGACGGCAGCAGGTTGATCACGCCGTCGAGCATGGCCTGCACGCCCTTGTTCTTGAACGCCGAGCCGCAGAACACCGGCACGATCTCGACCTTCAGCGTGCGCGCGCGCAGGCCGGCGATGATTTCGGCCTCGCTCAGTTCGCCTTCGTTGAGGTACTTGTCCATCAGCTCTTCGGTCGCTTCGGCGGCGGCTTCGATCATGAAAGCGCGCGCTTCCTCGGCCTTGGACTGCAGGTCAGCCGGGATGTCGCCGTATTCGAACTTGGTGCCCTGCGATGCGACGTCCCAATGGATCGCCTTCATCTTGAGCAGGTCGACCACGCCTTCGAAGCCGTCTTCGGCGCCGATCGGCACCTGCATCGGCACGGCATACGCGCCCAGGCGCGACTTCAGCTGCTCGACGACCTTGTCGAAGTTGGCGCCGGTGCGGTCCATCTTGTTGACGAACGCCATGCGCGGCACCGAGTACTTGTTGGCCTGGCGCCACACGGTCTCGGACTGCGGCTGCACGCCACCGACGGCGCACAGCACGAACACCGCGCCGTCGAGCACGCGCAGCGAACGCTCGACTTCGATGGTGAAGTCAACGTGGCCGGGGGTGTCGATGATGTTGAAGCGATGCTGCGGCAGGGACTTGTCCATGCCGGTCCAGAACGCGGTCGTCGCAGCCGACGTGATGGTGATGCCGCGCTCCTGCTCCTGCTCCATCCAATCCATGACGGCGGCACCTTCGTGCACTTCGCCGATCTTGTGGCTGACGCCGGTGTAGAAAAGGATGCGCTCAGACGTGGTGGTCTTGCCGGCATCGATGTGGGCCATGATGCCGAAGTTGCGGTAACGCTCGATGGGAGTGGTGCGGGCCACGGGTCACTCTCTTAAGTTTGCGATCTTTGAACTGCGATCTGCAGATGGCCAGATGCCGCCTCGGGGGCGGCGTCCGGTCTGCCGGGCGACATGACGTCACCACGGCAGCAAGGCTGGTTCAGGTGGGCCGCGACGAACGCGGCGCCTGGATTACCAGCGGTAGTGGGCGAACGCCTTGTTCGCTTCCGCCATGCGGTGGGTTTCTTCGCGCTTCTTGATCGCGCCACCACGGTTCTCGGAAGCGTCCATCAGCTCAGCGGCCAGCTTGCGCGGCATGCTGTTTTCGCCACGCTTGCGGGCCGATTCGATCAGCCAGCGCATTGCCAGCGCCAGGCGGCGCGAGGAACGCACTTCAACCGGGACCTGGTAGGTCGCGCCACCGACACGGCGGGACTTCACTTCGACCGCCGGGGACACGTTACCAAGGGCCTTTTCGATCAGCTCGACGGCATTGGGATTCTTTTCGCCGATCACGTCCATGGCGCCATAGACGATCTTTTCAGCGATCGACTTCTTGCCGCTCTGCATGACCATGTTGATGAAGCGCGCGATCGTCTCGCTGCCGTGCTTGGGATCGGGCAGGACCGAACGCTGCGGGGTGGAACCTTTACGCGACATGGTGCGTACCTTTTGCTAAATCTTTGACAAAGCCGGTGCGGATGCAGCGGCGCGGATCGTATGCCTGGAAATCAGGACTTGGGACGCTTGGCGCCGTACTTCGAACGGCTCTGGCGACGCTTGGTCACACCAGCGGCGTCGAGCGAACCGCGCACGGTGTGGTAACGCACACCCGGCAGGTCCTTGACGCGGCCGCCGCGGATCAGCACCACGGAGTGTTCCTGCAGGTTGTGGCCTTCGCCGCCGATGTACGAAATGACTTCGTAACCGTTGGTGAGGCGCACCTTGGCCACCTTGCGGAGCGCCGAGTTCGGCTTCTTCGGGGTGGTGGTGTACACGCGGGTGCAAACGCCACGACGTTGCGGGCAGTTCGCCAGCGCCGGCGAGGCGCTCTTGTAGGTTTCAGGGTTGCGCGGCTTGCGCACCAGCTGATTGATCGTCGCCATCTGTGACTCTTTGTTGAAGGCCGAGGCCTGCGGGTGAATCCCGGGAAAACGAACGGCAAGCCGGATGCAATCCGGCCCGCCGAGACGAAAAAGCATAGCTCGCGTTTGACCTTGTCGTCAACGCGAACTATTGGCCCCAAGCGCGACGCATCTGCGCGCCCGGGAAACTCAGCGATCCCGCCCTGCCCTGGGCCCAACACGAGGCGCTCCGTGCGCCTCATTTGGTGATCTGGACGGATCCCACTCATGGAGCGGACCGTCGGAAAGCGGGCGATTCTACATCGAATCGCCCGCCTTGTGCAGCTTTGACGCGAAATTACGAAGCTTCGGCCTCGTCGCCCGTCACTTCGGCCGTTTCAGCCGGGGCTTCAGTGCTGCCACCCGTCAGGGTTTCCAGCTCGGAAGCCGTCAGGCCAGCGGCATTGCGGCGGCGCTGGGTGTGATAGGCCAGACCGGTACCCGCCGGGATCAGGCGGCCGACGATCACGTTTTCCTTGAGGCCGCGCAGGCCGTCGCGGGTGCCGCGGACGGCAGCCTCGGTCAGCACGCGGGTGGTCTCCTGGAACGACGCCGCCGAGATGAACGACTCGGTGGCCAGCGAGGCCTTGGTGATGCCCAGCAGGACCGGGTCGGCCTTGGCCAGGATCTCGCCCTTGGACTGCAGGCGGGCGTTCTCTTCGACCAGGCGCTGGCGCTCGACCTGTTCACCGTTGAGGAACTTGCTGTCGCCAGCGTCGGTGATCTCGGCCTTGCGCAGCATCTGGCGGACGATCACCTCGATGTGCTTGTCGTTGATCTTCACGCCCTGCAGGCGGTAGACGTCCTGGATTTCCTTGGTCAGGTACACGGCCAGCGGCTCCACGCCGAGCAGGCGCAGGATGTCCTGCGGGCTCGGCTCGCCGTCCACAACGGTCTCGCCCTTCTCCACGTGTTCGCCTTCGAACACGATGATCTGGCGGTACTTCGGGATCAGCTCTTCGTGCTCGTCGCCGTCGATCGGCTTGATGATCAGGCGCTGCTTGCCCTTGGTGTCCTTGCCGAATGAGACGATGCCGGAGATCTCGGCGAGGATCGCCGGGTCCTTCGGCTTGCGCGCCTCGAACAGGTCGGCCACGCGCGGCAGACCGCCGGTGATGTCGCGGGTCTTCGACGCTTCCTGCGGAATCTTCGCAACCACGTCACCCACGCCGACCGGAGCGCCGTCCTGCAGGTTGACGATCGAGCGCGGCGGCAGCATGTACTGCGCCGGCAGGTCGGTGCCCGGGATCGACAGGTCCTTGCCGTTCTTGTCGACGATGCGGACGATCGGGCGCAGGTCCTTGCCCTGCGAACCGCGACGCTTCGGATCGGTGATCTCGCGCGAGGCCAGGCCGGTCAGTTCGTCGGTCTTCTCGATGACGGTGACGCCATCGATGAAGTCGATGAAGCGGATGAAGCCGGCGACTTCCGAGACGATCGGGTGGTTATGCGGATCCCAGTTGGCGATCTGCTGGCCGGCCTTGATCTCGGCGCCGTCCTTGATCGCGATGGTCGCGCCGTACGGCAGCTTGTAACGCTCGCGCTCGCGGCCATGGCCGTCGAGCACGGACAGTTCACCCGAACGCGACACGGCCACGCGGTGGCCCTGGCTGTGTTCGACGAACTTGAGGTTGTTGTACTTCAGCGTACCGGTGGTCTTGACCGTCACGTTGTCGATGGCAGCCGCACGCGACGCCGCACCACCGATGTGGAAGGTACGCATGGTCAGCTGGGTGCCCGGCTCGCCGATCGACTGCGCGGCGACGACGCCGACCGCTTCGCCGTGGTTGACCAGGTGGCCGCGGCCAAGGTCACGACCGTAGCAGTGCGAGCACACGCCGAACGAGGACCGGCAGGTGATCGTCGAACGCACCTTGATCGACTGCACGCCGGCGTCTTCGAGCTTCTGCACCCAGGCTTCGTCGAGCAGGGTGTTGCGGGTGACGATCGGATCCTCGTCGTTGCCCGGCAGGAACACGTCCTCGGCCACGACGCGGCCCAGCACGCGGTCACGCAGCGGCTCGACCACGTCGCCGCCTTCGACGATCGGGGTCATGGTCAGACCCTCGAGCGTGCCGCAATCGGTTTCGGTGATCACCACGTCCTGGGCCACGTCGACGAGGCGACGGGTCAGGTAACCGGAGTTGGCGGTCTTGAGCGCGGTATCCGCGAGGCCCTTACGGGCGCCGTGGGTCGAGATGAAGTACTGGAGGACGTTCAGGCCTTCGCGGAAGTTCGCGGTGATCGGCGTCTCGATGATCGAGCCGTCCGGCTTGGCCATCAGGCCGCGCATACCGGCGAGCTGGCGGATCTGCGCCTGCGAACCACGCGCACCCGAGTCGGCCATGATGTAGATCGAGTTCATCGACTTCTGCGGGACCGTTTCGCCCTTGGCGTTGGTCACCGAGTCGGTACCGATCGTGTCCATCATCGCCTTGGCGACGCGTTCATTGGTGCGCGACCAGATGTCGACGACCTTGTTGTAACGCTCGCCGGCGGTGACCAGGCCCGACTGGTACTGCTGCTGGATGTCGAGGACTTCCTTCTCGGCTTCGTCGAGGATGCCTACCTTTTCCGGCGGGATCTTCATGTCGTCGATGCCGATCGACACGCCCGCGCGGGTCGCGTAGGCGAAGCCGGTGTACATCAGCTGGTCGGCGAACACGACCGTGTCCTTCAGGCCCAGCATGCGGTAGCACGAGTTGATCAGGCGGCTGATGTTCTTCTTGGTCAGCTCGACGTTGGCCAGCGCGAACGGCAGGCCGTCCGGCAGGATCTCGCGCAGGAGGGCGCGACCGACGGTGGTGTCGACGATCGAGGTCTTCTTGGAACGGGAACCGTCCTCGGCGACCACGGTTTCGGTGATGCGGACCTTGCACTTGGCGTGCAGCTGCACGACGCGGTTGTCGTAGGCGCGCTTGACTTCGGCGACGTTCGCGAACGCCATGCCCTCGCCCGCCTTGTTCTCCAGGGCGCGGGTCATGTAGTACAGGCCGAGCACGACGTCCTGCGACGGCACGATGATCGGCTCGCCGTTCGCCGGCGACAGGATGTTGTTCGACGCCATCATCAGCGCGCGCGCTTCCAGCTGGGCTTCCAGCGAGAGCGGCACGTGCACGGCCATCTGGTCACCGTCGAAGTCGGCGTTGAAGGCCGTACACACGAGCGGATGCAGCTGGATCGCCTTGCCTTCGATCAGCACAGGCTCGAACGCCTGGATGCCGAGGCGGTGCAGGGTCGGGGCGCGGTTGAGCAGGACCGGATGCTCGCGGATCACCTCTTCGAGGATGTCCCACACCTCGGCCTCTTCACGCTCGACCAGCTTCTTCGCCGCCTTGATGGTGGTGGCGAGGCCACGACGCTGCAGCTTGGCGAAGATGAAGGGCTTGAACAGTTCCAGCGCCATCTTCTTCGGCAGGCCGCACTCGTGCAGGCGCAGGGTCGGGCCGACCACGATGACCGAACGGCCCGAGTAGTCGACGCGCTTGCCGAGCAGGTTCTGGCGGAAGCGGCCCTGCTTGCCCTTGATCATGTCGGCGAGCGACTTGAGCGGGCGCTTGTTGGTGCCGGTGATGGCGCGGCCGCGACGGCCGTTGTCCATCAGTGCGTCGACCGATTCCTGCAGCATGCGCTTCTCGTTGCGCACGATGATGTCAGGCGCATTGAGCTCGAGCAGGCGGCGCAGGCGATTGTTGCGGTTGATGACGCGGCGGTACAGGTCGTTCAGGTCGGAGGTCGCGAAGCGGCCGCCGTCCAGCGGCACCAGCGGACGCAGGTCCGGCGGCAGCACCGGCAGCACGGTCATGACCATCCACTCCGGACGGTTGCCGGATTCGAGGAAGGCTTCGACCAGCTTGATGCGCTTGGTGAGGCGCTTGAGCTTGGTTTCCGAGCCGGTGGAAGCGATGTCTTCCTTCAGCTGGATCATTTCCGACTGCAGGTCGATCGTGCGCAGCAGGTCGTAGACCGCCTCGGCGCCCATTGCGGCCTCGAAGTCGTCGCCGTGCTCCTGGCGCGCCTGCATGTACTGCTCTTCATTCAGCAGCATGCCGCGTTCCATCGGGGTCAGGCCCGGCTCGGTCACGACGTAGGCTTCGAAGTACAGGATGCGCTCGATGTCGCGCAGGGTCATGTCCAGCATCAGGCCGATGCGCGACGGCAGCGACTTGAGGAACCAGATGTGCGCGACCGGCGAAGCCAGGTCGATGTGGCCCATGCGCTCACGGCGCACCTTTGCCAGGGTGACTTCGGTGCCGCACTTTTCGCAGACCACGCCACGGTGCTTCATGCGCTTGTACTTGCCGCACAGGCATTCGTAGTCCTTGATCGGACCGAAGATCGCGGCGCAGAACAGGCCGTCACGTTCCGGCTTGAACGTGCGGTAGTTGATGGTTTCCGGCTTCTTCACTTCGCCGTAGGACCACGAGCGGATCAGGTCCGGCGAAGCCAGCGCGATCTTGATCGCATCGAAGTCGATCGCGGGGCGCTGCTGGTTGAACAGATTGAGCAGGTCTTTCATTTCTTTTCTCCAATCGGAGGAATTCGTCGAGGGCTGTGGATCGCTGCATCAGTGGATCGGGAAGCGCGCGGGTCGCGGCGCTTCCCGTCCAGGGTTCAGGTCTCTTCCAGCTCCATGTTGATCGCGAGCGAGCGGATTTCCTTCACCAGCACGTTGAAGGATTCCGGCATGCCGGCCACCATCTCGTACTCGCCGTCGACGATGTTCTTGTACATCTGGTTGCGGCCCTGCACGTCGTCGGACTTCACCGTCAGCATTTCCTGCAGGGTGTAGGCCGCGCCGTAGGCTTCCAGCGCCCAGACTTCCATTTCGCCGAAACGCTGGCCGCCGAACTGCGCCTTGCCGCCCAGCGGCTGCTGGGTGACGAGCGAGTACGGACCAGTCGAACGGGCGTGCATCTTGTCGTCGACCAGGTGGTTCAGCTTCAGCATGTGCATGTAGCCGACCGTGACCGGACGTTCGAATGCCTCACCGGTACGACCATCGTGGAGGATGGTCTGGCCGCTGAGCGGCAGCTCGGCGAGTTCGAGCATCTTCTTGATCTCGAATTCGGCCGCGCCGTCGAACACCGGGGTCGCCATCGGCACGCCGTCGGTCAGGTTCTTCGCCAGCGTCAGCAGCTCCTCATCGGAGAACTGCTTCAGGTCGACGCGTTCCTCGTGCGTGGTGCGATCGTGGTTGTAGATCTCGTCCAGGAACTTGCGCAGATCGGCAACCTTGGCTTGCGCCTGCAGCATGCGGTCGATCTTCTGGCCCAGGCCCTTGGCAGCCCAGCCCAGGTGGACTTCAAGCACCTGGCCGATGTTCATACGCGAAGGCACGCCCAGCGGGTTCAGCACGATGTCGACGGTCTCGCCGTTCGCCATGTAGGGCATGTCTTCGACCGGCACGATCGTCGACACGACACCCTTGTTGCCGTGGCGGCCGGCCATCTTGTCGCCCGGCTGGATGCGGCGCTTCACGGCCAGGAACACCTTGACCATCTTCAGCACGCCCGGGGCGAGGTCGTCGCCCTGGGTGATCTTGCCGCGCTTGTCGGCGAAGCGCTTTTCGAATTCCTTCTCGTGCACTTCAATCTGCTTCTGCGCGCGCTCGATGGCCTCGATGGCCTCGTCGTCCTTCATGCGCAGGGTGAACCAGTCCTTCTTCGACAGGCTGTCCAGCACCAGCGAGGTGACGGTGTCGCCCTTCTTCAGGCCGGCGCCGCCGTTGGCGACGCGCCCGATCAGCTGCGAACGCAGGCGATCGTAGATCGCGCCTTCGAGGATGCGGAACTGGTCGTCGAAGTCCTTCTTGACGCGCTTGATTTCGGACTCTTCGATCTGGCGCGCACGCTTGTCCTTCTCGATGCCGTCGCGGGTGAAGACCTGGACGTCGATGACGACGCCGTCCATGCCCGGCGGAACGCGCAGCGAGCTGTCCTTCACGTCGGACGCCTTCTCGCCGAAGATCGCGCGCAGCAGCTTTTCTTCCGGAGTGAGCTGGCTCTCGCCCTTCGGCGTGACCTTGCCGACGAGGATGTCGCCGGCGCGCACTTCCGCACCGATGTACACCACGCCCGACTCGTCGAGGCGGTTCAGGGCCTGCTCGGAGACGTTCGGGATGTCGGCGGAGATTTCTTCCGGCCCGAGCTTGGTGTCGCGCGCCTGGACGGTGAGTTCCTCGATGTGGATCGTGGTGTAACGATCCTCTTCGACCACGCGCTCGGAGAGCAGGATCGAGTCTTCGAAGTTGTAGCCGTTCCACGGCATGAACGCGATGAGCATGTTCTGGCCGAGCGCGAGCTCGCCGATGTCGGTCGAGGGACCGTCGGCCAGCACGTCGCCGCGCGCAACCACGTTGCCCACCTTCACCAGCGGAGACTGGTTGATGCAGGTGTTCTGGTTGGAGCGCGTGTACTTGATCAGGTTGTAGATATCGACGCCGGCATCATGCTCGTCGGTGATCTCGCTCTCGTTGACCTTGACCACGATGCGGGCCGCGTCGATCTGCTCGATAACGCCGCCACGCAGTGCGTTCACGGTCACGCCCGAGTCGCGCGCCACGGCGCGCTCGATGCCGGTACCGACCAGCGGCTTCTGCGACTTCAGCGTCGGCACGGCCTGGCGCTGCATGTTCGCGCCCATCAGCGCGCGGTTGGCGTCGTCGTGCTCGAGGAACGGCACCAGCGCGGCCGCGACCGACACGGTCTGCATCGGCGAGACGTCCATGAAGTGGATCTCGCTCGGCGGCTTGAGCATCGACTCGCCCGCGAAGCGGCAGTCGACGAACTGGGCGGTGATGTGGCCCTTCTCGTCGCGCGGCGCGTTGGCCTGGGCGATGACGTACTCGTTTTCTTCGATCGCCGACAGGTACTCGATGTCGTCGGTCACGCGGCCTTCCACGACCTTGCGGTACGGCGTCTCGAGGAAGCCGTAGCGGTTGGTGCGTGCGAACACGGCAAGCGAGTTGATCAGGCCGATGTTCGGGCCTTCAGGCGTCTCGATCGTGCAGACGCGGCCGTAATGGGTCGGGTGCACGTCGCGCACTTCGAAGCCGGCGCGTTCGCGGGTCAGGCCGCCCGGGCCCAACGCCGAGACGCGACGCTTGTGCGTCACTTCCGACAGCGGGTTGTTCTGGTCCATGAACTGCGACAGCTGCGAGGAGCCGAAGAATTCCTTGATCGCGGCGGCCACCGGCTTGGCGTTGATCAGCTCCTGCGGGGTCAGGCCTTCGGACTCGGCCATCGACAGACGTTCCTTCACGGCGCGCTCGACACGCACCAGGCCCACGCGGAATACGTTCTCGGCCATTTCGCCGACCGAACGCACGCGACGGTTGCCCAGGTGGTCGATGTCGTCGACGGTGCCGCGACCGTTGCGGATCTCGGTCAGCACGCGGATCGCGTCGAGGATGTCGGACATGCCGCCACAGGCTTCGCGCAGGCGCGCGGACTCTTCGTCCTTGCGTTCGGCAAAGTACTTGGCGTCATACAGCACCGACGCGCCAGTGACTTCCTTGCGGCCGAGGCGGCGGTTGAACTTCATCCGCCCCACGCCCGACAGGTCGTAGCGCTCGAAGGTGAAGAACAGGTTGTGGAACAGGTTCTGGGCGGCGTCCTTGGTGGGCGGTTCGCCCGGACGCATCATGCGGTAGATCTCGACCAGCGCTTCGAGCTGGGTCTTGCTGCCGTCGATGCGCAGGGTGTTCGACAGGTACGCGCCGCGATCGAGGTCGTTGACCCACAGCGTACCGACGGCGGCAACACCGGCCTTGCGGAACTTGGCCAGATGGTCGTCGTTGATCTCGTCGTTTGCCAGCGCCAGCAGTTCACCGGTGTTGGGATCGACGACGTCCTGCGACAGGATGCGGCCGACGAGGTAGCTGTCCGGCACGGCCAGCGCGGCGATGCCCGAGGCTTCGAGCTGCTTGACGTGGCGCGCGGTGATGCGGCGGCCGGCTTCGACGATGACCTTGTCGCCATCGGCGAGGTCGAAGTCGAGCGTTTCGCCACGCAGGCGTTCCGGGACGAGCTCGAGCTGGACGCCTTCCTTCGGATCGATGTGGAAGGTGTTGATCTCGAAGAACTCGCGCAGCATTTCTTCGTTGTTGTAACCGAGCGCGCGCAGCAGCACGGTCACCGGCAACTTGCGGCGGCGATCGATACGGGTGAACAGCGCGTCCTTCGGGTCGAACTCGAAGTCCAGCCAGGAGCCGCGGTAAGGAATGATGCGGGCGCTGTACAGCAGCTTGCCCGACGAATGGGTCTTGCCGCGGTCGTGGTCGAAGAACACGCCCGGCGAACGGTGCAGCTGCGAGACGATGACGCGCTCGGTGCCGTTGACGATGAAGGTGCCGTTGTCGGTCATGAGCGGGATCTCGCCCATGTAGACCTCCTGCTCCTTCACGTACTTGATGGCCTTGGTCGACGACTCGCGGTCGTAGATCACCAGGCGCACGGTCACGCGCAGCGGGGCGCCGTAGGAGAGGCCGCGGTTGCGGCATTCGCGCTCGTCGAACGGGGGCTCGCCGAGCTTGTAACCGACATATTCCAGCGCGGCATTGCCGCTGTAGCTGACGATCGGGAACACCGACTTCAGCGCCGCATGCAGGCCCTTGTCGTCGCGCTTGGCGGCGTCGACCTTTTCCTGCAGGAACTCGCGGTAGGAATCGACCTGGATCGCGAGCAGGAACGGAACTTCGAGAATGGACCGGCGCTTGCCGAAGTTCTTGCGGATGCGCTTCTTTTCGGTGAACGAATAGTTCGTTTTGGAAGCTGTCGTCATGGGGAGCTACCGCCTCAGTTTTGGAGCCGGGAATCGGGAATCGGGAATCGGGAATCGTTTTTTGTCGTCCCGTTCACAGCCACGGATGGGCCGCTCTGGGATAACTGACAAAAGCAGGACCTTTGTCTTTTTGACGACTCTCTAATCTCGAATCACAAATCCCTGGGAAGAGATTTGAACTGTCAGTTGGAAGCCGCGGGTATTGCCGGCACCCGCACGCCCTCTACAGCTGCTTCCAACTACCAACTCGGTTGGTTTTCTGCCTCGCTCGTGGATCCCAGGCAGTCCGGTTAGAGCGACGCGGAGTCCGGACTGCGTTTTGTTGCGTCCCGGGGCAGGGTTTGGAGCACGCCTGACTCGGGCTTTGATGCTGTTATTTGCGTTACTTCAACAACGGCCAAAGGCCGGGGACTTTCGCCCCCAGCCTTTGGTGGTCGCCATGAGTAACCGGCGACGCAAGTACCGCTTACTTGACTTCGACGGTCGCGCCAGCGGCCTCGAGGTCCTTCTTCATCTTCGCAGCGTCGTCCTTCGACACGGCTTCCTTCACCATGCCGGTCGCTTCGACGAGATCCTTGGCTTCCTTCAGGCCCAGGCCGGTGATGGCGCGGACGGCCTTGATGACCTCGACCTTCTTCTCGCCGGCGGCCTTCAGGATGACATTGAACTCGGTCTGCTCTTCGACCGGGGCAGCGGCAGCGGCCGGGCCGGCGGCCATCATGACCGGGGCAGCGGCGGTGACGCCGAACTTCTCTTCGATGGCCTTGACCAGCTCCATCACTTCCATCAGGGTCTTCGAGGCAACTGCGTCGACGATCTGTTCGTTGGAAAGGGACATTTTATTTACCTCTGGAAATTGTTTATTCAGGATCGCGAGATCTTGCGAATCGGTTAGTGAGTCGCTTCGGCGAATCAGGCTTCGGCTGCGGCTTCGGCGGGGGCGGTTTCACCACCACCCTGCTTGTCGGCCACGGCCTTGACGGCGCGGGCGAACATCGAGGCCGGCTCGGCCAGGACGCGGGCCAGCATGGCCAGGGCCTGATCGCGGGTCGGCAGCGACGCCAGGACTTCGACGTGGCTGGCCGGATACACCTGGCCACCCACGGAGACGACCTTGGCCTGCAGCTTGTCGTTGCCCTTGGCGAATTCCTTGATCAGACGACCGGCAGCGCCGGGTTCCTCGGTCGAGAACGCGTACAGCAGCGGGCCGACGAGCTTGTCCTGGACAACCTCGAATTCGGTACCTGCCACGGCACGTGCGGCCAGCGTGTTCTTGACAACCTTCAGGAACACACCGGTTTCACGGGCCTTCTTGCGCATCGCGGTCATCTGGCTGACCGTGGTGCCCGCGTACTCGGCTGCGACCAAGGAGTGGGCCTTGGCGGCGACGTCTGCCAGCTCGGCGACTACTTCTTGCTTCTGGGACAGATTGAGAGCCATTGCACTCCTCCATATTGAATTCCGCTCACGGCTCCTGCCGCTTGCGGTCCTGGGCGGCGCCTTCCCTGACGCCGGGGATGCTTGCGCATCCCGGTGGTGGCCCTTCCGGAATTTCCAGAGGGGGCTTCACCATCTACGCAGGCCTGCTCCTCACGAAGCCGGATTAAGCGATCCCGCTGGTGGCGACGGCGATTCCCTGCCAGTAACGAGCTCCCTGCCCGTCGTCGTCACGCGCTGACCGCGCCTGCGGTCTTTGACGGCGATCGCCGTAGACGGATGTCTTCGGCGATGCCCTCAAAAACGTTGCTGACGGCGCAAGCGCCGCCAGCCTTGAAACGAATTACTTGAGCGCCAGCGAGGCCTGGTCCACGGTCACGCCGGGGCCCATGGTCGAGCTGATCGCGATCTTCTGCAGGTACTGGCCCTTCGAGGTCGCCGGCTTGGCCTTGATCAGGTCATGCAGCAGCGCTTCGAGGTTGCCCTTCAGGTCGGCATCGTTGAACGAAGCCTTGCCGATGGTGCAATGGATGATGCCGGCCTTGTCGGTGCGGTAACGGACCTGGCCGCCCTTGGCGTTCTTGACCGCTTCTGCCGGGTTCGGCGAGACGGTGCCGACCTTCGGGTTCGGCATCAGGCCGCGCGGACCGAGCACCTGGCCGAGCTTGCCGACGACGCGCATGGCGTCCGGGGTGGCGATGACCACGTCGTAGTTGAGGTCGCCGGCCTGCATCTTGTCGGCCAGGTCGTCCATGCCGACGATGTCGGCGCCAGCGGCCAGGGCTTCATCAGCCTTGGCACCGGCCGGGGCGAACACGGCCACGCGCACGGTCTTGCCGGTGCCGGCGGGCAGCACGGTCGAACCGCGGACCTGCTGGTCGGACTTCTTCGCGTCCACGCCCAGGCGGACGGCGACGTCGACGGACTCGACGAACTTGGCCTTGGTCGAGGTCTTGATGATCTTGATGGCTTCATCGAAGCCGTAGGCCTTGCCCGGAACCACTGCGGCCAGGATGGCCTTCTGTCGCTTGTTCATTGCCATGACTTAGCCCTCCACCACCAGACCCATGGAACGGGCGGAGCCCGCAATCGTCTTCACCGCCGCGTCCAGATCGGCCGCAGTCAGGTCGGCTTCCTTCGCCTTGGCGATGTCTTCCAGCTGCTTGCGGGTGACCTTGCCCACCTTCTCGGTGTTCGGGCGCTTGGAGCCGGACTGGATGCCGGCAGCCTTCTTCAGCAGCACCGAAGCCGGGGTCGACTTGGTGACGAAGGTGAAGGTACGGTCGGAATAGGCCGTGATGATGACCGGGGTCGGCAGACCCGGCTCGAGCTTGGAGGTCGCCGCGTTGAACGCTTTGCAGAACTCCATGATGTTCAGGCCGCGCTGGCCGAGGGCAGGACCCACCGGCGGCGACGGGTTGGCCTGGCCGGCCTTGACCTGAAGCTTGATGTAACCAACTACTTTCTTAGCCATTTTGTTCTCTCCGGGTGCTAGCGCCTGTTGTTCAGGCTCCCCATCGGACCGGGAAAATCGCGTGTCCCGGCTTCACGTGTTGCAGGTTTTCCAGACGCTGACAGCCGCCAAAGCGGCGGCTGAGGTTCCTGAACGAGCTCGCGCCTTCGGCGGCGAGCCCGCGACTATAGCAGTTTTTTTGGGGCCTTGCCCGGGCTAAGCCCGCCTGGCTTGGCTAGCCGCGGCGGCGGCCCGACCTGAGCCGCCACTTCCGGCGTTGCGCTACTTCGCCTTTTCGACCTGGCCAAACTCCAGCTCGACCGGGGTCGAGCGGCCGAAAATGAGCACCGCCACGCGCAGGCGGCTCTTGTCGTAGTTGATTTCCTCGACCACGCCATTGAAGTCGATGAACGGGCCATCGGTGACGCGGACCATCTCGCCCGGCTCGAACAGCACCTTGGGCTTGGGCTTTTCGACGCCTTCCTGCACGCGCTGCAGGATCATGTCGGCCTCGGAATCCTTGATCGGCAGCGGCCGGTCGGCGGTGCCGCCGATGAAACCCATGACCTTCGGGGTTTCCTTGATCAGATGCCAGCTTTCGTTGTCAATGCGCGGAATGCCGGCTTCGTCGTGCGTCGCGATCTGGACAAGGACATAGCCCGGGAAGAACTTGCGCTCGGAACGGCGCTTCTGGCCGGAACGCATTTCCACGACTTCTTCGGTCGGAACCAGGACGTCGCCGAAGCGGTCCTGCATCTCGGCGCGCACGATGCGGTCACGCAGCGCCTGCGCCACCGACTTCTCGAAGCCGGAATAGGCGTGGACGACGTACCAGCGCTTGTTGTTGCTGCCTTCGGACACCGACATCTCCTTAGCGTTCCAGAAGGAACTTGACCGCGGTCTGGATCAGCACATCGAACCCGGCCAGGATCAGGCTCAGGATGAGCACGGCGATCATCACCACCCAGGTCGTGCGCAGGGCTTCCTGGCGGGTCGGCCATACGACCTTGCGCAGCTCGAAGCGGGATTCCGAGAGGAATTCGCGAACCTGGGCGCCCTTGGCAGTGGTCAGGAACACGACCGCGCCGGCCACCAGGCCACCGCACACGGCCAGTGCGCGCAGCACCGTCGCCCAGTCGGCGAACCAGTAGAACGCGAACACGCCGGCGGCAACGAGGGCGAGCGCCAGCACGTATTTGACGATGTCGCCGCCGGAAGCCGACGAGCCGGGTTGTTCGACCTTGCTGTTCATTCGGTCCATTGCGCGACCAAGGCCGCGTCACCTGATTGGATACCGGTCCTGAGACCGGCCGCGGAACGATCCGCATCTGAAACGTGGCACGCCAGGAGGGACTCGAACCCCCAACCTGCGGTTTTGGAGACCGCTGCTCTGCCAATTGAGCTACTGGCGTGTATTGCTTGAAACACTTTTGGGTCGCTTCCGAAAAAGGCAACGGCGGCTCGCGCCGCCACGCCTTGTTCGCATGTCAGTGCCGCGCGCCCGGCGCGCGGCACCAACGGGTCTTACTTGATGATCTTGGCCACGACGCCGGCGCCGACGGTACGACCGCCTTCGCGGATCGCGAAGCGCAGGCCGTCGTCCATCGCCACGGGGTGGATCAGCTCCACCACCATCTTGATGTTGTCGCCCGGCATGACCATTTCCACGCCTTCCGGCAGGGTCACGGCGCCCGTGATGTCGGTCGTGCGGAAGTAGAACTGCGGACGGTAGCCCTTGAAGAACGGGGTGTGAC
>NZ_JBFULP010000011.1:2500-5640 GCF_054049835.1 Lysobacter sp. P5_B9
CAAGCGAATAAGCGCACACGGTGGATGCCTTGGCGGTCAGAGGCGATGAAGGACGTGGCAGCCTGCGAAAAGTGCGGGGGAGCTGGCAACAAGCATTGATCCCGCAATGTCCGAATGGGGAAACCCACCTCGCAAGAGGTATCGTTAGGTGAATACATAGCCTATCGAAGCGAACCCGGAGAACTGAAATATCTAAGTACCCGGAGGAAAAGAAATCAACCGAGATTCCCCCAGTAGTGACGAGCGAACGGGGAGCAGCCCTTAAGTTGAGTAAGGTTTAGCAAAACGAGTTGGAAAGCTCGGCCATAGACGGTGACAGCCCGGTATGCGAAAGACCTTATTCAATGAAATCGAGTAAGGCGGGGCACGAGAAACCCTGTCTGAATATGGGGGGACCATCCTCCAAGGCTAAATACTCCTGACCGACCGATAGTGAACCAGTACCGTGAGGGAAAGGCGAAAAGAACCCTGGTGAAGGGAGTGAAATAGACCCTGAAACCGTGTGCGTACAAGCAGTAGGAGCCCTTCGGGGTGACTGCGTACCTTTTGTATAATGGGTCAGCGACTTACTGTTCGTGGCGAGCTTAACCGTATAGGGGAGGCGAAGGGAAACCGAGTCTGATAAGGGCGCATAGTCGCGGGCAGTAGACCCGAAACCGGGTGATCTAGTCATGCCCAGGGTGAAGGTACCGTAACAGGTACTGGAGGCCCGAACCCACTCCCGTTGCAAAGGTAGGGGATGAGGTGTGATTAGGAGTGAAAAGCTAATCGAACCCGGAGATAGCTGGTTCTCCTCGAAAGCTATTTAGGTAGCGCCTCGCGTGAATCTTCTTGGGGGTAGAGCACTGTTATGGCTAGGGGGTCATTGCGACTTACCAAACCATGGCAAACTCCGAATACCAAGACAGACTGCGCGGGAGACACACGGCGGGTGCTAACGTCCGTCGTGAAAAGGGAAACAACCCAGACCCACAGCTAAGGTCCCAAATTTATCGCTAAGTGGTGAACGATGTGGAAAGGCACAGACAGCCAGGAGGTTGGCTTAGAAGCAGCCACCCTTTAAAGAAAGCGTAATAGCTCACTGGTCGAGTCGGTCTGCGCGGAAGATTTAACGGGGCTAAGCGATAAACCGAAGCTTGGGGTGCATCACTTTGTGATGCGCGGTAGAGGAGCGTTCCGTACGCCGTTGAAGGTGACTTGAGAAGGTTGCTGGAGGTATCGGAAGTGCGAATGCTGACATGAGTAACGATAATGCGGGTGAAAAGCCCGCACGCCGAAAGCCCAAGGTTTCCTTGCGCAACGTTAATCGACGCAGGGTTAGTCGGTCCCTAAGGCGAGGCAGAAATGCGTAGTCGATGGGAAGCTGGTTAATATTCCAGCACCTCGCGTAAGTGCGATGGAGGGACGGAGAAGGTTAAGCAGGCCGGGCGTTGGTTGTCCCGGTGAGAGAGTTGAGGCGGTCCCCTTAGGCAAATCCGGGGGGGCAACGTTGAGACTAAGGACGAGCCCATTAGGGCGAAGCTGCTGATATCACGCTTCCAGGAAAAGCTCCTAAGCTTCAGCTTACGCAGACCGTACCGTAAACCGACACAGGTGGGCAGGATGAGAATTCTCAGGCGCTTGAGAGAACTTAGGTGAAGGAACTAGGCAAAATAGTACCGTAACTTCGGGAGAAGGTACGCCCTCCATGGTTAATAGCTGAGGAGGGCCGCAGAAACCAGGCCGCTGCGACTGTTTATCAAAAACACAGCACTCTGCAAACACGAAAGTGGACGTATAGGGTGTGACGCCTGCCCGGTGCCGGAAGGTTAATTGATGGGGTCAGCCGCAAGGCGAAGCTCTTGATCGAAGCCCCGGTAAACGGCGGCCGTAACTATAACGGTCCTAAGGTAGCGAAATTCCTTGTCGGGTAAGTTCCGACCTGCACGAATGGCGTAACGACAGCGGCGCTGTCTCCACCTAAGACTCAGTGAAATTGAAATCGCTGTGAAGATGCAGCGTTCCCGCGGCAAGACGGAAAGACCCCGTGAACCTTTACTATAGCTTTACACTGAACGTTGAGTTCGTCTGTGTAGGATAGGTGGGAGCCTATGAAACCGAGGCGCTAGCTTCGGCGGAGGCAACCTTGAAATACCACCCTGATGTGCTTGACGTTCTAACTTAGGTCCGTAATCCGGATCGAGGACCGTGTATGGTGGGTAGTTTGACTGGGGCGGTCTCCTCCCAAAGTGTAACGGAGGAGCTCGAAGGTACGCTCAGCGCGGTCGGACATCGCGCACTGTGTGCAAAGGCATAAGCGTGCTTGACTGCAAGATCGACGGATCAAGCAGGTAGGAAACTAGGACTTAGTGATCCGGTGGTTCTGTATGGAAGGGCCATCGCTCAACGGATAAAAGGTACTCCGGGGATAACAGGCTGATACCGCCCAAGAGTTCATATCGACGGCGGTGTTTGGCACCTCGATGTCGGCTCATCACATCCTGGGGCTGTAGTCGGTCCCAAGGGTATGGCTGTTCGCCATTTAAAGTGGTACGCGAGCTGGGTTCAGAACGTCGTGAGACAGTTCGGTCCCTATCTGTCGTGGGCGTTGGAGATTTGAGAGGGGCTGCTCCTAGTACGAGAGGACCGGAGTGGACGAACCTCTGGTGTTCCGGTTGTCATGCCAATGGCACGGCCGGGTAGCTATGTTCGGAAGCGATAACCGCTGAAAGCATCTAAGCGGGAAGCGCGCCTCAAGATGAGATCTCCCGGGACACAAGTCCCCTAAAGGAACCATCAAGACCAGGTGGTTGATAGGCAGGGTGTGTAAGCGCAGCAATGCGTTGAGCTAACCTGTACTAATGATCCGTGTGGCTTGACCATATAACCTCAAGTGGCCTTAGGCTTGCGACGACGTCGTGACCTTCCAGGACCAACTTGCTACAATTCCCATCCCATGCAAGCAGGCGCTACAGCGCCGCTTCACCAGCTTGCTCAGTGACAATAGCGTTGTGGCACCACCCGTTCCCATCCCGAACACGGAAGTGAAACGCAACCGCGCCGATGGTAGTGTGCATCCGCATGCAAGAGTAGGTCATTGCTGAGCATTTATCCGAAGCCCCGGTCCAAAAGACCGGGGCTTCTTCTTTGCGTGGGAAAAA
>NZ_JBFULP010000012.1:0-5219 GCF_054049835.1 Lysobacter sp. P5_B9
GGCCAATACAGGGCCAATACAGCCAACGACAACCGTCGCGGGCCGCGACAGCTCGCGGCTTGGCTGCTGGGGGAGTTGGGGCCTAACAATTCATTCAAGCCGAAGCCGCTTCGCGGCTCGGCTTAATTCAGGCGTTAGGCCCGCACCCAATGGCATCGCAACTCAAACAAACACTGATCAGCACATCTGTCGTCGGGGCCATCCTCGGCGCTCTTCCGGCGACTCTGCTGATTGTCTTTTCTGTGTTTGATGCTGGTAACGACGATCATGGTCCTGCATTGGTCGTTCGGTTTGCCCCGACATTCCTGGCGTATGCGCTGATAGCGCTTGTCGGTGCTGTCGTTATTAGCACGGCCTTCTTTGGCTTGCTCCCGTGGCTGATTCACCAAACAATCGCTTACTTCGTGGCTCGCCGTCGGCGGGCCTAACAATTCATTCAAGCCGAAGCCGCTTCGCGGCTCGGCTTAATTCAGGCGTTAGGCCGCAGTGACCCATCCACTCTCATTTCGCAAAGCATTCTGGCTGTTCCTTCGCAACTCGAGCCCACATGCTCAGTTCCCTCCTGGCTTTTCCGAGGAGACGGGCATCGGCGAGGCCGCGGCGCTTGCATGCATTGTGATCGGCTTCTTTGCCGGCGTTCCACTTACCTTGGGATTCGCTTGGCTTCTCACCCCATGGCTTATTGATTTCTTCTGGCCGCTGTTTGTCGTGGCCGTAGCCGCTTTCTTCATTCTGGCCCAGGGAGCGGTGACATATACCGCCTACCGCGTCTGGCATCAGCGCTGCTACCCTGCGGCCTAACAATTCATTCAAGCCGAAGCCGCTTCGCGGCTCGGCTTAATTCAGGCGTTAGGTGCCCATGGAAAGTTCCGCCATCTCCGAACCTCAGGTCATAAGCACTTGGCGGGATCGATGTGATCGATACGACCAGGCTCTGCGCCGGAACATGACACGCGCACTCGGCGTGGCTGCCATTACCACCATTGCGCTTTTAGGCTTTGGCACCAATCCAGCCGCCTATATTCCTATGCTGCTTTTTGGTTGCGTCTGCTATTTCTTTATTCTGCGAATATTCTGGGCCTCAATCCTTATGTGCCCACGCTGCAATGAGCCGCCTCATCCCGTCGGAAAGTACACGCATCCTCGAGGCGCGACCGTTTGTGATCATTGCGGATCCCACTTGGTCGCCCTTGCGCGGTCGCGGGTGGGCACCTAACAATTCATTCAAGCCGAAGCCGCTTCGCGGCTCGGCTTAATTCAGGCGTTAGGCACCATGCCGAGCACTCCCACAACGTTCGAATCGGATCTCGTCGAGGAGCTCTCGTTTCACCTGCCTGAGATGCGGTCCTTGGTTCCTGCGTTACGGGTGCATGCACGGGAGTTCGACGCAGAGGGCTTCTGGACTACGTTTGTATGCCCCGGCCCTGGCGAAGAATGGTCCGTCTCCCTAGATTCGGAAATAATTCTGTCCAGTGGCGTTCCGGTTGATGCTGAGCTCTGGTCCAAGGGCGATCACCCTTGGCGCCTGCATGTGTGGAGCCCAGCGGGCACCTGGGATGGAGACGTTTCCGGTGGGTACCGTTTCGATGGTGCCTAACAATTCATTCAAGCCGAAGCCGCTTCGCGGCTCGGCTTAATTCAGGCGTTAGGTGGCTGATGAAACTTCTTCGCAAGCGTCGTTCTTATCACGCATGCATCGTTTGTATGGCCCTACTGTTGTCATCGTGCGCGCGGGGAGAAGATCCCTTTCTACAGGTTCAACTCTGCGTCGCCGACGCTCGAGGCATGAACACGTTGAAAACAACGCTGCAGAAAATCGCGCGTGAGGAACACATGCGTTACATCGATAGTGGCGAGGCGACCATGCGAGACCTCAAATCCCTCAATCAGACTGAAAGCCATCTGCACTTGGACGGTAACTTAGTCAACGTTGGCATTGAAGCCAGTGGCTACGGCCTCACAGCTGGCAACATGGGCCTCAACACATACGACGTTTCGGTCGGTTTCGGTCCAAACACGAGAGAGGCCCGAGCATTTTCAGAGCGTGTTACCACGCAGCTGCGCCAACATTGGGCTCTGAAGGTAGTGCCGAAGGACTCCGGTGCATTTCCGGATCCTAGCTGCGCCGGCAAACCCACAACGCCACCTAACAATTCGTCCAAGCCGACGCCGCTTCGCGGCGCGGCTTAACTCAGGCGTTAGCCATCAAAGGGGATTTATGGCGACTCGTTTCAAAACCGCAGCTTTGACTCTTCTCATGGTGCCAGCCTTGGCCAATGCTGGTCTCTTCGGTAGCTCCAACAACGGCAGCCAAAAGCTTGAACCCAATGTTCAGATCACCTTGCCGAAAGGGTTGAAGCTTCGCGCATATCCCATGCCTATACCCGGTGCGTCCAATTACAGGATTGATACGGGAAGCATGCGCATCGCTATCACGGGCATCCCGCTCAGCATGGATGGCCAGCCCGCGCCCGTGCGCACCGACGACGAGATGAAGGAACTGGCACTCCAAAGTGCCACTCAATACCGCCCAGGCGCGGCAAACCCGGATGCTGCACCCAGTCAGGTGAAAGGCGCCGGGTGGACTGCCACCTATGTCAGCTATTCGGCCAAGCCCGGCAGCGCGGGTTTTGTCCCATTTATGGGTGCTGCCTATCAGTGCGTCTCCACCGGTCAGGTCACAACAACTCGCACGGTGTTTGTAATCACGGTCGGATCGCCGGATTGCTATGGAACCGAGCATCAAGGCTTCCTGAAAGCGCTGGAAACCATCACGGTTAATGGCTAACAATTCATTCAAGCCGAAGCCGCTTCGCGGCTCGGCTTAATTCAGGCGTTAGACGCGCAGGAGGATTTTCGGCATGAAGCTAAAAGCACTTCCCGTATCGGCTACGGTCGCGGTTCTTGTCGGACTGGCCCAGACCTACTTTTTGCTCTTTTGCTGGGCCTATATCGCGGCGTACTCGCCCCATACACGATGGCTCTTGGACCTTGGGCTCCAGGGAAACGCATTCTATATAGCGATGTTTTTCTTCAGCTTTCTTATAAGCATCGTGCTGTCCTTACCAGCGGCGTTGGCTCTGTTGAGGCTTCGTCCAAGCAGACTGTGGCTTTACTTGTTGCTGGCCATCGGGCCGGGATTTGTCTGGCTCAACTGGGGCCTAATTGAGAACCCCATGTCGTTCGCCCAGTACGCTGGCGCGGTTGCTCTCGGCTGGCTGCCTGAGCTCTTCGCTCTTCCCATTGCCGCATGGCTCTTGCGGCTCGTGCTTAAAAGACCGGGCGCGCCTAACAATTCATTCAAGCCGAAGCCGCTTCGCGGCTCGGCTTAATTCAGGCGTTGGGGCTCATGACATTCTTCCGTCAGCCAAGCACTCAGTTCGGCCTGGCCAGCTTTTCCGCGTCGTTGCCCATCACTTGGGTCTTCTGGGGCTTCAACATCTCAGACAACACCTTCGGCCCGCACATTTGGCATGTCATGCCGCTCTTGGCGGCGGTCTTCTCCGCGGCTACGGCCTGGCTACTTAGTCACTTCACGAGGCCGCGCGGCTTCGGCTTCTGGCGAGGACTCACTGCAGCTCTCTTGGCGCTTGTGGCCTGTTGTGCTGTTGCCCATCCCGCCCTCGTACTGGCGGCTCTTGTCTTTGTCGGGTGGCTAGTCGTGCTTCTAGGAGGCCTTGCTGGGTGGCTCATTGGTCGTAAGCTGAGCCCTAACAATTCATTCAAGCCGAAGCCGCTTCGCGGCTCGGCTTAATTCAGGCGTTAGGCCTCATACCAACTTTCATGGAGATTCAATGAAGCAGAAACTTGCGACAGCGTTCCTGGTAGGCGTTCTTGCTATCGGCACCGCCCACGCCAATGAGCCCATTCGTCTTGATGCTTCCTCAGACGCGGCGGCGGAATCTAGCTGGCAAAAGATGACCGAGATGGCAACCCCGAAGAAGAAGCAGAAGCTTCTCATCGCCATGCTGCAAATCAACATGGCTGGAGTTAATTCTGCCTACGAGGTAGTTCGCAACCCCGAGCTCCAGAGTCTCGGCATTGCCAGGATCAAGGACAAAGTGTCTGGTTTGACTGCTGACGAGATTATTGAGCTGGGTGGGCGTACATCCACCGTCCAAGTCCAACCGGCAGGCAAATGAGGCCTAACAATTCATTCAAGCCGAAGCCGCTTCGCGGCTCGGCTTAATTCAGGCGTTAGGGCTCAATGGGGAGGGCCTCGTGATCGTAGACATCACCTGCAAGACCGACCGCTTCAACCTGTCTGTGGTCGGGGCTGACTTCATCAATGATTGCTGCTTTGGGGAGGACTTCTCCAAATGGCTTGTATCTGCGCTATCTGAGGCCGGCGTTCCTGCAGACGTTATTTGCATGGAGGACTTTGGCTGGGCCAACCAGGCCGAGCACCAGGGCATCTCCTACCTCATGTGCGTGGCAGGCAATTCGGAGGAGGATCCAAGCCGTCCCAACTATGGCGAGTGGCACGTCATGCTTGAGCGCTACCGCACTTTCACGCAGAAGCTCCTTGGCAAGAACAAGACGGCCGCCTCTGACCCCATCGTTGGCAAGGTCGCGCAAGTACTTCGGGCTGCCGGGTTCTCAGATGTCACGGTTGAGCCCTAACAATTCATTCAAGCCGAAGCCGCTTCGCGGCTCGGCTTAATTCAGGCGTTAGGCCTTGGAATCGACCTTGGAAAGAATCGCTAAAACAATCCGTCGTCTTGGTCTGGCGCTAGCTCTTATTGGCGGCGGTCTCGTCGCCTGGGCGTTAGTGCGCTTCGAGAGCCTTCCAAACTACCTTCGGCTGGCGTCATTCACACCTTTCTTGTTTGGCATAACCATGTTTTGTGTCGAAGACTATCGAAGCCGTTGGACCTCCCTGTCGCCCAAGCGCAAGGGAGAGGCAATTGCATGGTTGTTCGTTCCACCCGCCACCGCCGCAGCTGCGCTCATCTGGTACTTGGTAGATCCGCTGGCCAAGGCCTAACAATTCATTCAAGCCGAAGCCGCTTCGCGGCTCGGCTTAATTCAGGCGTTAGGCCGCATGGGACAGAGCACCCAATCTGCACGTAAAGCCGCATGGCTAGATGTCAGCGCTGCCGCTGTATTCGCCTGTCTATTCGTTCTCTTCTATCGTCACGGCAACATCTCGACCGCCGTAGACGCTGGCGCATACGGCCTTGTTATCGCCGTCATTTACTTTGCCCCCGCTGCTATTC
>NZ_JBFULP010000013.1:0-5160 GCF_054049835.1 Lysobacter sp. P5_B9
GCCGCTTCGGCCGCTTCGCGGCTCGGCTTAATTCAGGCGTTAGCGCTACATAGGAACTTGCATGCCCAACTATCAGTACCAACCCTATTATCAGTACAACGGTCAAACCCATTCCCAACCTTTGCGCGACGAACTTTCTCCCGAGGAGGCTGGCCGGCGTCTCGATCTTTTCTTTGCAGAGATCGGAAGCTACTTCGAGGATGTCGGTGCGGTGATTGAACCTGTGGACACTGGCATCATTTCGATAACCGCAGAGGTCACTCAGGCTGACTGCGACGCGAGGGTCAAGAAGTGCCTCAACAGCCTTGATCTCTTCGCCAGAAAGATCACGGGCGCGCGCTAACAATTCATTCAAGCCGAAGCCGCTTCGCGGCTCGGCTTAATTCGGGCGTTAGGCCTATGGGGAAACAGCCATGCGGTTTGTAGCAGCAATTCTTATGCTTTCTCTGGCATTCGCTTTACCCAGTTTCGCTTGCGAAAAGCCAGCTAGCTCTGGCGGCGAGTCATCTGAGTCCGTTCTGGCCAGGACAGTCTTCAACCGCATCACACCTGAGGGCCTCGAGACCGATGCCGCCGCAAAGAAGGCCTACGGCTGCCGCTACATATTTGCTGATGTGTCTGGCGGCATGGAGCGCGCCAGACCCACAGCCGGCGGCCTACCTAAGGCGCCAATCGGAGCTGACGGGCGGCCCAAGGCGGGCAAGGTCCTTGTTGCGTACATCATCACTGTCGAGGGGGTCGCCGCAGATCCGGTGGTGATCGAAAGTACTGACAGTCAACTGACGGACGCTGCCCTAGAGGCCATGCAGGCTTGGCGATTTCAGCCTGCTTCCTTCAATGGCCGGGCTGTCGCATCGTTGGCAGCTCAAGAGTTTCCCTTTGCGGCAACCGGGCCATAGGCCTAACAATTCATTCAAGCCGAAGCCGCTTCGCGGCTCGGCTTAATTCAGGCGTTAGAGCCATGGAAAACTTTGGTCGCTATCTGACGTACTCATTACTGGCCTCACTGGCGGCTTTGCCGGTCGGCTGTATTGCCACTGGTTTCGCGTTCGGCCTTTGGGCCTTCTTCACTCCTCCCAGTAATGCAATGGAGCTCTGGTCCAGCCTTACGATCGGCTTTGTTGTGGCAATTGCGGCTTCGCTCACGGGCCTTGTCCCGGCTCTCGTCTACGGAGCCCCTGCCTATGCCGTGCTTGCCTTCTATAAGCGCAATAACCTGGTTACTGCCGCACTAGTCGGCGCACTTCCCAGCGCTGTCTTGTGGGCCATCTCATCGGAGTGGGTGGACCTTTTCCTCATTTTTGGCGTGCCAGTGGCCTGCACCGCCCACCTCTTTGTGAGAGCCCGCGTCCGGCAGTTGGCTGGCCATGGCTCTAACAATTCATTCAAGCCGAAGCCGCTTCGCGGCTCGGCTTAATTCAGGCGTTAGGGCGCACTCCGGAGGCTCTCGTGATCCGAACCATCAAAAGAACTCTCTGGATCGCCGTACTGGCTTTGAGTCCATTTTGTTGCGTTGCTCAGGTCAGTCCGACTGAAGCGCAAACCCTTCCGCTACGCGCACTAGCTAAGAAAGTGCTCGGCACGGCAGGCTCTCTGATGATCGATGTAGATCGACCCACGTGGGGAGAAAGGAGTTGGCGTATGCCACCTTCTACCCCGTGGCCACCCTCTGGGCCTCCGCCGCTCCATGACTTGCGATTTTTTGGCCGCGGCGTGGTCACTGGATCCCAATTCGGCATGTGCGGATCTGATTGGGTCACAGTGCACTTTGAGGAGAGCGGAGAGATCGAGTCGCTTCAAGCGGAGCGCCACTATGGTGTAGAGGGTCCTATCTATCGTGCGCCTGGTCACTGGACGTATGAAGAGTCGGAAAGAATCTGCAGCTCAGTCAAAACCACCAAGACTTATTTTCCAGCGCCCGACGCGCAGTCCGCTCTGGAAATTGCGTTATATCTTGACGCCATTGGTGATCGCGGCCCATTTGCACACCAAAGCTTTGCTTTTTCATGCACCGGCATTTGCCGCAACGATCGTGCGCTGTTGCGTGAGCTTCGCTTAGGCAACATCGATGAAGCCCGTCAAATCGATTGTGTTCCAACAAAGGTCAAGCTGCCTTCATGTTTTGAGCTAACCGTCGGCGACAACAAAATTGGGCCATATCCCAAGACGTTTAGGGTGTACGGATCAAATTACATGAACAAGGTGATCATTACTGCCGTTAGCGTTGATGTCGGGTCCACCCTTGAGTAGCGTACGCCCTAACAATTCATTCAAGCCGAAGCCGCTTCGCGGCTCGGCTTAATTCAGGCGTTAGGTGCCATATGAGAGTTCCACGAGACTTCTTTGCCAGAGACTGGATCGTTCAGGAGTCCATCTGCGAGAACACTTGGTGTGGTAACTGCGCCGAGGCGGACATCGGCCTTCTCAACCCCGTCGAGTACGAGGAGGATGGTCACATCTTCGTTGAGGGTGCCTGTGCCAGATGCCGCGGCAAGATTGTCACGGAGATCAAGGAGTCCCGCGCTTATGAGTAGCGCTTCGGAAACCCGGCTGGCACCTAACAATTCATTCAAGCCGAAGCCGCTTCGCGGCTCGGCTTAATTCAGGCGTTAGGCCCGCATGGCACGTAATCTCTACTGTTGGCGCTGTGACATGGTTCTTCCAATGCTTGAGGACCATGAGTGGGAGGTTGTTGCGCCTTTGCTCAGAGATAGCCTTTCCGAGCTGCAACGGTACCGCCAGGAGCATGACGTTTCTCTCGCTGAGGCTAAGGACCAGATACTCGGCCTGGCCGCTCTGGACAAGTACCGCGAGCTAACCGGATTCAACGAGACAAATATCAAGCCCTCTGGCACCATCACGTTAGTCTTTATGGCCCTCCGTGCACTTCTTGTGGCAAGCCTTTGCGCACTCCAAAGGCAAGTTTTTGCGCTGCTTGTGGCACGGTGCGGGCCTAACAATTCATTCAAGCCGAAGCCGCTTCGCGGCTCGGCTTAATTCAGGCGTTAGGCCTCAGATGACCATCCGCGATCTACTGGCAAGGACTCAACGCAACTTCATCGTCACGATCTTTCTAGCGTGGCTGGCTGGATTCATGGCCATGGTCACACGCGCGCAGTTGGCCCTTTTGGCTGCCTGCGCCTCGCTCGCCATCATGCTCGCTGCGTTCGTCTACTTGTACCGGTCAGCTCGTTGCCCGCGTTGTGCCGCTAAGCTCTGGCTGTTGCTGTACAAACTAGTTCCACTAGGTCCGTCTCGGCCACAGCTCAACCACTGTCCGTCCTGCGGGATCTCGGTCAGTGAATCGGCTGAGGCCTAACAATTCATTCAAGCCGAAGCCGCTTCGCGGCTCGGCTTAATTCAGGCGTTAGGCCTCATATGAAGCTTCTCTGCTCATCTACCAGCATCAGCTTCGTCCACTCTCTTCGGATCGCCCTTGAGGGAGAAGGCATAGAAACCTTCTGCTCGGACTCGGACAGGGTTTTTTCTGGTTTCGCTGGCCCTATGCTTGGGAGCGCTTCTCGGCTGTACGTTCTTCACGAGGAAGACTGGCAAAGGGCCACGGAATTGCTGGACACGATGGCGGAGCCCGAGGTCGCACCATCCAAGGCCAAGGTAAAGAAAGTGGTCCCGCGTTGGGTGTCACCACTCTTGGTAGTTCTAGTCTCGGCTTTTGTTGTGGCGGTCTTGGCGGCCTCGCAATGAGGCCTAACACTTCATCCAAGCCGAAGCCGCTTCGCGGCTCGGCTTAATTCAGGCGTTAGGCATCGCAATGAGCACCTCGGCTATCGAGCAAATCACTTACGAAAGTGGTTGGGGCGTCTTCTTTGACGTAAAGCACCATGGCACGCTTTACTGCTTTTGCATTCACCTGGAAACGCTGGCCACGCCGGGGCTGCGCCATAGAACTAAGCGCACTTTTCCTGAGGTCTTCGAGGCCAACACTGACACTATGCTGCGGGTCGCTGAGCTATTGATAAGCTCTGGTCGGCTAGAGTCAGAGGCAAATATTGGGGGCACTGAGATCCTTGCTTCGCACATCGGCGAGGTCACGGGTGCGATGCCTAACAATTCATTCAAGCCGAAGCCGCTTCGCGGCTCGGCTTAATTCAGGCGTTAGAGGGCGCGTGAAGATAATCGCAACCATGTTACTGCTCATCGGGCTTACGTCGTGCGCTCATGAGGTCGTAGCACCGACAGCTAGCGGGCTTTCCGGGCGCTGGTACTCTAGCCATGCGATAAACAAAACCGACTACCGACTGGATGATTGTCTTTATCTTCCTGACGGCACGTTTACGTGTGCCGTTGATGATCATGGCTGCTCCGGGGCCTTCTGTGAGGCCGAGTCGTTTACGTTCGCTGGCACTTGGGCGGTCCAAGGCACTCGTTTGACGCGACAGTGCACCACCGACTTCTGCTCCAAGAGTCCGAAGACCTGGATTATCGAGCGACTAGACCGTAAGACCTTGTTACTCTCCGGCGGGGAGAGCTGGTTTAGGAGCAAGCGCAAGCGCGACAAGAACCTCGCGGGCGCCCTCTAACAATTCATTCAAGCCGAAGCCGCTTCGCGGCTCGGCTTAATTCAGGCGTTAGGCCCCGCATGCGAATCCTCGCTATTGCAATATTTCTACTCGGTGGCCTGATGTTCTTTTGGGGCACCCCTCGCTATGTGAGTCATCTAGCGGCAACCCGGCCGCATGCGGAGAACGCAGCTACCGGCCAAACCATCAAGATGTCCATCAAAGGCGCGGATGCTGTATTTATAAGTTCCGACGACAGATTCTGGTATTTCACGCTAGAACTTAGTGGCCTCGTCATGGTGGTGGCTGGCGTGCTACTCGCTCGCCGCCCCTATCGATCGGGCGGGGCCTAACAATTCATTCAAGCCGAAGCCGCTGCGGCTCGGCTTAATTCAGGCGTTAGGCCCCACATGAATCTTCTCCTGCTCCTGTTTGCTCTCACGGCAACACCCCAGCCCCAGCTTCCTCAGGACGTTGAGGCGTTTGTCGTAGAGCGAGATGCTTGCGATCATTTTCGCGGCGAACCAACCGAAGGGGATTCGCCGGACCAGGTGGAGCGCCGCGCGTTTGTTGAAGAGAGCTTGGAGATCTACTGCTCCGGCACGGACCGTAGATTGGCCGCGCTCAAGAGACGCTACTC
>NZ_JBFULP010000014.1:0-3062 GCF_054049835.1 Lysobacter sp. P5_B9
GCCTAACAATTCATTCAAGCCGAAGCCGCTTCGCGGCTCGGCTTAATTCAGGCGTTAGGCCGCATGGGACAGAGCACCCAATCTGCACGTAAAGCCGCATGGCTAGATGTCAGCGCTGCCGCTGTATTCGCCTGTCTATTCGTTCTCTTCTATCGTCACGGCAACATCTCGACCGCCGTAGACGCTGGCGCATACGGCCTTGTTATCGCCGTCATTTACTTTGCCCCCGCTGCTATTCTCTTTTCGTTAGCTTCAATGGCACTGTTTCGTGGCTGGAATCACCAAAAGGGGCTGCATTGGTTGTCCTGGCTGTGGCTTGCCTCGCCCGTAGCTTGGGCACCGGTAGCCACACTGATCGGGGCCATTGCGGCCTAACAATTCATTCAAGCCGAAGCCGCTTCGCGGCTCGGCTTAATTCAGGCGTTAGGCCGCATAGGAAACTCCACGCGCCATGAAGAAGAACCTGGTGATCGTCGCGCTCCTCGCCATTGTTGTATGGCTCTCACTTCAGGTCATACGGTTAGAGCGCATTCAAGCCGAAGCCGCTTCGCGGCTCGGCTTAATTCAGGCGTTAGGCCCCGAATGAATTTCCAACTCGCTTCAACCTAGAGTCTCAGGGGGATTCAATGTTCTGGCTGTCCATCGTCTTGGCGACCATCATCGGTGGCTTCGCGCTTTTCAATATCACTGTCGGCCTGGGGTTGCAGTTCATTGCCCTTGTTCTTGCGGGTAACGCTTTCGTCAGGCTCCAGCGTGGCAAGCCGGCCAAAAATCGCATTAACGTGGGCGCAACACGTTTTGCCCTTATCGTTAGTGGCGTTGGCATAGCACTCGGGCTTTACCGTGTCGCGGTCGGGGCCTAACAATTCATTCAAGCCGAAGCCGCTTCGCGGCTCGGCTTAATTCAGGCGTTAGGCCGCAATGACAGATTCCGTGCAATTGTTTCTCTGGCAAGCGATGTTCTACGTCCTTGGCGCTACCGGTCTCTTTGCGATCGGCGCTCTGCCTTTGCGCACCTACATGCTCATCCGCAGCGCGAGAGCAGTCGCCCAACCGACCTTGCAGACTGCCCTAGTTTTGGTCGCCGCTTTAACGGCTGCAGCTCTGGCAGGTCAGTTCCTCCTGCGGGTGGGGAAATGCCTATTGGGCTTTCACTGCTCCGCAAATGCCGCTGGTGGCTGGATCAATGCAGCATATATTGGTGCCATCTACGTTAGCTTCGAGATAGTGGTCGCTACTATTCGCTGGCACGGGGGCCGCCGTAATGTTGCGGCCTAACAATTCATTCAAGCCGAAGCCGCTTCGCGGCTCGGCTTAATTCAGGCGTTAGGCCCCTATGGTCGGTAAATCTGTAGCCGTCGCATTTCTGGTCATTGCGCTCGCAGCCTGTAGCCCCAGGCTGCAACCGTCGGACCTCGCTAGCTTGGCGTCAGCCGCCCCCGCCCTTTTGCAAGACCCTCTCCAGGCGGGCGACATTCCGGCATCAAAATGGCCAGCCGCAATCGCTCGGCTCAAGCCTGATCGGGTCTATGCCACACCAGATGGCTTGTATATCGCTACCTCATCCTTCTTCGTCCAAGAGTGGGGCTTGTTCGTGCCTCGGTCCGGGTTCACTCCTCAACAGGGCACTGACCCGTCATACACTTCCATTGGTCAGGGCATCTTCTCCTACCACGTCAAGGGGTAAGGKGTAGGGGCCTAACAATTCATTCAAGCCGAAGCCGCTTCGCCGCTCGGCTTAATTCAGGCGTTAGGCCGCTATGACGCACCTCACAAAACTGTTGGCTCTTGCAGCGATGTTCCTCTGCGCTGGATTACCCGCTAAAGCTGCGGACACATTGGAGACTTCGTGGCTTAGCCTCATCAAGGCTGACTTTGACAAGTCCTGTGCCGTTGAGCGCGTAAAGGTCGGTTCCGTTGTCGCCGGAAATAACGGGCTCCGGACCGAACAGTGGTTTATGCATACTTGCCTTGGCAACTTTGAATACCGGGTCGCCTACTATCCGCCTGCTGCATTTCCTGGTCGCGCCAGCCCTTATGAGGTCATGCGAGTCACTCCGGCGAGTGGTGCGCGGCCTAACAATTCATTCAAGCCGAAGCCGCTTCGCGGCTCGGCTTAATTCAGGCGTTAGGGCTCATGCTCAATATCCCAATAGTTCAAGTTCTTACTCTGGCTATTGCGGCCAATACGGCAATGGTTGCACCGGCCAGTGAGCCAAAGATCACTTTCAACTCTTACGGCCCTGTGCTCATTGGCATGGATCGCCAGGCCCTTGAGCGCGCCTTGGGCAGCAAGCTCAAGGGCGAAGAACCTGACGCGGACTCGGAAGCGTGTGAGTACGTGGCCCCAGAGCGGGGATACGACGGCGTCGGCTTCATGCTCATAAATCAGCATCTCGCAAGAGTCGATGTCTCAAACCCCAATGTCGCTACTCTGTCCGGTGCCCATGTCGGCTCCACGCAAGAGTCTGTCTTGGCCATGTACCCCGGTCGCGTTGAGGTCTCACCCCACGCCTATACGGCGCCCGATGGCTCGTACCTCACCCTATTTTCCAGGGACAAATTGCACGGCATTCGGTTCGAGACAGATCATGGCAAGGTCACGCGCTATTACTCAGGCACAGCAGAAGCGATTCAGTACATTGAGGGCTGCCAATGAGCCCTAACAATTCATTCAAGCCGAAGCCGCTTCGCGGCTCGGCTTAATTCAGGCGTTAGGCCTCATATGAAGCTTCTCTGCTCATCTGCCAGCATCAGCTTCGTCCACTCTCTTCGGATCGCCCTTGAGGGAGAAGGCATAGAAACCTTCTGCTCGGACTCGGACAGGGTTTTTTCTGGTTTCGCTGGCCCTATGCTTGGGAGCGCTTCTCGGCTGTACGTTCTCCACGAGGAAGACTGGCAAAGGGCCACGGAATTGCTGGAAACGATGGCGGAGCCCGAGGTCGCACCAGCCAACGCCAAGGTAAAGAAGGTGGTCCCGCGTTGGGTGTCACCACTCTTGGTAGTTCTAGTCTCGGCTTTTGTTGTGGCGGTCTTGGCGGCCTCGCAATGAGGCCTAACAA
>NZ_JBFULP010000015.1:0-2674 GCF_054049835.1 Lysobacter sp. P5_B9
GTGCTGATCAGTGTTTGTTTGAGTTGCGATGCCATTGGGTGCGGGCCTAACGCCTGAATTAAGCCGAGCCGCGAAGCGGCTTCGGCTTGAATGAATTGTTAGGCCCCAACTCCCCCAGCAGCCAAGCCGCGAGCTGTCGCGGCCCGCGACGGTTGTCGTTGGCTGTATTGGCCGCCTCGCTGCATGCGGAGAGAAATAGCTGGCCGACGGAGCCAATCACCGGCAAGCCAAGTTGCTCTCGAAGGGCCACGCTTTCGCTCGCTAGCGACAGGAGCAGCTCATTCCGCTCGCCGAGCTGATGGCTCCCGAGGTAGGCGGGATAAAACGATGAGTTGAAGAAGAGCATGTCGCCGTGCTGTGCGGTATACGGCAATGCAATGGCAAGGAGTTCAAGGAGCTCGCCTTCCGCGGCCGCGAGCTGAGTCTCTAGCTTGTCCTGGCGGGATGCTTTCATTGGGGCCTAACGCCTGAATTAAGCCGAGCCGCGAAGCGGCTTCGGCTTGAATGAATTGTTAGGCGCCACGGTAAGTGGCGAAGCGGGCGAGTGCAACGGTCGCCGGCGAGACCGGGAGCAAGGAATCAGCCGGTGATCCGGGGAGAGTGTGGGGCCGGAACACCGGAGCCGATGGCGCCGCATTTCCGGGGAGAGATGCCGCCGGGGGCGATTGCTTGCCGGAGCGCGGACTGACCGAAGGCCAGCGGCGCGAAGGCATTGCATCGAATGCGGGCTGTGGGGCTTTCCCGGTGACTGCCAGCGACAGCGAGCGGCTATCGATTGCACCCACGCCTAACGCCTGAATTAAGCCGAGCCGCGAAGCGGCTTCGGCTTGAATGAATTGTTAGGCCTGAACCAGCTCCCGGCCGAAGGCAGGAACAAGAAAAGAGTTGCCAAGATGTAGGGCGCGGAAGCGGCGACTACAGAAATGGTAACGGTGAATTTTGGTGAGAGGGAAAGGGCAGCGAAGGAAGCAACCCGAAATAGTGTCCAGGCAGCCAAGAGCCAGCGGGCCCAGTTCTGCCGCTTGAAAATTGCCAAGACCAGAATGGTTGTAACGAGCACAACCAAGGCGCAAACAACCGCCACGAAAGGCAGTGACAAGAGAAAGTACTTGTCAGTATTTGCCAGAGACCGCACTGCACCAATCAGCCATATGGCGCTAGGAACTGCAAGAAGCAGTGCGGCTGCGACGACCGACTTTGGAGCGCTCTTGATCATTGAAGTCATAGTTGGTTGGAGAGGCCTAACGCCTGAATTAAGCCGAGCCGCGAAGCGGCTTCGGCTTGAATGAATTGTTAGGCCGCGGCCGTATTAACGACAACGACCACTTCCAGCGCGATATCAGCTTGCTCCACCCGCCCATCAGGTTGCGGCTTGCAATCATCCAGCGCGTAAATGATCTCAACAAAGTTTCCGGGCGAAAAATAGCGACGATCGTTCTTGTGATTGACGTAAATACCGATGGTTTCACTCGACCCGTCGGATTTCGTAACGGCCACCGTATTTGCCGGACCGCTATTGTCTTGGCCTGCGCGGTAGGCGCGAGCGATAACGCCCGCAACACGCCTGGTTGGTATCCGCCCGGAATTGACAGCTTGCCACCAAGGAGCAGTGGCAAATAGGCCGTGTTTACCGGCTAGGCCCATAAAGGGGCGAGACCGATCTTGTGTTAGCTCGTGTGTTTGAGCAAGACGCTCTGGATCGCGAGCAAGCTCTTCGGAAAGCCAATAGACGCGCTTGGCGCCCGGAGATAGGTCCGAGCACAGTGGGACTTGCTCGGACGGCGACGTCGCGTTCTCGCCTCGGAGCAGTTGTAACAGACGCTTCATCACTTCTTCCGCGGCCTAACGCCTGAATTAAGCCGAGCCGCGAAGCGGCTTCGGCTTGAATGAATTGTTAGGCCTCAGCCTGGCGTAACCCCACGCAGCCAGAAGGCCGACAAGGATCCACTGCACGGCCATTGCGCCCATGACCAGCGTAGTGCCCGGCGCATGGACGTTGCCTGAGACAAGAGTTGCTACGAGGTAGGCAGGCAAATTGGCCGCCATGGCGAGGTTGGAGGCGAGCGGGTGTACGAGGAGCCATTCGTGCGCAGGCGACCCGTCAGCGAGCAGAAACCAGCTAAGGGCCAACGCGAAAGTCGCAAGGAAGAATCCAGTCCGGAAGATCGTTCGCATACCTCCCCCTGAGGCCTAACGCCTGAATTAAGCCGAGCCGCGAAGCGGCTTCGGCTTGAATGAATTGTTAGGTGCCATCCGCCGCGCTAAGCACGGACATGACCTGCTCTCCGAGCGACACTGGGTCAGCCGAAGGCTCGAAGCACACCGACACATGGCCCCACGGCATGGGAAGGACAAACTGAAAAAAATTACCGTAGCGGACGATCAGGTAATTCAGGCCACCACAGTCGATGTTGCCACGTTGCGTCGTCAGCTTAAGCAGTGTCGGATTGACGAGCAGCTCCTCATACTTGTCTGTCTCCTCATTGCTTGCTCCGGAGGTTCCGTCTCTAGACCGCATGGAAAGATGCCCATCACGGTAGATGGCTACATATCGAACTACGGATGAAATGTTGAGGATACGGTCAAGCATCGACATGGCACCTAACGCCTGAATTAAGCCGAGCCGCGAAGCGGCTTCGGCTTGAATGAATTGTTAGGGCCCACACCGAGGCCC
>NZ_JBFULP010000016.1:0-2222 GCF_054049835.1 Lysobacter sp. P5_B9
ACCTCTGCGGTTATCGAAATGATGCCAGTGTCCACAGGTTCAATCACCGCACCGACATCCTCGAAGTAGCTTCCGATCTCTGCAAAGAAAAGATCGAGACGCCGGCCAGCCTCCTCGGGAGAAAGTTCGTCGCGCAAAGGTTGGGAATGGGTTTGACCGTTGTACTGATAATAGGGTTGGTACTGATAGTTGGGCATGCAAGTTCCTATGTAGCGCTAACGCCTGAATTAAGCCGAGCCGCGAAGCGGCCTCGGCTTGAATGAATTGTTAGCTGTGCCCCACGCTTGAGCTCGGCCAACTACGGCTTTGATCTCTAGCGACGCCGCATTTCAACATAACGGGCTGCGAAAGCCACAACGAACGACATGGCGATGGCCCAGGTTGCGAGCAACGACCAACCTGGCACGCGAACTGAGGCCAGCAGGCCGAGCACAACTAGGCTTGCGAAAAGCGCCCCGAACAGCAGGGCGCCAGCCATTGTGACTTTCAGGTACGTACTGAAGGGAAGTTTGGTCGGCAAGAGAGATGCCCTTTTAACAATGGCCGAGCGATGGACGGCACTGGCACAGCTAACGCCTGAATTAAGCCGAGCCGCGAAGCGGCTTCGGCTTGAATGAATTGTTAGGCCGCTGGCCCTGGCCAGACAGCCACGAGCCAAAGACCAAGAACAGCCACAAAGTTGATTGTAAACACGACGCCTCTAAGGCGGATGTTGGTTGTCAGTATTTGGACCAGGCTATGCAGTACACGGCCGACAACAAAGATCCATGCCAGAACTATCGAGAGCTGGCTTGCGCCCAGTTGGAGAAGGATCAGGCAGGCGGCATAGAAAAGCAGCGGCCACTCGAATTGGTTGGAAAGGTTGGCGCTGATGCGGGGCTCAAGCTTTGCCCAAGGATTGCCGCCATCCGGCAGGCGCCCGATGCCCCAGATTGCCGGAGCGCGAACAACCGTGAGAAGGGCATAAAGGAACGCAGCTAGCGCGACATGCGCCGCCATGGGAATGATCAGCGGATGCGTCATAGAAACCTGAAACCCCCAGTGATGTGTTTCCAGCGGCCTAACGCCTGAATTAAGCCGTGCCGCGAAGCGGCTTCGGCTTGAATGAATTGTTAGGCCGCTGCCCGCGGAGCCTTATTGATTATGTTCTTTGCCATCATTGTCATTCTCGCCACTGCATATCGCGTAGATACGCCGGAATGTCTTTGCCTTTCGCGTGTCGTTTGGTGATCTGAGTGGCTACCCACTGACACCACTCAAAAAGCTTAGGGTTGCCTGTCCGCTCTCTCTCAGCTTCTACCCAAGCTTTCGCGCGCGACCAATACACCAGAGTTACGCCGCCCATGAGATCATCTACTGTGGCGAGCCGCACCATTCGCTGGTGCACCATGTAACCAATCGTCTCGAGGCGCACTCCAAACTCGAACAGTGCGCGCTGCGTCTCAGGTGAACTCAGCCCAATGTCCGTGGTGCTGGCGTTCTCTGGCAACTTGCTGAGCAGATCAACCGAAATCGATTGCGTCGTCACAATCATGGCCACTGACGCCTGCTCACGCCGCGCGGTATTTACCTCTCGCACTTGGAGCCCGGTAAAAATGAGCGCACCGACGATTGCGAACGTGGAAATGATGTTCAACGCCGTCGCAAAGTCGAGATGCATGATTCAGCACTCCCCGGTTAATTAATGCTGCGGCCTAACGCCTGAATTAAGCCGAGCCGCGAAGCGGCTTCGGCTTGAATGAATTGTTAGGGCCCAGCACTGCGCACCACGAGCCCGACTAGTGCAACCCCGCCGATCAAGTAAACGACAAACCAAGCCCGCATGACATTGGAGAGAGCGGAAACGCGGGAATCACCCAGGCTGTGACACTCGCTTGTGAAAAGAAAGCGGAACAACCTGGCGAGGTGCATCGGGTTTGGGTTGAACAGCGACGGCCGTCCCATCGCTTGATACTTGGTGGGATGGCGCTTGGCAATAGAGTGGAGCAGATAGCCGACCATCGGCAGCCACAGCACGGCCATGATGAAAAGCGGAATGAAAAGTCCGACCAGCAGAGTCTGATTCATGGGCCCTAACGCCTGAATTAAGCCAAGCCGCGAAGCGGCTTCGGCTTGAATGAATTGTTAGGCCTCATTGCGAGGCCGCCAAGACCGCCACAACAAAAGCCGAGACTAGAACTACCAAGAGTGGTGACACCCAACGCGGGACCACCTTCTTTACC
>NZ_JBFULP010000017.1:0-1350 GCF_054049835.1 Lysobacter sp. P5_B9
TCCCGACGCGGTGCAGATCCTCAACGAGGCGATCGAGATCTTCAAGCGCTATCCGGAGCTGAAGGCCGAAGTGGCTGGTCACACCGACCAGTGCGGCAAGGACGCCTACAACCAGAGCCTGTCGGAACGTCGCTCGCGCGCCGTGTACGACTATCTGACCAGCAACGGCATCGACGCCGCGCGCCTGACCGGTCCGAACGGCTACGGCGAGAGCCGTCCGCTGGAGGACATGGGCCAGACGATGCCGGGCTGCAAGAGCGAGAAGAACCGTCGTACCGAGCTGAACGTCCAGAACTGAGTTTCGACGTTGCCAGCCTTACCGCGAAGCCCGGCCCTGCGCCGGGCTTCGTTTTTGAGCCGATTGCAACTGAATGGCCGGTTAGGGGGTAAAGTTTGCGTATTACGTTAAGCAATGTTAACAATTGTCTCGGCGATGCTATGATCCCCCGCGCCAGGGATCGTGAAGGGGTTCCGCCCGCGCGTTGATCCCGGTCACAGTTTCCGTGCCGTGTGTGTTGTTTTCCCGACATTTCTAAAGGAGTCAGAAATATGAAGATCCGCTTGTTGAGCACAGCGTTGCTCGCTGGCTTGGCCTGTGCACAGGTCGCCAACGCGCAGGATTTCGACGACCGCTGGTACCTGACCGGTTCGGCTGGTTTCAATCTCCAGGACAACGATCGCGGCACCCGCAACGCTCCTTTCGGCGGCTTGGGCGTCGGCAAGTTCTTCAGCGACAACTGGTCGGTGGATGCCGAGCTGAATTACCAGAACCCCAACTTCGACGACAACCAGAACCTCAACTGGAGCCAGTACGGCATCTCGTTCGACGCGCGTTATCACTTCATCTCTGAAGGCCGCAACTGGAATCCGTACCTCATGGCGGGCCTGGGCTATCAGGAGTCCGAAGAAGAATTCGACGCCTTCCCGAATCCGGATTCGCCGGATGATCGCAAGGACGGCACCTTCGCCGCCAAGGTCGGCGCCGGTATCCAGGCCGACATGGGTAGTTGGGGCGTCCGAACCGAACTGGCCTACCGCGCCGACTTCGACGACCAGAGCGTTGCCGCTCCGGACGAGAGCTGGTTCGGCGACATCCTGGGTTCGGTCGGCATCATCATCCCGCTGGGTCCGGAACCCGTGGTGGCCGCTCCGCCGCCGCCGCCGGCTCCGAGCTGCGCCGATGGCGACGACGACGGCGACGGCGTGAACAACTGCGACGACAAGTGCCCGGGTTCGCAGGCCGGCCAGACGATCGGTCCGGACGGTTGCCCGGTGCCGGTGTCGATCGACCTGAAGGGCGTGAACTTCGACTTCGACAAGGCGACGCTGCGTCCCGACGCGGTGCAGATC